>JAHFMX010000019.1 GCA_023267635.1 bacterium | reverse complement strand
GCGTTAGAACCTGCGGGTGTTGTAGGAGAGTGTGCCATTGAAAATGCTTTTAGTGCAGATGATGCTTTTTGTGAAGCGGCGAGTGCCTCTGCTTGTTTTTTATCTCCACCTCCGCCTTGACCTGCACGCCTGTCGAGTGTCTCTGTGATTGATTTCCCCTTTTGTATACCACCAGACGCTTCAAATATTGGTGCAAATTCATCACCACGCGCAGAGCCAAGAGCGTCAAGACTTTCCTTTGAATAAGCTCCTGCTGTATTTGTCTTTGTTGGAGTAGCTAGTGGTTTAATTGTTCGCTTTATTTGCCCTGATGCAATGCTGTCATTAAGAGACTTCTGGATTCTATCCGCTTCTTTCTTTAGACTTGCTATTTGTTGCGAGGTTGCCATAATTACCATTCAATTATAATTACTCCTTGTGCTCCACTTGCTCCACCAGTTTCACTACCACCACCGCCTCCACCTCCGTAATTTTGACCCGAACCACCAGCAGCACCATTGTTTGTAGAAACTGCACCAGTTCCGCCACCACCTAGTACTGAACTACCACCATTACCACCTGCACCACGAGCAGCAGCAGTTCCTCCACCTGTACCACCAGATTGACCACCTATATTTATATCCCCACCACTACCCACTCCACCTGCACCACCTACTCCTCCAGGAGATGCTTGTAATCCACTACTTCCTGCTGTTGCTCTAAGAAATACTCCTGACCCACCTCCGAAACGTGTTTCTTCTGAAGCATTGCCAACATAATAAATAATTGTTGAAGTACTAGAAACATCTAAATATTCTCTTGCATATCCTCCTCCTCCTCCACCACCTCCTCCTCCTGCCTCATCTGTTCCTGAACCTCCTCCTCCTCCACCCCCCACTACTTGTACTTTTATTTTTTTAATTCCTGTAGGAACAGAAAATGTACTTGTTCCAGTTGTGGAAGCGATATAAAAACCATGAACAATCTCTACTGGCTCGTATCCTCGAATTGTAGTTGTTCCAAGTGTTGTAGTTGCTAAAAATGTTTTAGGCACATACACACTTGAATCAATCAAATTCTGGTCAAAGAACATGGTTGTCGCGGAGATAGCTTTACCGAGTATCTGTGAGGTCGTTGCAGTAGAAGTAGCACCTGCGGTTGCGGAAAGGAATATAAAAGTACCGCCTGTCATGCTTTTCTGTGTGCTATCGAGTCCATAGGTAAGTACGCCACCTGATATAGCTCCTGCGGTTGCTCCTGCTCCTTGTGCGATGCCGAGAGTTTGGTCTACATAGGTACTTGAGATGTCATTATCTGCTTTGTACCAGCGTGAGTCTGATGCTTTGAGGTAAAGGATGTTTCCTGTAGCAAGAGTCTCCCCAGCCGTTCCGTTTACAATAATCTTGTTGTATGAAAGTGTTGAAGTCCCCGTGATAGCGGAAGTGACGTATTCCACATCTACCAATTCACTCCCTCCTACTGGCGTTACCCCACTGGCGTATGAGAGTACAGACTCGTATGTACCTGTACCGTCATTCTGTGACTTTATTCGTTGAATAAGTGGGAAGTCAGTGATTTTTACTGAAGCCCCTCGTCTGTGTGAGAATTGTAGGTCTGTGTCTTCAGTTATGCCGTCAGCGGGTGAAAGTCCACGTTCTAGCCCTGTTACAGAGGTACTCGATGCTGTACCGCATACAAATTCTGCTTGGGCGCTCCCCTCATCTAAACTTAGGCAAACATAACCAGACAATATTCCTCCTCCCCTAATCGAAACAGAAGTCAAAGTAAGAGTTGTAGCATCAGCTGTAATACCAGCCGCTAAAGAAGTCTCAAACACCGCTGTCGCTGCCGGCAAAGCAACGCCCAAAGACTCCTCGGTAGGAGCTGGTTCGTATACCACTTGTGGTTCAGGGGAATAACCAAACAATCCTCCAATAAAAAGACCGATTGCAACAATCCCCGCACCGATAGTATTTAAAATATTCATGGTTAATTGACTTGTAATATTGAAAGTGAATAATCTATTGTCTTCAAATGTTTCCTCCCGTTACATGGCATACACAAAGGCTGAATGTTCTCTATCCCATTACTACCTCCTCTTGCTAGGGGTACAATGTGGTCTTCCGTTAATTTAATAAACGGTTCCTGTTGCTTACAACAAAGGCACATGAAGTTAAATTTTGCTTTTAGTTCGTTCCACTGTTTTAGGGTGTGGTGTCCACCACTAGCCTTTTTTAAGGCACGTCTTTTATTCGTAGCAATCACCATATATTGATTGTACGTTTCTAGACTACTCCTGTATCCTCCTTTCCAGTTATGATGCGCTGTACCTGTCTTTTTTTCACATCTGAAACAAGAGCACCCTTCTTTATGCTTCGGTAATTCCCCGCCAATAACAAATTGTGTTTTGGGGTGTACCCCTTTTATGAATTGACCACTATTACTAAACGGTACTCCTTTACGAGAAAGACTGTGGCAAGAATGGGAACAGAATTTCTGCTCCTTTCTTTCTTGTTTATATTCTTTTTTACACTGTAGACAAGTCTTCATGTTGGATATTATCGCAAATTGACGGGTATATGTTACGTGGTTCGTACTGGTAAATTCTTCCTTCCTTTATTTCGAATATCCTTAAATTTTATTTCGTGGACAGAAACGTGCCCGATTCCGAGAGCTTCTATCTTTACCTGCACGTTGATAAATCTGTCACTGTTAATCGAGAAGTCTAACTCATATGGTGAAGCTGTCACTCCTCCACCTCCTCCGATTGTCTTTGTACCGATAGTCTGTGAGCCGATAGACACTTCAATACCTGAGTCCACGTATGAGCCACTACCAAGTATAGTCTGTACTACGGCAAAAGCTCCTCCGTCATACGAGAGTGAGACTTCAAATGACTGGTCTTGTTGAATAAGTCCACTCACCACCATGCGTCTACAATTCTTTAGATTATCGCTTCCGAGGTTCAAATTACTTGACTTCCAGTAGTTTGAGATTATGTCTGCGTCTTCATCAAATCCTGAAAAAAGTGTGTATACGTTGTTTGAAACTGAATCCCCTGCGATGAGGGTACCGTCATATTCCTCTAGGCACGATGCAAAGTAATCGAATACATCCCATGCATTTGAGATGACGTTGTGTACAAACATAATTGAGTTATGCTCGTTTGCTACACCGTTTGTTAGTTCCTGAGCGCAGAATATCTCATAGTCTCCCCACCTGAACGCTACACATTTATCAAACGCATATCCTGAAAGGTCGAGGTCGTCTGAAAGAGAGACTGGTTCGATGGTTTGGATGTTCGTTCCTTGGAGTACCTGCATTTGTCTGAATTTTGGATCAGTAGGGCGTGAGAGGTCAGCCATGATGATACCCTCTGGTGTTTGAAAAGCAGCACGTGGGTACGGAATACCGATGTTCCTATACGGTAGGTTTGTTGTTCCCGTGTCGTCAAGCGTGGTAGTGAGTTGCCATGTCTTTAGTTTATGCAAGCAGTATTCAATGGTATTGATGTTGAATATCGCCATAATATTTCCTCCTCCGTCATCTTGTCGGAAAGACTTACCTTGTCCGTTTGCTGAACCAGTGAAATCAAGAATACCCGTGGAAGTAGCTGTTTCGTGGTAATACGATACGGTAACTGCTCCTACCGTCACATGGTCAAAGGTGATGCTGTATGCACCTGTAGCGTAGTTGATTGTTCCTGTACTTCCCCCGTCCCCTACAAGATTTCCATTACGATCATCTACCAGTGTTTCCCCGCCTGCTTCTGCAAATGAGGTATACATGATGGTCTTACCAGAACCTACCACCGCAAGCGTTCCTGTGTATGTGGTAGAGCCACTAGCACCAATAGACTCACCTGTAACTTGTGTGAAATCAGAAAGTTGGTCTTTGTCGATGTATGATAGATAGAGTCCAGTCTTATCGTTGTTTCCTGCGACTGTACCGTTACGCTGTCCTGCAAATGTTCTGTTTTGACCTATATGAAAAACACCAAAACGGTAGTTGTTTACCGCTTGATCAACTGCGCTTCCGGGATTAGCAGTGGGGATTTTATAAATACCTGAGTTAGACGAACCAAGGTACATAAAAGAACCTGCAAGTCCTTGATATGCTTTGAACCACACGTCTTCACCGTCAGCACCTGCGGGGAGCATATCTGTACCTACTTCCACCGTATCGTCAGTGGTTACATTGTAGTACTTCACTTTTCTACCGTACGAAAAGAAAGGAACGGATACACCGTCATAGCGTAGTCCGATACCAAGTCCTGTCACTTTACCTGCTCCTGTGACTTCTGTAGTACCAAGACGTGCATACCCTCTGCGAAGTTCGATTGAGTCTTTGAACTTTGATGTAATCCAGTTTTTAGAGTCGGGAGAGTAACCAGTTTTGAGAGTTTTTATATCTTTTACTGAAGTCTGCAAACCAAAAAATTGTGAAATCGAGAAATCCTCCATAATTTAATCTCTATTTATAGCCCCCGCACGAGGAGAGCCGTACATGTCAGTTGGATCGTTGGCTTGGATACTCGCTAAGGCTTTGTCATTGTCCCAGTTCGACATGGCGTTTTTTAGGGCTTCGAGAGTTGCTCTGTTTTCAGGCAACATATTACGGTTTATTTCATCCCAGTCGATAGCACCTTTCATTATTTGTATAGCATAATACCCAAGGATAGGTAGGAAGCGTGACGGGAATATAGTCCACACCGCACTGGTGCTTGTTAAATCTATCTCCGTTGATGTTGAAACGTAGGGAATATAGAGAGTACCTGAGAATGGTACTACCCCATTTAAGTAGAGTGTCTTTGCGTTCTCATCATATACGCAAGTATGCGATACGTCTTTATATTCAAGCCGTTGGTCAAATGATTTTAGTGTGTAGTATTCTATGCGGTTATCTCCGTCAAAGAGCTTAATTACAATCCCATCTTGGTTTGCGTAAAAACGTGAAAAGTCAGTAATGGTCGAAAGGTCAATAGCCGTTGTCCACAAGTTAGCCGTAGTGACTGTCTTCGAGCTGTCTGTTTTACGAAGTACCATCCATGGTCGTTCTTCTTCGAGGATTGTCTTTGCGTTTGATACCAATACATCAAGTAACGTAGCCTCAATAACTGCATCTGCATTGAGTGACGTTATAAACGCGGTTAATTCGGTTCCTTTTGTCATGTTGATAGTTTACTTACATCAAATGGTTTGTCTTTTTCATTTGGTTCTTCCTCCTCCTGCCCTTTACCTTGAATAGTTGTCGGGGTAAGTGAAATACCGAATGTTGTGCCACGGATAAGTGATGCAATTTCCTTTGGTACTGTTTTTAGTATTGTTGTATCGAGTGTATCGAGTGTGCCTAATACCTCACCTCGTAATCGTGCAAGTTTTGTATCCTGTTCGTCAATAGCTTGCAGTATGGGTTCTAGGTTAGTGACTGGTGTTACCTCTTTTTCTTCTACTGCGTTTAGAATGGTTTGCAGGGAGTCATAAACTGGCTTAAAATCAATCTTTTCTGGTTTCTCTGGTTTAAGGGCTGTTTTCAATCCTTCAATAGCCGAAAGTACTGTATCAAATTTTACTTCTTGTGCTTTAGGAAATTCAGGAAACTCTACCTTCTCTGGTTTCTCAATTTTCGCTATTTCTTCCTGTATGATTCTGCGTACTGTTCGAGCGTCTACGCCACTTCCACCTCCACGCAATGCTCCCTCTCTGTCTGCTACAAGGTAGGTGTTTTCTTCATCGCCATAATTCGCGTTTTTAGTAGTGTATCCGCTATCGCTATATACCGAGGTTACAATCGAAATATAGAACCCTTCTCCACTGGGGTCACCTGGCACACGCCAGTTCTTTGAGAATCGTTGCCCCGTTCTGTCAGTAAGGTCGAGTGTGTCTATGATTACATCTGTGTACGCATTACGAATGACAGCTCGCACGTAGTTAGTATCAGTATCGAGGTGATTACTAATTTGTCTAACTACTGTGAAGTTTCCCGCAGTTCGTAATGTAAGCATGTTTAGTAATTAAAGATTACGAGAGCCTTGCATGTGTGTGTACCATCGGTCGTCTCTGTCACGGTGACTTTCATCCATCGAAACGCATCCTGTGTTAAATCCATTGAGTAATGCTTTGATGTATCTGACGCGAGAGATGCAGAAGCTACTCGTGTGAGTGTCTGTGCGTTTGTATTTGTCACGTTGTCGATGAGCTTATTGTAGGTGACATAGTTCACGCCATCTACAGATACGGTCACTGCAAAAGCAGAAGAACCTGCTGAATGGTTGGCACGAGTAAATTCAAGTGTTGCCTTTTCAGCGTTTTCAATATTGATTGGTTCTGATGTGGTCGTTGCCGTTACGGCATTGAGTGGTATGTATAGTGTTGGTGTTTTCATGTTTATAATTTAATTGTAACCTCCCTATCCCCAGTCTTGAATTTCAAGACCAGAGTAGAGAGACTATCGAGTGGTAAGGTATTGAATTGATGATGTTGCTCCTGTAACTGCAACTGATGCAGTACTTGAGGCATTACCTAATTCTACTTGGATATAGTCTGCTGCCGTAGTAGAGGCATACGCATTAGCTAGAAAGATGTTTGCTGGTGTTGCGTTTGGCAACGTAACAAATACCTTATCTCCTGATGCGACACCTGTTACTGCACAGTTATAGGTTGCCTGTGACGAGGCGGCTACGGTAGCCGCACCCGTACAAGTTCCCGTTACTCCTGTTTGTACCTTTGCGATGTCTGTACCAGCACCAACTTGTATTCCTTGTGGAAAATACTTCAGCACTTGGTCGTAAACACCTGCAAGATCGCCTCCCCCATTCATCGAAACCGAGAATAATACGCTAACTATAACTCCCAGAACGACGAGTCCAATTGTTTTAATTGTAGTCATAGTGTTAGTTAGTTATTAGTTAGGAGTAGTATCTGATGCAGTGAATGAGCTTGAGAGTACAGAGTACGCAACAATCATTGGAGCTTGGTCTTGGAAGACCTTAATTCCGTACACTGTCCATGCGATGTAGTCTCGACCAATCTTGCCTGATACAAAGTTTTCTTCCATTGATGGGTCTTTTTGAACCACGAGTGAGAGTGACTTTGAGAGTGCAAAGAGTGGGTGGATAATCTGCTTTCCTACGGTGAAGATGTTACCTGCTGCGGTAAACGTCTCAGATACAACTACCGTTCCCCAACCTGAGCTAACAAGAGTAAGAAGGTTTGTACCAGTGTCGTATGATGCAGTGATGTTTTTGAGCAAGCGTCTATTTGCAGTTGAAACTTCGATGTATGAATCTGCACCTGCGGTTCCTGTACCGTTGATGAGCTTCACAAGCTCTGCTGCCGCGAGGTCTACCGTTGTTTGGATAGAGTATTCACCTGCTGCCGAAGCTGCACCATCTGCTGCTGCGGTAAGTGTTACTCCGTTGATAACCACAGTATCTCCTGCGGTTGGAATGGTTGGAAGTTCGAGCGTTGCTGTCCATGCAAGTGAGTTAGAAACAAAGAGTTCAAAGCCCATGAAGTAACCTGAGTATCCATTTCGAGATACTTGGTCTCCGAGCAATGTGTCTTTACCTCCAAGATACAACTCGATGTATGAGAGCATCTCTGGTGAGATAACTGCAATTGGCATACCTTCTGGTACTTCCAATTTCATTCCACCTTGGAAACGCTTGTTGTACACCACGTTCTTGAGTCGGAGCTTCTGCATTGCAGTAACGAATACCGTTGCGATATTTGATGCTGTTGGTACGTGTCCGTTTCCAGATGTACCTGCGAATGAACCGTCATCAAGTGTTGTTCCTGCTCCTTGGTACGCTGCGAGAAGCACGTCACCATCAATCTGATTGATGAGAGCGTTTGCAAGCTTACGTCCGTACTTTACTTTTAGAGGTAGGTGAGCTTGCAATTCATCAAGTTTCTTGATGTAGATACTAGCTTCCTTTTCCTTGTTAATAGTAAGGGTCTCTGCGGTGTCAGTAATCGCCTGAGTTGAGTAACTTCCGTCACCACCCATGTCGTTTACTTGTACATCTGACGCGTATGAGCGTGAGATTGTTTGTCCTTTTACGAGGTCTGATTCGAGACGTGTGTCTGCAAGAATCTGATATACAGGTTCTTTGAAGTGCGACATCTGGTATTCTTTCGAAAAGACGGTCTCAAACGTCATTACATTTGGGTTACTAGCCATGTTTGTATTAAATTTTTAACCCAAAGAAACTAAATCAAGAGCTTTTTTCCTTTTGCATCCATCACAATTCCTTCCCCTGCGGTAAACTTTTTATATCCTTCTTCCCATAGTTCGCGTTCTTTCATGGACATTTTGGAGTAATCTGCATCAGGGTTAAAGTCAAAGACTTCATCCTGTACATCTTTACGTCCTTTTTGTTCCATTCCACGCTTCTTTGGTGATACGAGTTTCGAGAGTTCGTCCTTGTTTTTGAATACTACATAGTCAAGGTCTTTGTCGTGAAACTCCTTTGTATGAGAGATTTCGTCAACCTTTTCCTTAACCAATTGTAGTTCTTCATTGGATGCGTTTGGTAGCAACTCTTTAAGCGTTGGGGTTACTGATTGAAATTCTGCCTCAAAACGTGACTTTTCAATCACCTGTGAGTTTTCAGACTTCCATTGTTTGAACTCCTGAAGGTCTTTCGCTAATCCCTCATCGGTAGTAGCTTTGACATCCTTTAAGAATAGGGACTGCATCTTTCTGAGTGTCGCTGGGTCTGCATTGATTTCTTGTGCAAACGCTTCGAGGTCATCAGATGCTTCTTTCTTTTCCTGTGGAGTATCAGCGTTTGAGACTGCATCAAGTTTTGCCTTGAGGTCGTCTCGTTCCCGTTCCGCTTGTTCACGAGCATCTTTCTCTGACTTCAACTCGGACTTCTTGTCTTTGTATTCATCATAGATTGATCGCTTGTGTTGTTCCTTTGGTTCTGTTACTAAAGTTTTTTCTTCGGGTACTTCCTCAGCCTTTTCTTCTTTCTTTTCGACTGTCGGTTTCTCTTCAGGAGTGGTTACTTCAGCGGGGGTTTCTGTTACATCGGTAATGTCAACTCCTGCGTCTGCTAACTCCTTTAAGTACGTTTCTTCTTCGTTCATAGAGTGTTTATAGTCTCGTTCTACGAGAGATAGGTTTTAACGTCCTATAACGGTGAGTGTATAAAGCCGTCACTCTGCGGGAAAAGACGTGGTGTCTTTTATCAGAGACGTGACAATGTGTCCCGTCCCCTTAAACTACGCCACTGTTCCTTCTTTCTTTCCTGCAAATTCCTCTGCAAGTTCAGCAAAATTCTCCCCATGTACTTCACGAGTGTAAGTACGAACGCCACCATTCCAAGTGACAGTAGCAGAAGAACGAGAAGCTTTTACTGCCTCCTTCTCTGCTTTTACTGCCTCCTTCTCTGCTTTTGTTACTGCCATATAATTTGATTATTATTATGTATGAATTTTACTAAAAGCCATCCCCTATGTTACGGCAATGGCACGTTTAATTTCGTTCTGTATCTGTTCGAGTTGTCCTTTTGCGTCCTTTTCAGTAAGTGAAAGGATGAATGTACACGCATCTTGTTTTGCCCACAGTGATGCCCGTTGTGTGTCAGTAAGTGAGCGATTGTTTGCGAGTGTCATTGCAAAATCCTTGTATTCACTCTTGAGTTTCTTTGCTATCTCACGGGTAATATCATGCTCTTGCCACGAGACATACGCTTCATTGTGTATGAGTCCTTGCTCCCATTCTCTAAGGATATTCTCGTTTTCTTCTCTATCCTCGGAGTCTATATCGTCTGCAAGGAATTGTGCTTTGATTATTTCTAGTTCTTTCATGCCATTTGTTCAGCTTTAGACAGAGCTGCGGACATTCCTCCCGACATGCCAGGATTGACCGCTTGAGACTGTGCTAGTTGTGGTGCACCCATTTCAGTACCCTGTTGCATCTGTTGTTGCCCCATGATGTTCGCTTCCTCTGCTACCTTACGTTCGATGTTATCCCGTGCAATATCCACATGAGACATAGCATAGTTCATAAGTATTTCGTATTTTCCTCCAAGAGTACTGCGTTTATCGTCCGCAAAGTCTTTAATCTTTTGTATGAATGCAATAGTAGCTCCATACCAGAGTGCAGGAGTTTCATCTCGTAGGATTGCGTCAATAGCAACACTTGCCTTTGCGATAGACTTCCTATCAGAATAGGTCTTTACGTCAAGAAACTCTGCTACTTCAAGATCATCGTACTCACCAATAGAGCGTAGTATTTCCTCATCTCGCTTCTTTCCATTCACGTTCGGGCTTCCAGTCAGTAAAGTAAGTGCCTCGGTTCTTCGCTTTGCCTTTAATTCGCTGTCCTGCATTTGTTGGTCGGTTGAGATAATGAGCACGTTCACATCCTTCTTTGTATCGAGGTCAAGGCGTGTAATCTCGTCCCAATCCCATCCTCCTTCACCCATAAGACGAATAGCCATCTTAGACGGCATGTGGTCTTTAAGTCCGAATACGAAGCGTTTACCAAGGTCAGCCATCATTCCTTGAAATGGTTTAGATGACCATGCAATACGCTTAGAGACTGATTTCTGTTCTGCAAAGGTGACTGATGCAAGTTTATCGTTACTCTGTGCGCTCCCTTGTGCTACGTCAGTTGCGCCTGTGTTTCGCCCGAGTGATGAGGTAATCCAGTCAATGAGGTTTACGGTTCCATTGAGTTCCCCTACTTGAAACTCGTAAAGTCCTTCTGAAATACGGCGTGTCCCTCCCTTGGTATCCGCAGGTACAAGCCCGTCTGGTCGGTGCATAGCTTCATCGAGCTTACGAACGTCAGTGAACATATCCTTATCGTAAGCTCGTGAGTGGTTGTTCTTCTTTTCACGATTGGTTAGCTCTTGATTGAACATCGCCACGATAGCGTCCGAAGCGGGGTACATATCATCAGCAAAGCTCTTTGGGAGGAAGTTTTCATCGTTTGGATGCGTTGCGTATGTTACCCACGGAAATAAGTCAGAGCTGTATGTCTCTGTGAGTTTCTCAAAACGTAGCCATGTCTTTGTCCATGGGTTAAAGCATAGGTAGTATCGTGTACCGTCAATGTTTAGAATGTGATTTGAGAGTTTATAGACTGATTCTCCCACGTATGAGTGGTTTTCAGGGTCTAGTCCTAGTGCTTTGAAACGTGATAGCTTTTCACCTGATACTTGTGAACTGTTTGGTAGGTATTCTCTATCCGCACAGCGTTGTGTGAGTAAAAGTACTTGTTCTCTATTATAAAAACCTGATTTTGCACCCTGTATCAATTCTGATTTGGTCTTTTCAATATCCTCGGTCCCTGCAAAGAGATGGTTTTCGAGCTTGCCACCTCCGCGTGGTTGAAAGTTGAAGTTTTTGATGTTGATTACGGATAGGTCTGAATAGTAGTCGGGGTCACTTGCTACTGTGTATTCAAGGATTGTACGCCCGTTGATAATAGCGTGACTTCGGGCAAGGGTAAGTTTCTCATCCCACTTACTGTTCTCAGCAGAATCCATCACTTCGAGTTGAAATGCACCGTTTATCTTCTGTACTTTAAAGTAGTCAGACGCATCTCCCTCCTTAAACTTGAGTTCTACTGGGGTGTCGTACTGAGCATTGAGGGTGTCTACCATTCCAGGGAATACAGGAATCGCTACGTTAAAGAGTTGTCGTAGTTTCTTTGCAGTCTTTCCGTCATATAAGTCCCAATACTTCTGCAAACGAGCCATACGTGGCTTTTTAAATTCAAATGAAGCCATCACCTGATTGGTAGCGATGTCAACAGCACGAGTAGCCATTTGGTCGTGACTTAATGTTTTATATTGTGACTCTAATTCGAGGAGTTTATCTTCTGACTCTGATTCAGTTGTAGGATATGCCATGGTACAAGATTAACAAAGAACCTGTGCTATGTTACGTTTTATTTCTCCAATACCTCTGATTACACCGAGTACATCTCCCTTTTGCATGATGGTCCACTATCACGAATGGTATTGAGCAGTCACTACACCTTCCTGATTTGTTATTCTTCGGGTAGTGAATATCGGCTATGAATCCACACCATGTACAGGGTTTGAACCGTATGAGTAGTTCTCTGGCTCGTGATTCTTTTATGTTGGGAATATCAAACTGCCGTTCACAGCGTTCGCATATCTTTTTTATCACAAGAGGTCTACTCATCGTTTAGGGGTGTTTCGTATGGTGGGATTTTATACTGTGGTACACAGCCATTTGGACAGATGTATCCCTTCACCTCGTCAGGTGTACACTCATCATGGTGGAATAATTCCTTGCATTCCTTGCATCTTGTCATATCGTCTCGGTTCATAATTCTGTTTATATTGCTGGTATCAAGTTCACTATCTTATTCAGCCCCTTGTTTACGAATGTCGGCATCCAGTAGGGAAGTGAAAAGAAATAATACTCTGTTGTCAGACTACCCCTTATACCAATCAATAATCGGACTTTGTGCCGTACTGTGTAGCCAGAAAAACTTTTACCAGTAAAATATCCCCAATCCCCTACTTTGACTCTTTTTACCACATCTACTGTGTCTGTATTATTCATATTTTATTATTTATAATGTTTTTAATTTTCATCCAATAGTGCCACTTGCTGTTTAGTCGTCTATCGTTTTCTGTGAACGGTGAATTGCCACTTCGGGCATCTACTCCATACTTCTTATCTGCCCAGATATATATCTTTCGTGATATGTATGTACGCAACATCCTGTGTGGTGCATACATGTTCCAATAATATCTTTTTGAGTATTTTATTGTCATAAAAAATAACTAATCTTCGAGACCAGAACGCTGGTATGCTTCTTGCTTATAATTACTCTCCACTTCTTGTTTCACCGTTGCGAAGTCTTTCATCCAGTACGCTATAGCTCCGGCAATAAGAAGGTCAAAGTGTCGCGTGGTAAGGCGTACATCATCGTCTCTGTCCATAAGGTCATCCCGGGTGTACGCACGGGCTTCTGCGATAAGGTCTTTATCTGAAAGCTCAAGATGTCCATCCACTACAGCTTTCATAAATGCAAATATCATCTTAGACTTTGTGTCACTGTTTGTATTCCATCCGAGGGTGCGTGTTGTCGGTGGTATTCCTACACGAGTAGGTTTCATCTCTTGAAAGTAAAGGTTCGGGTAGTTGAGTGTGCGTAAACGCTCCAAACACGCGTCAAACTTGTTGTTTTCTACTGCAACAATAGGTTCGCCAAATCTATCCGCTTGACTTCGTATCTCGTCTCCAAACACATTAGGTTTGATTGTATTGCTTTTATACGTTGCTACTACCCTACTTGGATTAGTTGAGAAGTCTATGAATACAGACGTACTAGAGTCAAGCCCAACTCCGCCAGCAACATCGTGACCACTACCATATCTATGGGACGGATCATACGCGTGAAATATCTTAAACTCATCTCCCGTGCCAATTACGCGTATCGGTGTTTTGTATACTTGTTTGTTGATACTACTACGGTCAAATATAATGTCATGACCTGCACTTGGAACACAGAGATAGTCCCCTGCGGGGTCGTCTGCGTTCCTTAGTTTGCTTTCAACATCTTCAGGTGTGTATGCACTTTCCCATGTAGGAAGCCCATCAATGTGTACACCGTTTACTATCTTCCCTTTAATTGGGGTTATAAGTACCTTAGTTTCATTACTTTCCGAAAGCACGAGCTTATGTACGTTTCCACGCTCTGAAAGGTAGTTGCAGTTATAGAGTGCAGAGCCATCGAGTGATAATCCCTGTTTTGCTTCGTCCATGTTCTTCCATATTGCATTGGTAGTGACCGCAGAGCGTAGTGTCTTACGTGTCTCGAAGTCGTCATACCATATCAAGTCTGGTCGGGCATCCTCTTGCACATCTCCTCGTTGGTCAGTACCCACAGAGTCAGATGTCATCTTCACTCCAATCGATGTGGTGAATGTGTGCATGGTTTCCTGTCGTTTTTCAGTAGTCTTTTCAAATATCTCAGGATAGAAATACTGTACTTGCTTGTTTATAAGTATGTTATATACATCCGTAACAATCTGTGTTGCATTTGCTTTGTCTGCACTGAGGACCTTTATGTATTTACGATAGTGGTCTTCATCGTTCGAGATAGCAAACGCAATGAACAGCTTTGTTCGAGTGGTCTTCGCTGCACCACGGTATGCAATATCTACAAAGAACTTCTGTTGTCCTCGATATATCCTACAGTTGTATTTGTCTATGTCTGTATGAAATGGTGCATCGTCTACCTTAAAGTATTTAACAAAGAACTTTCTGCACCAGAGATTGAATAGGAATAACACTTCTTCTTCACTTGTTTCACTATTGAATGAGAAAAAGGCACGTATTTCTTGCTTGTCGTCTCTCTCTAGTATGTCCTCAATCTCTTGAAAGGAATCTTGAGATAGCTGATTTTGTTTTAATTCGAGTGTTGTCATCTATGTTTAGTACAACGCTTGCGTGTTTCTCTGGTGCGTAGGTTCCTCGTACTTTAAATACTTGGTCTGTTGCTCTAAGCCGTGCGTTTGGTTCTACCTTTGCATTAAGCATTATTTCTTGCACTACCTTCATTGCGTTTTCTTCTGTGAAGCCGTTTGCTTCAAGTTCTTCCTTTACTCCTTCACTCTCTAAAACCACAAAAGCGTTCTTTTTCATAGAAACCCCATAACCACTATTTTCCACGATTTCTCCACCCGTCAAGGGCTTCTTGAGTTTCGTGTTCTCTATGATGAGTTTAGCTACTCTTTTCTGTTTTACTGTCCCCATACTCCTCTAACAATTTAACTGCTTCTTCTTCGGTCTTTCCATTGCATTGTATCTTTCCGTCTAGGGAGGTAACGCGGTAGGTTACTATCTTTTCAATGGTGTATGGGGTGTTTTTCTTTTTCATGCGCTTAATTCTACTATCTTCTCGTCAAAGAGTTCACAGTTAAGGTTGAGGCGTACTATTTCAATCGTATTCTGTAAGTACTGGTTCTCTACGTCTTTGAGTGCGTTCTCTGCTTGTTTGAGGGTGTCGGTACAAGTCTTTACTGCGTCAAATTTCTCTTTGCCTTTCTTTGCTTCGGCTTCTGCGAGGTCTGCCTTTGCTTCGTTTACACGTCGTGTTGCGTCTTCCTTTAGGTTCGACAAAACGTCTTGTGAATGTTCGATAATATCGAGTTGTGAAAGGATAATGTTCTTCTGTTCCTTAATGTCGATTATCTTCTGTACGTTCGTTTTTGGTTCTCCGTCCTCGTAGGGAATTATAATAAGTCCGTCTGATACAAATACGTGTGCTCCTTGAGCTAAGCGGTATGTATCTAAAAGTGCGTTCATTTCTGCGTCTTGGTCAAACTTGAAGGACTTGAGTCTTAACATTTTATTTTGATTATTTTTATAATTCTGGTTCTTCCCATTTCTTTTCGCTGGTAAGATGCCATCCAAAACACGTGGGACATTTGTATATTCTTATCTGTCTATTTCTTTGTCTCAGTACGAGTCGTTTTACTATCTTTGCTTCGTGTTCACTCTTGTATCTGTTTTTTCCATTGCAATGCATACTTACACCAAACCTATTTCCCACCTACCGAGTCGAACGGTACACGATGTCCGTACAAAATATGGAGTTCTGTTTATGAAAAGATAGTACGGTGGAGTCGGCGTTATAGCCGTGTGTCAACCTGATGTGGGACGTACATTGCTGTACTGCGTTAATTATACTCCTGTGTAGGTTCTTTCGCAACAAAGTTATCCACTTTTATTTCACTTTTATTCCATGTTTATCCCTCTGTATGTTTTGAATACTTTTGGGTAGAGTTTGAACATTCTCTCACATATCTCATCGCAAAATACTTTTGGTGTTTCTAGTGAAGTTTCTAGTCCTGAACCAGTATCTTTTGCAATAAGTACAGGGAGTAATTCCATCCTACAACATACGCAGAGTTTTGGTGGTTCTAGTGTGTTCAGTAGTTTTGGGTTAATAACCATAAGATTATTTTACCATTGTATGAAAGGAAATCCCCACCGAGGTGGGGATAGTCAGTTTACATGATGACCACATGAGATAGTTGGATCACCTCCTTTTTAGCGTGGGTTGCATTTAGGACAGTAACAGTAACCGATGGTGTTACAGGTTGTTTCCTGTGTGGTCGGTTTCGCAAGAGTGAGCACTTTTTGTTCAGTCTTGCGGTTACGTTCTTCGATGGGTAGGAGCGGGAGTTCGAGTTGGAGTTCCAGTTGTTCATCCATGGTATCCACCTTTTCAATGTGCTGTTATTCCTTTCCTATTATACCATACTTTTAGGTGGCAATTAAATGTCGATACGTTCGATGATGTTAAGAAGTTTTTCTTCTAATTCACGTATTTTATCTTTCAAGCGTGCATCAGGCAATTTTACACCACTATCAACAGTATGGGACATTTCAGGTAATAATACGATACTTATTTTTCGTTCGAGAGTATTTAGTTGGTTGTAAATACTTTCAAGTATCGCTTCTGTAATTGTTTTTTCTTCCTCTGGAGCTGTATTGTTATACATATTTCTATTTTAGATTTTTAATATCAACTACTATATCATACTTTTCTTATCCATTTTATCCTCCTCCTTGCTCATCTGATAGAAGACTTGTAGTAAACTGACATCTTTTCCGCATACTGCACATTGGTAATCAACGCGACCGACTCTCTTTGCGGTTTCGGAGAATACGGAGCGATAACAACATTCTTCGGTGGATTT
>JAHFMX010000006.1 GCA_023267635.1 bacterium | reverse complement strand
CAGCTACGTTAATCCCATCATTTACGATACGAAGTAAACGAAGAGTTTTGTTAGTTGTTGCACCAGTTGCAGAGACATCAGCATTAACCGCTGAGACTCCGGTTTTTGTATTACCTGCTACATACTCAATATCAAACAATTGACCAACATCAGCAGCAGCAAAGCCAGTAGCATCTGATTGCACTTGAAAGATGATGTTAGGGTCATCTTGAACAATTGCAAAAATTTCAGTGCAGCTTGCCAAACCAGGCCAGTATGAATTGAATTGTTGTCTGCCAGTAGAGTCAACATAACGGACACCTTCAAAAACACCAAGGTTGTCAGCGTTAGCCGCTGCTGAAGCAGTAATAGAGCCATCAGCAGCCATCTCAACAAGATCGCCTCTGTAGATAGCAGTTGTGTAGCTTGCTGCAATAGGGTACTCGTTGCCGATTATAGCCCCACCACTAGCATGCCGAGCTGCACGTAGCCCGAACGGTTTATCGACGTTAGCCATTTTATGGCCTCCTATAAAATTTAGTTATCAATTAGAGCTGACTTTCCGTATTCAAATTCGGAAGTATGCTCTGTGAATTTTGGTCTTTCAAACCCTCTGACTTTTGGTTCATAGACTTGATCTAATGTTTCGTTTACTGAAGCCATCAATAAATGGGTATCTCTTTCTACTCTACGGGATAGCCTTTCTTTCAATTTAAGAGGTATCTCGAAAAGCACAGAACCCATGATCCCAATAACTTCATCACCATTAAAGCTTAGGTGCATCACATATTCCCCTTGAGGAACAGTTGACATAAGCCGTGGTCTATAGCCATTGTTATACATTCTTTGGACGTTGGAAGAATCCTCGACCCCATGTATTGTTGTGCGCACCCATCTTTGGTGGTAGCCTTCCCTAGCGGGTATGCGACGTGTAGATAAAAGACCATCATCTTCATAGTCATCATCTAACGACACATCATAGTTTTCATGCAAGGGTGCAGAAGAACGTGTTTCCTGTTCTCTGCTCACCCTTGAAGTATTTAAATTCTTTACTGGCCTGCTCATGCTGCGTTCCTCTTAGTGTTCTTTTTGAACCTTGCTATTACTTTTGGATCATTTACATCCAGACCCATTCCAGCTAGTAGTTTGCGTTGTGTGCTTGATAGCCCGGTTTCTCTAGTGCCAGTGCCCTCCACAGAGGAGCCTCGATCAACACTTGTTGAAGGATTTACTGGAGCTCTTGCTAACTTCTTGTCAAGCTCTTCAAATGTTTCTGGGTCATTTACTTCCCAGCCTTCAGCAACAAGTGACTTAAGCAATTCATTAGCCTTAGCCTTCTTAGCAGCCAATTTAGGGTTATAAACCCATTGGTTTTCAGCTTCCCAGTCCAGCAAAGCTTGTGGTGCTGAAGCCTCACTAGACGGGGCTTTCTGTTGAGGTTTTGACTCAACAACTTGAGGAGTCACTCGACTCTTCTCAATCTTCAAGTCCATGATCTTTTGATCAAGATCAATCACCTGATCATGATCTCCAACATCAAGTGCTTCCTTTTTACTTTTTAAAAGCTCACTAACTTTAGCTGAGTAGTCCAGGTCTTCCTGAGTTCTCTTGTCTGCATGTTGTGAAGCTTTGAGTTCCTTATTCTCATTCTCCATTGAGGTTAAACGGTTCTTCAACTCGTTAATCTCTTCGTAGTGCCTTTTAGTTATCTTGGCAAAACGCTTTTCAATCTTCTTACCATACCGGGTGTTGTCGTCGTCCTCGTCTTCAGTTGGCTTGTCTTCTACATCAACTTTCTTTTCTTCTGCAAGCTTATCTACAAGCTCATCATTAACAAAATCCAGCTCAATGTCTGAATCAATTATTACCGGGTCAAAGCCCTCGTCTTCATTCATAGTAAACTCTCTTTTCGCTGCTTATTGCAGGTTATACAAGTTTCAGAACATCCGTATCAGGGATAACCGAAAATACACAATCGTCATTCATTATTTTTAACTTTATCGCTTCCCCTTCATAATGGAGGACTATGTCCGCACCATTGAATGAATTGAAATGGATAATGTCGCCCACTTTACACCAGGCTCTCGGTTCTTTAACAGTGAGCTCAATGCCACCTTGAAACTTTGGATGCTTGTAGCATTCACTACCAACCGCCAAAACTTTACCAACATTTCTGAAGTACTGCATTGCTTCAGTAGTATCATCGACAAGGACAATCCCGCCTTGTGAAACTTTTTCAATCTTAACCGGTGCAACTAAAATTCTCCAACCTGCTGGTTGAGGTAACTTTTCAAGTGGCACGTTTTCAGCTTCAAAATTCATAAATTTCCTATGTAAAATTAGTTAGAGTATTTATTCAAAATTATTATAAGTCATGTTTTTCTTAACAATAAAGAAAAACCCCCTGATTTACCAGGTTAGATCATCAAACTCTTTTTCTTCTCTGGTAGACTCAGAACCCTGCTTAACTGCTATGCTTGCCAATGTGTCATCAATAGCACAATAAATTCCTGACTGCCTTTTGTACTCCTCAAAGCTTAAGCGCCCCTTCAGAATACTTGAGCTAACAGCAGTTCTCCTTTCTTTCAATTCACTTATTAAATCTTCAAGTACTTTGTCTTTCATACTAGGCACTCAGTCCACCATCAGCTCTTTGTGTTTCGATCCCTGCATTAGCTCCAACTAACCCACTTGCAGGAGCTGCCACAGGAGCTGTTGAAGGTGGTGTACCCACTTCAGGCATCTTAGGGTTAGCCGGAAACATTGGACTTGTGTTATTACCAACAGCTGCTGTCTGTGCTTGCATAGGTGTTTGAGCAAAGTTTGATAAAACTGGTTGCTGTGGTTGTGCTTGAGCATGTGCCTCATCAAGTAGTGGTGAACCATTCCAATCTTTACCACCGGCACTTTGAAATAGCTGTTCTGCAACTGTAGCAACTGAAAGGCCAGGAGCAGTCCCTTGAATAACCACTCCTGTCTTAGGGTCAACCGTAGCAGGTGTGCCCATTGCATCTTGTACGGCAACTTGCGCCGCCTGGTATGCTGTGTACATTCCTGTCAATGTAACTTGTACACGTTCAGCCTCAAGCTTGTTTATCTCAGCCTGTACTTTGGCAATATCCTTCTGCTTGGCTTCATACTCAATGTCTGCCATTCTTTGTTGATTGGCTTTTATTGCTTGGTTATCTGCTATAAGTGCATCAACATTAGGCACTCTGATCGCTGTAAAGAAAGCCTTGATTGCTTCAGAAATATTAACTTCATCAGGATGGGCTTCTGCCACTTGCAAAACAGCTTGGGCTATGTGAATCCTTTGTGTTGAGCTAATGATGTTAGGGTCAGAAACAGGTATTACATCGACTCTTTCATCGAAGTCTGCAGCAAAAATAACTTTAGACTTACTTGCTATGGCGTATGGGTATCCTTCTTCAGGGACGTTCTTACCATTAAGATTAGCCAACCGTCTGAACTCTTCGTGCATAGCACGATGCAAACGAATGTGGACTGCATTGAATGGCTTGGAGCCTTGCTCAATAAGAGCTAGGGTTGTCCCAACCGGGGCATTGTTGTTTGCTTCGCCGGTCATCACTTGTCCGGCTGAGAGGAAACTGGTTGAAGCTTTTTCATCCAGGTACTTCAGAACATCAAACAAAACATCTGAAGGCTCCCCATAAGGCACTCGGAAAAAAGCCTTCTGTAAGTCCTCTGCGGTTACGTTCTTAAGCTCACGCCATTCACCGGGCTTCAGAGGTTTCTGATCTCCAGATATTCGTGCATCACTTGATCTGTAGCCCCCTTGGAAATTGCTGAATGCAGCTGAGTCAAGTAAACTGTTTAGCGAACCACTAGCACCAAGTACCAGATTGCCCATAAAATGCAAAAGACCCATACCATAGAATCCAAGGCCAGGGAAAAGTCTGAAATGAGTGTACTCAACAATTTTTTCTTTCTTCTCATCATCCTGCTCCCACATTCTTTGGACTCGCAGAATCTTTTGAGAGTCATAATCAACAATAACTAAGTAGGGTCTAAGGATGCCTGTAGGTTTACCGGTAACTGGATCAGTGTCCTCCATTCCAGGAATTTCCAAGTCCACAACCATTTCCATTAAAATATGTGTAGGGTCTTCAATAGAAGAACCTTCATTGCTCCCTTCTACGCTATCTATCTCTCTTCGTTGAGGGGATTTCTGTGTTGTGTCATTGGTAGTTGTAGGCAGTTGTACATCAACAAGTTTAGTGAAGTATCCGGCTTGTTGATGTTTAAGTACTGTGTTGTGATTCATCCGGTATCTGTGGGTGAAGCGTGGAGCTGATACCAAGTCTGTAGCTGAGTAGGGCACTATGAAGTCTGAAGCCTCTACCTTCTTAGAAACGTTTTTACCTGTAAGAGGGTCATTGTAGGTTTTCTTAAAGCAAGAACCTGAAAGCGTAAGCCTAAACAGCATAGCGTCAGTTTCTTCAAACCCACCAGGCATGTCTTCAGTGTACTGATAGTTCATGTAATCTGAAACACGATCAGCCTGTTCTTCTAGTTCTGGTGTTGAGTCTCCAAGAACAATGGCTTTGACTGGTCCTTCAGGAGGCCATATTTCAGTCATCATTCTTGAATGGAAGTCTATTGTTGCCTCTGCTAGTATCGGGTGCACTAACTGACTCGCTCCTTCAAAGAGAGCTTTGCTTAATGGTGTGTCTGAGACTCCTAGTAATCTAATGCCTTCTGCCTCACGGTACTCCCAATCTCTCCTGGTTTCCTCGTCCCACATAACCCAGTTGATTACATCGGAAGCCAAGCCCCCTAAGTAACTGTGATCAACGCTATCAATGTAGTCAGTTAAATCAGCAAAGTGCTCAAGAGGCTGCTCTGCACTATTCATTGTAGCCAAGAATTCTTCCCACACCATCATCTGATCATGTGATAAAACTTCTTCAGGTGCAAGTCCATTAGCCTCAGCCTCCTCAACAAATTTCATAACTTCTACAATATCAGGTTTAGCTGCTTCTTCCCAAGTTGGAACTGCTATATCTTCGTCACCAAGACCATAATTCATTGTACTCATTTATTAAGTTCCTTCAATAGTTCTCTAGCCAAAAGTATTTTACCGTCCTTAACTCCAATCGAGTACGCATTGTCCAAACTACCATTAGCATTCTTATGCAGGTTTACTCTACTTTTCGTAGGGCCTCTAAGAACCAGGTGTTTTAAAGTTTCTTCTACTTTATTCATTTGTCTTTTCTAGCCCTTCGTTAAAAATATTGGTTTGTGCTCTTTTCTGGCGTGGTTGAACAAAGGTGCCCAAGAATCACCACCATCAGGAAGACTGACATGTGCATACAAAGGTCTTGGTTCTTCTTGTGAGTACTCCATAAGCCCAAATTCTGTACCTTTGTGATACTCCCTCCAAAAAGATTCTCCATGTAATCTCATTTTTAAATCTTTAATTGCTACCAGTGTGGTCATACTTCTTCTGACTTCACTGGTATAGCACCAAGTCCTACGTTCTTGCTTGTTGCATTGGTGCACCATGTGTTATAGACAGTGACTATTGCAACTAAACCAGAGGCAATTGAGTTTTCTGTGCCCTCATCAAGGCCAAGCCCAGGAAATACCTGGGACACCACCCAAAGAGAAAATAACGTCATGTTCATCAAAGACTGGGTGTTCTTGTACACCTCTTTGTGTTCAATTTCTTCACCTTTGTGCAAAGCTTTTATAAAACCTAAAGAGTTAAGTATTAGTGCTGCTACTGCTGGAGTTATCATTTTAGTTCACCTATACGTTTTAATATTTCAGAATCTTCAATGCAATTTTTTCTTACCCATATTACTCGGTCACTTATATGGCCTTTCTCTGTACCCGCATGGCATATAGCGCAACCCTTTTCTTCAATCTTAACACGACACTCTGTGTGATATGAGTACTCAAGTGGTCTGTGGTCAATTGGTATATCAAGCATTAAGAGATTTAATTGTTTTAAATGCTGATTCAGTTCCACCTATTGCCGAATATGTTATCGGATTATATGTGTTACTATCAGTTGGAATTTTATTATCAACGTAATATGTTTTTGCATTTAAGCTTGTTGAAATAAATAGTAAAATTAAAATAATTTTTTTCATATAATTCTCAATAATAAATCATAACAAAGCCTGGCATACTTAAACCACCACCTGTAGTAGCACTTCCGCCGCCACCTGACGATCCATATCCAGTAGCATTACCACCTGGAGTTGTGCCAGTTCCACCAGCTCCGCCTTTACCATATTGTGAATTAGTACCTGCTGCACCACCACCCTTAGTGCCAGATGCTGCACCACCAGAAATAAATATACTGGAATCTGTTGCTATACCTATAGCAGTACCAGCACCACCAGCTCCTGGGCCTGTAGCACCACCACCTGCTGAACCACCTGCCGCAGAATAAGCTCTCGAATTTAAAACTCCAATAACTGAAGAAACTGTACCACCACTTGCACCAGTGCCAGTGCCAGTAGCTCCAGCAGCAGCAGAAGAACTACCTGCTGAACCACCTGCTCCACCATTAGTAACAGTACCTTTTGAGGCAAGAATGCCTCCTGTTAATTTGAATAAATTTGGCGTTGATGAACCAGTCCATATAACACCATCTATTGTCGTGTTTCCTCCTGAAGTTGCACCGTCATTGCCTGCTGTACCAGGTGTTCCTGCTGCGCCGATTGTTAATGTTAGGGTGCTTCCTGGTGTTACTGCCAAAGATAACATATTAACACACTGCCCTGATCCACCGGCTCCACCACCACCGCCTGGGTCAGCAGAATGTCCACCGGCTGAGCCACCGGCTCCACTACAAGCATCAACATAGATAAGACTGACATTGCTTGGGACAACAAACGTGCCCACACCGGCTGTTGTATTAGTGCTTAGGTCATATAAAATATTGGACAGCTTTGTACTTGATGCTGAAGGCCAAAGTGTTACAGTTGGTGTTGCCATGGTACTGATCTCCTAATCTAAAAATATTTATACTCTACTAAACTTACACCTAAGTTAATAATAATAATAATAATAATATCACAGCTCTACTGAAAGCTAGTTAGTACTAACAGTCCAGCCAGCTGTTATAAGCGTTGCTTTATCTGTAACTCCCTGACCAGTAGGAGCAGCATTACCAGTTCCTCCAAGTGTCAGCGTTCTTGTTCCTGTGGTTATGTTTGCTGCTACAAAAGCAGCCAGTATTTTATTTATTTCAGCAGCAGGTAGTAAGTTACTAGAAGCATTGAATGTTCTTAGTATAGGCCCTATGGTTCCGCCTGCATAAGTTGTAAGTTGATTACTATGAACATCAAATGTTGTTAAAACAGTATTAGCACTCAGATCAGGAATACCCCCAGATATTTGATTAAAATGTGCTTGGAAAGAGCCTAGTAAGGTATTTTTGGTTAAGCTTGGTATGCTTCCAGTCAATTGATTAAGAAGTACAAAAAAGTTAACGAGCAACGGATTGTAATCTAGGGTTCCTATTGTTCCAGAGATAGTGTTAGAAGAGCAGTCAAAAGATACAAGTTCAACGTACTTTGTAAGACTAGGAAATACAGTGCTAATAACTCCTTTTGAATTGAAGTTAAGATACCCAATAAATTCTGGATACTTTGCCTTAATCCTCATTTTCTCACCTTTTTTTACAGTGCTAGAAAACCCATTATTTTGTATAACACCATCTGAGTTTTCAAAGACTATCCCAGCATCAGATGTCGGTGTAAAGGTTAATGTTTTAGCTCCCCCAGACGACCATGTAAATGTGAATACCTCAGTATATGGGAACTCTATTTTATCTTGCGTGTTTGTTTGTGGCTTAAACTTTGTTATGTCTATTGCTTTTCTATAAACTGGCAATTGATACCCAAAACCATTTGCATGTATGCCGTCATCAGTTGCCCCTGGCTCCCATTTACCAGATAGAAAGCTACTTGATTGAGCATCATTTATGTCAAAGTACCCAGATACTCCTTTAATTTTTCCATTTTTTAAGGTTGAATTAAATACTAGTCTATTTGGCTCATTAGCTGTAATAGTTTGGTTTGTCGTAGTTGCCCATCCATCGGTAGAAGTAGTCCAAGGTGCTATTGTACACAAGAAAACTGCTATATCTTTTGGTATTAACTCCAATACAGCTTTGTAATAAGAGAAAAATGCTCCGGGGGAGTAAAGAAGATCATTCACACCATGTGAAATAACAATGTTGTTATAGTACTGTAGTAATTTAATTCTTTTAGCATTTGATCTCAAAAAGTAGAATATTCCATCACTGCCGACGGCTGCATTACAAAAAGAAATATTGCTATTAGCCAATGTTCTGCATACTTCACCAGTCCCTAGAGATAGGTCCTTAATGTCTAATGAGCCTCTAGTCCTGGACGTTCCTATAACATATACACTAGGCCCAGACGCTAAGCCTAATATGGCGACGCTTCCATAAGATTGTGAATCAAAACCAGAAGATGTATTGACTATATCACCGCCCAAAGTTTTATTTGTCAATAATGTCGCGCTTGTTTCACATAGAGTTCCTTCAGGATCAATGAAAATAGTAGTTATTAATGGCATTCCTGAAGGTGTAACCAAGTAGCCTCTTAGTTTAAATTTTTCACCTTTTTGTAGTCGCAGTCTCACAGCATCAGCAACAATATTTTCACCATTTGGAATGGTGCCTATAGTTTTACCAGAAAATGTTAATGGGTTAAATACATTTGGTGGGTACTCTATACTTGCCTCTATTGTAATATCTGAACCGGAGCCTAGTTCTGTTTGAGTGGCACCTTGATCAACATACCAGTTTGGAAAGATTACAGAGATTTGAGCTACATCTTCTGTTACATAATAAGTAGTCGAAAAGTTTGCATATCGTATTGTGCTAATGAAATTAGTACATATTGCTTGATTAGTTGCAACGTTTGTTAATTTTTTATCATTAACTGTAATATTAGTAGCCATGATATTTAACTCCTACTTGTTTTATATGTTTGTGTTAACTCTGTTGAACCAACCGATGTACTTCTCATTAAGTTCTTTGTTCTCCATGAGATTGATATAAAAAGCTCCTTGATAGCAGTTAAGAACTTTGTACACCATTGCTTCCCCACGAACCTTGACCGCAGTTTGCAGAGAGCTCAAAGTACCTGCACCAAATTTACCATCTTCCTTAATATCCTGCCACAATTTCCCCCTGTTATTCATGATGTTCAGAGACGCTTGCAAGAACATGGTGGCTTGGTGCACAGAAACATTCACAGCGGTGTCAAATAATTCATTGGCAATAGCTTGACTAGGTATGCCATCCCCCCGCACTGCGTCCCAGAAGTTTGCCTTGTAGAAATTAAAAACCAATGGAGCAATCTTGTTCATGAAGTCTGGTGTTATTCTTAGCTTTCCATTTACTTTTGCACCATCTACTACACTCCACCCACTCCAACTAGGCCAATTCTTTCTGGATATGCCATTGAAAGTTTCTCCCCCCATATCATCTGGGTCTACACTGTAAAGTCCTTCGTTCTTGATCGTTATGTTGTATGCTTTTTTAAAGTCTGCCATTATGGTTTACCTACAAATATTTTTAGAGCTGTACCAATAGCATCCCCAATCAATGCACCTGAAGCATCAATAGCCTTTACATTCACATCTGCATTAGCAGAACCTACTGATAAGTTACTTGAGTCCCTGGACTCAGAAGCATTGAGTGCTGTTATTGCCTCAGTCCTTCCAAGTTCAAAGACATAGAGGTGTGATGTAGTGCCATCAGAATATGTGATGTCTCTGCTTGCAGTAGCACATCCAGTTAAAAGTATAGAGATTAAAATTAGTTTGTTCATAAGTTTCCTATTTTAAGTTAGCCATAAAATCGAGTTGGTATTGCTGAGTCTTCAAGGTCTTCATCCTCCTCTTCAGAGCTCACGTGTGTGATAACATTAGTCCAGTCTTTGTCGTCATCATGATCTCCGAGCCAATTGCCTGAGCGCATGAATATGAGTGCCGCTGAAAATGAGTCAAATATGTCTGGCGCGGGTGGTGCACCTCCGGGAAAACTAGCAATGTAATCAATCAAACCTAGCTTGCCCTTACCATCACCTAAAGCCCAAGTCTTGTTAGGTACATAGCATTGACCTGATTGCACCATAGGGGATACTGAGTTTCCTCTACTGATCTTGTCTTCTCCCTTGCCTGGGCAGTACGCTCTTACCTTACCTGGAACTGATCTCTTCAAATCTTGTATGATACTTATGCCTGTTGCCTTTTTTTCGATGAGTAGCACATCGGGATCATGGTCTTTGTTCATGGCCTGGACTGTAGCACGTAGCTCGTCGTAGCCTACCCGTGCGAACCACATGCCCAACGCCAAGAGACAGTAGCGTTGTCTTTGCTCATGCCAGAAGATACCCCAGCGCGTCGCGGCGGAGAACGCAGAAGTCTTTGAGTCTGCTTCTGAGAACGCAGTGTCGAAGCTGATGAAGACGTTGATGATCTTTGGCATTTCGTCTTCTGGTAAGACACGCCACCAATGTTTTTTTATAATTCCGCCGCCTGCCGGAACCGGTCTTTGTTGAAGCTGAGCCGAAGTACCATACTCTCCTAAGTCTTCCTCTAACGATTGAACTGCACGCTCAGGAAATCGAGAAGGAAATAGTAGTTGACTCTTTTTTATTCTTGGGTCTTTTACTTCAGCATTTCCAATATCTTTAATGGGATTAAACGTTGATGTTCCTTCATACCTCATTGGAATGCTAAGATGTGTCCAATGTGATTTTACTTTTTTTAGCAGATGCCCAGTAAGGTCAAGTTCATTAACCCTTTGTTGGATTAATAGCACTCCGGATTTTGTCATGTCATTTAATCTTGATGACAAAGCATTATCCCACGTATTGTTAACTGATTCTCTAATAACATCAGAGAAGGCTTGTTGGCTGTCTACGGGGTCATCTATTATTAGACAATTGGAGACAAGCACTTGTCTTGTTCCTACAAATAATGTAGCATTGTCTTTCACACACAAACAGTAGGTATCACTAATATGCCCAATACTTCTACTACTAACAACATTGAGTGGCGTACTATCCCTGGTTATGAGGGTGCTTACTCTATCAGCAACACAGGTCTTATCAGGAGTGAAGAGAGGTTTGTTAACTCCACCATGACTGGTAAAGAGCTTGCTAAATTGTTTGGAATTAGTGCCAATTATGCTAATGATGTCAAGAGAGAGCTCAGAGCCCTTAACAGACACTAAGCTATCAGCCCTAACCATACCCTCTTCAATAGTCCAAACCTTATGGTCAGGTGTACAGTGTATTATCTGACCATTACTAAGCACTACTTCAACAATCTCACTTGTGCCATTGTGCACTAAGTGAGTGACTGGCTTTAACTCTACACCCCCGGTCTTAGTGTTCATAGACCAAACCAAGTCATTGACCTTAACTTCTGTAATCTTCTTCATCCCATGCTCTGTAGACACTTCCATATATTCTGGAAAGCAATCTCCACGCTTCCCAGTGGTACATGCACTTATACCTTGTGACTGCCTGAAGCCTTGTGTGCCATTAACAAACAGGTTCTTCTCATTCTGATCGATCCTCAATGTCGTTGGCCAGTGGCTCTGATACCAAGGGGATGTGACGATTGACTTCATTCTCAATGCATCACGAGTAGCCAAAGAAGCAGCGTTACTGATAGCCAAGAACCGAGTAGAAGGGTCTTTGATCCAAGCCCAAGATGGGTACATCACAGAGACAATGATACTTTTTAAAGTCCCTGGAGGTACGTTTATGATCAACCTCTTATCCGGTAACTTCCCCTCATGGAAAGCCTGGATGTAAGCGCAGATAGTGTCAATGTGCCAGTTCCACTTGAGTGGAGTTCCCGGCTCTATGATGTGCCATGCAGAGCGACAGAACTCTGCTAGAGACTTTTCACACTCTCGCTTCTCTATCTCTCTGGCTACTTCGACCTTCGCTCTTAGAAGCTCTCTAGCACTCTCAGGGGCTACTGACATCTACACGTAGCTCTTCAAAGCTCTATAAGCTTTATGAATATTCTCTTCATTCTTGAAATAAACAGCGGCACCTGCAAAGCACAGATCATTTCTAAGCTTTCTTGAAAGCTCTAAGTCACCCACCACTGTCTCATTATGCTTTAAAACCAACAAGCATCGCTCTCTTTCTTCATTTAATCGCTCAATCATACAGGCATATACCTACTTTTTCTTTTTCAGTTTGCCAATAGCTTTGTCAGCTTCAAGAAAGTCCTTACCAACCTTCTGTGGGATACCAACTTTCTTGGCAAACTCAGGGTTATGCTCGACTGCTTGCATTAATCTTTTTTGGGGCTTAGATTTTGTTGGCATAGCTATCTCCTTCTAAAATTATAAGTTACCACATTTTATGTAAAAAAACTACCATTGCCCACGTCTACCCAACTCATCATGAAGTGCTTGGTTCTCAGTTTTCAAATTATTAATCTGGGTTTTAAAGTTATCAATCTGTGCTTTAAGCTTAAACACCTCTTCCTCAAAAGCATTAAAGTGCCCATACAATGCCCTGTTTGTGTACCTGAGTTTTTCTATCACTTCTTCAAAATTATTGATAATGTTTTGTGCCTCTATAAACTCTGCTTTATTTTTTGTCTCTTTAATTTCAACCACAGGAACCCCTCAAATTTGATGCTGGTGACACTTTCACCTCTGAGGTAGTGTGTTGGTATGGCCATAGTCTCTTAATTTCCCCATTAGGCTCAATCTTGTTCCTTAGCCACTCTTTTTGGGCAAAGGCTATTGCTCTTACTTCTTCTCGCCGTGCATCACGATTTTTTAAATTAATTTCAAAGTTCATCTAATTTTCTCTCAGTTTAAGTTAATGGCGGTATTTTTGGCGGTATTTTTTTAAGCTGCTCTTACTAATCACAGACATAATGCCTTGTGTAGAGCCTTGTTGTATTCCTTAGTCAGACTTCAAACTAAGTGTTAAAAAATATGTACTGCTCTTCAAGCGTCGGCTTAAATATTATTTCAATGAACTCATCGTTCAAACCTTTCAGACTTTTTAACTCAGCTTCGAGTTCTCTGATCCGGATAGCTTGATGCTCATAAAGTTTTATAAGTTCTTTGCGTGTTATGTTTTCTATGTCTGTTTTCATTCTATTTTTCCCAGGTTAAGTTTCTTCGATTGAAATTCTCAATTTATATTTCAATGAATTAATGTTAGAGATTGCTTTACACCACAGCCTATCAAAAGCTGTGGCACTTTTCCGGGTTTCAGTTTGTACTACCCTACCAGAATCTCTATCAATAATCTCTAAAGTATACTTTTTCTTTTTCATTTTCCATCACCCACGATTCTTAGTTTTTCGTCGAGCCTCCTTGATTCTTGAATTAATTCTTCGTCTGACAATGTTTTGATGTTAATGCCGGTTGTTTGGTTGATAGTTACTGCTTGATTGTCACGTCTAGGTTCAACAGTCTCCCTCCCTTTCTTTAAAATGTGTTGGACTTTTAAGTGTTCATCGAGCGTCATGTTTGAATTTATTTTCTGTGAAACGTGTGCTACGTTCTTTATTGTTGCACAGGAAATAAAATGAAGTTGTGAATTTCGAAGCTCAACTATCTCTTTAACTACTTCAAATTCATAAGAATCTAGGTTTGCTAGATTTTTATAGTACTCCATTCCTGACTCATAAACATACTTATTATCTTTTTCAAGTCCCTTTGTATGATTTCTAACAGTGCCTTCTGATACATCATGTCGATAAGCTATGTCTTGATTAGACATGCACCCGAGTTTATAGTCAGCAACAATCTTATCCCTTTTATTTTCCCCCCCATAAAACTTTATTTTTGCTTTATCCTCTGACTTTGTTGGCCTGCCTCTTGGCTTCCCTTTCGGTGCAGGATTTTTTTCAACCAACTTAGATTTTATATATTTCTTTCTTGGTGGTAATACTTCAGCCATCTTAATCTCCAAAATAATTTCTTTGCCAGCCAACTCTGACTGCTATGCTATCCCAAAACTTTGCGCCTTGTGGTGTGTCCCACCATAAAAAACTTTCTTCGAGTTCATAAGACTCAATAAAATTTTCAATTCTCCAGGCATCTTTTTCCAAGTACAACGCTGCACGTAAATCTATTTGTGCAACTTCATGTATGAGCCTATTGAAATCTTTTGGTTCATCATGTTTAACTTTGGAATAATTTTTACCCAAAAATTTTAAATGCCAAATAATTTTTTCAAATAAATTTTTTTCTTCATCATAATAGTTTTTCACTTTTGTTTTTCCTTTTTCTGTTTCTAAAATATTCTTTTATCTCACCCCACTCATCCTTCCTGACTATAGGGTAGTAGTGATCCCCACAATGTGGATAAGGAAAGTACCTGTTAACTTTATCAACCTCTATATTCATCCTCCAACCTTTTAAAAATTTAATACCTTCCATGTCTGCTTCTTTAAAAGCTTGTCTTCGTAGTAAATCATTATCCTCAAAGTCTTCATTGGTCTTTAACTCCTTGTAGCATACAAGTAAATCTGATAACTCATCAAGGAGGTTAACTATCAGCTTTCTATAAGCCTCATCATGATATTCAACTGGCATGGTTTTCAAAAGACTTTGAATGCCTTCGAGTTGAAAATCTACACTATCTTCATTTTTTATTTTCTCTTTTTTTCTCATTTTGTTTTTCCTGTTTAATGTTTTTCGGTTTTAAAAATTCTTTGAGCTGATCTTCATTTTTTATTTTCTCTTTTTTTCTCATTTTGTTTTTTCCTGTTTAATGTTTTTCGGTTTTAAAATTTCTTTGAGCTGATCTTCTGTTAACACAAAATCTTCATCAGCAATATTTTTAAAATATTTTAAAAGTTCTTCGGTCGTCATTTCTTGGTTTCCTGTTTTGATTTAAAAAGTTCTTCAGATAAGTACAAATCTATAACTGAATCATAAAATCTTTCACCTAATTTTTTCATCTTCATTTCTCTCTTTTTTAAAATTTTTTCTCTCTTTTTTAAAATTTTTTCTCTCTTTTTTAAAATTTTCTCTCTTTTTTAAAATTTTCTCTCTTTTTTAAAATTTTTTCTCTATTTTTTAAAATTTTTCATCTTAATTTTCTCTATTTTCATTGTTAAAAAACTTTTTAACCCAAAATATGTGGATTATCCACCACCGTGGTGTATAGGTGTTATGACTCGGAAGCCACGTCACTCGTGGGCTGCGGTGGATTGCAGTGGATTTTGGCACTTCAAGTCCGTGTATAGGGGTACATATATACATATATTACCTACTATAATGTAGGGTTTTATGCATATATGTACCTTATAGCTAAATGTGTCATTTATCCACCACATACACCGCAACCCAGTAAAATCAATATTCTGTAACACAACATATTCACAACCCATTCATAACATTTTGTTTCTACCCACAACATCAATATTTACTTTTTTTACCTTTAGCTTTAGTTAAAGAAATAACATTGCTTAATTCTTTTGGTTCTTCCATAAAAACTTTTCCAGTTATAGGAGAGCATAAACCTTTTTTATCTCTATCCCGTATTTCAAAACCCCTTATGTATGCTCCTGATCTGGTAACTACTTTGCAAGCATCTAAGCCAAGTCTTTTACAAATGTCTAAAATATTTTCAGAAAAACTTTTAACAGCTATAGGTCTCAATCCTTGCTCATCACACCAATTTTCATAGTTGGGGTACAACTTATCCTTGCAAGCTTCTATAGTCTCAGAGCTATCTTTTTTTCTCATGCTAACCCACACACTCAAAAAACTTTTTGGGTTCAAAGAAAGATTTTCATGAATCCATTGAGCTTGTTTATTTGTAGTGATCAAATGTTCACGCTCTGATAAAACCAAAACACCATTGATACCACAAATAGCTTTCCTTACTTCACTCTCATTCATTTCAAGAACCCAATTCAACAAACCTGGAAGCTCCTTAATCATTACTGATTCAATACCGCCTAAAGATTCCCATTTAGCCTTATCTGTATCGGTGACTTGTCGATCAAATGTTACTGGCAATCTACGCCTTGACAAACCGGACGTATAATCAGAGGACTGTATCGCTTCATTAGCAACAATTGCAACAACCCCGCCATAAATAAAATCATCAGCTCCGGTTTGTTGGATGCCTTTTTTCTCAAGTCTTATCGGATCACCACCAGTCATTTGTTTGAGTATTGAAACTTCGCCACCGAATTTTTTTGAGTCACTTATAAGAACTAAACGTTTACCATAAATTTTTGCTGACTCAAATTGACTTTTTTCAAGGTTCCCAAGATCAGTTGTAGCTATATTTCTTTTACCAACAAAATTTATTAGAAGCCTTGTTAGTGTACTTTTACCACTCCCACCTGGGCCTATTAACTCAAGAAATTTTTGAAGCTCACCACCCAACAGCGCCATTTTAAAAAAAGCTCTTATAGTTTTAACTTTTTCAGAATTATCCAGGCATGACTCATTCAACCATTTTTCTACAACGTCAATTTTTGCATCAACATCGTAAGCATAAGGTAGTTGCCAGTTAAACCAGTTTTCAAAAGAATGGTCTGACAAAATCATTGTTTTTGTGTCCAACACACCATTAGTGAATGGCAACAAGTGTTTTTCGTTTTCCCACCCTCTGAACAACATTTCATGTTTAAGAAGGTCTTTCACATTATTGAGAAAAACCTTTCCAAACCCCATTGGAAAATCAATATAGAGCTCTTCATCTATGGCACGCTTCAACAGTTCATCAGAAACAACAGACCAAAGCCCTTCGTTATACATGTAAAAATCTTTCCCTTTGTTGTCATAACAAATAGTTCCAAAAAGCCTATCACTAATATTCTTTGCAACTTCAGATTCAGTGATGTTGTAGCCACCGTTCTGATTAAGACCTTTCTCTTTTCTCAAAGCAGCTTTACGTTTCCGCAAAGCATCATCAAGCTTTACCTTACCAACGCCCAACGCTTTCAGCTTCTTTTCAACCCTGTCATACTCAGCACCGTCAAGTTCCTCAAGATTCATCAACTCATCAAGGAACTCAGCACTACGCCACACAGAATCATCACTCTTCATTGTCTCAAGAGTCTCTTCTACACCACCATAGACCTTTTTTTCAAACTCTTCTTTGGCTTCAGCTTTTTCATAACTAACAAGCCTGAACACCTTTCCATTGTGCCCCCAGCTTCTAATGATTGGATAATTAAACTCTTCATTGAAGAAAAACCGTGCTGAATCATCCGGGTAATGCCCCCTTAAATTCCTTGGATCAACTAATGGAAGACCTTCAAACTCTTCATGCCTTTCAAGTAGCTCACCAACAGATATATCAACTCCATTAGCAAACTGGAGTAGAGTACCTGGAGCTAAGTCCTCACTACCCACAGAATAATCTGCAATACGCCGGGCTCTTTCATCAGCTGGTAAACCTTGACCCTCTAAAATCTTATCTATTGCTTCCAGGTATTCTGCCCGTTTCTGTTTTGCTTCATCTTTCATGAGAGCTTTAGCCTTACTCACAAGCTTAACAATCTCAATTTTTTGTGATCCAGTGATTTTTTCCAGCTTAGACGTGTCTATGGGCAGACCTGCTTTATATCTCACTGTAGGCGGCGTAAATTCAAGCCCTTCACCCTCAATTATCGGGTGGTCTATGAAGTCAATACGTGTAGGCTGGTACATGCACAGATCAATAGGGCACCGCTCATGCAAAGAGCCATCCCCGGCAACCTGGATAAACCCGTAGCCTTTCAACCAAAGATGCTGACCTATAGTGTCAAAATAACGCTTAACGTCAGACATATCAGAAATATTGAAGTAGATGTGGAAACCACCACCATCTTTAGGTTTTTCACCAGTCTTGTGTACCCCGGCGGACAAAGAGCCTCGCACTACGTACTCAGCTTTGGCTATCTGTGGGTCAATCTCAATGAGAATTTTTAATAGCTCTCTCCACCTCAATGTTTTTCCATATTCAGAAGGGTCATGATCAACAATACCGATCCCTGACTGGCCTTCCCTGAAAGAAAAGAACTCATTAGTTCTAGCTATAATGGATTCATTTCCTTTTACCTTTTTAGCTGTTGTGAACGCCACCGGGGAGCCAAAAGCTTCGTCATCATAAGTCCCAAAGCACACCACATAACCTTGAGGGTTCTCCAGTTGTTCCTTGAAGTCCAGTAGAGTTCCTTCTTCAATACTCACAATACCCCCATTAACATCAGCAGAAGGGGTCTTTTTTACCACATCATTTTCAAAATCACGCTTAAACTTCTTGCTGGCAGTTTTATTCGGGCGGAATCTGGTATACCAAAGGACATTACTCATCTACAACCCCCGCCTTCCGTGGCTGGAGGGTGTTCACAGTAATACCATAAATGCGAGCTTCCGCTTCTAAGTGGTCTACTGCAAGTCTGGTAAGCAATTGAGTGAAATTAATTGAGTTTTTAGCCGCAAGTTCTTGTAATTGCTGCTTTAATTTAGCCTCCATCTTAATGTGAATGTGAGCTAACGGTTCAATAGGTGTTGGTCTAGGCATAGAAGCCCCTCTATTTGTAATATTTATGTGAAGAAAGATGAACACAATACACCCTTTAAAAAAGAAAGTCAACTTTGTTTCAGACAATGTGCTAACATATCCCCTAAGTAGCTTACCTCTACTTTTTGCCACTACTTCCTCTGAAGGGCCTCGAAGCTCACCCCTAAACCCGGTGGGCCTTTTTAACCCTGTCAACTAAAAATAATTCAAATAGTTGTTGCTTTTCGTATAAAAGTCTATATCATTATGCGTGTGGGAATCCTCCCTGATCAACAACATAAAGAGAATTTGAAAATGGCAAAAAAGAAACCAGAACCTGTAGTAGAACCTACCCCCGAAGACCTGCTAAACAAATCCTTCGAGAAGTTCCTCTCAGACTTTACAGAGGCACTTAACAACATCGATGGCGTTGTTGAAGCTGGTCTTCAAGAGCTGTCAGAGTCAGTAGAAGCAGCATTAAATCAAGACAACCCACATACATTAAGCACACCAAACACGTCGGCAGCTGCAGGGCTCCCTGAAGGCTGGGAAGACTTTGATGAAGTTTCTGCATTAATTGATGAAGCAGTTGCTCAGGCTATTGAAGAGCATGAAGAGCAGATCGAAGATGCTATTGCCAAGGCCGAGGAAAACACTGAAAAACTTATCAGAAAAGAGCTTGAAAAATCAGTAGGCAAAGATTCAGCTCAAAAAGTTAAAGCACTTGAAGCTGAAAAAAAGCAGCTTGAGCGTGACCTTTCCGGGGCTCTTAAGCAACTGGAAAAAGTATCCACACCCACAACAAAAGTTGACCCTGCAGTAAAGACGCTTGAAAAAGAGTTAGCAAGTGCTTTAAAGCAAATTGAAAAACTGGAAGCAGCAACAGATAAGCAACTGATTGCCAAGGCTAAAGCTGTAAATTTTTCGGCGGTTACTTCCTTCAGAGACCTGTTCGATGCACACATAGATGCCGCTGTTGAATACGGTGAAAAGGCTAAAGTGAAGTACTTAAAAGAACTGTTCAAAGAAATCACATCTGCTGTCAAGGGTTCACTATGATTAGGTTAACCAAAATTTATCTAGTGACAGGTCTGCAAGCAAATGGTCTTAGGTACACATACTTGTCAAAATCTAAACGTGAAGCTTGTAAATTAAAAACACGCCTGATTAGGCATCTTACTTTCGTGAGGAGTTCAATCAGCATAAAGAAAGTAGATGTCCCCTCACACAAAAAAGATTTCATCAAGTTCTTTAACGATCAAGTTGATCTTAATGCTTCTATTGCACTTCAATGAAAGAAGAAACTCCAGACTACTCCCATAACACAGCCTGGAGCACTTCTGAAGAGCTCCTTTGGATCAACAACATAGGTGCTACTTTGAGTAGTACCTACCCCAAACAAAAGCTTCTTGAGAACTACATAGCTTCAGCAAGGGTAAGGGCTGACTGGTGTGGGGTTGCTCAATTGGCCTGCATCAGTGAAGCAGAACGGCTACTTGTGCATATTACATACTGAAAAATTACATGACTGATTATACTGCTTTAGAAATACTTAGCCTGGGAACTAGTGCTACAGTTGAAGATGTGAAGCAGGCATACAAGAAGCTTAGCCACATCATGCACCCAGATAAGGGTGGAGACATAGAAGAGTTCAAGCATCTTCAAAAAGTCTATAAAAACGCTTTGGATGAGCTGCGTATAAGAGATGCTGACAATAAGTTTGCAATCTCCCTATGTAGCCAGTGTGATGGCTCTGGTAAGGTTAAAGTTACCAGGGGTGCCTCCACAATGAGTAAAATGTGCCCAGTATGCTTTGGGCTTGGTGAAATTAAATAGGATTAGAAAATGAAGAAGAAAGTATTAATATTATCCGCTGTCTGTATTCTGGCTAGTAATTATGCAGTAGGCTATGGAGTATCTGTAGAACAGGAGAGCTCCATAGGCAAGGCTGATTCTGTGCTGAGCAAATTATCGGCTAAGGATAGAGAAGCTATCCTTGAAGGTGTAGATGCTTTAGTTGAGATAAACAAAAGATATGCTGCAGCAGTAATTGGCCAATCCTGTGTAGATGCCTCTCAGTTGGAGAGAACACCTCCCATTTATGATAATCCGTTCTAATATGGGCAAAGTATTTGAGCCCTATAGGGCTATTAAAGTAGGTGGGAGTTTTCAGCATACAGGGACTGTCATAGCTGAATTCGAGACGTTAGCCGGTGAGCCTAGGATTATCTTAGAATTTGATGCACCAATTTCCGGTATGCTTCATATCTATCGACCAGACCAGATTGAGTTGCTTGAAGAAGATGCTGAAGGCTGACTTAAACTATAAAATAAATGCACTTCTTGCGGATTAATTTTACAAATATATAATTATTTTAAACCTTAAGTGTTTGAATTTATTAAAATCCCAAAAAACTTTAATTTATTTGCAATTAAATAGTTGCAAATAAACCCCAATAGGGGGAGAATATCTCTCAACGGAAAAGCAAGGGTTCAACCAATACCGAACCTGGAAGTCTACCAACTAATAAGGGGACTTCTGCTAAAACGGAATAAATAACTTAAACTGAATATAGAGGAAACTGAAATGTACACAGTTCAAGAATTAGAGTCAGTAATCGAGCACATAGGTAAAACCATTACTGATGACCAAGCCAATAGAATCATGACAGACGTTATGAACTTAGCACTGACGGAAGTTGAAGAGCTTATGTTTGACCTGGAGAATGACAGCACAAGATACTGGTAGACCGCCTTAATAGGGAATCTTATCCGTAGTAGCCCTCTAAAACATGAAACGGAAAGCCTGTGAGATTCAGACATCTTTTTAATTTTAAATCAGACTCACAGGAGTCAGTATGTTAGAGCTAAAATTAAAAAGGGAAGATGTGAACATATACCTTACAATTCGTTTTTCCATACCAGGGGAAGCGGCAAATTATGTTCTGAGCAATAAGTTTGATGTAGTTAAAGTGACTGCACCAATGAACGAAATAACTGCATTCACACAGGATTTTTTTGAAATGGGTGGAAGCCCAAACGGAATGATCTGTAGTGAAGTGTAAAAATAACAATTTAATCAAAATAGGTAAGCAAAATGAACATACAAGATGAAGAAAATGCACGGTACCAAGCCACTCTTGCCCAATCCATTAAACGGATAGCAAAGCTTAGTAAAGAACGTGAGTTGAGAAACTCCGCTCTTGGCTACAAGCAAAAAGAGCAAGTTAATGAGCCTGGGTATTTCCAACCTGTGAAAACCGGTGACTACAATCTTGGCAAAGGCTGGTTCGTTGTCATAGTTAAAGGCACCAGCAATGAAGGTGACAGCATTGACAAAACCTTTAGTGTCAACACTGCCACTACTACGTGGTCTGAAGTTACCGAGCTTATTGAGGGTATTGTACATACCTCTGCAGCAGACAAAACCAAAGAGTTAAACATAGACCAAACATTGATAGCGGCACGTGAAGCACGGAATAAAAGGTTCTCTCGTGCACCCGCTCCGGTGGCTACTGTGCCTTTTCAACTTTCTCTGTTTGACTATGTGATAAATGAAGGGGTTAAAGGCATTGATCCTGTACTGGTAAGAGCACGTGCAGTCCGTAACAATCGTTTCACTCACATAGCCTGATAGCCAGTCATGAGAACCCTGCTATCCTTCAGCTCAATTGGAACACTTAAAGTCTCAATATTTTATGACTATAAGATCAAGCACTATGTCCTTGAAGCTGAAGGATACAAGCTATCAAAAGACGAGCATGAATCTAAATTTAATTTTAGAGCATACGACTTTGATTTTTTGGAAAAGTATGCAGATTATTTTTGTAAAACGCAGAACATGATGGATGAAGTCCTTGATGCTTTGCACCCCGAAGATGTAAAAGAGCTCCCTGTAATTGCTTACAGGGGGTGCCATTAACCTTAATTGGAAATTGAAATGAAAAATTTATTTAAGTGGGTCAACACTTTCGTTCATCTTGTGGCAGTGCTTATTGCACTTTTGTCAGTCTGGTATATATCAGATCAAGTCGCCTTAAGTGGAAGGTCATCACAAGCGGTTTCTCAATTGCACGATTCATAGGAGAGGCTAATTATTATGAAAAACTTGGCAGAATGGGTAATATCAGTATTCTTACTTATTTTCTTTTCAGTAGTAGGAACTACATTCTATCAGTCCTTCACTACTGTAGAGCCTGTTGTTGAGAACGTTGTTGCACCATCAAAACCACAGACTCACACGCATCTTGACTGGAACAGAAACATCGAAGCATTTGACAACCAAACTGAGGCTTGAAATGAAAACGTTGGAATACATACCACTTCAGAAAGCTATTGGTAAAGTTTTTAAAGGCTATCTCAATAGTGATTGTGAAGCAGAATTGATGATGGTGTTTGCAGATACTTTGGATAAGAAAGCTTCATACTACACTTCAGTGAAACTTAATGAGTACCCGCTACATTCTACGGCAGCAGGTGTTTTAACAGAAAGAAAACTGGATATACGTTCTACTGACTTCACCCAAAGTCAGTTACACAACATCGGATTTTATTTAAAAGAGGCATCATTTGATGATGATGCAGAAAAGTTTGTAAGAAATTTTTAAGGGGAAATGAAATGTTATATTTTGTATTGGTTGTTTTCGTAGTAGTTATTCTTCCTATGATTGCCTTGGCACTTATAAATGGGGCTCCTGAAGGCTACGAATATGACGAAACAGGATTCCACTATGGCAAGGAGAACGACCATGAATGAAATTAAAGCCAAAGAGCTAATCGAGATGATAGCTGAAACCGGCCCAGTATGCAGAAAGCATAGTACACGGCATGCCAACCACAGAGCACCAGCATCAGAAAGGAACTACATAAAACTGGTGGCTAATGTTGGAGGTGATCTGTTTGAAGTGATTGAAAGGTGGGATGAATCTACCCGTGTAGTTTTCGGCAAATTCATGGTGTTTATTAATGGGAAGAGAGTTCCAGACAAGAGGCTTAAAAAGCTACCGAAGGATGTGGTGTTTTTTGAAGTGAAGGAGGCTCTATGAATTTAGAAACCAGGAAGTTAGACAATGGTTGTATTGAGGTACTATGTGGCACTTACAGTCTACGTGCCAGAGTGTGCTGCTACGAAGACGGTAGAATATCATTGTTTAGGGTGTTTGAATTAAGCAACGAAGAAAAGTATGAAGGTAACTACCCTACTCTGAATGCAGCAATAAGTGTTGTAGAAGACTGGACTAAATAGAAGAAAATAGAAAATGAAACCAAAAAATAAATGGGGCGAAACCCCAGAAGAGAAAAAAGAGATAGCTGAAAAAAAGATAGAAGACCTATCTAAGTTCAGCCCACCAACGGAAAAGACGCGAAAACGTTTTGTAGAAAAATGGAAGTGAGTCATGCACGACGTTATAACATTAATTAACTGCTTCATGATTTTCATCCTTACTGTTAATTCTACAGTGATGATGATCAGAAGTTTTAGAAACAAGAAATAGAAGGGCTTAAAATGACTCCAAGAGAAATGCTAAATTTTGTAGACGAGGTTGGTATTACAAGCAAGGCTGACTTAGAGAAAGGTCTTGATGAAGACTTTAAGATTTTTTCAACATCATCCGGTGAGTGGAAAGCTTTGTCTTATTATTATGACATATATGAAGAATGCTATGTTTTAGACATAGCCCCAAAAGTAAAGTAATAGAGGAAAATAAAAATGGCGGTAAAGAAAGTATACAAATTCCCTAGAACGGCTGGTGCATGCGCTGATCATTTGTGGAACTTGAAAGAAGAAATATCAAAACTGAATGCACAGATCAAAGTTCTTGATGATGAGCAGTCAGCATTAAAGAATCACATCATAGACACTCTACCAAAGAGTGACATGACAGGAGCTTCCGGGAAACTGGCAACAGTTCGGGTAGAAACCAAAGAAGTCTACAACGTGACTGACAAGGTTGCCTTGATGGCCTGGGCTGTTAAGAACAAAGCTCAAGACATCTTCCAATCACGTCTTTCACCGGAAGCTGTATCTTCAAGATGGAATGCCAAGAAGCCTATACCCGGTATAGGAACTTTCCAGGCTGTCGTCATCCGTTTAAATAAGGTGAAGTAGCATGGGCACATCATACTCTAAGGCAGAAGACCTTGGCTGGTGCATAGCGAAAATTAAAGATGGGGCACTCACCATAGTTAGTCCCGCCTGCATTGATGAAGGTGTGTACACCCCAGCACAGTCAGTTACATTATATGGGTATGCACAATTGTCTGTATTAAAAGAACTGATAGATGGTTGGGTTAACTGTATCAACATGGACGAATAACATGCCAAGTGGTATAATAACACCCCCAAAAGGTCTTTCATTCGATGAGGTTTTTACAAGTAAGCAAACTCTTGCATATCTTGGGCTAATCAACATTGAGCGTCTTGATCTAATGGTAATGGAGGAGTTCAGGAACTTCCCAAGACCGATTTTCAGAACTAAGAAAAAGCGTTTTTTCATAAGGTCTGAAATTTATGAGTGGGTTAAAAAGAACCCAGATCATAATTCAGTAAAAAGAACTGGCTTATTTAAAAAAGAAGCCAAGCCAATAGCTTTCTCTGTTGTTGATTTTGTCTTAATGACTTCAGCTGCAACAAGATTGGCAATTTAAACTTAAAGTAAAGGTAAAAAAATGGCAAAAGTAAATTCAGAAAATAAAGCAGTCATGTCCTGGAAAGACAGACTTAAGAGAGACGCTGACCGGCAGGCTACTGCTGAGGCATCCGTACAAACTTCTACAGCATATCAAGTTAAAGGTAGCACATTGTTATTCAATGACGTCCCTGTTTTTGGAAATGAGCTGCTGTGTGTTATCTTAGCTAACCGTTTCCATAATGTGTTTTATGACAGGCCTTATGAGCCCGGTGAAACATTCCCCCCTGCCTGCTATGCTTATGGTGAGGGAGCAAAAGAAATGGCTCCGGCTGAAAAGGTAATTATTGCGGGTAACGCAGTACATGAGACATGTCTTGGCTGCCCCAATAATGAGTATGGGTCAAGTGGTACAGGACGGGGGAAGGCTTGCAGCAACAGGCGTAAGCTGGAAATTCTGGTTATCGGCAGCATTGTTAGTGGTAGACCGAAGTTGTTTACTAAAGCTACTGAAATAGCTGACCAAGAAATTGTTTCTTTACTGATTCCACCAACGTCAGGCAAGAACTTCTCTACATTTGCTAAGCAGGTTAAAGCTACGTTTGATTATCCAGTCTACGGAGTTATTACCAGATTGAAAGTAGAGCCACACATGACAAACCAGTATGCAATCAACTTTGAGCTAATTTCAGAAGTGCCAGATGCTTTGATGGAGGCTATCATAAGACGAGTTGATAAAGCTGAAGGGGCTATTGAAACTGACTATGCACTTCCTGAAGATGAAGAACCTGCTAAGCCTGTCAAAGGTAAGGCTCCTGCTAAAGCCCCACCGACAGCATCTGCCAAAACTACAGCAAGACGTGGCAAGTATTAAAAATAAAGTGTAAAATAAAGTGTAAATAAAATCTTAGGGGCTGCTAATTAGCAGCCTTTTTTTTCAGGAGGCTAGAGTGGATCAAGAATACATAATAAATAACTATGAAGAGCTCACTAAGACCTGGGCTGCTTTGAATACCAATTTGAAAAAGATCAATGATAAGGAGTTGGCCAAGACCATGATGACAATGGAGTTCACCAATAAGGATAGGAAGTCATTCGTCCTAAGATGTCATTCACGGTTTAACTACCTTCGTGCTATGGACGAAAGAGACTACTTAATGACAACCAAGAGCCGTAAGCTTTCTGACAGTGAGTTTTTTAGGTAAGCTATTGCTATTTGATCAGCTGTATTATATTTTTAATGTATTGTAATTTCCGCTTACAATACAATGAGACTTAAACTAATCTGTTTAGCAAGAACCATCACTTATTATAAAATAAGGCTCCCTTACTTTACAATAGAATCTTAAAAATGAAAAACAAATTCATAACAAAAGATTACCAAGACCTTATTATAGTTTGCTATTGTATTTTTAAATGGTTATGTTATTATAAGGCTCCCTTACAATAACATAAAGAGAAAAATATGGATAAGCAACTTATAGAAACAATGTATGATGGTCAAAATATAACATTTAATAAATCTGCTTGGTTTTCTGCAACCGAAGCAGGTAAACCCTTTGGTGTAAATCCAGCTCATTGGCTCCAAAGGCAGGATACCCGTGCCTACATTGCTGCTTTAACAAGAAGATACCCAGATATAAACAAATGGTATATCACAAAGTCTGGTAAAAACTCATTAGGGACTTGGTTTCATCCAAAATTGGCAGTTCCTTATTCAAGATGGCTGAGCGTTGATTTTGCAATTTGGTGTGATGAGCAAATTGACAACATTATCCGTGATGGTAGTAGTTGGGATAAGTCCAGAGCAATAGCAGCATCAAGCTATAAAGCTATGTCTGAAGTCTTGCAGATAATGAGACTTGAAAAGGGTAAGAATACTGAACAACATCATTTCATGAATGAGAGTAAATTGGTAAACTGGTGCCTTAAAGGTGAATTTGCAGGTCTGGATAGAGAAGTTCTACCTGCTAATGAACTTGATATGCTAGGAAGATTAGAAGCTAAAAACATAGTCCTGCTTGGTCTTGATAAGGACTACGCAACACGCAAGATCATCTTGAAAGCCTATGCTGAAGAAATCAGAGTCAGCAGTTATCAATTAACAAAAAACTAAAAAATGAAGCCCCCTAAAGTCGTATTAGATGAAAATTAAAGATAAGAATCTTAAAAAAATGGTAGATGTTTGTGATAAAGATTGTGCTTCTAGGTCTTGTTATTGGCCTAGACTTGATCCTGGAGCCTTTACTCAAGGGCAAGGATACAGATTTCGATCTAACGACTGGCTATGTGGAACACGTGAAAGTAAAGGGTGTCCTGATGAACCACAAAATGAGATTTAAAAATGAAACTCCCCAAAGTAGTCACGATTGATTTCGAGACACAAGGAATAAAAGCACGCCCCAAGTACCCCCCAGAACCACTGGGGGTTTCTATTAAGTACCCTGGGAAACCTGGGAAATACTATGCTTTCGGTCATGTTAGTGAGAACAACTCAACCAAGGAAGAAGCAATAGAAGCTTTGAAAAAAGCCTACACATTCGGGGACGGCGTTCTTTTCCACAATAGCAAGTTTGACGTGGATGTTGCAGACATTAAGATGGGATGCCCAGTCCCTGATTGGTCAAGAATCCATGACACACTTTTCCTTATCTTCCTGGATGACCCACATCGTAAGGACTTAGGTCTAAAGCCGGTTTCAGAAGAGCTATTAGACATGCCACCAGAAGAACGTGATGAGGTAGGAGAATGGCTTCTAACTCACCAACCGGTAGAAGGAGTTAAGATTTCAAAGTCTAGGAAGTCCGACCACTATTACATGAAGTATCTGGAGTATGCTCCTGCCGGTATTGTTGGTAAGTATGCTAACTCAGATACCGACAAGACTGAGCAATTGTTCAACATGCTGTGGACAGACATAGAAGAGCGGGATATGCTTGAAGCCTATGATCGTGAGCGCCGTCTTATGCCTGTGTTACTAGACATGGAGCGCAGAGGTGTATGTGTAGATCATAAGAAGCTTAAAGCTGATGTCAAGACTTTTGAGAACTGTATGAAGCTGGCCGACTCATGGATCATAGACACACTGTCTGCAAGTACAGACATCAACCTTAATTCTTCAGCTGAGCTAATGGGCGCTATGATTGCAGCAGGTAAAGTAGATGAAGACAATCTTGTGCTAACACCTACAGGTAAGGTGGCTACGAACAAGGATGCTTTGTTGGTTGCTGTCAATGACAAGCAACTGCTTGGAATGCTGAACTACCGGGCGCAACTCGGTACATGCTTACAGACATTTATGAAGCCTTGGCTAGCTATGGCTGACGCTTCAGAAGGTAAAATTTTTTGTACGTTTAACCAGGTACGCTCTTCTGAGTCTGGTGGTCTAACTGGGGCACGCACAGGAAGGCTTTCATCACAACCTAACCTATTGAATTTACCGAAGAAATTCAAACCGATATGGCAGCATGAAGAACGGAATCCTGTAAAGGCAGAAAAGTTACCTGTCACACCCATAAAAGGAGTACACATACTCCCAAAGTGCAGAGGCTACATTTTACCATTTCCAGGAGAAGTCCTTATAGGTAGGGATGTGTCCGGGCAAGAAATTCGCATATTGGCGCACTTTGAAGACGGTGCAATGCTTGATATGTTCATTGAAAACCCTGCTGTAGACCTGCATCAATGGGTTAAAGAAGCTATCTATGAAATAGCCAACATCGACATAAGCCGGTACGCTGCGAAGCAAATTGCTTTTTCAATCATTTATGGTTCGGGGGCTTCCGCTCTTGCTGCTGGGCTTGATGTGACAGTAGCAATGGCTAAAAGTATTAAAGATGCCTACTACAGGTTACTTCCCGGCATTAAGAGCCTGATAGAGGGCATTAAGTCCAGATCGAAAAGAGGTGAGCCTATTAGAACTATCGGGGGGCGTGAGTATTTTTGTGAGCCTCCCAAGATGATTGATGGTAGGAAAGTGGATTTTACCTACAAGCTTTTGAACTATCTTATCCAGGGTTCTAGTGCAGATCAGACGAAAGAAGCCACAATTCAGTTTACAAATAAGGAGACTTCTGGTAAAATAATCCTCCTCGTTCACGATGAGATCGTGGTTTCAGTGCCCCGTGAAGATGTTAAACAAGTAATGTCTGAATTAAGGCATATCATACATACGGCTGTCCCAGTTGATTCCCCTATGGGCAGTGATGGAGAGATTGGCACTAACTGGGGCGGAATGCGTAAATATTTTGAACCACAATATTAACAATAGGAAAAGCAAATGGCATTTAAAAAACCAACAAATCTAACATCCTGGTCGATCAGTCGCTACCATACCTGGAAGACCTGCCCGGCCTCGGCCAAGTACAAGTTCATCGACAAGATTCCTGAACCGGCATCACCGGCAATGGAGCGTGGATCAGATATACATAAGCTTGCTGAAGAATATCTGAAAGGTAAAAAACGGATACTCCCAAAAGAATTAAAGCTCTTCAGAGACTTATTCAAAGAACTGCGTGGTTATTGCTCAAAGCTTACCCAAGTAACTCACATTGAAGCATCATGGGCTTTCAGGAATGACTGGTCACAAACGGTTTTCAATGACTGGGCTAATTGCTGGCTTCGGGTTAAGCTAGACTTTGCTGTGTTCTTACCTGAGGGCAATGTTCTTAATGTGATTGATTGGAAGACCGGAAAATTCCGGGAGTACAACATACAGGACTACATTGAACAGCTAGAGCTATATGCTCTTAGTGCTATGAAGTTCAACCCTTCTATTGAAAAAGTAGTTCCCAAACTTGTGTACCTGGACACCGGCGACACATACCCACCAGAAAGTGATCCTTTGGTTTTCACTAAAGCTGATGTTAAGGGCTTGCAAAAGAAATGGGAGAAAGCGGTTGCACCCATGTTGAAAGATACTAGGTTCCCACCTAAACCAAATAACACATGCCGGTGGTGCAACTTCAGTGCTGCTAAAGGCGGACCGTGTAAATTTTAATAGGAGAAAAGGATGAGTAAAGAAGTAATGGTACAAAAAAATGCAATGACAATGACTAGCCGTGAAATAGCTGAATTAGTAGAATCCCGGCATGATAAAGTTAAGCAATCAATTGAAAGACTTGTAGAGCGTGGAGTAATTCAATCTCCCCCATTGGGGAACTTCAAGAATATCAATAATGTATGTGGTAAAGAGTATCTTATATGTAAAAGAGACAGTTATGTAATTGTCGCTCAATTATCACCGGAGTTCACTGCTAAGCTTGTTGACCGTTGGCAAGAACTTGAAGAGCAGATAAAAGCCCCTGTAACAGCAATGGAGTTAATAGCACAGACAGCTCTTGCAATGGTTGAGTTTGAGAAGAATCTTAATACAATGAGGTCTGAAATAATTGAGATACAAGCAAAGATAGCAGCAACCCCCGATGATTACTACACAGTTGCTGGTTACTACTCAAAGCTTGGTCTTCAAATTGACTCAGTAGAAGCCGGTAGAGTTGGTAAGAAGGCTGTGAAGCTCTCAAAAGACAAGGGCATACCACTAGGAAAAGCACATAGTGCAAAATATGGACAGGTGAACACCTACCATCAAAACATTCTCGATGAGGTAGTATAAATGGCGAGTATAGAAGAATTAGCTTATGAGAAATGTCTGGAAGTTTATGCCAGGCAAAGTGAGCAAGAAATAGCAGCAATGCTACGGCCACAATGGCAAGAAGCACAATTTGCTCAATGGGATGGTGTATCTTGCTTTGATTGTGGCGAAGACCTTATTGAAGGGAGATTACTTTTAGGTAGAGTTCGTTGTGTGGACTGCCAAAGTTTAGCAGAGCATAAAGAGAAAAGGTCAAGGGGTCTATAATGACTAAGAAAGAAATTACTGACTTGAGAAAAAAAGCAGACGAAGCTTTCGGTGGTGTACAGTATGCTGTGAATGGCTCTCTTTTGGTCTCAGAATACAGAGTTAACATGTTTCTTGATCTTCTTTCATGGAATCTTGATAAAGAATGGAGCAAGCAAAATGTCGGGGATTGAAGCAGGTATAGAAAGAAAAGTATCAGCATACTTGCTAAGTGAGTATGGTATTCAACATGTAAAGCTTGGGAAGAACGGTTGGCCTGATCAAGAATATTTACTTGGAAAAGGAAAGTCAATCTATGTGGAGTTCAAGTGTCCCGGAGAAGAACCCACAGCAATACAAAGACAAAGACTTGATTGGCTTTGCAACAATGGCTATGCATGTGGGTGGGCAGATAGCTTCGTAGATGCTGTTGCTATGGTATTACAGGAGTTCAACAGAGTGCATAAAAATACTCCCCAAGACCATATTTACCAGGAGGTAGATAATGGATGTTGAGAATCTTGACAGGCTTCTTCCAGAAGAGAAGGAAGAGCTACAGGAACTCTACCGTAGCTGGTTTGATGCTAAAGACAAAAAAGACTGGATCATGGCTGATAGACTTAGGCACCATTTATCTATGTGGGACCCTAACATTGTAAATGATAAAGCCCCCACATGGCACCCACATTTTGAGCAGAACTTAAACAGGCAACGTAGAGCTGTGAAAAGAATTAAGAACTATGGTGTACCTGTATACCCTTGGGGCTTAGATGATGCTGATCTTGACAATTAGCAAATCACCTGGTAGACTAGATTTACTTTTTGAAATTTAGTCGGCCAGCTTAACATTTCAAAGGATCAACCTTTAACCCTGTAATTCAAATCGTCTGGTCGCGGTTTGGGTTGTGGGGTTTTTTTTGAGTTACAGGAAATTTAGAATGAAAGAATTGATTAAGGTAGAAGTACAGACAATGACACTAAAAGAAATAACTGATCTCTTAGAAACCAGACATAATGATGCAATGAAAATTGTTTCTAAAATGTCTGCAAGCCTTGAGTTTGGTGAGTTACGAAAAATTCGTACCTCGTACACAAACAATATAGGAGCAGTAATAGAACTTGAAACATACCAACTTGATAAGAGACAATCAGTTGCCGTTTCTGCCAGGCTTAATACGAATTTATTAATGAGGGTTATTGATCGTTGGCAGGAGCTTGAAGCAGCACAACCAAAACTTCCAGCTAATTACATAGCAGCATTGCAAGCATTAATTGAAAGTGAAAAGGAGAAAGAAACTGCTTTGTCACAACTTGAAAATGTAACCAGTAAAGCAGCAGCACTTGAAGAACGTCTTGATGAGTCTGAAGAGTGGCTAAGTATTAAGCGTGTAGCCCACGTCAATAACATTAGCTGGAAAACAATTAGTTGGTTCGATCTGAAGCGTCATGGTTTCATGACTGGAAAGCTACCAAAGAAAGTCTTTGATGCAAACTACGGCGAGGTAAATTCCTATCACGTAGATAGCTGGATGGAGTGCTACCCTGAGTTAATGATCAGGTTCGAAAATGAGTAACGAACTAACCTACTACAGACCCCCACAAAAAGCTGTACTTCATGCTTACCAAAAGAAAGCTTTGAAGTTCCTTCTCGACAACCAGTCTGTGGGCTTATTCATGAAGCCTGGACTGGGGAAAACCTTAGTGACTCTTCTCGCCCTTAAGAAGCTTATGGCTGAAGGACAAATCTATAAAACCCTTATAATTGCACCACCGTGGGTGTGCCATAATGTGTGGGCTCAGGAAATCAAGAAGTGGACTCAGACCTTCGATCTACGCATTGAGATCATAACCGGAACAAAAAAAGAGCAGGCTCTTGAACGTGAAGCCGACATCTACATCATTAACCCGGAGAGCCTTAAATGGTTGATCAAACCAAGTGAGGGTAGTAAGAATGGTAAAAAGAAATACTTTTTTACCAAAGAGCAACAAAGAAGATGGCTAGACCTGGGCTTCGACACCCTTGTTATTGATGAGCTCTCAGCATTCAAAGCCCATAATACACTACGCTTTGATCTCATGAAGCTTATCCTGGACACATTCACCCGGCGCTGGGGGCTTACTGGTTCACCGGCATCTAATGGGCTCCTGGACTTGTTTGGTGAGTGCTACATGCTAGATAGTGGGCAAGCATTAGGGAAGTACATAACACACTACAGGATGAACTACTTTGATTCTGACTACTCAGGATATAACTGGACGGTGAAGCCCGGCAAAGAGAAGGAAATCTATGAAGCTATAAAGCCGCTTGTTTTCCAGCTCCAAGCACGGGATTATCTGGAGCTCCCCGTTGTGGTTAATAATGTGGTCAATATAGAGCTTCCCCCGAAGGTGCGCAAGCTCTATGATGAATTTGAAGAGAACCTGATTGCAGAGATAGACAGTAAACTTATCGTGGCTGGAACAGCTGCTATTAAGTCCAGCCGATGCAGGCAAATAGCCAGTGGTGGGATTTACATGGAGCCTGATCTTACAATAACTGGGTTCCAGATAGAGCAGAAGAAGAATAAGAAAAAAGATTGGATGCCCCTTCATGATGCCAAGGGTGAAGCCCTGGAAGCACTTGTAAATGAGCTGAATGGGGAGCCATTGCTGGTAGCTTATGAGTTCAATCATGACCTTGAAAGGCTTAAAGAGCGTTTCGGCAAAGACCTACCCTACATTGGTGGTGGTGTTAATGTAAAAGAAGGTCAAAAGATCGTAGCTGACTGGAATGCGGGGAAGCTCCCACTATTGGCCGGCCAACCACAATCTATGGCCCTGGGGCTTAATTTACAGGGGTGTGGGCAACATATTTGCTGGTATACTTTGACATGGAACTACCAGAACTATGACCAGCTGATACAACGGCTAGTCCGACAAGGGAACAAACATTCTCATGTGTTTGTACACCATTTGATAGCTGAAAATACGGTTGAAAGCCTTGTTATTGAAGCTTTGAAGAATAAAGAATACTGCCAGGAGTCTTTATTTGATGGCCTAAAGAAATTGGCACAACAAAGGAAAAGAAAATAAGTATTGCTTTTTTGTTGTTTTATGTTATATTAAGCACTAGTTTTAATCTATGTGGAGCCTAAAAATGGTAAACCTTGAACCAATATGGACGGCTATGATAGTATCAGTATACCTGTTCATTACCTATGAAATTGTCACTAACTTATCAGGATTTTCATTATGATTACCTTAGTTCACGTTCTGTTTGAAAATCTTGTGGTAAAGCCCTTCGTAGCTGTGGTTTGCAGCATAGTGGTGCTTTCTTTGATCCCTTTAGTGATAAGGGACAAAATAATGAAGAAGCCCCCATTTTTTGGGGGTGAGGGGTGGAAGGACTAGCCTTTGCAGCACACTGGTTTCTGCTCTTTATAACAGAAGTGTACAGAACAAAATCAAAATCTTGTAAAACTAAAAGGAAAATGTAATGGATACAGTAGGACAAAGAAAGTACAGCTTATCTGAAATGCTGGATGTCTGTGAAGGCTTAACATTTGAGGATGTTAAGATTGCTATAAGGATGTATAGAATCTTCAAACTACAACAGCAAGGTGTCACAGATAGCATCATGACCAACATACTAAACCGTCTTGACAAGCTGGAACGAGGTGTAAGTTGAGCAGGGATGGTCGCTACTTTATCAAGATGATTCACTCACGATCTAATGGGTCAATCCATGACATATACAAGGTTATGGATGCCAAAACCAACACCCAGGTTGATCAAGACATGGGGACTTATAATGAAGCCCTGTCAGTAGTCAATCATTTAAATCAGACCGAATATCACAAAGCAATAGGTAAAAATTATGAACTCTAAATCTTTAACACACCACATCAAGACACTACTCGCTATTGCAATAGCAACGGCAATACTGCTATTTTCAGGGCCAAAGGCACCCGCCGATCCATCACCACCATTATCAATGATTGACGTGGAGATTCTTAATCTCACGACAACCAAAGTTTCTGTAAGTTGGCATTGCAATGTAGATTGTTCCGGTTCATGGTACTTGGGGAAAACACCTATAAGCACTATAGAGCCCCCAACGTATGATAGAACCAATGCTCCAGGAGACGGAGTGCAAGCTCTCCATGAATTTGTTATTTCAGACCTGACACCAGATACTGACTACTTTCTGAGGCTGAAATCTTCCTTACCCGATGGGTACACTTTGATCTCTTACAACATTAAATTCAGGACAACAAAATGATACTTTTAATTTTACTACTACTACTCCTTGCCGCTTTTGTGTGGTATGGGCTTGTAAAAAATGCACCACTCGGTCATGAAGATGATGATGGATTCCACTATGACAAAGATGACGAATGATGTAGAAGCCTATCAATGTGTTGACATTGCTATAGCAGGGTCAACCCCTGTATACATTAAAAAGGTAGCTGATAAGTTTGCGGCAAGGTGTGGAGTTTCAATTTTTGGGCTCCCCAATGTTAATGCTTCAAAGGCGTACTCATGGGACAGTAATCCTTTTAATAAAGACTTTCATGGAAATTGGTGTGAGGGCCTTGGTAGAACTGAGCAGGAAGCAATAGATAGCCTCAGGCATCTTATACAACACAATGGCTCTCTTTTTATAAGTGGTAGTCTTGATAGGGCAGTAAAAGCAGCAGAGTTAGCAGCAGAGCGTTTTGGCTTTAATAATCTTGATAAAATAAATGAAGAGGATTTCTTATGAACACACATAAAAGCATTAGTGGGTACTTGTCTATTGATTCTGAAAGATTTTATCTCACACACAAAAATGAGCCTATCCCAGAAGAACTTCTTAAAGTAAAGCCAGGTGATACATTTATTTTTGAAGTTAGAGTTGTTGTACTCTCAGTAGAGATAAATTCAAATACAGATGAAGTTTCAAAAGCCTATTTTGGCTTTGAGAGCCTTGAGAAAATAACGCAGGTGATTGTGTGATTAGTATACATTTACAACTTATCAATCCGATGCCTATGCCTGAGCTATCAAAAGCTTTGAAAAGAAGCCCTGATAACAGAGACCTGGATTTCTTCTACATAAATAAAATAAGCTTTGGGCAGATATGTATACCATATAACCCTCTTGAAACTCTGATCTACCTTTACAGCTTAGGTATGCTTAAGTGCTCTGAACATGCTTTTTCATTCTGTGATGACCCTAATTTGAAAGAGCATGAGTGGCTAGAAACTTATATGATTGACAAAAGAATAGAGAGCATAAAAAGTGGTAGCTTAGATGCTCTATGACAAAGAGACAAAAATAACCAGAAGGGACTTGGCAAAGATGCTGGGTATCCATCAACAAAGAATTAATGAGCTGTCAATTACACCTGGTTGCAAGTTCCCAAAAAAAGTTCTAACCCTCCCACATAATGAGTCTGCTTATGATCTAACCCAAGTAATGAGTTGGCTAGGCTCAAATGACTTGAAAGAAATGCTGGAGCTCACTAATCAGCATAAGCAAAGACACAAACTAAAAGAAAGAGCAAAAGAGAAAGTAGAAAAGGCAGGAAGTGGGAAGATAGGTCTTGATAATAAGCTAGCTTTAAGTTTTTTGACACGGGGTAGATTTTAGTCCCTCTTTATAGGCCTTTCAGCATTTATAATAGCTACACTAGTAGTAAGAGAATTAACATTACTGGTAAGTTCTCTTAATGTAGTTTCACTTTCTTTAGCGTGCCATCCCACAATACCAGCAAAAAGAGTAAGGCCAAAGCCCATAACTTTTAATGATAAATTTATGGCAGCGATATAACCGTCTACTTTGGCTGTGAAAATCCTTACGTAGAGCTCAAGTTCTTCATGTCTTTTTTCAAGAACCTCATCTTTAAATCTATCGTCTACTCGCCTTTGATGTGTTCTATTATCAGACATTCTTAAACCTTGCTGCTACTAAGTTAATGAAGTTATCCAGTATTATGGAGTATGCCCATAGAGCGAATGCTAAGGGCCTCCAAAAAAAGAGCAGAGTTAAAGCTTTATCTGCACGCATGTACTTAAAGTTTGCTGGTGAGAATTCAAAACCATAGTTACTGAATCCTCCAGCACCTAAAAACCATTTAATTAGTTTCATTTTTTAAATAAAACTGGATGGGTAACAACCCAAAATTTCGGTGGGTCGTTAGCTTGAACCCAGTCTCCAATAAGCGTTTTCAGCTCTTTAAGCTTCTCAGAATCCTTAAGTATGCCTGACAGCCAATCTCCACACAAATCACCACATTCATCATAAGCATTGCACAATAAGCTTTCAAGTATGCTTTCGGGTAATATAAAATCATGTGGCTCTGGATCATGTCGTTCGCCAACCCATAATTTATCAACTTCAGGCCTTTCCTTAAATCCAGAGTTTGCTGCTTTTTCAAGCTCATCAAAATCACCAAAATATACTTCCTCATCAAAACTGTAACTGTATCTCATCTTTAGATTATTCCACATGTGCATTGTAGTAATTGCGTGTTATGCGCTCTGCATTATCTCTTATTTTGTTGGCTTGTGCAAGATACTCTGATCCTGACTTACCAGCTTTAATAGCTTTAGCAGCAGCAGCTCGCTTGCCATTAGCTGAGCCTTCAAGCTTGCTTATTGATCTATTAAGCTTAGCTAAACCTGTCTCTTTTGAACTTAGCTCAGTTCCAAGTGATTCTTTTCTAGCAGCGGCATTCATCTCATCACGGTGCATGTAATACAGCCTCTCTTTCAAAGCCCCACTGTCATGTACTGATACCCATCTATCAACCAGGTTATTGACTGTTGTTCTTCCTAATTTCTCTCTATTAGGATTTTCTATTGTAGCTTTGATAACTTCATTAACAGGCCCAACAGCGAAGCCCCGAACTATTTCTCTTACTTGTTCCGGGTAAAGATCAATACCCAGTTTGCCCAGCTCAACTGCTATGTCCTTCCATTCCTGGGCAGTTGATTTCCTGCCCTGTAGAGCTTCAGAAATGCCTTCTTTACCATACCCTGCATTGGTTAGAGAAGAACCAAAGGTGTTGATATTCAAGCCTACATTCACTAAAGGCTTAGCTATTTGTGGTGAGAACGTTTGAGCCATCCAGTAAATAGGATGCTGTGAAATGTTGGTTTCACTGGGAGCTACCGGGGCGAAGTTTCTAGCTGTAGACTTCAAGATACCAGCCACGGTGTCTTCACCTTTCTGTTTACCAAACATCCATTTATCAAGGTTAACAGCAGCAGACCAGGTAAGCTGAGGAAGACCAAAGCCTACAGGCACTTTCACGTAGTTTCCATCACCATAAGGTATCAGGATGTTACGTTCTGAAATGAACATACCTTGGTTGTCCATCTTGTTTTCACCAAGATCGTCGTCGTCTCCATCCCAGGCACGTAGCATGCCATAGAGGGCAATACCAGCCAAAGTGTATGCAACTGCCCTGGCTTGCCCCTTTCGTGTAGTCAGCGTCTGTAAGAGCTGATGACCCCCCTGTACTGTGGGGTTGACGAAGGTATATAGAGCTTTCAGGGGGCCTATCATAGTGCCCTGCTTACCAAAGTTCATTAAGTTAAGGGTTGTGGCTGCAGCAGTCTTGTTGTTAACCCCTGCGCTGGTAAGTGCCTTGAAGATTGATAAGGATGAAACCAACTCGAAGGAGTTATTCCAGGCTGACACCAGGTTCCAGGCTTCTGTAGAGAGCTTCAGGGAATCTTTCATTTGCTTAGCAAGGTCTCTGCCTGAAGTAGCAAGGTAGTCACCTACCGTGGAAGCACCACCTTCCTCAATCAAAGCTCTTAAGGTTTTGATGTCTGGGTCATCTTCATTAATAGGGAACTTAGAGCTTAGAGAACTATTCTCTAGCATAACACCGGCTATCTTCCGTATTAGCCTGGGGTCTGCTGCGGTTTTAATAGCGTCTCTTGCAACTTGATCCATATTTAGATCAGGATACTCTTCTAAGACCCGTGTACGGATATTTTCTGACCGTTCCCATGTATCACGTATAGCGTTAACCGGACCAAAACCGGGTAATAGCTGAGTAACGAAGCGTGCATAAGTTCTGGTAAAGTTGGCTACAGGACGAAGTATGCTAGGAACATCTTCTTTATTCACGCTCTTCAAAGCATCTACTGCTTCCTGATTATGGAGATCATAGACATTAGATTCCCCGTTCTTGCGAACAGTTATGCCTGTGGGGTTCTGTGAAGGAAGTAGCAAAGCACCTTGATCTGTACCAACGACTCTTGTTTCAGGAGTCTTGGTTATTCCATACTCACGTTCTACATTATCCTTGGCCTCTTGTTTACTAGCACCCTGTGCCATTTCCTCAGCAATAAGCTCATCATAAGTTTCGACCAGTCTGTTCTTGAAGTCTACCCAACCGTGGTACTTAGCTGACTTCTCTACTTGTTCGGTCGCCGCATCAATACCGCTCTGTGCCAGACTGCCTTTACGTCCTACAGCTGACTTATCTTTGGCTTGGTTTATGCCGCCTGGGTTGAACAAGCTATCTTCTGACTCGTCTACACTTGGATCACCGGTTAATGGTACATAGAAGGGTGAGTTGAACCAACTATCTACTTGCTCCTGTGTAACCTTACCGTTTTTCAAATCTCGTTCTGTCTTCCACTTCATCATGTCGTATATATGCTGTGCAGCTTCTTCCAGGTAAGCTCTTGGTATCTTGGACTCGATTTCATTCATAAGCTTAGTAGCTGTGAAGTCATTGTAACCGCCGGCCAAGCCTGCTTGTAATGTTTCATTATTAGGGTCGATTTCTCTTTGCTCATTGATGGCAGCAATCCTGGCAGCTTGCTTATCAGCAGCCTTGTTTACCAGCTTCACTAGGCTTGCATTAGTTGGATTAGACATTAGGTTAGTGATTGCTTGCTCATAAGCTTCTTTGTCTTGTCTAATGAAGTCTTGATTCTTTTCTATGGCATACCTCATTGACATCCAGTACCCCGCCATTGACTGAGCAGCCCAATGATCCATGCCAATATCGGAAGCTATTTTCTTAATTACTTTTGATAGAGGCCGCAAATAAGTATCAAGAGCTTCTTTACTCATGACAGCGGTTCTACGTTTAGCTAGGTCTTTTGAGAGTACTAATTGAGCTGCTTTAACAGTGTTAGGAAGCCTTCTTGTCCAGACATCAAAAGGTCTTGAAGAATCGACTAAGTATGTAGCAACCTTATCCAGGATACTTTGTTTATCTATGTGCTTAGTTGGCATGTGACCAGTGCTAAGCACAGAGCGCATATCAGCAAGTGTACTTATACCTTGATCGAAGCCGGTAGCGAAGTGCTTTACTTTTTGAAACTGATTTTGTACTGTCTGTGTAAATGTAGCTCTACGTGAGAACAAAGGCAAATCTTCAGCAAGAACTTTTTCTCGCATTTCAGGAGTAATAATCAAAGCCGGCTGTTCTAATTCTGGTGTTATTGATGGATTGCCAAATTCGCTCCTATATCTTAGGCCTGGGATACTTATAGCCCCTATCCTACCACCGAACTTACGTGAAATTTCTGAAGCAGCCTGAGTTATCAATGAAGGTTTGCCTTGCGCATTTAAACCCCGAGCATCCCCATACATATCCCCAGTCCATACACCACCTACTTTTAAGTCATTACCTGTAATAGTTCTATGCCCATAGACATCCTTATCTTGACTTAGCAACTTTTCTGCTGCTTCTTTCCCAATGTAGTCAGCTATTTTATTTTCTGGTACTCCAGTAGCTATTGTCTGCCACACGCTATCATCAACTTTAGTAGTAACTAAGTCTCCTAAATGATTGTACCTAATAGCTAATACCATTTTACTAAGATCATAACGATCTGCTTGTTGATCTCCGGTAGTCCAGCTTACAGAGGAGTGCCCATTATTTATTGCCTGTATGACTGCCTTTTTTAGAAGCAGTGATATGTAGGTGTTAGTAGCTTTGTTCTTACTGTCAGTTATAAAGGGTGCAGGTGGTACCAGCGTTCTCTTAGACTCTTCTTTTTTCTGTTCAGCAATTAATAAGTCATGCTCTTCTTTTAAAGATTCTAGCTCTTTCCATTTTTCAGGACTAAGTGTACCTCCATTATTCTCTAATTCACTCTCAAGATTGATTTCTTTAAGTGCTATAGAATGAAGCTTTTTTGATATTTCATGTGCTTTTACTACATCATAGTCACCGAAGCCCTTAGTTCTGCCCTCCGCTCCACGTTGACTTTGTACCTCTTCTAGGAATAAAGAAGACTCTCCATTAGCATCAGTTCTTGAGTCATATCGAATCCATGAAATTTGTGTACCCTCACCAACATCCCCAAAGTGTGTGGCATCTTCTTCATTAAATTTCCTAATGCCAGGTATTGTTACAACCAGCTCCCTATAATCTCTACCATTAGGTAAGTTTAACCGATCACCAGAATGCTTGCCTTCAGACTCTTCTGCAAGTTCTTCTTCATCTTCTTTTAATCTGTCAAGTTCTTTTGTCTTTTCATCTATAATCTTCTCGTGCTCATCCCTAAGTTCCTGCACGTAGTCACTATCAGCATAGACCTCATTACCATCTTCATCTTCTTCATAGACTTCATTTCCACTAGACCCTGGGTAATTATGCTCCAGTACATCAATCTCATTTTCAAGATCATTAATTTCTAATCTAATATCATTAAGGTCTTTTGACTCCACACCAAGAATTTTATCAATCGGATTAACTTTATTCTTACTTATAAATTCCAGAACACTTTGCTTGCTGGTCTTAGTATTACCTAAAGAGTCAAGGTACTCATTAATTCCAGTCCAGTAAATTTCATCGGATTTAATTCCAAGTTTAGGTGCATTGCTATTTAGCCATGACTTAACCTGAGAAGCCGGGGCATTGAAAATACGATCTGGAGAATTGTTAATGCCTCTTTCCAAAGCAGAGTAAAGTTCTGGTTTGGCTTTCTTAGAATAAAGAATGTCTGAGCTATCTTGTTGTGCAGGATCAAATGCTGCGTGCACTGATCTTACTGCTGAAGGATCAAACATAGCATAGCTAATACCTCTTTTAGTTACACCACCTTTGTCATTAGGGTCAGCACCTTCATCAACAATAACACCATTATAGTCAAGGTTGTTGTCTTCAAAGAACTCTCTAAAGTCTTCTGCTTCTACCCAATCTGGGAGCCCAGATTTTTGTAGTGGTGTGCCATTGCCATATTTGTTTAAAAATTTCTCATTAAATAGTTTACGGTCTTTTGGTTTTCTAGTATCAAAGACATTCTTCTCTTTTATGTAAACGGGGGTGCTTGTTGGGGCTAAGTTGCTGTAGTAGTCTCCTGTTTTTCCACCCATTGAAGATGCACTGGGGCTAGCATAGCGTTCTGCGTATTTAAAGTTATCACTCAGATATAGGGTTTTGTCATTTCTTAATTCAGTAGGCAAAGCATGAGGAGACACATGAACGAATTTATGATTGATGTTGAAGCCCTGTTCAACAGCTCTTTCCATTCTTGCCTTATGAGACAGGTCAAGATTCTTTGAGTAAAGAATATCTGAACTGCCATGTTGAGAAGGATCGAAAGCAGCGTAGATAGAACGAATGTCACTTGGTCTCCTGATAATGTACACATTACCTTTGTAGCCTAAAGGAGTTCTGTAGTTATTGAATCGAACACTATCATACCCATCAGCCCAGGCCTTCTTTATGGTGTCCACTAGACCTGCATCTGGTAAATTAATCTCAAGCTGCTTACCAGGCTTGTAAAGTAGCTGCATAACATTCGCATTGCGTAATTCTCTTCTACCCGCCATTCCTGCAAACTCATTTGCTACAAGTGGGGCATCAGAAAGTGACACACCAAGCTTGCCAACCTCACTATGGCTAGTTTGACCACCGAAGCTTAGGTCGAAAGCTTTAATGTTGCCACCTGTTCCGTGGTACATAATCTTGCTAGTATCAAACCCCTGTTCTACAGCACGCTGCATCCTTGCTTCTTTTGACATATTAAGATTCTTTGAGTAAAGAGCACCCTCATCAGGCAATTCTGACAAGTTAGCATCAGCAACAATATCTCCAGTGTAGAGGAACTTCTTTGGAAGTAGATCAACTTTCTGGATGGCAAAACCCCTCTCATTCAATGGAAGCCCTTGTACTGAAGCCCTAAAGTTAACCCATGAATTCTGCCCGCGAGTTTCCGATGTCAATGCCCACTTTGCCCAAGGGCTACGTGTCATCAGCATGTGGGTTTTCCAGGCTGCTTCTTCACCTATTGGACCAAAAGAAGCATCAGTCATCGTATGTGCATAATAGTCATGCACTGCCCGGAGCAGGTCATTGTAGACCAAAGGAACTCCATTGATGTCCTTAATACCAGTCTGCTCAAGAAGAGGGTGACTATCATAGATGACACCAGGAGGCCCGAAAGAATCTGCTTCTGTTTTATAGATGTAAAGATGGTTATTTTCAGCTATGTCTTTCCTCATTTCAGCAGAAGACACTTTGCCTTTAGCAGAATAGGGCTCTCCTTGGCCAGACCAGACTTCAACTTTTATGGGCATAGCATTGTATTGATCAAGAACTTCTGAAGCTAGCTCCTTGTAGGCTCGTATAACGTTCGTCTGATCAAGGGCATTGATTCGCATTTCATCATAAGCTTGAGCAATTGAGGCTTGTAGTGCTTTCTGTTCAGGAGTAACTGTTTTAGGTATTGAAGGGGCTTTAACGTCTCTGCCAATCAATCTTGAAGCTACCCGTTGAGAAGCTTTTTGCCCTTGGTCGGTGTACGATGGGTGAAATTTGCCTTCAATTTGACCATAGCTGATGGCTCTGTTTCCGCTACCGTAGACCCAGAGTCTCGCCACTTTTTCTCCATAGCTTTTGAGATTTCTGCCGGAGATAATTTCGTGGAGCTTGTCGATTTTACTTGTCCACTCTTTGTATTCATTTGCGTCATTTTGATCTTGCTCCACATAGTAGGATTCAAGGGTGCTACCGGAAATGGTTAGCCCATATAATCCTGAGTTATTAATTAATTTGCTAACTTCTTTTTCACTTGGCACCTTATTTAAAGTGAAGCTATAAACTTTGGTATTGTAAGAGCCATCATCATAGACGTGCATGACTTCAGTATTTGTGCCTACTGAGCCTAGTACATGAAATTGTTCTTGGTCGAAGTTCTTAGCAAATTGTGCTAAGGCTCTAAGAACTTCTTTCCGATCTTTTTCTTCAAAGGATGCAGCTACTCCAAGTGAAGGCTCTTTGTCTCCACCATACACACCAGTTGGGTCTTTGTAACTTATGCTTACTGACTTTATACCTGAAGTCAGGTAGTCTAAAGAGTCATGGCCGAGCTCCCTCAACAGAACACCAGCTGTGGTATCTCCATCTACAAATTCTTTAGTGAGTTTGGAAATACCAGGTATTGTATGCTGTGCATTAGACAATGAGACTTCTATCTCTGATCTTTTAAAAGGGCTATAGGTGGGGTCATACTCCATAAAGACCACATCTGGCTCCCCATTATTAAACTTACTGAAAACCTCCTTATCCCAGTTATCAGGTTTGTAGTCTTCATTCCAGTTTACCCGGCCAACTTCTTTGAAACCAGACACAGCATAAATTTCAGGTAAAACAGTATCAAAAGCGTCGAGCTTAGTGCCACCAAGTTCCGTAGCAAGCGCCATCATTGAGTAAACTCTACCTGAAGGCGCTTCTGGTAAGCTTACTACACTAACAATATCGCCGTCAGTCTTTAGTGCAAACCCTGAGAGCTCATCCGGTGTTACAAAGATTCTCATTTTCCGATAATCTTCTTTTGGGTAGATGTAAACTGCGGCACCAAACTTCGTGTTCTGTGCTTTAGTCATAATGCCCATGTACTTTTCAACCATCTTATTACCATTAAACCACTCATGGTACTCAGGGCTAGGTACTCCAGCTTTTTCAAAATCGGAAGTTATGCTCTTTCCTGGTGAGAAAACTCCTTTTATGCCCCGAACTCTCTCAGCAGAGTTTCCGCTTCTTTCTTGGAAATACCTTTTTTCTGCATGACTAGTTCTGTCAAGTCTGCTGGTATTGAGGATATTTCTTTTTGTGTACTCTGAGGTTTCTTTTGTAGAGATTTCAGTTGGTTTTCTTTCATTTAATTTAATTCCTTCTTGAGTTTTAGTTTTCTTTGAGTAAAGTAGGTCTGCTTCATTTTCAGGAAATAATAAGCCCTTAACATCAGCATTAGCCCACAGAATAACAGCGTCTTTATTTGCGTAATCTTGGGTACCTTCAGGAGAAAACTTCTCCCTTTCTTGTGCAGAAAAGTCCATCCTTCTCTGCACATTACGTGCCTCAATCTCACCATATAACCTAGAATATATTTTACGTGAGGTATCCGCTACATCATTAAGTAGACCAATCCGTCTTAAAGATTTCGCAGCATCTGATCTTTCCTGCATTAGTTCATCATATTTTGCAGCAGCAGTGTACCCTTCAGGAGCTGTATATTTTCTGTAAGACCCTCTGACTTCATACTTATTCATTATGCCTGCTTGGACAGATAGCTCATTATTTATATCTTTTACAATTTTTTCTAAGAGTTCCACTCTTTCAACAAACTCCTTTTGGAAAGTTGATGGGGAACCCCCACCAGCCCAGCCTTCATGTATTTGAACGGCATGCTGGGCTTCATGTAAAAGAACTGATAAAATTTTATCGTCTTTAAGGTCAACATTCAGAGTTATGAATTTCCCATCTTGGCTTGTCCCACCACCAACACCTTCCTGAAGTTTTGCAAACTTTATACCAATAGTTCTAAGCTGCGGATAAGCTGCGAAAAGTTTGGGGTGTATAAGAATTTTTTCAAGCCCACTTAGCCTGCCTAATTTGTAGTACCCCTTTAGTGTGTTAACTTCTTTTTCATCAAGCTTTGCTTCACTGTCATCAATCTCAAATCTCCAATGCTCGTCAGCTCCTTTGAACCAGCCAGTGTCTTTCCTTACCCCTTCAGGGTTTTCTCCTGCTTCAATATCAGACATGGCAGTGGATAGTTCATATTTTGGAGCAGTCTGAGATTTAACTCCAATGAATGATTTAAGGGCTTCATTATTCTTTTGTGGTTGCGTAGATTCAACCTGCTCAGCTCCATACTTGCTCATTTCATACAGATCGGCAGGTGTTAGCTTTTCAATGAATCCAGAATCAAGTCCAGATTTAACAAGGGCTACTTTAATGGCAGCGATGAATTCCTCAATTAGTCGTTTAATTTCACCAACAAAGCTATCAGGGTTCTTAGCATACTCTTGCACCAAGTAGGACTTATACTCATCTAATAATTGGTGTTGTGGGGTACCAGCATCAACAACATGCTTGTAAGCTGCTTTCTCAATATCTGAACCAATACCACGACCAGCCATATTAAACCGAGCAGTGAGACCTCTATCAAATTTGTCAAACTTACCTTTGAATACTTTATCTACACGAACAGCCCTATGTAAAAACTCATGGGCGAGAAGGCCATTTAGCTCATCATGCTTGATGTTGTGTGCAACAACATAAATCTTATCTTCTTTGGGGTGATATAGCCCAGGTATTGAGGATTCCTCACCTTTTTTAGGTCTTAGACTAGCAGGAAGTTGCTCCTCTGTAGGAACTACAATAAGTTTCCCTGACTTATGAAAAGCTCTTTGTTTTGATGTTAACCTTGAAAAAACATCCCCAGTGCTCATGTAACCTTTAGGTGTGGGAGCTTCAGGCTTATTAGATTGGTTGGTTTCCTGTTGACTAACTTGCTCTTGCAAAACAGGCTTCGTTAACTTCCCAGTACCTAGCTGCTCCTTTAATTGACCAACAGACATTTGAGTGATGCTTCCCATGCCTTGCCAACCTTTTTCATAATTGTCATGATAGATTTGAAGAGCTTGCTTCTTGGTCTTTGCCCCAAGGATGACTTTGTGCTCATCAAACCTATTAGTTCCTATGCCTCTGGTAACATGGTTTTGGTTGACTATGAAGGCTTTTTGAGAACCAACATCAGGCCCAATGAAAGTATCCACATGATCATTGTCATTACCCACTGTGCCTTTGATGTACCCATAATGGTTTTTTAAAGTATTTTGCCAAGGTCTGCCCTCCAGTGAAACACCAGAACGAACCGAGCCTTCAGGATTCTCTATTGAAATTGACATGCCATGAAAGTTTTCAATATGTCCTAGTTTTGGGTTTTCTGCTTCTATCTGAGCTTGTGAAGGATGTGCAAGATCATTTAATGGGGAAGCTGCTGCTTCATGTGCTGCTGCATCCACTTCATTATTAATGGCAGGTGCATTAGGTGCTATTGATTGTGTGAAGTTGACACCCTTGACCCGATCATACCCAAATCTACCTCGTGCCCAGCCATTAAGGTCTTTGTGGGTCTTACTTGCTTCTCCTACATGTTGTATTTCTTCAGGGGTGAAGCCTTTGTCAGAGAGGTATGAGTAGTCAGGAGTTGTTTGTCCCCCTGCTGTAGCAGGTTGGGGAGCTCCCTCACTTACTACTGGGGCTTTGGACTTCTGTGCACCTGTGGCTCCCACGGAAGCAGTTGTAGGAATTGAGCCCACAACTTCTTCTTTCTGCTGGGCTTCAACAGACTCAGCAAGTCCTGGTTGACCAAAACTTGTTCCCTGCTTTGCTTGTTCTGCTCCAATACCTGTGACAGGTGCTGCTTGATTAACATTAACTAGCCCTCCTTCACCAGTACTACTGACTGTGGTAGTTCCTGTTTCCTCTTTTGTCGTTTGTCCCGCATTCTTTGACGTTGCCGTGCCTGCTTGCTCAAGGTTTGTACCCTCTTCAGTTATGTTTGGTTGAGTTATGTTTGGTTGGATTACTTGCAACCCTTCTTGCCCTTGCCCGGTTTCGGCATTTGCTTCATTGGCATTGGCATCGGTTTCATTGGTGATTTTTTGTTTTTCATTTTGAGTTTCCTCTATTGGTTGGGTGGGTGGTTTTCTTCTTTCAAGTTCATTGCTGTAAAAAGTTATAGCATCTTCTTTACTCTTAATGGCTTCTGGAGAATCAGTTTCATGTTTGTTCAGAAGCTCTATGGCTTTTTTTAAGCCCTCATCAGATATGTTACTTAGAGTACTTCCACGCTCATCAAGTCCAGGTTGTCTGGTTTCTTCTTGTGGAATGGGTTCCACACTTCTTCTTGAAGCTCCAGCAGGTTCAGTAACATTGACACCTTGTCCATTAGTTCCTGGTTCTTGCTTTGGAGTTCCTCTATCAAGTGTAGTTGGCCTATTAGCAATTCCCCCGATTCCCGAAGGTTGCTCTGCACCTGTTGCCTGGTTGTTATTTTCATCTGTAGTACCTCTGCTGTTAAGTTCATCAGTATAAGCTTGGGCTAGACTTTGCTTATACTGGGCTGTTTGCTCATCATCTTCAGGTGATGGAGTTTGTAAAGTCTGTATATTGCTTTGTAGTTCTTCAGTCGAAGCACCGGCTAAATACTCTTGGAAGTCTTTTTCTTTTTTTGCTGATTTATAGTCATGATAACCACCAACCCCCATTCCAAGAGCTGCAAATGGTAATGTAGCTAATGTTGTTTGCTTTGCTGTCTCAGCTGCAGTGGCTTCAGGAAGCCCTTGTCTTTTTGCAATAGGGTTTTGTACAAGATTGGTAGCTTGCTCTTCTATGTTTTCAACAGCTAGTATCCCTGTACCTCTTAAGGCTGCTGTAGCTAAAGCCCCAGAAAATGGGCCTCCAACAGCTTTCAGGACATTTCCAAGCTTGCCTAAAGGTGTCATGGCTGCTGCAATTTCAAGGAAGTTACCTATAGTCTCCCCAGCAGCTTCTGCAAATCCTTGTAGTTGTGGGTCTCCCGACTCAAGCAGAGCATTCTGCTTAGCTACTTTTTCATCTTGATTTAGTAATGGTTTACCTTGAGCTGACCTTGTTTGATCTTCTTTGTCAACAACATCACGTATTAGTTGATTCTCTGATTGTCTGGACATGCCTAGATAGCCTAGACCCCCACCTATAAGCCCCCCAATAGTAGCACCTGCTGTTGCTGTCAATGGTGCTGCTGGACCACCTAAAGCACCACCAATCAAGCCCCCTATAACCGTTGGTGCCATAGTTGCTAGGGAGCTGGTCAAACTTCCAGCTGACCCTTTTATATCTTTTACTTTTGCAAGACCACCAAGAACTGGCTGTTCTGCATCAGAGCCACTAGCAAATTCTTCATTAGATTTTTGAGTGTCTTTTACTATTTGATCAACACCATTTTCTTGGTCAAATGGAGTACCTCCTTCTATTGCTTGTCCAATAAAACCTGGTACGCCTTTAGCAGCTTGAACAAAAGTCTGCCCATAGGCACCCAGAGTTCCTGTCTGATCCCCATAGCTATTTATGGTGTCAGTGAATTCCTGATCAGGGTTCTTCTGAGTAGTAGCAGAAGTGCTTGATGCCCCCCCATAACTATTTATGGCACCTAAAAAATCCTGATCATCTGAAGGTTTTACTCTAGCTTGCTGCCCAATTAAGTTAGCCATGTCGTTTATTGTGCTGGTACGAATTTAGAAAAGTGTGCCTTAACAGCTGGGTTACTGAAGAGCTCATTAGCCTTATCAGGGTTAGTGCTTAGTAACTGCTGAATGAAACTTCTGGTAGTTGGGTTATTTATCTCAGGATCAGAGGGGTCTATTGACAAAGGGTCACTAAACAAGTTTTCAGCTATGAATTTGTGTGCCCTTGCAGGAGCTTCCTGAGCATACTTTTGGTCAGCCACTGGGCCTGAAGTAGGGTAAATATTACCATTTTCATCCCTTGAGAATTTATTTTCTCCCACTTTTGGTGTGTCACTATGCCCGCCGTAGTATCCTTTAAGTGCTTCTGTTCTTCTATCTTCTTGGGCATTTGATCTTATGCTGTTCTGTTCAGCAACATCAGACTGCCTGTTACCAAGTTGGTTTTGTAAAGTTTGTCCACGATCCCCCAAAGCATACTCAGCACCAGCTGATTTCTTAGGTATTGCCTCGACCGGAATACCATTATTCAAGGCATTACCGATTGCACCTTGCTCTTTGTACAAGGTGTCAAAGTACTGGTCTTGTCTTCTGCGGAAGTCAGCGTCATCTTTAGCTTGCTGTGTCTTATCCTGATTAGCTTTTACCTGTGCAGCTTGGGCATCCTGAGCCTCCCAACGTTGTTGATTTTGTACACCTAGTGCTGCTGTGGCTGCATCAGCTATGTCAACTTGAGACCTGCCAGGTTGTGAAGATGTAGTGGATTGAGAAGGTACTGTAGTCTGTGGTGGTTTAGCCGTTACTGTAGGAGTTGCAGCGATAGGGGGTGTGGTAGGCGCTGTAGCAGGAGTCTTAGTCAAAGGGGTAGCTGCTGTTTGTGGTGCAGTAACCTGATCAACAGGTCTGCTAAAAATCTTACCGGGGACATCCAAAAGGCCATAGCCCTGTTGATTACCTTGAAAAGCATTACCAATTCTTTGAGTCCCAGAAACAGCTGAGTCCTTCAAAGCAGTTGCACCTGCACCTAGAGCAGCTTCACCTGAGTTGACTGCACCCGTAACAGCATTATAGCCCTTCTCTCCTATTACAGCTTTTGCAGCATTCCTGCCGGCTTCCGGTATGCCTAGGTAATCATCATCTTTCTTCTTGACAACACCTGCATCAGAAAACTTTTGAGGCTCCATTGAACCTTCAGGCATACTTTCCTGATCAGGCATCATTTCTGCATTCTCTCCTAGCATAGGAGCCTTACCATTAGCTGCATCAGCCATGCCTTGTAGCTTGTCCAGGCCAAAAGCTTTGGCTGCTTCCGGTGGTATGTAGAGTTCACCTTGTGAGACTTTAACAGGTGCCTCTTCTTGACCTTCTCCAGTGTCTTCCGCAGCTGTCTCACCTAAAGACAGGATATAATCAAACAAAGGCTGGCCAAACATTTTGAGCATCTTAGCAGATACAATAAATGCGCCGGGTGGGAGCTCAGCAGAAATACTATCCGACGTTGGTGTGCCTTCCCCCACTATCATGCCACCATCCTTGTAGGGTATCATGCCGCCTTTAGCGAAAGATGGTGTGAGTAAGTCCTCCCTCAAGGCATTTAAACCTCCGGGAACTCCGGCTACACCAAGGATGTCACCCCTCATTCTATTTAATTCACTAAGCATGATTTACTCCTAAGTTGTTACAAGTATTGGTTCTGCATTCGGGTAAGAAGAAGAACCACTGATACCACATGAATGACTTACTGATCCGGTTATGCTGGACGCTACTTGAGCCAAGAGAGCAGCTTCCTTTTCTTCTCCAGAAATTAGCAATTCTTTCTGTGATAATATATTACCTAAGTTAATTTTAAATGCTTCCAACTCAGTTGTCACTTTTTTCACCTGACCATCAAGCTTAAGCTCTACAGACTTCAATTCAGAAGTGACACGTGTACTTTCTGCACTGGTAAGTGTCCCAAAAACATCAGCATCCGTTTTGTAAAGGTCTGTGATTGCCCCGATCTCTGAGCGTTTAGCATCAATCTTAGCCTTGTAAACACTTGTCTTCTTGTCAAGAATGTCCAGTGGTACATCAAAGTTAAGCTTAATGTCTGCATCCATCTTCTGAAGTTTAGACTCATTGACAGATTTCATCACATCAGCTTTCGCTTTGAATGAGTCAACAATGGACTGGAAGACTCTGGCCTTGGTTTCTTCAGCACCCCATTCACTTTTGAAGCCTTCATATTCTAAAGCCTTAGCTTGGCGCTCTTCTGCGAAAGCAGAAATCCTACCCTGGAATTGTTGAACCTTCAAGCCATCAGCCTCAATCTTAATCTTCTCACCTTCCAGTTGATCTTTGTAGAGACCAAAGACAGCTACAATTGCCTCGATCTGACTTTTGTAACGGTCAATGTCTTGTTGATTAAGCTCACTAATGAGCTTAAGACCTTCCAGCTTGCTCCGGTAAATTTCCAATTTGTTCAAAGAAGCTTTGATCCTTTCAGCGAAGACTGTAGCATTAGCTGTGTACAAAGCTACGTCAGCCTGAAGGTAAGCCACTAGTAAGTTTCCATATTGGACTGAAGCATCAAGTACAGCTTTGGCTGCATCCAGTGCCCTTTGTTGCTGGGTATCATGATGTGAGAGCCATTGACCTTCTAATGCTAAGGCTTGAGTGAAGCTAAACTGGAAGTTGTTTTGTATGAGTGTTGCTTCTGATACCTGAATATTTCTTGACTCCAGTATATCTTGCTCTTCTTTGGCACCCATAGCCTGCATAATGAGTTCTGCTTCGGAGCCAGTATCCAAGTCCCACCCGGCACTGGCGAATAAGCGAGAAATGTTGTAGATAGCTCCTTGCATCACGGCGTTAGTGCGTTCACGCCCCTGATCCCATTTTTGATTGAGTATGGTATCACCGAGACCTGTCTGTCTGAAGTTAAGAACCAGATCAAGCAGTGTGCTTTTCAACTGAGTGCTAAGTGCTGACTCATAATCCTGGTCAGTGAAGGTGAAAGTGTAGGGTGTTGGAGTACCAAGTCTGTCGGGTGTAACACCTAAGAACTGCACGTCATCAATTACTGGATCACTTGGTAGAACTAATGCTCTAGCTAGTGGCACTGTGGGTAGTGTGTATGTAGGGGTAGCAGGGAAACCACGTACAGGAAGGTCTTCCATAGTAGGGGCAACTTTAGTGAACTTAGATGGGGGAGCTATCTCTTTAGCAATAGGCTCAGCCCTTGTCAACACGGGTACTGGCTCAAGGACAAAAGGTGACACAGTACCAAGTACGGCATCTGCCGGGGCATCAGGGAATGCCACTGATATAGTGGGTTTAACCGGAGCTACCTGCTTCTCGAACGTAGCATTTAGTGTGTCAAGCACAGCCAAGTCTATGTTGGCAGTAGCACCAGGAGATTGCTGTAAAGCAAGCAGATCATCATTCAAGTCAGCCAGTTTTGAATAGAGGTTGTTTAAAACAACGTCTCTGTAAGCAATGGCTTTATCGAACCTGTCTTCTGTGTAGGTCTTTATCCCTGAACTATCCGGATACCAATTAGGCCAATTACCAAGAGTTCCATCTTGTGGTGGCTTAAAAAACGTTATTGAGCCCATTTTTTTACTCCTAGCTTATTAATGTAGTTAAGTCTCTGACTTTAACTATCTCTGATACATTCTTAAATTTTTTACCAACAGTAACTACCATTTCCTGAGAATAAAAAATAGTGTTCACATCAGAAAAAGTAAACTGTGCTTTTTCTAACCCTTTATCACAAATCAAAAGAACATCAACTTTACCAGCAGCTTGTAGTACATAGTCACCTTTTGGCACACTAGCTGTTGCTGTGAAGTTATGAAAAGCCCTTGAAACTGTGTTATTAGGCCCTGATAAATCAGGGTCTCTACCAGAAAGTTCAGGGTCTATAAAATTATATGTTATACTTCCTGGAACTACCGCAATAAAGCCTTCAAAATTTACAGAATAAGTTACAGTAATAGATGATCCATTATAAACTGGTATGCCCCTGCACACAGCTATATTCTGCCTGGAATTACGAAAAGTTAGTAATGGTGCATACTTATAGTCTACTGAATCTGTAGAAAGTTCTCCATACAGTATTCTCTTGTACCCACCAACTTCAGGATCATCAGTATCATCAAAAGTATTAGGTATAATGCCGGGAACAGCATTTTCCAAGTAGACAAATTGTGCTGCTGGGGTATACGTTGTATGTAAAAAAGTGTGTGTAGTGTCATCAGGACCCTGTACATTAAGCTGTGTGTTAACACTGTTAAAGTTAACTGCGTTGACCATAGCTATGAAGCCTTTACATATCTTCTCTTTTGGTGTTTTATCAGCTAGTGCTGTAACATCTATAGTAATTTCATCAATATCTGATAACCCATTTCTATTTGTCATGACATGTATTATCGTCCCATCAACAACATCTATTCTTTGCTCTCCCCATGTCAAATTGCTATTAAGCTGCATCCTTAGTTTAAGTTCGCCTAAATGAAAACGTCCTTTATCCATATACTTTGAAGCAACCCCAGGATCACCATAAAGTTTAAATGTAACCGGTTTCATTTCCTGAGAGCCAAGTTCTTTACCCCTCCACTGCATCAGAACTTCCTCTGTTTTTCTGAAACCAACAAGTCTATACTGTGGACTTTATTTGAGCTACCATTGGAGTTAGCAAGTTTGAACTTCCAATAAACATCTGAAACCCCGTCAGCAAGTTTAGTTCTGCTCACTTCAAAAGGTACATCAACAGCGTCAATGTCATATTCAAAGTCTTCTGAATCAGCTGTAACAGTTAGCACCATCGGGCCACTTTCTTGAATGGTATAAGCATAAGAAGCAGTTTTCAAAGCATTGCTTTTCAAGCTCAAGTCACCGGTTTCAATAAAAGCGGGTATCTGTGCTGCAATATTTAAACTGCCATCGAATGTGTAGATTCCATTCTTATCACAGCAGAACCTTCCAGAAACGGTATCAATCTTGAAGCCCTCTAATTTAGATAAAGCACCTGTTTCCAAATTAAGCGCATAGCCAATGTACTTCTCAACTGCTGCAAGACTGATCTGATCAATGAAGCCAACTTCTGTACCAGCGTAGACAGACATAGCTATCTGGTCTATTACTGATTGGTAATAAGTCTTTAGTGCAGATATGCTGAGCTGATCTACAAAGGCCACGGTTGCTGGGGTGTAGACCGAGGTACTAATTATGTCTTTGAAAAGAACGCTTGATGCTGTGTAAATTTTAAGATCAAGGCTGTCAATGAATGTAATACTACTTCCTGCTAATGCTGATAGACTTAATTGATCTACAAAACCAACATTGAAGTTCTTATAAACACTCAGTGATATGTCATCAATAAACAAAGCCTGAGTAGCTTGGTATATGCTTAGACTTACCTGATCTGTGAAACTAGCAGCAGCTAATTTATAAACAGACAAGCTTAGTTGATCAGTCATATCTGCCTGAGTAAGGTTATAAATCGCCAAACTTAGTTGATCAGTAAAGTTTGCCTGTGATCGAGCATAAACTTTTAGTGAAATGGTATCTTGGAAATCTTCCGCATAAGACTTATAAGCAGCCAGAGAGAATTGATCTATAAAATTTACATCAGTTCTGACATAGGCATCAAGAGAAATAAGATCACTAAAATCCTCAGCGTAAGTAACATAAGCAAAGCCATCAGAGCCAGAAGGAGCAGAAATATATATTGGATAGTCCCAGTTATAAGTCTCTGAGTAGCCTTGCTTAAATCTTCTTAAGCTGTACAGATCATAATTGTAACTATCAAATATCATTTAGCTTACCTAGTTAGTTCTAAGCTTGTTCACATCTGTGTCGTACCCTGGGATAATAAGAGTCTGTTTATGGCTGTGATGTGAACGCACAGCATCAATAGCCGCTTGAAGTGCGGCAATAGCATACGCTTCATTGTCAATGCTACCAGCCACAGAAAGCGCCCCTGACTCTTTTATCTCAATCTGTAGGTAAGCTACAGTTCTGGTATCAGGCATGATGCCTTTCCTTACTGAAAACAAACAAGCTTTCACCAATGTTATTTATGTAGTCCTGAATTATCACAACTCTTTTATCCAAAATTTGTCTCTCGATTTCAGAAAGGCTGTCATACTCATGGGAGACCACAAAGTTTAAGAGCTTCCTTTGCTTTTCTTGCAAGTCAGCAAGCTCAGTATACAACCTCAAAATAAAGCCAGGTAATTTAATTTCCATGTACTACTCCTCAGAAACAACAGTTACATGCAAAGAAGCTGAATTGGTGTTAAGGTTCCAGACCACCAGTTCAGAAGAAGCAGCAACACCAAGACCACCGGGGAACGTCCAGATAACACCTGAGCCTATCGTAGCCGGTAAATATTTGCGTCTAAGGAACTGTGCCGGGATAGTAGGAGCTGCAGACCATGTGCTAGCACAAGTAGATTTATTAGTTGTAGCATCGGCTGGTCCATTAGGGAGAACCGCTACTGAAGATGTCTGCGTGCCTGCTGCAGCTGCTCTACCCAATCCATAAGTTGAAGCTGTAGCTGCACCTATGTCTAAGTGAATTTCATAAATCTTTGGGCTTTGATCTGAGGAGGCCAAGAACCCCCATGCGGGCGCGTTGTTGGTTGTAACCGTTGAGATCAAAGATAAACTATAAAGTGCCATGACTAACCCCTCATTGAAATGCTAGCAACAAACGTGTTAGCTGTAACTGCAGTATCAAGCCCAGCTGGTGTTGCCTCTTTACGCCAGAAGAACCTGACTTCACCGGCTAACAAAGTACCGAAACTAAGAACTGCTGCATCAGTGGATGATGTTGGAACAACGAACGTACTACCAGCAGGTGCTGTATTTTCATTAGCCACCGCAGTCGGGCCTACCGCACCATTACTGGCCGCCAAAGGATCAAGGTAAAGAGACTCAGCTGCACCCTCACGATTCTTACTAACCCACATCTTAATGTCCACTATCTTTTTAGTGGCATGTGTGTTTTTCAATGCGAAACAATGGTACTTGGTTACGCCGGTATTGGTCTCATCTTCCGTCAAGTTTAAGAACATCTTTTCAGTTCTGTTTGCAATAGTAACTGTATTACTAATGTTGACTGTTGGCAAGCTTGCGTAAACAACAGTCACACATAGGGCACCACCGTTATTGACCCCATTGTTGTAACCCTGGATAAACCATGTACCACTTTCTGTTATGGTTACCGGGGTTCCGGCACTACCATTTTGAGGCTGCCATGTTAAAGTCTTGGTTGCTGAAGCAAAAGACAAAGTTCCGTCGCCTTCTCCGTTACCCATAGCATCATCAATGGTGACTCCGGTTAACGTAGTTAATGCTGTTGCTGTTTGTGAAGTTACCCTTGCCGAAGATATTGCACCACCAATTGAAGCTGTAGTAACACTATTAGAGCCTCCACCTGAGTAGTACATTACCAAATTAGCCATGTTAGGATTATGTGCCATTTTAGTTACCTATTAAAATAAAAATTAGAGGCTCCCGCGAGCCAGTTCTGTTGAATTATACTCTTTATCAGCAAGCGGGTTTTGAGTACCCCCTCTACCGAAAAACAATAAAAACTTCATACCATCTTTTTCGACAATGCTCATAGTGCCTTTAGAGAATAAAGGAAGAGCATTGTCCTTATAGCTGAGCTCCTTTGAGCTTCCTTGGTTGTCTACCATAAGGAACCCGTGCTTGGTGAACGTGTAACCTGCATCAATAGTTTGATCAGGAACTTCAGTATTAGGTGTAGCTCCGTAGCTTACAGACTTCCTTATTACTGGTGCACCATCTAAATCAATGTTAGTAATCTGGTAGAGGGTCTTGTCGGTATGCACAAACAATAATGGGGGTATCGAATAAAGAGCTTTAATCTCACCATCAAAAGTCCAGTATTGCAGGGGCTTAGCCAGACCATAATTCTTTGGCTCCGTAAAAAACACCCGATTCTTCCGAGTATAATAAATCCTGCCACTGTGAACAACAAACTTTCCCCTGACTAAAGGAGTGTAGTGGTACATAGTCTTCAAAGGGATTGTTGGGACAACTCCTTGGGGGTTTAGCTTTGTGATTGTTATGTCTGTTGCCCCTACCGGATACTCCCAAAAAAGATAATACTCTTTTGAGTTTGTGGCAGTTACATAGACCCGCATAACCTCAGCATTAGACGGTGGTGTCGGGAAGTTGTAGAGTCTTATTCCTTGGCCATCAAGCAAGGCCACTTTCCTTCCTGTAGTAGTGCCACTTTCCCAAGCACCAACCCATGTTATTGCAACCCTATACTCCCCTGCTGGGAGCCCACCGAAAGATGATGCCTCACAAGATGGCTGAAAGGCTGGGCGATCTATACCCCAGGGCTCATAGATTTGTAGGGTCTTTGAGTAGCGCCCCATCAAGATTGAGTTGGAGAAATAAACATGATCCCCCAGTTCTTCATAGAACATAGGAGAAGACCCAACACCGGCTAAAATAGTAGTTGCTGTGTAATTAGAATTAAGCTTCTTGAGAATTCCATTGTCAACAAACAATGTAACGTCAAGGAACTCTTTGATAGAGTGAACGTTGGTACCACTATAAACTTGAGTCTTGCCAATAGCCGGAAAGATCGCCTTGCCTGAGTTATCAACTAAAACATTCACAGCATTAGCTAGCACATCAGCAGGCATGTCTCTTCTAGGGAGTCTATTGTTCATCCCTTTGAAAGGGCCTACACTGAAATTTCTCAAGTTAGGCTTAGCCATGTCTTAACGCTCCCCAACTTTGAAGACCATAGTGGCATCAAACTTGGCACCTGTGTTTTTAGTCACTCTGGTAGTGATCTCAAATTCTCCGGCAGTCACCGCTGCAACTGGCAACACATCAATTACAAAATCAGAAGAGCCTGTGGTAAATGAGGTTGAAGAGACTGTGACGCTGTTTGTAGTGATATAAGTGACAGCAACAATATACTCGTTCACCGGCATAAGATTGTAGTTCTTAGCTTCCCAGATCAAGCCTAAAGTGCCATCCTCTGTAAGTTTTCCTTCCTTCCTAACCCATGTGGGTTCAGTTGCGCCGGACTTTCCTGGGTTTCTTACGAAGAAATAAAGGCCAGAAAATACTGAAGGTATGACTATCTCAAAGTTTTCTTCATCTGATTTTGAGTAAGTTGTGGCAGCTATCCAAATTGGGGGCTTGAATAACCACCCCATAGGGCGAATGTCATTGGGGTCATGAAACCCTGGGATGTGTAATTTCTTTTCAAAATCGCTATAAAACATAGTAGCTCCTATTGTTCAATGAAGATGTGCTTGTCTCTACGAAAAAGTGTAACACTCTTCCTTTTTTGAGCATTATAAACCACTCTGTCTTCCCTATAAACTAAGCCCCCATAATTAGAGACATAAGTGCCTGAAGTGCTACTGGATGTAACAGAAAAGGTATTAATGTTCACAAATAGGCTTGGTAGTAGGTTAGTCATTTAAAAGCCTCCCATAGGTACAAATACCTTGCGCTGCTTTGGTGTTCTTGATGCAAAGTGAAAGCCTTGTGGCTCAAAGAACGTATTTGTGTTAGTAAAAAGCCCCGGAAATAATGAAACTGCTCCGGTAGCAATAGAGCCACTATAAAACAGATTAGTGTTTGCAAATAAACTTGGCTTCAATGATAACGACACAGCCGGAGAAAATATCACACTGCTATTAGTTATAAGCCCAGGATTAAGTACCACAGACCCACGTGTGACTGTAGCTGCATTAAACGTGTCAAGGTCTGCATAGAGGCTGGGTGTAAGAGTTATTGCTCCAGGGGCTACTGTAGGCACGTAGAACGTGCTGGTATTTATAGATATACTTGGGAAAAGCCCTACAAACCCAGTATGTACTTCTCCGGTGTAGAATGTATTGCTGTTTGTTAATAAGCTTGGGAGAAGGCTTAGTGATATTTTAGCTGAGTAAAATATGGCACTATTTAAAAGTAAATCAGGGTAGATATAAGCTACTACACCTGCTACAGCAGGAGAATAAAAACTGTTTGCATTAGTTAATAAGCTTGGAAGCAGCGGCACCTTGCCTGCAACTAATGTATGCGTGTAAAATGTGTTTGTGCTACTAAATAGGCTTGTGGCAAGCGTCACCGATCCAGGGGTTACTGTATGGGCATAAACAGTATTAATGTTGTTAAATAAAGAAGGTGCAACAGACTTCGATACAGAGCCCCCAAAAAAGTTATTTGTATTAACTTCCAGATCAGGGCTAAGGTACTTGACTATGATGTCTGCATAAAACGTGTTGATGTTGCTAAATAAGCTTGGTGTGAGCGTTACTGCACCAAAAGTTATTGTTGCATCATAGAACGTGCTAGTGCCAGAGAACAAATCCGGGTGAAGCTGTACTCCGACATCAATAACAGTTGCAGAATAGAATGTGTTGGTATTGCTAAATAGACCAGCATTAACATTATGGCTAACAAATGCTGTATAAGTTGTATTAGCATTAGTGAAGAAACTTGGTGTAAGAGTTACTTCTCCACCAGACACTGTAGGGACATAGAACGTACTAGTGTTGGTAAATAGGCTTGGGTTTAAGGTCTGTGCAAATGTACCTCCCTGAGCTCCTACAAATGGAAGTGCTTTAAAAGAAACATCCAGGCTAGTAGACTGTGGAGTAGTAAGAGAAATATCACAGCAAGGGTAGCCATCGTAGGAGAAGTTCAGAGTTACTAAATCTGAAGCAGTAGGTAAGGCCATTTCTTATGCCTGTGTTATTGTTAAATCATCAACATACAAACTGTATGTTGTTCCTCCAAAGCATTCAGCAGTAATTTCAACTACACCAACTTCAGAAGGTGTGAAAGTTATAGTAATTTCTTCCCAGGTATCAGCAGCCACTGTCATTGCTGAAGTAACATCAGCATCAACCCCAGCAATTTGTTTACCTTTACAAACAAGCCTTGCGGTCAATCCCGTGTTAGTTCTACGCATCCAAAGCTTAACTGTAACTAAGGCACTAGCATTACAAGCAACTTTAGCTACTGGTAGTATGAATGGGAAGGCATCAAAAACATAGGCTGTAGATGTTGGGGAAACCTTCCAGGAAATCCCAGATGCTGTATGCCTCACAGAAGCTTCTGATTGAATAATGCCGTTATTCAAAAAATTATAGTGGTTGTTTAAGGTCTGATCATGCTTTTGAGAATAAATACCACCATCCCCACTATATGTTTGTGCTGTGCCACTAACTTCAGTAGCTTGGTTTATAATACAGTTTCTAAGATAGGCTTTATGATAGGTACCTGCATACAAAATACCATAAGAAGCATTGCCTTCAATTGTTGCCCCAACAACAAGATGCCCATCAGAGTTCTGAAAAAGAATCCCAGCTGCAGAATTATTTTTTATATTTGTTACATAGTAAGTATTTTTATTAGCCCCATTGCTACTAATCCCATAACTTACATTTCCACAAATATCAGTGGCTGTTAACTTATTATTTTCTGCTATGGCTAGCCCAAAAGTCAAACTCCCATTAGCTTCACCAACAGTAATACTATTCTGATTACCTAAATTAATCCCTGATTGCTGGTGATTATTACAAGCATCTATTGTGAAGGAGCCCCTATTGAAGGAAGTTCCTAAAATGCCGATAAGATTGTTCGATGAAGCTAGTAAAGAGAAAACACTAAAATTTGAAGCTAGATTTAGTGTGTAGTACCTGACAAAGCCAATCTTACTCATACCTATATAGTCAAGTGATCCGAGATAGATGCCGTAACCGTTATTATTTTGCCCATCAAACCACGTCTCCATCGTTTGTGTAGTCATATCGGTTGTGTTCCAACCACCTGAGTAGTTAATAAGGTTGCCTGAAGTTCCTGCCTCCTTCACCTCTTGGACAAAGCCTCCAAGGGATGTGGCGGGGGTTGTCTTGAAGCACTCCCGTTTATAGGTTGTTACAGTACCACTTCCACCAACTGTGTAGTACCCCCTAGGAGTGTTGTTGTAGACTACTCTTTGATTGTTATCCTGACCTAAAAATATCAAATTATTATTTATAGAGCACAGACCATAAAACCTACCACCAGTATTTGCCTTACCTATGAGACTGTTAAGCGTCAAGCTATCAGCAGAAGAGCTAGCCTTACACGCTTGCATGTTGTCTATAAAAAATATCTGTGCACCATTGTCTGTCACTACATTAAATGAGACTGATTGGATAGAAGCACCAAGAGCTGAGCCTTTATCTATTGTGATAGGCATCCAGTAGTTCAAAACACCTACTGTCGTGATATTAAACGTGTCTACCGGAGTAGCCCCCACAGCATCAGAACAAAGTTTAATCTGAATGTCCCCCGTTGCTCCTATAGTCCCTGAAGTCTGTTTGATCCAGAAAGTAATTTGTTGGTAGGCACTAAAATCCGTAGCACCTGCTAAAGGGATATATGCAGCAAGCCCTGTAGTGAACCCCGCAGCAATATCAATTTTTTGGCACTCTTGACCTTCTTTCCAATCGGAAGTGTCAACAGTACAAGTCACATTAGCTGAAGCAGTCCAGTTAGTTTTTGTTCCCTTGTTACCAGTCAGACAAATAGTTTTAGTCACGGCTGAAGCTAACTTAACACGAAGAGAATTAACTAGCTGAGAGTTTCCACCACTGGATGATCCGTTACCCACTGAGTTTGTTCCATCAGGATTCTTGAGCTCAAACGTAGTGCTGGTCTTATTAGCTACATCCCATAGACCATTAGCGTTGGTGTTGCCACCAACATTAGCAATGAAGACTGTATCACCATTTACAAAAGGGTGGCTTGCTTGAGTAACTACTATAGGTGTAGCATTAGAGGCACTTGTTATAGCAACTCCAGAAGTTGGAGGTCCTTCTGTCCAGACACCAGTAACACCTAAGCTCGTTGCATCAGGGCTCCCCATGATTTTAACAGTGTCCCCAGGAGCTGAAGCAGCAGCAACTATGTTACTTATACTCTTCCTTCTAGTTGCGAAGCTATCACCATTTCCTGCACTGGCATCCGAGTTTGTCCCATTTAATGGGTCAATAAACCAGGTAGTCATGGCTTATAAAGCAAAGATACCGGAAGCATTCCAGGTAATACCAATGTCACCACCATTAGGTGTTACTGGCAATCCAGTTACTGAAGTGTCTATATAAGCTATCAATGGCCATGTGGTGTTTGCACCACCATTTTTACGGTAGATAACCAGAGCTTCAACAGTAGCACCAGTAACAGCAGGGAAAGTCACATTGTCACCATCGAAAACACCACTTGTTTGTGTCTTGGTTAGAATTTCTTGATCCGTACCGACAACACCGGACAATGAGCTGTAAAATTGATGTGCTGAAGAATAGGTATAAGTACCTGTATCAACTAAAGCAACATAGACACCTGTAGCTCCTGTTGCGGAGTCAAGTTCACTATTGGCCTCAGCCTTCATTATTGTTTCTTTCCACTTTGGGTAAATTGCATTAGCCATGATAGCCTCCCGACTATTTTATTACACATTAAAAAAATATTTCAGTAGTGCTGTTAAAATAGCACTTGCCGCCATAGAAGCCCCAATAGCCCTATTTTGGAAATTTACTAACTCTTCAATTTTCCTGTTTAGCTCTATGATCTCTTCTTTACATCTAGCCAACTCAGACTCCAGGTACTTTATCCTTTCAGAAAGTATGCCAGTAAAAACTTGAGCATTAAATGCCTTTGAGGTACTTCGTTCCATAATCCCACAGCAAGCTTATAACTACACTTACAGAAACAGAGTACCCGATTAATCTATTCTGAAAAGTTGTCACTTGTTCTAATTTTTTCAGCATCAGCCTACTTGTGGTCAATTGCTCATTTTGTATTCGGATAACATTTGTCAATCTTTCATTCAGGATGGCTACGTATGTACAATATGATTGCCCATCAATTCCTGTTAAGTCATCAATTGAAGGAGGTTCACAATCATTACCTCTATTCCCTCTTGTCATAGCACCTCACCATTCATTAGGATTATCTTCAGCTGTAACACGCATTCTTCTGATTCTTGATGTCTCAGGAAATATCTGACATGTAGCTGTAGATTCTAAGTTATGTTGTCTTTGTATTGCAGAAATTGGCCTACCAAATTCTTGTGTAAATCTTGCCAGAAAATAGTCAGCTTTCTCCTGATCAAATATATCTGAGTCCTGTTTCTTATAGCACTCATGCAGAACCCAGTAAATCAATGACCTTTGATGTTCTTCAGGAATCTCAAACTCCTGATTAAGGTCTTGCAATGATACTGAAGGGAGCCGGTAGATTTCTAGGTAAAGATACGTCCCAGCTTCTACATCAGCAGGTATTCGGTTAAGCTGGATTGTTCTTCCAGAAATGGAGTAAGAAATATCAAAGTTGGTTAAACCTGCATCGGTTCGCCAAAATGGAAAATCCCTATCAAGACCATCACGTGACCTCTTAACCAAAACCTTACTGGCATACACAACATCACCAATGCTTATAACCTTGTTACTGAAGTTGTAAGCAGACACCCCGGATACAAGAGTTATCCTTGAGAACTCCGAGGTTGTGCTGTCGAATATCAGGTCTGCACGGCTACATGCTTGCTTCTCTGCCTCAGAGAATTTACGAAGCAAAGAAGCGTCACTGTGCAGATACTTCTGAGCCTTAACATCATTCAAATAATCTTCCCTGACTATCGAAACTAAGTCTCTAACTCTCATTTTGCACCATCAGCTTGAGTGAGCTGTACAGTCACTGTACCGGAAGTCCAGGCTGTAAGATTCACCCTCACAGCTCTACAAGGTACTGTAGAGTAGCCTGCTGCTGTAGCAGTAGCGGCTGGGCTAATAGTAAATGGTAATGCCGTGACTGTTGAGTCTTGTATGTCGCTATGTGTGCCTTCAATCGAATATGTAGCAGTAGTTACAGTAACCATCCAGCCATAGTTAATACCCTGAGCATAATGATTTAAAGGCATCCAGACCAGTTCAGCAGTTTGCACAAACCCAACTTTAATTGCGCCCGCTGTTGCAGCATCAACTACAACAGAAGTTACAATAGAAAAGTTACGTAGGCTTGTTGCTGTTGCAGCGTTAACACCTGTTACTACTTCAGTTCTAGTCTGCCCATTTAATCCAAGACCTGTTATGGTGAAGGTTCTTGCAGTCTCATTACCAGCACAGGCTATGGTTACGTGCTGTGCTGTAGGTATCCCAGCAAGGAGGGCACCATTTATAGTGAGTGCCCCCGCTCCACCGGGAGTTTGAGATAAGCAGATACCATCATCATCGGTAGCTGTTATCGTGTAAACGTTTGTTATTGATCTCATAATTTTAACTCCATGATTGTGTCAGTTAATGTTTGACTCATTGGAATTAGAATTGAGCAACGCCAAACAATGTTGTTGTCGTGCTAGGGTCAGGATTCATCCACACTTTGAATACTTTGGCGCCATTGCTTGCAGTAGTAAAGTCAATAGTCCCTCTTACGTCGCCTGTAGTTGCCGTGGCTGTAGCTGTATCAGCTACAAGTACAGTACCAACAGCGTCAACAACATCATCAACCCAACTAGACAACAAGTCTGACTTTGTAGCCAAGGCATAAGGTAGGCCAATAGCATCACCAAAACCAATGTTCAGTGTGTCGCTTGTTGCATCAGCAGCAGAAGTAATGACAAATGAGTAAATCCATTTGAAAGCTTTTTTACCAGTTGCTGTAATAGTCGTAGCTGTAGCAGCTAAGGTCAAAGTTTCAGTAACAACGTCGCCATAAAATCCGTAGCCATTAATGGTAACTGTTGTCAAAGCTGTTGTACCAGCATTAGTTTGTGTAGCAACTATATTGCGAGCAACGTCATTAACCCATACCAATTTATCAGCACCATTAAGGAACACTGTAGAAGGTGCAGCAATGCCTCCGTCCAAAGGTGAAGTATTGTCAGTTGCAGTCGTGTAGGTCTTGGTTGAAGCATTAGGCATTTCCGCGCCAGTTGCTGCTTTTACGAAAGCATCAGTAACTATAGTAGCCGGAGCACCAAGGCTTAGTTTACTTAGGGGATTAATTGGAACGCCAGCTCTTTTATTAGTGCCAAAAGCACCGGCTTTGTAGCCGTCACCATAGTAAAGTTGTCCAGCGCGTGAAATGTTGTGTTTAGTTGCCATGGTAGTATCTCCTTCCATCACAAGTGACACCCAATTAAGGGCAGAAGTTGATCAGATACTTATCTGAATACCAATAGCATACTACAATTTTTAAATAGGCAAAAAAAATCCCCTAGCCTTTGGGGTAGAGGGTGTTGAGGTACAAAGCTACTGAAAGATAAACACACAAATTTGTGTATTAATTGTAAAGTAAATAGGCAAAAAAATACCCCAGTCCAAAAAGGAAGGGGTATTTTCTACTTATAAATCAACTACTTAGATCAAATTCCTTGGCTTCCGAACATCCCTCTCCAATCAGAAAATCCAGCGCTGTATCTTTCTCGCGCCTTATACCTATAGTTACCTGAACCAAATTCTGTGTCCATTTTGGTGGCTATCGGTTTACGAGTGAAGAAACGCAGACCATTTTGAGCATTGGTTTTGATCCACCAGCCATTGGTGTCAGTTAAACGGGTCATCACTATAGGCTCAGCACCGAAGATACCCATTGACTTGATAGCATTAATGTCGTTGTCAGCAGTACCGACACGGCCTTGTGAACGCAGGATACGGTTAGCTACGAACATCAAATCAGGAGGTATTACCACTGATTGTGCTTTCAAAGCAATCGGTAAGCCACGGTCATTTTTAGCACGGCGAATCTGGATCAGAATATCTTCCAAAGCTGCTTCTGATAAATCAGCAGGAGTAGCAAGAATGTTTGAAGCAGTACCACCACCAGCCAAAGGATGAGAAGCAGAGGCCAAAGCCACACCATCACCACCAAGGAAAGAAGCAGAATAGCCGTTGTTCAATACACTAATAGCATTGACTTCTTTTGCATGTTGCATGGACTCAGCCAAAGCACGAGTATACTTGCTACCCATTGCCATGTATAAGTTATCTTCAATTGCTTCTTCAGTAATTTGAAAGGCCAAGGCAACAGTAATGTGAGTGTAGCGTGAAGTCCAAGCTTGAATAGCTTCTGCGAATGTAACAGCAGAGCCTTCAGGTTTGACAACAGCAACATCAAAACCAGTTACTAATTGATCTTCTTCATAAGCTTTTGAAGATGAATCCATTTTGAAAATCTGTCTGAATTCTTCCGGATAAGAGTCATACTCCATACCCCAGACAGTGTTTAAGCCATCTTGTAACAGTTTGGCGAACTGTGCACGATTCATAGCCATGACTAAA
>JAHFMX010000005.1 GCA_023267635.1 bacterium | reverse complement strand
TCCGCAAGCATTTGGTACAACTTTTCTTTTAAAGAAAGAATATGCTTCGCAGTGATTTCAATATCAGAAGCCTGTCCCTCAATACCAGAAAGAGGTTGATGTATCATCACTTCTGAATTTGGTAAAACAAAACGCTTTCCTTTTGCGCCTTGAGAAAGAATGATCGCCCCCATAGATGCAGCCATTCCCGTACAGACTGTGGAAACATCAGGTTTAATGTGGTTCATTGTATCCACAATGGCTAGACCAGCCTGAATACTTCCACCAGGGGAGTTTATATAGAGAGTGATGTCTTTCTTTGGGTCTTCTGACTCTAGAAATAAGAGCTGGGCAACAACAAGAGAGGCAGTGTTGTGATTTACCTCATCGTGTAGGAAAATAATACGCTCTTTGAGGAGTCTTGAGTAAATATCATATGCACGTTCGCCAAACTGGCTTTTTTCAATAACTGTAGGGATTAACATAGGAGTAAGTACTAATTAATAGGGTAAAACAGAACCCATAACAACACACAAATTCTAAAATTAAAAATCCTCGGAAACACTTGTCGTTACTGAGTTTCAGACGTAACTGGATACTCGCACTATATCATGATTTATAGCGTGAGGAACGATTGACAAATGTGTAATTTGTGATATAATAGTATATGTAACATTGTGTTATTGCTTACGAGCAAAAACCCTTGTAATTCTTTGATTTTCAACTTTTGACTCCAATTCTCTTGAAAGGAGACCGTCATGCCGCTGCAATACATACGTATGCTGTCTGGGGTACTAGCTGCCTTTGGACTACTAACCATTGTGTTCTCATACGCGATGGGAAATCAGGTGCCGGCAATTGCCATTGTGGCACTGGTGCTTACGGGAATAACTGCCCTCTTCCTTTTTCAAGGTTGGGGGCGAGTTCTCGGTGCAGCACAAGTCGGCGCACAACGCGCTGGCCCGCCTGCGCAGAAACTGTGGCAGAAAGCAAAAGGAAATGTTGCAGGTACGCTTGCGATTATTGGCTTTTGTTTCTGCCTTCTCTTCACTGGACTTGCAATCGGATACGAAAGCAAACAGTGGGCAGAAGCGGCTTTTCTAGCGATTCTTCTGACTGCTGGGTTCTCTATCGCTCACTTCTTGGGCGCCCAGCATGTTGTTGATCACTGGAAAGCCTACTGGCTTGGACTGTCCCTCTATGGAATGTTCCACGTCGTGGCATTCGAATATGACGTCGTAATCCTTGGTGCTTTTGCTATATCGGCACTTATGGCAACGATCACCCTGTGTAACGGATGGGGTGCTGTAGGAAGTCTGATTTGGTTTTGTATCAGGAAATTGGTTGCTGGCTTTGTGTGGGCGGTACAAAAACTCGCCGCACTCGGTGTACGGCTAGCCGTGTGGGCAATCGGTGGAATCGCAGGCCTTCTGTCTAAGCTCCTTTCGGGAACGTGGGGCTGGGATAGTGCTTTGTTTGGCTGGTCGATGCTGCTTCTTTTGATAGGTCTTCTCTTTGTAGGGATTTCTTCTCTTTCAGGAACACTCATCAACATTCAAGGCGCAGCAATTCCAGTCGCAGAAGCAGTATTGACGGCTTCTTTCATCCTTTTCCTTGTTTCGGTGGTTGTTTTTATGAACACTCGAATCAAAGGGAAGTGAACTCAAAAGGGTAGACGGGGCGGATGCGTCATGCATCCGCCCTTTTTTTGTCTCTCATATAAAAAATACTCAAGCAAGTTGAGAAATAAAAAATCCCCTGCATTGTAAGCGCGAAAGGAGTTCGTGCACACAATGCAGGGGATTCTAAAAAAGATTTATAGCTACATGGAATATCTAAGACCAAAAGCTGATAAAGAGAACAGAAACTAATAAACTTAAGGGTTTTTCAGAAACTGTTTATGAGGCGCGGTTCATCGAGTGATGATTATGAGGACCGCTATGGGAAAGATCTGAGGCAGAGATCATTAAACAAAGTGTTGTTAATCGCTAAGCGCGATGAAGCTTGTTTGTATGTACTACTGCTCTGTCCTTAATAATACTCCACTGTCTTTTATATGCAAGAGCCTACCTGTGGATAACTGTCTTTAATACTTTGTATACTAAAAACGTCCTTATAAATATTGGCTTTTACATACCCTTGCAATGTCCTTGTAACCTGCGTAGAGTACATAGTAATGCGATTACATCGCTTCTACGTTAACAAACCCCTTGGTGAAGAGATTGTTGTAGAAAATGTTGGTGATACAGAGGTAGAAAAGAAATTATTACATCAGTGGACAAACGTCTTCCGCTATACAAGCGGAGACGAAGTCTTTCTTTTTTCTTCCGTAACTCCAGGAAAAGATTTTCTCTACAAAATACTATCCATTTCAAAGCAAGCCGCAACGCTTACTCTCGTAACTTCCTCACCAAATATTGTACCTACCTTTCCTCTTACACTTGTAATGGCACTTGTGAAGAAAGATACCTTTGAAACAATAGCACGTCAAGCGACTGAACTTGGTGTTACTCATATTATTCCTGTAGTCGCCACTCGATCAGAGAAAAAGAATCTCAACTTTGAAAGGTTATCCACAATAGTAGTTGAGGCATGTGAGCAATCGGGGAGAGGGGCTATTCCTATACTGTCTGATATTGTTTCTTTTGAAAGCCTTTGCATTCCAAACACAGAATCTATTTCGATTATTGGAAGTCTTTCAGGTGAATCACTTACAAAAATTACTGAAAAAGGTCTATTTAAAGACCTATCTAAGGAAAAGGGCTTAACATTGTGGATTGGACCTGAGGGCGGATGGACAGCCGAAGAAGAAAACCTTGCACGCGTTGCTGGGATTCTGCCGTTTTTACACACCACCACAGTATTGAAAGCAGATACTGCCGCGATAGCTCTTCTTTCAGCACTTCTTGCCTTGCCTGAAGCAAACACTCTTGCGTAAGAGAAATACGGAGTATACTTATATCATTCCCTGTTTAACGGGATTACAAACAATAATTTCTATTTTTATGAAGAATTACGCTACAATCTCTCGTTCACTTATTGCGCTTCTTTTCGTAGTAGCGGGTGTACAGAAACTTATGAGCTTTGACATGACGGCTGGATACGTTGGATCACTTGGAATTCCAGCTCCAATGCTTGCAACACTCATCGTTATTATTATTGAAGTTCCTGTAGCTCTAGCCTTCGCATGGGGATACAAGATCCGTGAAACAGGATATGCTTTGATTGCTTTTACAGCACTAGCAACACTTATCGCTCATCGTGACTTTGCTATGGCAGGTAACATGGTTATGGCACTTAAGAATGTCGCCATCATCGGTGGTATCATGCTTGCAATTCGTTGCGGGAAAAATGGTCACAACTAGTTTCTACTAGTAGTACTCAACAGAAAAGCGGCACCGTCAGGTGCCGCTTTTCTGTTTCTCTTTCTATTACTTAGATTCTTCTAAGAACTTAAGAACCTTTTCGTTTGTAAGAGCTTGGTATAAATAGCTCTTAGCACGTTCTTCATCAGCATCTTGTACCTTAGTCAGAAGGCGAACAAGTTCAACTTCAATTTCATCATCAGTTGCTGTAAGCTTTTCAGCTTCTGCAATCTTGTGCAAAATAAGCTGACTCATCGCACGCTTCACTGCGTCAGTTATCCAATCTGCTTTTATTTCATCTTCTGTTTTCTTTGTATGAGTAAGGTAGTCTTCCCATGTTCCCCCAAAGCGAGTTACGTCTGCCTTCATTTGAGCAAGCATGTTCTGTAGTTCACTTTCAACGATTGCATCTGGAATATCTACTTTTGTTTCCTCAACAAGCTTCTCCATAATTGCAGTGCGTCGCTTCTCACGAGCTTTCTGTTCTTTTTCAAGCTTAAGATTTTCTTCAACCTTTGTTTTAAGGTCAGAAAGTGACTTGAAGTCTGGACCAAAACTCTGAGCGAATTCATCATCAAGAGCAGGGAGTTCTGCAGGAACAATTTCCTTTCCTTCTTCGTGATCGTGCCCTTCACCTTCAGTGTGATCATGTCCCTCATGTGATTCATGATCATGGTCATGATCATGATCGTGCCCAGCGTGATCGTGATCATGCTGTGTTGCTCGACCTTTACGAAGCTCTTCTAGAACATCATCAATATCTTTGTCAGATACAACAACCACTTCTTCATCTTTCATAGATTCCTTAGCAAGCTTCTTGTACGCAGGAAGTTCTACCTCTGGCATAAGGGACACTGTGATAGTAAGTTCAAGTGGGTTTCCTTTAGCAAGTTTTGTGATAGTCACTTTTGGTTCAGTGATAGGGGAGATCTTGTGTTCATCTACAGCCTTTACGTATGCATCACGCAACGCAAGGTTCGCCATCTCTTCTAGAATGATCATGTCGCCATACTTTTTTACAATCATATCTTCTGGCGCATTTCCTTTTCGGAAACCGTCCACTTCTACCATTTCCTGTACACGCTTAAATCCTTTCTGGTGATATGTTTCAAATTCTGTTTCATCAACAACAATGTTGAGCTCTGCGATAGATTTTGGAAGTTTTGTTAATGTTATTTTCATATAGATTTCTCGTTACCGTGTAATTTATTTATTGAACTCTTTTTTGTAGAGAGCAATTCCTTCGAGAATGACTTCCCTCGCAGCAGCTGCGTCTCGCACTGTTGGAATTGTTACTTCCTTATTCTGAAGCTTTTTATAATTTTCATAAAAATGCGTAACCTCCTTTACAAAGTGAGGGTTAACATCTTTAAGGTCATGGACATGTCCAAATCGAGGATCTCCAACGGGAACCGCAAGAATCTTTGCATCGCTTTCGCCAGAATCAATCATATCCATAACTCCAACTGGACGAACATCAACAAGAATTCCAGGAATTAATGGTGCTGTTGCAATAACAATCACATCCAGTGGGTCTCCGTCATGCCAATGTGTTTGTGGAACAAATCCATAATCAAATGGGAATGTCTGAGAAGTATGAGAGACGCGGTCTAGCTTAATAAGACCTGTAACTTTGTCGAGCTCATACTTGTTAAGAGAACCTTTATTAATTTCTATAACAACAGTTATTTCATTTGGAACATTGTCTCCTGGAGCAATGTCGTGAAGTAAATTTAAACTCATAGTGAATTAGGGGGGGTTAAATGAATAAAGTTATTTTGTTTCTTCAGCAGCGTCAACAGCTTCTTTATCAAGCCCTGTTCCTTCTGTGGTTGAAGCTCCTTCGTCAGCAATAATTTCATCAACTACTGATTCTTCAGTTACCACATCTTCTTCCGTTGCTTTAACAACCTCTTCCTCGGTTACATTCAACGCTTCCATTACTTCTCCTACTTCTTCTGAAAGAGTTTCATCAACAATCTGATTTTCTGTGAACATTCCTGCCTCATCAGCTTCTGCAATCATTTCACCACCTGACACGATATCAATCTTCCACCCCGTGAGCTTTGCAGCGAGGCGAACGTTCTGTCCACCCTTACCAATAGCGAGAGATTGCTCTTCTGGAGCTACTGTTACAACTGCTTTCTTTTCATCTTCGTTAAGTTCGATAGAAACTGCCTTTGCTGGAGAAAGAGCTGTTGCAATAAAGCGACGTGTATCTGCAGACCATTCAATAACATCAATCTTTTCTCCTGAGAGTTCGTCAGTAATAGCTGATACTCGAACACCACGCTGTCCAACACATGCTCCAATTGGATCTACTCGTTCATCATTTGATTTAACAGCAATCTTTGAACGACTTCCTGGTTCACGAGCAACAGCAACAATTTCAACAACACCTTGTGCAATTTCTGCACTTTCATTCTTAAAGAGTTCAATCAAGAACTTTGGATGTGTACGTGAGAGACGAATAGAAAGTCCGCGGAAACCTTCCTCAATAGAGAAAAGGTAACAACGAATACGTTCGCCTGGACGAAGACGTTCTGATGGAATCTGTTCTTCAAATGGAAGGATAGCTGTTGTGCGTCCAAGGTCGATAAATGCTGTTCCACGTTCTACACGCTGAACAACACCTGATACGATAGTATTTTCTTTATCAGTAAATTCTCCAACAATACTTTCACGTTCTGCTTCACGGAGCTTCTGAACAATAACCTGCTTTGCAGTTTGCGCAGCAATACGTCCGAAGTCATCTTGATTATCCAGTGGAAATACAATTTCTTCAGCGAGAATCGCGTTTTTCTTGAGAAGCTTTGCAGTTCCAAGAAGAATGTGACGCTCTTCGTTGTATCGTGGAAGAAGTCCGTCAACACTTTCACCTTCTGCGATGATAGGTTCATATACTTCCTCTTCTCCTTCAACTGGCATACGAACTGTTGATTCATCAACAACGATCTTAACTTGCTCAAAACTTGTTTCACCAGTTTCAAAGTTAATCTGACAACGAACAATCTGTCCGCGCTTTCCGTATTCCTTCTGGTACGCTGCCGCAAGAGACTTCTCTACTGCGTCTACCACCTTTTCATGGCTAATCTTCTTTTCTTGTTCGAGCTGCTCGAGAGCAACCTTCAACGCTTTAATGTCTAACATATGTATATATTTCTAAGCTATTACTAAATCGATATTCGATTTTTGATAAAAATTTGACCAGCCTTTTAGGGCTGGTTCACAAGAAACTGATTCGTAAACTGATTCATCACACATCCAAATGTAACCCTTTTAGTATACAACAAACGCAGGGAAAAGCAAGTTTTATTTCGTATACAAAAGGAGTAGGATAGCATCAGTTCATTAACAAGGGAGAACTTCATGAAGACTGAAAGCCTCTACAGCGTAGCAAGCCTTATCCGAGAAGATTCAAACCTCGGAAACATGCTTGAGTGCATGCGCGAAAAACTCCGCAACAACAAAATCTCATTTGACGAGCCAAAGCTGGGTGACCACATTAGTTGGATCCCTCCGTTTTTTGCAAGCGAAGACTTCGCTGAAGGTTTTGCAAAAGGTCTCCGTTTTTGCAAACTTTTCGAAAACGGGGTCTCCGTAGCCACTGTCCGAACAAAGGAGTGTCGGTACCTCGACCGCGACAGGCGAGCCTGCGCAATAGTGCTCGAACCAAGCGAGATCATGCGAGAGGTGGTCGAGGATTTACGGGTAAGCATCACACCAGAAAGGTGGAAGTACCCACCAGACCGCTTTACGCTCCTCATGCACGCAACAGCCGCAGTGACACCGAAAGAGCAGCCCAGTTTTTACGAGAAAATCATGGAACTTCCCCCAAAGGAGCGTCCTGATGGTGAAGTTTCTTCGATTTCGCTTCACATACCAACCATTTTCCTGAATCGAAAAGATCCCAGTACAGGCAATTGGTCACCTGTTCATTTCTAACAAAGCCGCCCACGGGCGGCTTTTTCTTTTTCAGAAAAGTTAGAAATTGCTTCAGGTACGCGAAGCTTAGGAATTTTCCGAAGGAGACGTAGTTAGCCTACGTTGACTGAAGAAGATTCCGTAGCGACAAAGTAGATGGAGTGATTTATAGCTTTTCTTGATGGTATACTTTCAAACATGACTAAACGCACAGTGCCTTTACTTGTTGGTAATTGGAAAACCACGCCAGCAACGCTTGTTGAAGCGGTAAAGTTTGTAAAAACCCTTGATAAGAAATTAGCGAGCGCAAAAACAAAAAGCCTAAAGACTCTCCCAAAAAAGAGCTACTACCTTGCTGCTCCAGATATTTTCATACCACACTTACAAGACGTTGCTACGCACGGATACATTGGGTCACAAAATATATCTGGAGTAAGTCTCGGACAAGAAACAGGGGAGACTATTCCTTCAATGATTATTTCAGGTGGCGCAGACTTCGCAATTATTGGACACAGTGAAGTGCGAGCCCGCGGAGAAACATCTGATGCTCGAGCTCACAAAGTTGCGCTTTCATTACAAAGTAAACTCACCACAATACTCTGTGTTGGCGAACACACTCGTGACAACCAAGGAAAATATCTAGCTGAACTAGAAGAAGACGTAAAACAAACATTGTCATTGGTGAAGAGAGATCTCTTTGAACACCTTGTTATTGCATACGAACCCGTGTGGGCAATCGGAGGAAAAACTCCTGCAAGCACACATGAATGTTTTGAGGTGGTAATTGCTTTGAGACGTGCGCTTGCAGCGCTTGCAGGAATTGAATACGCAAAGAAAGTACACATTCTGTACGGCGGAACAGTTACAACGGAAAATGCAAAAAGTTTTATTGAAGAAGGCGGAGTAGACGGATTACTCATCGGACGTGCTTCACAAGACGTAGAGACGTTTGAAGAAATTATTCTTTCGTGTCATAAAAATAAGTAAGTATCATAATGGAAAAAAACTGGAGAGAACATTTGATTGAAGATTATTCTTCCCTTAAGGGGAAGCGAGTTATTGTGCGCCTAGACTGGAACATGCCCATTACAGATGGTGTGGTAAGCGACACAAGTCGAGCAGATGTAACATTTGAATTTCTTAAAAAGCTTTCATTTGCAGGGGTAAAAATGGTTCTTATGACTCACTTCGGAGAAAAGGGTGAAAGCATTGAGCCTATTCTTTCCTACATTAAATTACACGTACCATTTATTACCTACACTCCATCGCTTTCATTTGATGAACTCGAACAAGCTTCACGCGACATCAAAGAAGGAGAAGCAATACTGCTAGAAAATGTTCGAATGTGGAAAGGTGAGACAGACAACCTTCCGTCACTCGGGCGAAATTTTGCAACCCTAGGAGACGTGTACATCAATAATGCTTTTTCAGTATCACACCGAGAACATGCGAGCGTTGTTGGAATCCCGAAGAATCTTCTTTCATATCTAGGTCCGCTTTTTGTTCGTGAACTAGAACATTTAACTCATGCACTTACCCCTCAGAAACCAGCGCTTCTTATTATTGGTGGTGCAAAAATAAAAACAAAACTTTCTCTTATTGAAAGATATCTTAACCAAGGAGTACATGTGTTCGTGGGTGGAGCGATGGTGCACGATATCTGGAAAGCACGCGGAGTCGAAATTGGTACGAGTCTTTTTGATGGGACAACACCACTCACTGAAACATTTCTCGCTCATCCATTTCTCATGACACCAATAGATGTCGTGCTTGAGAACGGTGAAACCGTTCCATTCTATTCCATCCCCCATGATGGAAAAGTTGTAGACTGCGGGAAAGATACTGTTGAAATGATTTCAAAAACTATTGCTGAAGCGAAAACAATTATCGCAAATGGCCCACTTGGACTCTACGAAAAAGGGTGGCTCACAGGAACCGAGCAAGTGCTCACGAAAATAGGTACTTCGAACGCAACAACATACATTGGAGGAGGGGACACGGTGTCTGTCGCTCACTCGTTACACCTTCTTCGAACCTTTGATTTTGTTTCTTTGGGCGGCGGAGCCATGCTAGATTTTTTAGCATCTGGTACACTACCAGGAATACATGCTGTCACAGAATCCAAACAAACCGGTTATAGATAGTGTGGAGGAGACAGAAGATCTTAGAAGCCTCATACTTTCAGCAAAAAAGGGCGATACTGAGGCTTTTGGCGTTGTGTACACACAACTGTTTACCCCACTGTACAGATATGTTTTCACACGCTGCAGAGATACGGAGTTAGCAAATGATGTTTGCCAGCAAGCTTTTTTAAGGTTTTTCCAGGCGTTGCCTGGGTACGAACCAGATAAAAGCCCACTTGCATATCTTTTTACTATCGCCAAACACCTTCTTATTAATGAAGGTGTTAAGAAGAAACCTGTTCCATTTGACGAATCTCTCTTTGAGACAACCCCAGATGAACACGTTGATATTGTAAAAGAAACACATGTGAAACTTCTTTCAGAATCAATTGACTCTTTCCTTCCATCTCTAACAGGGGACGAGGAAGAAGTAATCCGTATGCATTTTTACGGAGAACTCAGCCATAAAGAAATCGGAGAAGTTCTTCGTAAAGAAGAAGCAACCGTACGAAAGATCAAAGAACGAGCGCTCACAAAACTACGAGCGCTCACCCGTCACCTCCATGAATAACAACAAACCACTCACAATAGAAGAACAAGCGCTTGCTATGTATAAGGAGACCGTGTCGCCGTCTAGAGGTACGCTTGTATATATTTTAAATCAAATACCAGAGATAAAAGAAAAAGAGCTAGAAGACAGGCGCGCGATACGATCCCCCTATAGATGGCTTGCTATGGCGCAACTCGCATCAGTGTTTCTTGTTGCACTTGCCGTGTACCCAACTCTTCAAACACGAGAGCTGGCAATTAATCCTTTCTACGCAGTAGATCAACAGGTTGAAATGTTCGAACAGAACCTTAACGCAGAAGATGAGCGAATGATCCTTGCTGACTATACTTTATAGATCAACAATACTATACTAAATTATTATGAAAAAGAATACATTCATCACCACTCTCGCACTCAGCGCGGTACTCATTCCTTTTCTTGCTAGTGCTCAAATAAGCGCAACTACAAGCCTTCAAATAGGTGTTGGGCAACAGCCAACTGAAGCTCAAATACTGACAGCGTGTTCTCAAAGCTCCATCGAAATCAGAGATAGCGCTATTGGTTCTGCTCGCACCGCATACAATAATGCTATGTCTATAGCTCTTGAAGCACGCAAGAATGCTGAAAAAGAAGCAGTTGCTATTGAAGACTCAGGAGATAAGAAAGATGCTGTTGAGGTAGCGGTTGAAGGTTATAAAAAATCTGTAACACAAGCACAAGACGGTCTCACAAAAGCTCGCAAAGAGGCGTGGCTAGCATTTGAAGTAAACACAAAGGGGTGTCGAGAAATAAGTAAAGACAAACGTGAGGCATATGTTGCAGAAATGAAAATGGAAGCCAAGACAGAAGCTGAGACAAAAGACGCTGCACCAGAAGCAAAAGCAGGGTTACGAGTTGCACCAGCAATGGCACCGGCTGCTGCAACCATGCAAGCAAGTTTCAAAGCTACTGAAAGTGTTGCTAGTGTGGTCGTAGAAGATCACAAACCTGAGCAAAAAACATTTCGTAAAGCACTTAAAGAACAGATAGATTCTTTTTTCTCTTTTTTTAAAAAGAACTAAAACTGGTTAATTGGTAAAAGAGCGATGCCGTAGGTTCCCGATTTCATTAGATTGTAATCAATCCTTTTGAAATCGCAATACCTTTAGGTACATCGCTCTTTTACTTTTACAGCTCAACATCAAGCACCGCTGGAGCATGATCACTTCCCATAAACTCTGTGAGAATATCTGATTTCTTAACATGTGGGAACAAAGATTCTGGAACAAAGAAATAATCAATTCTCCACCCAACATTACGCTCTCGTGATCCAGTTTTCACATCCCACCAACTATACTTTACTGTTTCAGGATGAAGCGCGCGAAACGTATCGATAAACCCTTCGGACTGAACTTTATCAACCCACGCGCGCTCAATCGGCAGAAACCCAATTGAATTTGCGTTCTCTTTTGGTCGAGCAAGATCGATAGCCTCATGCGCCACGTTCAAATCTCCACAAAAAACAACGTGTGCATATTCTTCTTCTAGTTGCTTAACGTGTTTCAAGAACATGTCGTAATATCGCAACTTATATTGAAAATGGTCTGCGTCGCGTCCACCATTTGGGAAATAACATGTTACAAACGCGAACTCTTTAAAATGAAGCGTAAGACATCGTCCTTCTGTATCGTACTCTTCAATACCTAACCCGTATTCTACTTTCTCGGGTTGTATTTTTGTATATACAGCAACACCAGCGTACCCTTTACGTTCTTTTGCTGAATCAAAATATGAAAAATATCCAGGAGGGGAGATGAGAGCGCTACTCAATTGATCGGGGGTAGATTTAGTTTCTTGAATACCAATAATATCGGCCTTCAATTTCATGAGTTCATCAAAGGCACCTTTTTTATGAACTGCGCGAATACCGTTTACGTTCCAAGAAATAAGTTTCATTTCTTGAGTATAGCAAAAGAAAAAGCGCGCATCTTTCGATGCGCGCTTCGGGTAAAAACCAATCACGAGGCTGGTGCGGGTTCTGCAGCAGCGAAGTTCACGGCGCGCCCAGGAACGATGGTGGAGATGGCATGCTTGTACACCATTTGCGTCACTGTACTCCTGAGCAACACCACGTATTGGTCAAACGACTCGATCTGCCCTTGCAGCTTGATACCGTTCACGAGGTAAATCGAAACAGGCACATGTTCACGACGCAGAGTATTCAAGAACGGGTCTTGAAGCGCCGGGCTTTTTGGGTTGTTGGTTTGTGGTTTCTTTGGGTCGCTCATGATGAGCTCCTTCTAGTTTGTGAAAGTGCTAGGCAGAATGCCATTGCTACTATATACACTATAATCATATATACTTTATGTCAATGGTATCTTGGGGTAAAAAAATGAGCCTCCTTTTGAGCTCATTTAAATAAATCCCTTTCATTAGAAACCCTTACGAGGCTTCTAATTTTTTCTCTAACAAACGACAGGTCTTCTTTTTGTGAAGCCTCAGGAAAAAGACGAATGCGATGCTCTTCCATGCCGTGAACAAAAAGAACTAAATCAAGCACATCTCCGTTTCTGCCACATCCGTAGCAATGAAACCGCTGACTTTGTGGATACACCCGCAAAGACGGAGTCTTTTCGTCGTGAAAAACACAGAGAGCCATCCTTCGAGGACCAGAATGGAGGCGATGTTTCCCTGTGTGGGAGAACATTTCCGTCCAAGCGACCAATATATCAAGGTGGAAAGTTGAATCTCGAAGAATTTTGAACTGACGAGATACTTCTTGCGGACTCATGCTACCTCCTTTTAAAATAGGACGCCTTCGGAAATTTTTTTGCCGTATATAAACTGATGTGTTGTGGCGATTAAAACCACTTCGGGCACCGGCGTATAATTAACGAAGAGCGTATAGATAGACTATCAGAATAGAGAGGTTGAATCAATGAGAATCATTTTTCCTCTTTGAGTGGAACTTTTCAAACTGGTCACGAAGGAATTTGTTTGTTACGTTGGTATAAATTTGCGTTGTCGCAATAGAAGCGTGCCCCAACATCAACTGAACCGTACGAAGATCAGCCCCATTATAGAGGAGGTCGGTAGCAAACGAGTGGCGAATCACGTGAGGGGTACACTTTTTTGCAATACCTGCAATCATTGCATACTTTTCAACAACTCTTTCAACCGAACGAGGAGTAAGGCGAATGGACTCTTCACGAACAATACGAGCATGTGCACGAGGGGAGTGATCAATAAACATTGCTTCATCAATATCAACGCGCGCTTCAATATATTTCTTTACAGCAAGCAACGCAGCGCCTGAAACGAACACCACTCGTATCTTTCCACCTTTTCCACGAATTGAAATTTCTCCTGTCTTTAAATCAGTGTCACGATCTAAAGAACACAACTCAGACACACGAAGTCCTGTTGAAAAAAAGAGTTCAAGCATTGCTCGGTCACGAAGACCAAGGATGGTAGATGTGTCTGGGGCCGCCATAAGATTCTGTAATTCCTTTTCAGAAATAAGATCAAGCTCTCGAGAAGAGGTCTTTGCAAGCTCTATTCTCTCAGGGTCGTATCCTTGGAATCCTTGCTTACGCATGTACTTCAGAAACGCACGAAGTGAAATTAAGTGATAATTTTGAGTCTTTTTGTCGAGAGTTTCCACGGCAGCACTCTTTTTACTCCCTTTTTTGGGTGGTTTTGCTGGTAAACGGTTCAAATACACACGATATTCACGCATCATTGACTCGGTAATATCAGAAGGGGACTCAACTTTAATGAAATCCAAGAATCGACTAAGATAATGATCATAATTCCTTACAGTGAGTGGGGAGCGTCCTTTTTCAATCTCTATATATTGAAGAAAGTCGGCTTTAAGGCTCGATAAGCTTTGCATTATATGAGTATATAGCAGATACCGAGCAATGTCGCACAATAGTATTGGGGATAAATGGACGCAGTGGGGGAGGGCTTGCATTATGAGCAAATATGTGATACAATATATCTTATAGTTAATCAATATGCTTACTGCACGAAAAAAGGCTACGGCCATTAAAAACGCCCAGATTCACGATACAGACACTGGCTCTGCCGATGTTCAGGTATCACTTCTTTCAAAGAAGATCGTTGAACTCACTAACCACCTTAAGACACACAAGAAGGACAATCACTCACGTCGTGGACTTATTCAGATGGTTGCTGACCGACGTACACATTTGAAGTATCTCGAGGCAAATAACAAGAAGCGATATACTGCTCTCGTTACAAAACTCGGTTTGAAGTAATTTCGGGTAATCAACAGTAAGCGCCGCACACCATGCGGCGTTTATGTATGTAGGATATATACTAACTATAGGTTCTTATTTTAATAAACAATACGTTTGTAGTGGAGCAGTTTCATTTTTATATTTTCTGTTTCGTACATTCTCACTTACATTTATATGGCAGTTATCAAACACAGCGACCAGCGCGTCGCAGTTTTTATAGATACACAAAATCTATACCACAGCGCAAAAAATCTTTATAACACTAAAGTAAACTTCGGTGCCGTTATGACAGAATCCGTTGGTAAGCGAAAGCTTATCCGCGCACTCGCATACGTTATCACGACAGAAGCAGGGGACGAGACAAATTTCTTTGAAGCACTCACCAAGCTTGGAATCGAAACCAAAACAAAAGACTTAAAAATCTTTTACGGAGGTGCGAAAAAAGCCGACTGGGACGTTGGTCTTGCGGTGGATGCAATTCGTCTTGCTCCTAAAGTAGACACTATTATTCTCGCAACAGGGGATGGGGACTTCGTTCCGCTCGTTACATTCCTTAAAGAACACCATGGTATTCAGGTGGAAGTTATTTCATTCGGACGATCTTCATCAGGCGAACTAAAAGAAGCTTGTGAAGACTTTATCGATATGTGTGACCATCCTGAAAAATTCCTTATTGGATATCGCGCGCACCGCGCTCCTAAAAAGGGAGAGGCTAAACAGGAAACAAAACGAGACAATAAACCAAACACTCGAATCAAAGTTCCTCAAAAGAAAGCTGCGTCGAAAGAATTCTCTGATGACGCACTTGGAATCTTTTCTCCAGAGGACGAAAAGTAATCCTTAAAAATCAACCCGTAGCCGCAAGCTACGGGTTGATTTTTTATATACCATTTTTCTTGTGAGATGTTACCTGTATACTGAACGTATGATACCTAATGTAGATACATTTGAGCACGACATCTCTGAGGAGATAAAACATAAAGAAGCGAGCCTTACTGACATTGCTTCTGCTGGGGGAGATATTGGTAACATTGCAACTCCACATGTACAAACCTCAAAGATGCTTTTCATTCTTGGAGGGCTTTGTTTGGTCGCCGTCATTGCAACCGTTGCAGCTCTTTTCTTTTTCGAAACAAAAGATCCTGTTAGTAATGAACAACTTCAAACAAACACTGGCACATTACCAGACACAAGTAGGCGTCTCTTAGCAATTTCTCTTGCTCTTAATGATTCAATTGGAAATAACATTGGAACAATCACAAAATCAGAATACGGTTACTCCATGCAAGTGCTTTCGTATACCGACGTTTTCTCATACATGTTAAAAAATGAAAGCCTCTACGCTGATGAACTTGCGACGGCTGTCGGTTCTCCGCGAGAAGTATCTACCTCAAGTGTTCCTTTTATGTTTATTGATGTCACCCGCAACAATCAAAACATGCGCGTTGGAACTTCTGGAAGTAGCACAATCATCTACGCATTCGTAAACACAAACACGCTCGTCATTTCATCTTCAACAGAAGGTGTCCTTGCACTTCGCGGTGGTATACTCAAATAATGAGTGTCGCCAGTTTAAAAAGTGCACACATCGTTGGATTACACGCTGAACCAATTACGGTTGAGGTTGATGTATCTAACGGCCTCTATTCGTTTTCTATTGTAGGACTTCCTGATAAGGCGATTGATGAGAGCAAAGACAGAATCAATGCAGCGTTAAAGAACACTAAGTTACGAAATCCAAAAACAGAAAACCATAAAGTAACCGTTTCTCTTTCACCTGCAAATATTAAAAAAGAAGGTTCTCACTTTGATGTTCCCGTTGCATTAACGTATCTTATCGCATCGAAACAAGTATCAATTCCAACGGACGTTGGATGGTTTGTTGGTGAACTTTCATTAACAGGAGAAATCCTTCCGATGATGGGAGTTCTTTCTATTGCTGAGTGCGCAAAGAAAGAAGGGGCGCAGGCTCTCTATGTTCCCGAAGCAAATACCGAAGAAGCTTCTTTGGTGCAGGGGCTTACTGTGTATGGCTGTAAAAATCTTCGTGATCTTGTTCTTCATTTAGGTGGAACCATTGAGGGTGTGGAGGATATCATCACACTTACACCTGCGCCGTATACAGACATTGCGTACTCTCGTCCTGATTCATATTTAGATTTCAAAGATATTCGCGGGCAAGAAACCGCAAAACGAGCGCTTCTTATTGCGGCAGCTGGGGGACACAACATTGCTCTCTATGGTCCACCAGGAACAGGAAAGACAATGCTTGCTCGAGCGTTCACTGGAATACTTCCACCACTATCACGCACTGAAGCGCTTGATGTTACCCGTATACATTCTGTTGCTCACGCTAAAACTTCTATCATTACTCACCCTCCTTTTAGGAGTCCACATCACACATCATCCTATGTTTCACTTGTTGGTGGGGGAGCAAGCCCACGACCAGGTGAAGTAACGCTCGCTCATCATGGTGTACTTTTCTTGGATGAATTTCCTGAGTTTGATAAACGAGTTATTGAATCATTGCGCGAACCACTTGAAGAGGGTTTCATTTCTGTATCTCGAGCAAAAGGAACATTTCTTTTTCCGGCGTCATGTACACTCATTGCTTCAATGAATCCTTGTCCATGCGGGTACATGGGGAGTAAATTAAAGCGTTGCGTGTGTAAACCTTCCGACATAGACAGATATGCTCGAAAACTTTCTGGTCCAATTATGGATCGTATTGATATTTGGGTCCCTGTGCAACACGTTGATTACGATACGCTTTCTCATGCTCGCATAGGGGAAGAAAGCGAATCGATAGTTTTACAAGTTCATAAAGCGCGTACGTTTGCGAAAGCACGTTTTGAAAAAGGGGGTGCAATGAACATCTCCAAAAATAAAGACATGAAAGCAAAAGACATAGATACGTTTGTCGTCCTCACCCCTCCAGTGCTTACCCTTATGAAAAAGTTAGCGACCTCATATGCGCTTTCGCCGCGAGCATACCATCGAGTACTACGACTTGCTCGAACTATTGCAGACTTAAAACAAATAGAACACATAGTTGAGGCTGATATTCTGGAAGCCTTTCAATACAGACCAAAACTATACGAGAATAGGCTATAAAAATAAAAGCACCTGATTAGGTGCTTTTATTTTATTTTTGTTTTTAAATCGCCCTAGATGCGAGGCGAGTAAGAAATTTTTGAGAGAAGTGTACGTGCAGTACATTGACCGAAAAAATTTCTTACTCAACAAAGCAGGCTCCCGACTTTTTTAAACTGTACTCAGTTTGTTAAAAGTCGCAGTACCTTTAGGTATGGAATGATTTTGAAACAAAAACTAGAAGGGGTTCTTCGCTCCACGTACCTCAAAGTGAAGATGTGGTCCAGTTGATCGTCCTGTATTACCAACCGCGCCGATTGTTTGGCCTTTTGAAACATACTGTCCAGTTACAACGCCTACAGAACTTAAGTGAGCGTACACGGTTTGAATATTTCCATTGTGCTTGATAATAATCATGTCTCCATATCCACCGTTATATCCTGAGTTACGAGCAACGATTATCTGTCCATCTGCAGCAGCAAGAACGGGGGTTCCAACAAGAGCTGCAATATCAACTCCGTTGTTGCCGTGAATGCCCTGTGTCTTTCTCCCTCCCACAAGCGGTCGAGTAAAGAATCCGTTTGGTGTTGAATTCCCAGAAGAAACAGATACGCTTGGCTTACCCTTTACGACAACCGCAGCAATTTCTCCTTCTGGTACGAGCACAATCTCTCCGACGACAAGCTTTGCGTCCGCTGCGATACCGTTATATTTTGCGATATCGTCTGTGTCTCCTTTGTATTTCTTAGCAATTGAAGTCACAGTGTCACCATTCTTAACAGTATGACGAACGCCTGTAATAGGAAGAATAACGAGAATGTCTCCTGGTGTAAGTTTTTCAGATTTTAAATTGTTTGCCCATACAATAGTATTCTTAGAAACACCGTGAAGCTCAGCAACCATGCCGATAGTGTCTCCTTTTTTTACTTCGTAGACACTAATCGTGTCGTTCATTGGGTATTCAATATTTTCAGTAGAAACTCGAAGTGATCCGGTTGTTGCAGAAAGCACCCCCGTTGAAGAAGAGTCTAACGTATCAATCTCATTTTCTTCACTAACTACAACAGGCTTAAAAACAGCCATTGTTTGAGATGTGGCAGACTCTTCTGGTGAACCATCCTCAGCCGGACTAAGGAAAACCGCTTTCACTTTCTCAGTAAAAGACGAAAAAAAGCCAGCGTGTGCTGAAGAAATAGGGAACATAAGTGCAATCACTAGTATTGCAGATCCTGAGATATGGAAGGCCGCGTGAACGCGTTTTTGTGTATCTACTACGATAAAGTGGAGGTTGGTGAGGGGTTAACATTCCCAACCTTAGAATATGTACCCTGTGCGTGTATCAGAACGTAACATTTTACTGTATACGTCAAGATATATAGGTCTCTCAAGTAACCCCTCTATACTAGCAAAAAGGGGGTCACACTACAAGCTTTATCCCCAGCTAGAAAGACCCCACAATCTGGGGAGAAGTATCACAAACCTATTGAAAATAAAGTATACTTGGGGCACTACAACTATGGGAAAAGATAACCGTTTTAGCTCTGAGGGAGCCCCAAAAGACAAAGATTTTCGAAGAGACCCCAAAACTATGAAGGAGCAGCTGGGGGTCACGGAAGAAACTCCGCTGATAAGAAAAAATCAGGGGACTTTTCTGCCACACCAAGACCAAATCAAGAAAGATAAAGCCCTTTCACCTCAACCAGATCGCCCTCGCCGGGTGGATGGTGAAATTCGAACACCTAAGCCACAAGTGAATCTCACCCCTGAGGAGCAAACTGCTCTTCATCTTGGAAAAAAGCTTATCGAATCAAAAATATTTTCTCCAGAAGACGCTATGCGTATGCTGGACGCTCTTTCCAAAAATGCACAAGGAGAGCCTGAAGCTGTTATTGCAGAAATCGAACCTTCTCCTACAACAACAGAACAGTCTTTTATTATCCCTAAACGCTTTGAGGTGGGGCAAGTATTTCTCTTACCAAGAGATCACATAAGCGAAGAATCCCGCTGGAAAATCGTTGAAGTTCTAGAAAAAGAAGGTGGGATGATGATGCAACAAACGGACGGTGCCCAAAAAGGGAGAACAGAGAAATTCTCTTTCGGAGGGTTAAAAGAAATTTTAAGTGAATTTCAGTTGGAGAAACAGCGTGAGATGTGGAAAGAATCACAGAAAAAAACTGCTGAGAGCGCGCCTCTTCAAAAAGAAACCAAGGAACCTTTTGGGAAGGTGTATTTTACCCCTGGACACATCATTGTTATTTCAACTCCATCAGGAAATGAAAGTTACAGGGTTCGTAACACAAAAGATGGAATGGTCGAAGTTGCTTCAATAAACCACCGCGAAAAAGGAGTTGAATTTTTTAGTGAAGAAGAACTCAAAAAGAAACTAGCCCAAAACAAAAAAGAAGCGGCGCCTTCCTACCCGCCAATCAAGGATCTTTTTACAATGTTCAGTCAAAAAAATGAGTACAGTGTTAGCGGACTTTTAGCCTGGAAAAAGAAATGGCTTGATAGTGGTGAAATTGATCTCTATCGAGAGAAAAACACAAATCTCTCAATATCTCAAGACCAACTTGATGCCGCAAAAAAGGCAATTGATGTTGATATTGCAACTCTTCAAGACAATACAGCTACAGGGGAGGCGCGGAGGTCTGCCATTACTAACATAGGTTTATCTGGGAGACTTCTCATTGGAGTTCACCATCCTATAGCAAACAATATTAAACACCACGTTAAGCCTGACGTTTTGCATATTCCTCCTACTCAAGCAACAGCAGAACACCCACAAGAAAAACATGCGGAGCCAATGAAAAGTGGCACCTCTCTGGTGCTTCGTCCCACAACACCCTCCACTAAAAATATTCTTCGAAGACCAAAAGCAGCCGATCAATCTGCACCTGAAGAATTAGTAGCACCTACTGCTGCCCCTAAAGAGGTGTCGCCCGAGCAGGAGAAAGTTCCTTCTGAGAAAGAAATTTCTCTTGCCAAGAAATTAAAAATTGTAAATCCTCCTTTTGAGACTAGGATTGCACGGCTAAAACAAAACAAACTTTTTGGGGTGCCTATGTGGAAATACCTTGGAACCGCCACATTGGTGTCTGCCGCTTTCTATACCGCGTACACAAGTCCAAAGAAAGAAGAGGGTGACGTTTCATTAGCAACAACATCAGCGCCCGACGGTAGACAAATGGCAAAATTCGAATGGCATAAATATTTTCATCTAGGAAAAACAAATCCTTTCTACAGAGAATTTCCCAAGGAACTATCCACATACTCCACCAACGAGCTTAGTGAAAAACTAATACAGAAGTACGCACCTTCATATGTACAGTATTCCGATGAACTCTCTAAAATAAGTTCTGCTCTTGAGATGATTGGGAAAGATGTTCAAGAAATGGATGCAAAAGGGTTGTATGACAAGCCGCTTGACAAAGGGGGTAAAGAACTAAGTATGTTATGGAAAGCACTTGATGATGTTTCGATGACAACAAGTGCTGAAAAACTGAAGGCCAAAACGTTCAGACAAGCGATTAAAGAAGTTAAAGATAAGGTTACTAGAAAAGAAAAATAACACCATGGATTTCACACAACTTTACAACCAGCTCGTAGAAGACTTTGAACTTGAGAAACTATCTGAAGAAGACAGGGAGGCAGCTCTGTTTGAAATTACAAAAACAGTTCAGAAGCAATTCCTTTTAGATGTGTACGACGTGCTAGGGGATGAAAAATTTGCAGCACTTAAGACAAGTACTGATATGGGGGAAGAATTCTACGCGACCACACTCAAACATCTCGTGCCTAACTATGAAGAACTATTTCAAATAGCTCGAGAGAAGGTGAAAGAATCATTCAAAAAGAGCGCCTAAACAGGCCTTTCTCTCATGCTACACTGGGGTCCTGTGGCAAACGTCTTACTTAACACAAAACAACAAGAAGCAGTTCTTCATACCGAAGGACCGCTTCTTATTTTAGCTGGGGCAGGTGCTGGAAAAACAAAAACAATAACGGAGAGAATTGTTGAAATTGTGAAAAAGGGAACTGACCCAAGAAACATTCTTGCGGTAACATTCACCAACAAAGCAGCAAAAGAAATGCGAGAACGTATTGTCTCACGTCTCGAAGAGGAACGTATCATTGAAAAAGAAAATCCTTTTCACCATACGCCTGTTATTAAAACATTCCATTCGCTTGGACTTATGATGTTATCTGAATATGGTTCACGGCTCGGATTACAAAGACATCCTACTATTTTAGACTCTTCAGATTCACTATCTATTATCAAGCAAGCAATTGAGCAGCTCGGTATTGATCCGAAAATTAATGACCCTTCAAAAATTCGAAGTATTATTAGCCGCGAGAAAGGGGATTTCGTAAGTCAGCAAGATTACAAACAAAAAGTGGCGACCGCGCAGATGGATATCATTTCTAGTGTGTGGAGAATATACGAAGAAGAGCTCAAGAAACAAAAAGCAGTTGATTTCGATGATCTTATTGTTTCCACCGTACACATGTTGGAAGACCACGCAGATATCCGTAATCATTATCAGCAACGTTTTATGTATGTGCATGTGGACGAATACCAAGACACCAACGCCGCTCAATACGCTTTTGTTAAGCTGCTCATCAATCCTCTCTACAATAATGTCTGCGCTGTAGGTGATACCGATCAAAATATTTATAGCTGGAGAGGGGCTAATGTGCGTAATATTCTTAATTTTGAAAAGGATTTCCCAGGAACACATACTGTGCTTCTTGAAGAAAACTATCGCTCGACAGGAAATATTTTAGCGCTTGCCAACAAAGCAATAAAAAAGAACACTGTTCGCACTGATAAAAATTTATTTACTTCGAAGGGGCTGGGGGACAAGATTACTATTATGCCTGCGTGGGATGAACAAGGGGAGTCTGAAATGATTGCAGAAAAATGTAAGGCGTTAATTTCTGACGGTGTGGGTGGGGAAACTATTGCGGTACTCTACCGTGCCAACTTTCAGTCACGTGTACTTGAGGAAGCCTTCATTCGTGCGAACGTAACCTATAACCTTTTAGGTACAAAGTTTTTTGAAAGAAAAGAAGTGAAAGACGTTATGAGTTACCTGCGTGCAGCTGTTAACCGTGCCTGCCAACCAGATCTCAAGCGTGTGTTTGATACTCCAAAGCGTGGAATTGGTAAGGTGACTGTTGCGAAAATATTTGCTGGCGCTCCGATACCTGCTTCAGCGATGGTAAAAATAGAAAAAGTATATGACTTTTTGGACCAAATTATGGAAGCCGTTGAAACAGAGCCGCTGTCTCATGTCATGCAAATGATTATTGTTGACTCAGGCATGGAAAAAGAAATGCTAGAAGGTTCTGGGGAAGACCGCGAACGCTTAGAAAACGCCCGCGAACTTGTGTCTCTTACTGTGCGCTATGATGGGGTCCATGCAAAAGAGATTCTCACACAATTCCTTGAAGAAACCTCTCTTCAATCCGACCAAGACAATGACACAAAAGAAAAATCAGGTGTGAGACTTATGACGGTTCACGCTTCAAAGGGACTTGAATTTGATCACGTCTTTGTTACAGGACTTGAACAAGATCTCTTTCCACATAAAAACATTGGTAACCGAAAACGTAGCAAAGAAGAGGAGGAAGAAGAGCGAAGATTGTTCTATGTAGCCGTGACACGGGCACGAAAGAACCTCTATCTTACGTATGCTGAACTTCGAACGATCTTTGGTCAAAAGCAAATTAATGCACCTAGTGAATTTTTGGAAGATGTTCCTGAAGACACTGGGGATTATAATGACCTGTACTACAAACAGGGCGGGGGTTCAGTTGTGTACATATAAAAAATTGCGTCCGTAGGACGCAATTTTCATGCAGAAAGCTCGTTTGGATAAACTTCACGACAACGAAACTGGAAATCCAGCATGTCCACAGAGCTCATCTTTATCACTGTTGAAGCAACCGAACTTATGCGATACATTTTCTGGTTGTGTCCAACAATGCAATCAACCACTTTTGGAAACAAGGTAACTGAATGCTCAGTAGCGCAATCCAGCACCCCTTCCACCTCTTTTCCAGATCCAAGAGTGATTTTGATAAAAGGACCCTCTGGCTTTAGCTTGGGGTGCTTTTTATGCTTCCGCACAAAACAATCAACCACCTTGTTAAGAGCAAGCAATGTCTCAACAACAGAGAGACCGCTTGACGGCGTGTTCTTTAATGAAATCCCAACCCTGTAAGGGCGCCTGCGTTGTGACATGACCACCTCCTTATACAATGAACATACTGCAACACTACTCTTTTTGGATTAAGGAGTCAAACATGATAGAGTTCATACATGAAACCGAAAAAGGCGCTTGGTCAAAACTTTCTCACCTCAATCCCAGCTCGTATTGCGATCGTTGAGGCAGGAGAAGTTGTTCCATCAGACTCAATTCTTGAAATTGGTCCAGGGAAGGGATTCCTCACACAATCCCTCATTGAAACAGGAGCCCACGTTACCGCTCTTGAAAAAGACAGCGATCTTATTCCGTTGCTTACTGAAAAGTTCTGCGCGAATAAAAACTTTACCCTTATCGAAGGGGACGCGCTTACTCATAACCCAGAAGCTCCTGGTTACAAGCTCATTGCAAATATTCCGTACTATATAACAGGAGCAATTCTTGAGCGATATCTTTCTCATGTTAATCAGCCAACTACTATGGTGGTGCTTGTGCAAAAGGAAGTTGCTGTGCGTGTGTGTGCAAAAGAAGGAAAAGAATCCATCCTTTCTCTTTCAGTGAAAGCCTACGGAGAACCAAAACTTGTATATAAAGTATCTAGAGGAAGTTTTAATCCTATTCCAACAGTTGATTCAGCGGTCCTCCAGATTAAAAACATCTCTCGTAAAAACTTTAAAAACCAATACCACGAACAAATGTTTTTTAACATTGTAAAAGCTGGCTTTGCTCACAAAAGAAAGTACTTGTTATCTAATTTGAAAGAAAAAATCCCTACAACAAATTGGCAAGAAGTCTTTCTAAAACAGAATGTAAACGAGAAGACTCGAGCGGAAGATGTTCCACTTGCAACTTGGCTTACTATTTCAATACTTTAATTTCTCGAATTAACAGGTGGTTCTCTTGTTTGGTTTCAAATGTTAACAAACATTCATTTTTGAATGATTTTTAGATGTATACTCATGAATATGAACATCCCCACATCTAAAAATCTCACTTCACAAGAAAAAAGCAACACACCTCTGTTGTTATTGGGCATTGTTTTTATCTTAACGATTGGAACATCACTCCTTCCAGCTTCTTGGTTTGGTATAGAAAAACAAGTGAGACGCTATGAGCCCTTAAATCTAGGGACTATTTCTCAACCAGAAAACCTTGCAACAGACACTGATAATGATGGTGCGATAAGTTGGGGGGAAATAATTGCAAGTTCGCTCTCTCTCTCAAAAGAGGAGTCTGGAATAAAATTTGAAACAGACCCAAAAGTACTAGCTATTCTAAACGATCCAAACAACGTAACTGCATCATTCACAAAAAACGCATTCCTTGCTTCTACCGCCCTACAACAAGGGGGCATAGCAGATGAATCAAGCAAGCAAGAAGTTGTTAACCAACTACTTGCTGAAGAAAGCAAAAAAATTGCACCAAAAATATACACCTCTTTGGATATATCCTCTGTTGCCGACAGCAAAATAACAATTAAAAAATACGGAAATGATGTAGCCCTCATTTTAAAAAACCTCATTACTGAGAAAACAATTACGGACGAGCTTATGAGTGTCACAAAGTATCTACAGACAGCAGATGAAGCTAATCTTGTTCCTTTGGTTACCAATTCGAAAAGAGTGGAAGCGTCCATCCAAAAACTTCTTGAAGTTAAGGTTCCAAAATCTGCAATTCCATACCACCTCATTGTTTTAAACAGGGTGTCAGAATATAATAACGTGCTCTCAAATCTCTCTGTAGTGAATACTGATGCGATGCGTGCTACTGCTGCAATTGAAAAATATCACGAAACAATACTGGAGGCTCTTCGAATATTTCCTATGCTTGCTGATTATTTTAATCTTAAGAACATAACCTTTTCCTCACATGAATCTGGGTATATCTATGTTGTGGGATATACTGGAGTCACCCATTAATCTATGAAACACTTTTTTATTGCCTCAGCTTTTTTCTTTAGTATCTTTTTTTCTAGCACTCAGCCCTCCTATGCAATTCTTGGGGTGGGGGATATAGTATTTGACCCTGCTCAGTACGCCACCCAAATACCTCAGTATGCAAAGGATGTTATAAACACTGCAGCTAACGTAGCAAACCAAGTTAACACCTATTACACCTATCTTCAGTCAAGCGTTCTTGATCCTTTGGCAAATGCCATGATTGTCGCTACTCAAATCCAGCAACAAAACAATACCATTAATTTGATAACAGGTTCGTTGGGGGGCAACTCTCTTCTTATTCAAAATCCTGAACAATGGGTTCAAAATAAAGGATTAAATTCTGTAAGGGTTAACATTGGAGATATTTCTCAACAAAATGGAACATACAGTTCAAGTATTTTAGGGAGTGTAATAAATACGTATAGAGGGGCATCTGATCTCAAGTCTACCCTAAGTTCACTCAGTAATTCATCAATACCAAACATTGTTCAGAATAATCTTTGTAAAGACGCCTCGCTTTCTAATGTTGCGAAGAATGATGTCATGAAAAGTGATGGAACGTACGACTTAGAAGCATTTCAAAACAGAAAGCAGGACCTTTTTAACTCACTCTGTGTAGGAAATCCTAGTGTGAATATTCAACTTGGACAAAGACTTACAGCGGTCAGTAAGCAGCGTCCCGATGTAGCAGGAATGGACAGCCTTTTGGCGGTAAGTTTTGGGGACAATGAGTACAACAGAAGTATTCAAACACAACTAGCAATAGCAAAAAATAAAGAAGTAAAAGAAAAAAATGCGGAAAACGACCTTAGAAACGGAGGGGGTATCGCGAGTGCCACGAAGTGTGATCAACCAGCAGTAGCCGAAGAATCAGGTGTCTCTAATATTCCTTGTAGAGTAGAATCTATTACCAATGTTGGAAGTGTGTTAAATAATGCCTTCCAAGAATCGGTCAACGGAAGTCTCAAGAAACTTATGGAAGCTTTTGGTCCTGGGGCTGGTAAAAGTATTGCTTCAATTCTCTCTTTAGTTTCTTCTGCTCGTTCATTATCAAATCCTTCTAAGGCAGCACCGAAGCAAGAATCCGCGGTGCAAACCAAAAATCTTACTGACCCTGTACGGCAAAGAGAAACAACAACCAGCGTGAGCGAACCACTTAAGGCACATCTTGCTTCTTTAAGCTCACTCGAAAGCGTTGAGGGGAAATTCATATCAGCATTATCTGCATATGAAGACCGTGTACGACCTGTGCAGGCATGTTACGAGCAAATACTTAAAGATAACCCGAACAACCAAACTATAAAAAATGACCAACGAATCATCAATGCACTTAGTTTTACAGGGAATAAAATCATAGACCTTGCTTTCAGAAAAGCGCCTTCAGTTAAGACTCTTAATTCTATAACAACCGCCCGAACTCTTATCAATGACACGCTTATTTCTATAGCCTCATCACAATCAAGTGAAGAAATACTGAGCTTGTTTAATAATTACCAACGACAAGACATTCCTAGCTTATCTATGGCAGCTATGCGGGAATCAGAATTTATACCATTTAAAGACAACCTAGACGCAGAAATTGCTTCAGCTATCCCACAGCTTACAACCCTTGCTGACGAATGTGTGTCGATAGGACAAAGTTACTCACAGCAAAACACTCAATCGGGTGGAGGTGGATCATTCTAAATAAATACCAGAATACAAAAAATAACCTCATTTTTGAGGTTATTTTTGTTTAGAAAATATGGATATCAACGCCCTCCATCACTCCTTCGCGTGGTACACTTCACAGTATGAAACGACTTGGTGTCTACGCTTTTATCGCGATAATACTCATTGGTACAATTGGTGGATTTACCCATCCAGAAAAAGCTTTTGCACAAAATACTGTTACTGTGGAACAAATACTTCAGCACGCTAGTCCTATTATTGATGAAAAGATTCTTGCACTGAATAATGAAATGAAATTATTTGGTTCAACCCATGGAGACAAAAATAGTACTGAGTACAAAGAATATGTGCAAACAAATGCAGCAGAAATTGCAATGGTTAGGGTGGCTAAAGGTGTCTTTGAAACAACACTGACAGCAAAATCTACCCGCACCCCCACAGAACTCTATGGAGATGCTCTTGTAGCAACAAGTCGATCGCTTGTTGATCAACAAAGCTCAAACCCTATACTCAAAAGACCTCAAGCGGATGATTTTATTCGTAAATTTAGACAAGAGTTAATGGCAGAGGCTCTTAGCCAAGAACGCATCCGTGCAATAACCACAGGAAAAGCACTGAGCGCAGAGGCTCAAGCAAACGCCGTCGCATCCAAAGAATCTGCTAACCCAGGAAGTAAAACAATTAGTGGGGGTTGCCGTTGGAATAACTTTACAGTTTCTGCCTGTATTGATGAAGGTTTTTCTTGGCTTATTAAGAATACTTTCCTTCAAATGGCTGGGTTTCTTGCATGGCTTAGTGCCAACATGCTTAATTATGCGATTCAAATAAGTATTCTGGACTTTGCTAAATGGTCACCCACAGCATCTATATACTCTGTATGGGTAATTATTCGCCAAATAGTTTCTCTTGTTGTAGTGTTTGCGGGACTCTACCTTGGATTCATGTATATTATTGGACGTGAAGACACCTTTGGTAAATACATTGGGTGGCTTGTAATCTTTGCTCTCTTTGTAAACTTTTCATATCCAATCACAAGAGCCCTTGTTGATGTTTCAAATATTGTTTCTTTAAATATTTATTCAAGCGCTGTGGGGAGTGAAGCGTTGGGTAGCAGTTTTGGAAGCGCTGTAACAACGTCTGGCGGCAACACTGCGGGATCACTTATTGTAAGTAAACTTGGTTTAACTGATCTTTTTGTAAGCGCCACCACAGTAACCGCAGAAAGCGGATTTAATGTAAAAACAGGGTCTGGGTTTGTTGGACAAATTAATACCACACCTGGAGCTCTTGCTGCTGTTGCTTTTGCTTTATGTGCAGCCTTTGTGCTCTTTATGTGTACGTGGTTACTTGTTATGAGGTCCGCCGTACTTGCTTTCCTTATTGTTGCCTCTCCACTCCTTTTAGTTGATGCGGTAGTGCCAAAATTAGGGGACGTTGCCGTAAAAATGCGTAAAATGTTTTTTGAACAACTCATTGTTGCTCCCGTGTTTATGCTTATGCTTGCGCTTACTCTTAGATTTATGGACGTATTCCAAACAGGACCACTTGCCAACGGTGGGGATAGTGTAAAAGTCTTCTTCAATCTCCTTATGATGACAATTATGCTAATGATAATGCTCAAAGTAACCAAAGCTGCCGCTGGAACAGCAGGAGAAATGGCGACAAATTTCATGGGTAAAGTAGGAGGGTTTGGGCTTGGTGTAGCAACAGGTGGGGCTGGACTACTTGCACGAGGCACTGTTGGAATGGCCGCAGCTCGTATGCGCGATAGTGATTGGATGAAAAATAAACAAGATTCCAGAACTGGGCGTGGGTTGTTTTCCCTTACAAATTCATTAGCTCAAAGCACGTTTGATGCAAAAAATATAGGAATGGTTAACCGCGGCATGGCATCCGCCGGAATGGGAATGGGGGCGGGGTCAACGAAAACATATGACAAAAATTTTCAGGAGAGAAAAACCGCGACTCAGGCAAAAGCTTCATACATTAAAGACGCAGGTGTTCGTGATAGATATCTCAACCAGATGACTAACACAATTGGTTCAAGGGCTCAGCGTGGTACGCTAAAAGTCTTCGGGCTCAGCGGCAAAGAAGGGCGAAGTGATGCAGAGATTATAAAAGAAAGTCTTGAAAATGGTAAACAAAAGATAATTGATAGATATAACAACACCGCAGACCCTGACAAAAAGCAGGAGTACTTGGAATCACAGTCGGAGGACATGCAAACAATACTTAAAAACCAAGCGGGGAGTGCTCGGCCAAATCCGACCACGTCAAAAGGCCCTTCAGTGGACTTAGACAAGGCTGGACTTGTACCGAAAGAAGGCGAGGCGAGTGAAGAATCTCCTGTTAATGTTGACGATATTCATAGTACAAGTTTTAGAGCGGGAGTTCGTTCGAAAAAATTTGATACTAGTAACGCAACAACTGTGACACCTAAAAACACCCCAGAAGCTGAGACCGTATAAGTATGAAAACTGTATCTTATATCGCAACAAATCAAGACGAGTTATTCGATCAATCTCCAGAAGATATTCAGGAGCTTATTCATGGAGACGAAGTAAACAACGTAACCGCAATTTTAGGTAAACTATATAAAATACCAGTGAGTTCTTACATTGCGCTTGAGAATATCATTTCATTCATTCTGATTGGAGCCTTACAACCAAAAGATGTTGTGCGGGCTATCGTGGATATTTTAGCTCTTTCTGAAGAAGAGGCTTACAAACTTGCTGCAGACCTGGATAAAACTATTCTAGAAAAAGCTCGTATTAGTATCTTGGGTAAATCACCCAAAGATATGGTAACGCTTACGTTTCAAGAGGGGAGGTCACCTGACGAATTACGAAAAGAAATTCTCGACACCACCAAGCGCGAACCAGTACCTGCCTCAACTCAAAACCAACAAGCTCAGCCAACAGCTCCTGCGCCTGTAACACCTGCGCCTGCGCCCGCTAAAAAAACAACGGCTGTAGTAGGATCTCGCTCCCAACTCTTGGAACAACTACAGATTTTAGACACTATTCCAGATGATGAGGAGGTTTCAGAAAGACTTAAAAAAATCCAAGAACAAATCTCTGGGATAGAAACAAAGGACGATAGGGCACTGGACTCAAACATCGCTCTTCAGGAATTTATGCCTCATGCGGGTGACGACAAAGCGGTAGAAGCTGAAGCTCAGACCGCCTCATACAGTAAAGCTCCGACCAAATACAATATTGACCCGTACCGAGAAACCTCAGAATAGCTAATCAGTGCGTGATATACTTTAACCTATGCAATTCCGAGTCCCTCAATTTATCGACATGGAAGACAAGGTTGTCGGACCTCTTACCCTCAAACAATTTGGGTATATTTTAGGTGCGGGCGGATTCTCCTTCATTATTTGGACGTTTATCTCAATAAAAATCATCGCCGTTGTTCTTATTCTGGTCGTTTCTGGATTATTTCTTTCTCTTGCTTTTGTAAAAATTAACAATAGACCCTTTGGAGATTTACTTGAGAGCGCTTTCGCTTACTACACAGGGAGTAAAATTTATACCTGGAAGCAGCCAAAGGAACAAACTGAGAGCACTTCTAATATAGAAAAAGTAGTTGCTGATGCAGAAAAAGAAATAACTGTCTCAAAAGTAAACAAAGATAGACTTCATGAAGTATCTCTTGGTCTTGATGTTCTTGATCGTAACTCACAGGAATAGCCTTCAGTCCTGTTTCTATGCTGTATACTTCAAGATATGGCTTCTGGAATAGCAACACAACAATTTGTACCGATCGAACGCGTGCGTGATGGTGTTGTTGTACTTAAAAACGGCGAACTCCGTGCCGTGCTTATTACTTCATCACTCAACTTGTCCCTCAAAAGTGAAGATGAGCAGCAGGCGATTCTTCTTCAGTTTCAAAACCTTCTTAATTCACTTGATTTCCCAATTCAATTTTTCATCCAATCAAGAAGACTCAATATCAAACCATACATGGATCTCCTGCAGCAGCGATCAGGGGAGGTAAAGGAGGATCTTTTAAAGATTCAAATTCATGAGTACATGGGCTTCATCACAAAGTTTACAGAAGAAACAAACATTATGACAAAACATTTCTTCATTGTGATTCCGTACTTGCCTGCTCAAACACAAAATCAAAATCAAGCGAACAAATTCTTATCATTTGGTTTAGCTAACTCTTCTACTGGCGGAGAGCAGGGGTCTTTTGATGCAGCTCGAATTCAGCTTGAACAACGTGTAGCAACGGTTATGCAAGGACTTAATCGCTTTGGATTACGCTCACAAAAGCTTGGAACAGAAGAAGTCGTTGAGCTCTTCTATAAACTTTTTAATCCAGGGGAACAAGACCGAGAAGCGCCTAAGGTAAACAACAACTAACACTATGGGAATATTTGATTTTATAAATAAAAAACAGGGAGCTTCGCCAGTAAGCCCAATCTTGCCTGAGCAAGTCTACAAGGTGGCAGAAATGCAACTAAAGGATATTATTGCGCCTTCTGCTTTGGGTGTTGGCCCAAAGAATCTTAATCTCGGTACCAATATTGTGCGCTCTTATTTCGTTATCTCATACCCTCGATTCCTTACGGATAACTGGTTAAGCCCAATTATTAACCTAGACAAAGTATTTGATGTTGCTATTCACGTAACTCCACTCGACACAGGGGATGTGATGAAAAAATTCCAAAGAAAAGTTGCTGAGGTTGAAAGTCAGATTATGACACGTGAAGAAAAGGGGCTCGTGCGTGACCCAACACTTGATGTAGCATACAAAGATCTCGAAGACCTGCGTGACGGACTTACTCAAGCGCAAGAAAAAATGTTTGAAGTGTCTCTGTATATTTCTATCTATGGGTCAACAGAAGCGGAAGTTGATAAAGTTGAAAATGAGATAAAAAATATACTAGAAAGTCGATTGGTATATGTAAAACCAGCCTTGTTCCAGCAAGATGTTGGTTTCCTCTCTACTCTTCCTTTGGGACAAGACCAGTTGCAGATAAAAAACAAACTGAACACATCACCACTCTCATCGTTTTTCCCATTCGTGTCGTTTGACCTTTCGTCAGACAAAGGAATTCTCTACGGGCTCAATCGTCACAATGGATCACTCATCCTCTTTGATCGTTTTTCTCTTGAGAACTACAATTCGATTGTTTTTGCAAAATCTGGTTCTGGTAAAAGTTATACAACAAAACTTGAAATTCTTCGTACGCTTATGTTTGATACTGAGGTGATTATTATTGACCCTGAACGAGAATACGAATACCTCGCTGAATCAGTAGGGGGAAGATATTTTGATATTTCTCTCACAAGTGACCACCACATTAACCCTTTTGATTTACCACATCCAACAGAAGATGAGTCGCCGTCTGAAGTACTTCGATCAAACATTGTTAACTTGGTTGGACTTTTCCGTGTGATGCTTGGAGGACTTACCCCAGAAGAAGATGCGATCATAGACCAAGCAATCACCGAAACATACGCGCTTAAAGATATTAATGGTGATGTTGATTTCACAAAACTTGAACCACCACTTCTTTCTGACTTTGAAACTGTTCTTCAAGGAATAGGGGGGTCAGACGATCTTCTTGCGCGACTTTCTAAATACACAAAAGGAACGTGGTCTGGGTTTATTAATCAGCCATCAAACGTTGATATCAATAAAAAGCTTGTGTGTTTCTCTATCCGAGACATGGAGGATGAGCTTAAACCTGTTGCGATGTATATTATTACTCACTACATTTGGAATGCGGTACGAAAAGATATTCGAAAAAGACTTTTAGTGGTGGATGAAGCTTGGATCATGATGAAAAACGATGACACTGCATCATTCCTCTTCGGACTCGCTAAGCGCGGACGAAAGTATTACCTTGGACTTGCAACCATTACACAAGACGTTGGAGACTTCCTTAAGTCTCCATACGGACTTCCTATTATCACAAACTCCTCAATTCAAATCCTTCTTAAACAATCACCTTCTTCTATAGACCTTGTACAAAAAACATTTAACCTCACCGACGAAGAGAAGTTTCTCCTGCTTGAGTCTGGTGTAGGGGAGGGAATCTTCTTTGCCGGACTTAAGCACGTAGCGATAAAAGTTGTTGCTTCATACACGGAAGATCAGATCATCACGAGTGATCCGTCTCAACTTCTTCAGATTAAAGCCATGAAAGATGAAGTGGCACAATCAAAAGTACTATGACGCTAGCCACACGACTGCTACTCTCTTTCGCTCTTCTCTTTGTTCCAATGTACGCTTTCGCAGCACTTGATGTGAGCGTTAGTATGAGCCCAACAAATCCTGCACCGTATCAAGAAACAACCATTACTCTTACGAGTGCCTCCTTTGATGTTAATGGGGCGATGATAACCTGGAAGAGCGGAGGAACGACACTTCTTTCGGGCCTTGGTGCTAAAAAAGTAACTGTAACCGCTGGCGCTTCTGGGCAAGAAATCCCTATTTCATATACCGTCATTACTGTAGACGGGGGTGGGGCTAGTGGATCATTTATTGTTTCCTCTCAGACAGTTGAACTTCTCTATGAATCACGAGAAAGTTTTGTTCCTCCCTTTTATCAAGGAAGATCTCTTCCTTCTGAGGGGGCCGTTGTTCGTGTTACTGCATTACCTTCATTAAGTGAAGGCGGTGTCAGAATTCAAGCCTCAAGTCTTGCATATAGCTGGTATCTAAACGGAGAGTTTCTAGAAAACGCTTCTGGCGTGGGAAGATCTGTTGCAACTATTGCGCTCGATTATTTAAGCGACTCCAACGATGTGCGAGTTGTTGTGAGAAGCCCACGTGGAAGTGTGGCGGAAAAAAGAACTTCAATTTCTCCTCATGCTGTTATGCCACTTTTGTACTCATACGACGAAGTGCTCGGAACAAACCTTACAAAAACATTCTGGAGAAGACTTGAAACATCTAAAGATATAACACTTTCTCTTGTTCCATTTTATTTTTCTTCAAACAATGAATTCGAAAATACCGCTTCATATTCATGGTACTTAGATGGTCTTCCTGTTACCCCTATGGAAAAAACACTTCTTTCTCTTCGTCCAAGAGAAAATAGTGTGGGGATCCGCACTCTTTCTGTGATGGTAGAAAGTGCGAAGCGTAAACTGCAGAAAGCAACAAATGAGATTGAGGTTATCTTCGACACGCGACCCAATTAGTATCTATGGCACTGATTTCCTACACCTCCCTCGAGCCCTCATACTTCCAATCTCTTGGAAAGGAGGGGATTGCTCCAACGTTTACTACAGGACAAGCTGTTTCTTTGTTCTCTTCTACAAGCTTTCTGTATTCATTGGCTATTATGATCTCTGTACTTGCAGCAGGAGTAATGTACGCACGAGCTGGGGTATATAGAATGCAGGCATCAGAAGCAGGGGTGAGGAAGTCTAATGATGAAATTAAGAGAGTAACACTTGGATTGCTTGGTGTTCTTTCTTTGTTTGTTATTCTTTATACCTTTAACAAAGATCTACTTTCTGGAAATGTTGGGTTAGATGGATTACGAGCTGCAGCAGGAAAAGGTGGTGGGATTGTGAGTGGGGGAGGAGGGGACATGGGCGGAGGAGGGGCGACGGGGGGATTTGGTACACCCGTTCCAACACCCTCAACAAACGGAACGGAGCAAGCAAATCGCAACGCATTGTCTGCTCAAGGAATCACCATAAACAAACCTGCTTGTGTTGGTTCAGACACAAGCTGTACGAATGTTGGAAACATGAATCCAGCCACCGTCAATATGTTGCTTAAACTAAAAGCAGAATGCAACTGTTCGCTTATGGTGACTGGCGGATCAGAGCCTGGACATAGCACAAACTCAAACCATGGACCAGGAAAAGAAGCCGTAGATATACAGTACACCGAACAACTGGGCACATTTCTAAAATCAAAATCAATTATTGCCAACAGCCCACCATGTAATGTGAAATATGGGTATAGTGGATTCATTTTCTGGGACGAACCCGAGTCTGGTTGCGGTAAATCTACAGCACGTCACTTTCATGCGTCCTTTACTGGTAGATAACTCACAAAAAGAAGCGAAGTACTTGCTATACTGAAACTACATGGAACATCGCCGTCTTCAGATTTTATTTGCTCTTATCGCACTGTTTGCTTTTGGTGTTATTGTTTGGTATTTTCTTTTTTCAAAACCTGAATCAGCTCCAACTCTACAGACACCCACAAGTGCTTTTTCACTTCGTGATTTGCCTGCTCGTTTTGCTTTTATCTTTCAAGGGGATGAGCCTGGCACAAATACAGAAACTGAAATTACTCCCGCTTCGGCGATTCCTTTCAATCGTATTTGGGGCGCACCTGCAACAGGAAATGTTTTCGTGAGTCGCCCCATACTACGAGAAGTAACGTCTACCTCAACGGTGGGGACAACAACCATTTCAACAACAAAAACAGTTCGCGCCACAACCACCGTCCTTATGTTTGTTGACCGAGTAACAGGGTACGTATACGGTCATGTGGTGGAGTCTGGTACAACATATCAAATAAGTAATACAACCATTCCAGGGGTGTTTGATGCATACATATGGGCGGGAGGTGATCGTATTGTTATGCGCTCTCTAGGTGCCGACAGGAAAACTATTGTAAGCATCCTGGCTTCTATCCCAAATGTTCAAGAGGGGAGAGATCCTGAGCCACTTATTGATACAACCTATCTACCTCAAAATATTTCATCTACTGCAGTTAGTAAAAATTTGTCGACGGTTAGTTATGTTGTTCCTGGATCAAACGGATCAACTATCTACTCACTTTCACTGCGAGGTACAGCGCGTGTGGCAGATTCTCCTTTTTCAGAATGGACCCTTTCCTACGGAGGCGAGCAGCTCTATGCAACATCACATGCGTCTGCGTATGTGGAGGGGGCAACGGTTGCTCTTCCTTCATTTTCTTCAGTCGTAGGAGGCAAGACAGGTCTCCTAAGCACTCCTTCATCTAATGGTCCAATGCTTAACAGCATGTGGTCTCAGTCTGGGCTTGCAACCTTTGGAGTAAGCGTTGGAAAGATTGCTTCCTTCACAACAAAAACCCTTGCTTCTAAGTGTGTTGGAACAGTGTCTCCATACTTTGTCTGTGGTATTCCTCAATCTATTCCAGAAAGCGTTGAAGGGTTGCCTGATGACTGGTATCAAGGAAGGTTTATGTTTGACGATACACTTTCCATTGTAAATGCACAGAATGGAGAAACCTATACACTCTATTCTTTTCCAGAAACCTACGGACAGATTGATGTGACTCACCTCACAGCAAGCGCAGGATCTGACCTTATTAGTTTTATACGAAGACAAGACGGCTCTCTTTTCCTTCTTAATACAAACCTTTTTGCCGATGAATCCGAATAATAAAAACTACACCTCCCTCGAGCCCTCATACTTCCAATCTCTTGGAAAGGAGGGGATTGCTCCAACGTTTACTACAGGACAAGCTGTTTCTTTGTTCTCTTCTACAAGCTTTCTGTATTCATTGGCTATTATGATCTCTGTACTTGCAGCAGGAGTAATGTACGCACGAGCTGGGGTATATAGAATGCAGGCATCAGAAGCAGGGGTGAGGAAGTCTAATGATGAAATTAAGAGAGTAACACTTGGATTGCTTGGTGTTCTTTCTTTGTTTGTTATTCTTTATACCTTTAACAAAGATCTACTTTCTGGAAATGTTGGGTTAGATGGATTACGAGCTGCAGCAGGAAAAGGTGGTGGGATTGTGAGTGGGGGAGGAGGGGACATGGGCGGAGGAGGGGCGACGGGGAGTTTTCCTTCGTCCAACAACTCATCTAAAACCTGTGAACCAACAAGCACTGTTATAGCTTCACTCAAATCAACTGGTGGTGTCTGTGGGGGTGCTCGTTGCACAGTACTTACAGGATGTAATTACCAAAAATATTTACCCACCATACAACGTGAAGCCAGTAATGCTGGCGTGGACTATAAAATGGTGATCGCTCTCATGTGCAAAGAATCAAGTGCTAGAGAAATTGCTCAAAACACAAACCCAAATGGTACCTATGATTGCGGACTTATGCAAATAAACCAAAAAACACCTTGTGATGCTTCCATCCTTAACCCTGAAACAAATATAGCTCGCGGAGTTTCATTGCTTAAAGGAAAAATCGCAGCGACGAATCAGGTATACCCAAACATTCCGACAATGGCGGGGGTCTTTGCGTCGTATAACTGTTGTGCAAACGGTACCGTTCCTCATTCTCCAAGCGCTGACTGCAAACAAGAAACGGGGTTTAATCAGAGTGTTCCAAAATGGGTTTGTCCGATTAATCCGGGCGACAGCCAATACAACATGTGCGCTGTAAAATCTTATGCTTGTGAACTGACCGCCTGTTTAAATCAACTGTAAAAACTAAATGGTGTGGAGGTGAGCCAACTTGTTTTTTATGTATACGTCTTGTGCGTACCCAATAACATTACTTACAAACCAATAGAGTCCGAGCGCCGAAGGAAGAACGGCTGCAGAGAAACCAATAATAACAGGAAGAACATAGAGAAGTTGTATTCTCATAGATTTCATAAATTGATCTTGGAACGATTCATCTTTTCCTTCTTTTTTAGGAGCAACCATTGAAGCTGTTTGACGTCGCGCAAGAACATATGAAGAAAGCCCAGCCAATACTGCAATTACAATATTTTTATCCATCACATCAAATAGTCCGAATGCTTTTGTGTGAAGTGTCTCTGGGAAACTAACGAAAGAATAGAGTGAGTTTGGGTCAGCAAAAAGGCCTTTCGAGAAGACGAAGTAAAGAGCGAAGAAGATTGGAATCTGTATAAGAACAGTAAAAAGACTTGCAAATGGGTTTATCTTTTCACGTTTATACACTTCCATCATTTTCTTTGAAGCTTCTTGTGGTGATGCTTTGTGTTCTTCCTTAAGAGCTGCCATTTCTCCTTCTAGGCGCTTCATGATGTACTGACTTCGTAATGCAGATAGATTAAGGGGAAGAAGCACCACCTTAACAATAAGCGTAACAATAACGATCGCTGTTCCTATGTCATGAAGAGGGGCGTAGGTAAGAACAAGAACAAGTAAGTTATAAATTGGTTCGTAGAAAATAGTGTGGAACATAGTTTTGTTGTTACAGTGTAGCAAATGCTTTAGTTATTTCCTCTTTGATCGCAAAAGAAGGTGCTTGGAGTATGTGTTTAGTGGGATATATAAAAACCAGCATAGGGACCTTTGTTTGTATGCCTGCGAGTTGCGTATAGATTTTTCTTTTAGCTCTGTTTCTGTCGACGGCTCGTTTAATGCGCTTTTTCGCTATAACACAAGCAAATTTAGTGATACTTTCAGGTGAAGCCGTTGGGGCGGTACTAAGATCAAAAAACGCACCTCGATAAACGAGCCGCGTTTTTGTACCCTTGAAATCAGTTGCCGTTACCCGCTTCGTCTTTGGAAGCATAAAAATAATTAGACAGAAAGCTTCTTTCGTCCATTTGATCGGCGACGAGAAATTACTCTACGTCCACCTTTTGACGCCATACGAACGAGAAAACCGTGGGTTGTTCCTCGCTTCTTCCTTTTTGGGTTATATGTAATAGACATGGCGCTATTCTACACGAATAAGGGAGATAAATCAATAAGCGTATACTTATCTCTACCTCGTCAAGTTGTAGCAAAATTTTCTGAGTGTATACTACTCTACTATGGATTACCAACAACTCTGGAACAGTGCATTATCTCAGATTGAGATTGAACTTTCTCGAGTTAACTTCAATACGTGGTTTAAGAACACGCGTATTATTGACTACAAAGATGGTGAGGTAACTATTGGTGTTCCTAATGAATTCGTTAAGGACTGGCTCAATCAGAAATACCACAAATTCATCCTTCGTATCTTGCGCACCATTCATGAAAGTGTTCGCTCTATTGTCTTTACGGTTGTAAAACCAGAAAACCTTCAAAAGAAGGCGCAGCACATAGCGATCACTGGGCAACCTCTTCCTCTTCAAGATTTATATATTAATAAGGATGACGGACTTAATCCTCGATACACCTTCGACACTTTTATTGTTGGTTCTTTTAATGAGGTTGCTTATGCTTGCTCGCAAGCAGTTATTAATGGACTAGGAATCGTCTACAATCCTTTCTTTGTCTACGGAAACACTGGGCTTGGAAAGACGCACCTCATGCAAGCAATAGGGAACACCGTTAAAAAGAAACACCCTGAGAGGAAAGTGTTTTATACATCTCTTGAAAAGTTCTATATGGACTATGTGAATGCGACGAACATGAATAAAATCAACTCTTTTAAAGAGAAGTACAGAAAATATGATGTCTTTATTATGGATGATATTCAATTCATTAATGGAAAAGAAAGAACGCAAGATGAATTATTTCACCTCTTCAATTCTCTCTATGAAATGAATAAACAAATTATCTTTTCTTCTGATAAACACCCAAATCTTATTGTGGGACTAGAAGACCGTCTCAGGTCACGCTTTAATCACGGAATGATAGTGGACGTAAACATTCCTTCACTTGAATCAAGGCTTGCTATTTTAATGGCTAAAACAAAAGATTATTCTGAAAAGATTCCACAAGAGGTTTTACAGTACGTTGCTGAAACAGTTCAGGGTAATATTCGAGAATTGGAAGGTGTTATGACCTCAATACTTGGCTATATCCAAGTTAAACAACAGGCGATTACACTAGCTGATGTAAAAAATCTCCTAAAAAATAATGTTCGAGTAAAGAAAAGCATCTCAATACCAGAAATTGTAAAACTTATCGCCGACTATTATCATATCCCTGATGTATATATTTATAACAAAACAAGAAGAAAGGATGTAGTAAAACCTCGTCAGATTGTTATGTATATTTTACGAGAGGATTTTGATATCTCATATCCAATGATTGGAGACAGGTTAGGGGGAAGAGATCATACAACGGTAATCCACTCATACGAAAAGATTAAGGGAGTTTTAAAAGAAAATCCACAATTATCTAGAGAGATTGAAGATATCCGCGCAATGTTAGTGTAAAAAGAGCCTTTAAGGGCTCTTTTTACAGATATGTGGATATTCTTGTGGATAACATACTAATATCTTCCTAATAACTCATCCCCTTATCAACAGATATCTCCATACACCAAGTAACTACCCACAAATACTTTACTCATATATACCTGTCTGGCTATCGTAAATTCCTAAAAAATATTTATACTATAAGGCTTTTTTAACATTCCCACATCGTCCACAGACCTATACTTAGTATCATATATTATATATACTAGATACTATGAAATTCGAATGCAGAGGAGAGGTATTTATAAAAGCTGTTCAACAAGTGTCACGTGCTCGTAGTAAACAGCAGTCACAAAACTATCTTCAGGATATTCATCTTGAGTTAGATACTCATCTTTTAACATTACGAGCAACAAATCTTGAATTATTTTGTGAAAAAAGTATTCCTGTAAAAGGTCTCGTAAATGGAACCTGTATTTTACAAGGAGAAGCTTTTTTAAGAATTCTTTCTACATTTCAATCTCTAGATACTGTTCTTATTTGTGAGGTTCAGGAAGGAGTTTTTTCAATAACAACAGATAAAGGTGTTGTTGAAATTAAAACAACACCGTATGAAGACTTTCCAACACTTCCAAGTCAAGGTTCTTCAATAGGGACTCTCTCAAAAGAAAATATAAATACACTCCTAAAAGAAGTTTCTTTTTGTGCAGCCACTACCGACATTAAACCAGAGATTGCTTCTGTGTATTTGTATACAAAAGATGATCTTATTTATACTGTAGCTACAGATTCATATCGATTAGCTGAAAAATCAATACCAAATACAACTGATCTTGAATGTTCGATTCTTATTCCGCAAAAACATATAACAGATATATTGCAAATCCTTAATGAAGAAGATGAAGTGTTTACGCTTTCTCAACATGAAAGTATTTTATCTTTCAGTACATCAAACCTAACTCTAGCTATACATACTGTTACTGGTCAATTTCCTGACTATAGACAGCTGTTCCCTAAAGAATTCACTACAACCGTCACCTTAGCAAAAGAAGAGCTTCAAAAGACATTAACACTCACAACATTCTTCAATGAACAATACTCTCAAGTTGAATGTGTCTTTACAGAAGGAAAGGTAACATTTCACAGTAAAAATGAAGCAGTAGGACAAGTAACTCATACAATCTCAGGAGAAAAAGTAGGGGACGATATTGAAGTAAAATATAATAACAGATATTTCTTAGATGTTTTGTCCCATATAGAAGGTGGAACTATTATCTGTATGTTTAGTACAGCAAATCGCCCAATGTTTATACGAGGAAATAAGGATATTAGTTTTACCTATCTTCTTATGCCGCTTAATCGCTAATATATGGAACAAGGGTTATTCGCAAGACATATACGAAACATTAAAGAACGAGAAAATAGTAAACAAGAAATTATTACTTCAATTATGAATACAACGGGAGTGCTTCTTGATGAATCAGAAATACAAATCTCAAAAAAGAAAATAATCATCTCAACATCGTCTGTTAAAAAAACAGCAGTACTTCAAAAAGGAGGGAAGGAAGTATTGGAATCGTTGGGGTATATCCTCCAAAACTAAAGACCAACGTTAGTGATAGGTATTTCTACGCCACCATTTGGATCAGTTGATGTTGATTGTGTTGTAGTTCCAGTAGTAGGCTCCACAGGAGTAGAACAGTGTACGGTATTTCTAGAAGCCCAGTTTTGTACAGCAACGTCCCAGTTGGAATATTGTGAGTCCCCAGTAGGGTTTGTTGGGTATGGTCCGTCTGGATTATCTTTAATAACAGAAGCTAGTATTGTACGAAGTCCACCAGAACAGTAGTCCCCGTGTAAAATCGGTTTTGAAGTGGTGTTTGGAAGGGGGTTAGTAAAATACTCAACAGTAGAGGTTCCTATAGCTGCCACCATAGCTTTATGCCAAATAGGAGCAAGTACGAACCCTGCCACCTTCTTATCAATCGGACTGTTATTATTATTTCCTCCCCACATACCAACTACAACTGATGGGGTATATCCAATAACCCAGACATCTCGGTAATCGTTTGTTGTACCAGTTTTAGAAGCAACAGGCCTATCTCCGAAAAACAGTGGTGAGTTTGCACCATAGGCTGGAATCTTTGCGCTGTTATCTGAGAGAACACTTGATACAAGGGACGAGACAGACTCAGAAAGAACCTCCTTTTCTTTCTTTGTAAACTTTTCAAGCACAGTATCATCTCCGTCGCGTACTTCGAGTATTCCTTGTGGTGGGTTGTAAATACCATTGTTGGCAAATACGCCGTATGCATTGGTAAGTTCAAGAAGAGTAACTTCACCACCTCCAAGCACAAGAGAAAGTCCGTATCGAGCAGGGTCTTGAATCGTAGAGAGTCCCATGAGTTGTGCTAGTCGTACTGCGTTATTTAATCCAGTAAGGTAGAGAAGTTTAACAGCAGGAACGTTGAGTGATTGAGCAAGTGCGTCGCGAAGTGACACAGGTCCACGGAATAACTCATCATAATTCCCAGGCATGTAACACGAAGAGGCATCCGCATTTCCTCGTGGATTACCATAGGCGTCACAAGCGGTACTAAATTGCGTTGGAACATCAAAGAGAACTGTTTCAGGAGTATATCCTCTCTCAAAAGCTGCAGCGTAGACAATAGGTTTAAATGATGAACCTGGCTGCCTTTCCGCCAAAGCAATGTTGTACTGTCCTGGTATTTCTGTGTCGAAAAAATCTCGAGAACCAACCATAGCTAATATTTGTCCGTTGCGTGGGTCGATAGCAACAGCGGCAGCATTTGTTGCTTTATATTTCTTAGCATTTTCTAACGCTCCCACTTTTACAATTTCCTCAAGACTTTTTTGTAGTTCGTAATCAATAGTGGTGACAACCTTAAGCCCACCGTTTTGTATTGCGTCATCACCGTACTGTTGCTCCAAGTACTCACGGATATACATGACAAAGTGAAGCGCTTTACCACTATTAGAAACATCGCGTTCAAATACCACAGACTCAGCTTGAGAATCATTTTTTTGAGCTTCAGTAATATATCCAAGCTCATACATTCTTTCAAGCACAAGATTTTTACGCTTCTCTAGAGCGTCCCTGTGTTTGCCGTACGGAGAATAATACGTTGGAGACTGTGGAAGAGCAGCAAGGTAAGCTGCCTCCGTAAGGGTTATTTCTTTTGCATGTTTATTAAAGAAAGAGAGAGAGGCTTCCTCAACACCGTAGAGTGTTCCACCATATGGACTTTCATTTAAGTAAATCTGAAGAATGGTGTCTTTCGGTACTTCGCGGTCAAGCTTAAGAGACAACACAATTTCCTTCAATTTTCGAGAGATGGTTTTTTCTCGAGTAAGGAGGGCGTTTTTAACAACTTGCTGATTAATTGTTGACCCACCTTGTGAATATCCTCCACTCAGCACGTTTGCAATAGCAGCTCGGATAAACGATGTCGGACGGAATCCATTGTGTTCATAGAAGTGAGCATCTTCAATTGAGATCGTAGCTTGCTGAATATAGAGACTGATATCAGCAATAGAAACTTCAGTTCGTCTGACGTTGTCGTGAATGTTGTAGAGCACTATTTTCCCAGTGCGGTCGTAAATTTTTGTTGAATTTGCGATAGACCTGTTTTCAAAGTTATTAAAGTCAGGCAACTGAAGTGTTGCAACCCACCCAATCATAATAGCCACTACAACAACTCCAAGAGACGTTAGTATAAAAAAAGCTTCCCGTAAGAGTTTCTTTTGAGCTTTTTTCTTGCGCATTTCTACGTTTGTGGTCATTTCATAATAGTAGCATACCTATGATAATATAAGGGGATGGACAAAGTAATTACTGATGAAGTAAAAATTGATGAACTACTCTCCCGCGGCGTCGAAGACGTTATTGTAAGAGAAGAACTAAAAAAAGAGCTTCTTTCTGGGCGTACTCTTAGAATTAAATTAGGCGTTGATCCGACGGGACCAAAAATTCATCTTGGGCGCGCAATACCATTACGAAAACTTCGCGAATTTCAAAAGCTTGGACATCAAGTTGTTTTTATTGTTGGAGACTTTACCGCTCAGGTAGGAGATGCATCAGATAAGAGTGAAAAGCGGCCAATGCTCACTCGTGCAAAGATTGACGAAAACCTTAAGGACTACAAAAGTCAGATTTCAAAAATTCTCGATCTTTCAAAAACAGAATTTGTCTACAATAACGACTGGCTATCAAAGCTTACATTTGAAGAAGTAACAAAACTCGCAGAGTGTTTTTCGGTACAGCAGATGCTTGCAAGACGAAATTTTAAGGATAGATATGACGCAGGTGTAGAGATTTCACTTCGTGAGTTTTTGTACCCAATGATGCAAGGGTATGATTCTGTTGCAGTAAAGGCGGATCTTGAACTTGGCGGGTTTGATCAACTGTTTAATCTAAAAGCAGGAAGAACTGTTCAAGAATATTATGGACAACCAAAGCAAAACCTCCTCACTACTGTCATGCTTGAAGGAACAGACGGACGTAAAATGTCCACAAGTTGGGGTAATATTATTACTATCGTCGATGAGCCGTTTGATATGTTTGGTAAATTAATGTCTGTGCGCGATGAATTGGTGGTTAAGTACTTCACTCTCTGCACAGACCTCTCTCTTACAGACATTGCAGCAATTGAAAAAGAATTAGCAGATGGAGCAAATCCTAAAGATATAAAAATGAGACTCGCAACTGAAGTGGTCACGATGTATCACGACGAGAAGCAGGCAGCGCTCGCAAAAAATTCTTGGATCGAAACCTTTTCAAAAGGCGGGGTGCCAGACACTATTCCAGAAATAGTAACAACATCTGATAAGGAGCTGGTAGATGTTCTCATAGAAGCGGGGATGGTTACATCTAAAACCGACTGGAGGAGACTTATAGAAGATGGAGCAGTCTCCGATGTGTCAGGAGCGGCTGTAACTGATGCAAAAGTAAAAGCGTATAATGTAACCCTTAAGATTGGTAAGAAGAGATTTGTAAAGATAGTGATTAGCGAATAGGTAAGAGCGCACAGCCAGAAAAATACGGGCGACACCAAAGGTGTCGCCCGTATTTTGTATTAGCTATTTCCTGTATGCTTTTAACTGCACACTAGTCCTGTTTTACCAATAGTTTTCTGGATTTGGTTCAAAAGCAATATCCACCTCATTTTCCTCCTCTTCTGTCGTTCCAAAGATAAATACTTCCTCGTCTGTTGCTGAGTCGTCTTCAAAGACTGCCTCAAGTGCATCTGGGTTTACCTCACCAACTGGTTTTTCTACTTCTTCGTCAATAAGCATAATATTCTTTAATGTATTGAAAAAGATACCATAGCGCAGGCCCTGTTGCAAGGGTTAGTAAAACTTGAGCCCCAATCCGCAAAAAGGTTTGAATCTATAAAGACTTAAACCCTATTTCCAACTATTCATTTTTCTATGTGCACTATGTGTTAAAGCAATAGCAATAGCGTCTAATTCGTCATCCAAAAGTTTCGCATCGAGAGGCTCTTTAAGTATCTTCGGAACAATAAGCGCAATATCATTCTTGGTTGCTTTTCCATACCCCGTAACAGCAACTTTTATTTGTGGTGGAGAGTATTCATGAACTGAGAGTCCATTGATGTGACATATATAGAGCAGTACTCCGCGCGCCTCAGAAACATTCATCACGGTGCGCTGATTGTTGGCTAAGAAAAGTTTTTCAATCGCAAGCTCTGTCGGAGCATACTTTTTAAGTATGACAGTAAGCTCCGTTGCGATGGACGCAAGGCGTGCTTCGAAAGAATCTTTTTTTGAAGTTATGATACAAGTTGAAAAAAGAAGTGTTTCAGCAGCCCCTTCTTTTTCTAAAACACACACACCAAGTCGATCAAACCCAGGATCAATCCCTAAAATTCTCGTAGACATATTATTTCTTAAAATGAAGAAGCGCTTTGTCTGTCGCTTTTCTCCCGCGTGGCGTTCGTTCGATCATCCCAATCTGGAGAAGGTACGGCTCAGTTACGTCTTCAATAGTTGCCATCTCTTCTCCTGTTGCTGCGGCGAGTGTGTTTAATCCAACAGGCCCACCATTGAATGTGTTAATAAGAGAATCAAGCACCATACGTTCAGCAATACCAAGACCGAATTGGTCAATCTCAAGAAGCGAAAGAGAAACGTCTACAATGTCACGATCAATGTTTGCTTTATGGACTTGAGCGTAATCTCGAGCACGTTTGAGGTAGTAGTTTGCAATACGCGGTGTGAAGCGAGAACGCTTTGCAATTTCAAACGCTGCGTCATGTGGAACGTCCGCCCCTAAAATTTTCCCACTATTTTTTACAATCGTTGCAATCTCGTCTTCTGTATAATATTGAAGTCTGTGTACTCCTCCTGAGAATCGTGAACGAAGAGGGGACGAGAGAAGAGAAATACGAGTCGTTGCTCCGATAAGTGTAAATGGAGGAAGGTCGAGTTGTATTGTTCTGGCTGAAGGACCTTTACCGATCACGATATCAAGCTGCCCTGATTCCATTGCAGGGTAAAGAACCTCTTCAATCATTTTATTTAAACGATGAATTTCATCAATGAAGAGAACGTCCCCCGGAGTGAGGTTCGTTAGTATCGCAGCGAGGTCTCCAACTTTCATAATCGCAGGACCGCTCGATAATTTTAAGTTAGCATTCAACTCTTTTGCGATGAGATGGGCAAGTGTCGTCTTTCCAAGTCCTGGGGGACCGTATAAAAGAATATGTTCAGGTGGGGCGCCGCGTTCTTTTGCTGCGGTAAGAAGAATATGAAGATTCTTTTTAATGGTTTCTTGTCCAATATAATCAGAAAAAGTATCTGGACGAAGAGTGCTGTCCAAATGTCGTGTCTCTTCACTTTCAACTTTTGCAATTTTTGGAGTAGGGGTAGACATGGGGTCTTTTTTGAGGGTAAGGAAGGGGATTTGACAAAAGTTTTTTATGTGCTATAATTAGCTGGTAGTGGATTGCAAGCAGTTCACAACTTTGTCAGAACCCATATATCTCTAAACAATCGGAAACCTAGTTTTCACTTTCTAATTCGGAGGACGGTCTGGTCGTACTTGCTACGTTCTGTGCCTATCCTTATGAAGGATCGTTCTTCACCAAGGGGTTGCTTAGAGGTATATGGGTTTTTGTCTTCCATTAAAACCTTATCTGCTTTGTTGTGACGTCAATTTTTTTCTCGGAGTACTATTTCGTACACCTTCGTAAAAAATCTTAGTCACGCCTCACATCTAAAGTCTTACTGGAATCAAAAATCGTCTCATATCCTGCTTAGCTTTCACTATAAAGATCTACCACTCTGGAAACTTCATCAAGTGAAGTAATACCTTCGAGTACCTTAATTATAGCATCTTCACGAAGGGTAGGGATTCCTTGATCTTTGGCTGCCGCACGCACTTCTCGCTCGCTCGGATTCGTAATAAGCGTCTTTTCAACAGCCTCAGTCATTACAATTGCCTCAAAGATTCCGATACGCCCTTTGTATCCTGTCATTTCACACTTAGCACATCCAACTGGTTTAAATATAGAGTAGGTGAGCGCTGGAACATGCCCCATCATCTCAGGTTCTTTACCAGATGTTTTCATATCACCCAAAATAGTCGTAATAATACGAGCTTCTTTTTCTGTTGTTTCATAGGCGGCTTTACATTCTTGACAGAGAGTTCTCACAAGGCGCTGAGCAAGTGCAAGAGAAAGCGCTCCCGCAATAACTTTTGGATTTATGCCAAGATCAATTAAACGTGGAATAGTTCCAGCAGCGTTGTTGGTGTGAAGTGTTGAAAGCACCAAGTGTCCTGTGAGGGCTGCGTTAATCGCTACTTTAGCTGTGTCTTCATCTCGAATTTCTCCCACCATGATTACGTCAGGGTCTTGGCGAAGCGCCGCTCGAAGACCAGAAAGAAATGTATATCCTTTTTCTTCCTCTACCTGAGTTTGTGTAATACCTTCAAAGTGATATTCGATTGGATCTTCAATCGTAATAATTTTTACTTCAGGATTATATACCTTATGTAAAAACGCGTAGAGTGTCGTTGTTTTTCCAGATCCTGTTGGCCCAGTAGTTAAAATAACACCGTTTGGTTTAACGAGTGAGTGTTCAACAAGCTCGCGGAGTCGTGCAGGGAACGCAATGTTATCCAGATTAGAAACAGTGTGTCGTGGATCAAGTAAACGCATTACGAAAGATTCACCATAATTTCCTGGAACAACAGACACGCGAACGTCTACCTCAACATCTCCTAGATCAATACTAAATCGCCCGTCCTGAGCATTCGCCGTTGTGGAGAGTTTAAGTCCTGAGAGAAGCTTCAATCGACTGGTGATGTTTTTAAGCGCAGCAAAATCAAAGAAAGCAATGTCATCCAACACACCATTTAAACGATACCGCAGACGCACTTTCTCTTCCTCTGGTTCGATGTGAATGTCTGACGCATCAAACTTAAGAGCCCCAGCAACAATGAGTTCTATCACTCGTGTTGTTTTGTAGAGCACAGGTGAACCAAGGAGAAGATCGAATTGCTGACGCAGCTCGTCGATGTTACTGAAACTCGCCATAAGTGTAACCATCTTTTCTTTGGTTAGTTCAAGCATCCCACTCTCAACTTTTGTTGATTGGTTCAAATCCGCGTAACGAGAAAGTACATGTTCAAGAGACGCGTGAGAACAAAGATAGAGAATAATTTCTGACCCCCTAGTTTCAATAGGACGAATAAGTTCTTCTAATTTTGAATTAGAAGGGGAGAGAGTGGCAACATATAATTTACGCCCAACCACCTTAAAAGGCACACATCCTGCGGCTCGCGCTTCTTCTTCTTTCACAAATTGCATTGCGTCAGGTTCTGGCGCTATTCCTCGCAAATCAATATAAGGAAGTCCGTATTTGTCAGAAAGGATTTTTACGAGCTGCTCTTCTTCGTCTTTACGAAGTTCGTCAAGTCTATGGTTTTGGAGTGCATCATCAAAGACAATTGTCATGGCATTAGTATATACCAGAAAAATAAAGAGAGATGTGGTCATCTCGATTATATTTTTCGCTATCCATGTACCCGACCGCATAAAAATACACATAGCACTCAATCTTCTATAGTTAGATTATTTTTATGGTGGACGTCGTGAAGGGGCTAGGCTTTTGGAATAAAAGTGAGGGGATAGGCCTCTTTGTTTGATAAAAGAAAAGGACTTGACAAATCCTATATTTCATGTATACTGTATACATGCTAGATAGGGTGGAATTAGTTCCGTTAAATCTACGCTCAGTTGCCCTTTCAAATCGTTTCAATTTCAAGGAGTTCGTCATGAGCACGTTTTTCAAAACTCTCGCAGCTTTGGCTTTTCTGTGTGGTGTTCAAGCGGCTTCTGCTGCTTGCTATCCCAACAGCGGACTGATTCCCGCGGGTTCGCCTCCGGTGATTCTTACCAACGGCATGTGGTGCACCCAAAACAGCGGTGGACACGTCGGTGGTCAGAACATTATTGTCGCGCAACCACAACCGTACTACGGTTCGAGTGCTCCGTTTGGTTCAACTCAAGGCAGTAGCAGTTTCTGCGCTGGACTGGTGGAACGCGGCGGACGCTATCTCGGAGCACGGGATGGTAACGATGCCAAACACACCGAAGGCGGCGGATTGCTCGGCTTTCTCGCCGGCAATGTGTTTTGCCCAATGATGAGCAACCAAGGTCAGCGTGTTGCGGTTCCACAAGGACATCAACACGAAAACGTTGGCTACGGACACCAAGGCGGTGTTCAGTCTTCGACTCGCGGCGTCTTCTGCAACATTGACGGCGTCGTCACCAAGGAAGCTGACACCCCGACCTGTGAAGCAAAGGCTCGCCAAAAAGCAGAAGGCCTTGTCACAGGCAAGGCTTCGCAGGTCATGTCGCAAGGACATGCCCCCGTTTGCGGGACAGGTAAAACCTGGGGCCGCCTCAACTGGCAAGGACACCCTCAACACAACACGTTCGCGTGCTTGCCAGGGGACGCCCCTCGTTTTCAGGAGTAATTCTCCCACAAGCTTTCTTTTGAAGGCAACCGACCCTACTCAGGGTCGGTTTTTTATATCCAAACATAATGAATGAAGCTATTGACTTTTTTATAATTTACTGTATACTAATACTTAAGAGCGTGGTGCATACACGGCCCACTCGAAGCTAGTTCTTTTATTTGAAAACCTTTTTGAAGGAGAAATCTCATGCAAGTCATGAACCCGAACGGCTTTGAAAAAGGCCAAGGCGAAAGCGATTCCGATTATTCGGTCCGCTTGAAAACTGTCGCTGACGAGCTCAACAGCAAACTCGGCGAATCCAAGCAGGAAACGCAAAAGTGGAAGAAGATGGCGATCGGCGCATTTATTGCGGCCGCCCTCCTGTTCCTCTTTTCCGTCTTTCTTTTGTGTGACAACCTGGGTGACCGCAAGGAAGCCAAGGTGGCCCACAAGGTCGAACTGAAAAAACTTCAGGACGAAGTCGATCAACTGAAACTCGCGGCGCAAAAAGTCCCGAAGGTTGAAACTTTCGGCGTCTCTGCCTCCGAGGTGGAGAAAATCGTCGGCGAAAAATGTGTCGGCAAGGAAGTTCCTGTTGTGCAAAAAGCACCGCCCAAGAAGGCGCCGAAGAAAGGTGGCAACGTGGCCGACAGTCGCAAGCCTGTGTCTGACCAAAAAGAGGCAGTGCTTTCACCACCTCCAGCAGGCGGCGCGTTCTGGGGCTGGGTGCATCCAGAGGCAACTGCTGCTAACAAGCGTGGTTGCTACGCGGATCGCCTTATCTCTGGGATGCCGTCCCAGTGCTCTGCTATTCAGGTTGAACCCCGCGTTGGAGCTGAATCGGAAAAGCAGTGGAATGCACGGGTTGCTGCCAAAAACGGCATCGCGGTTGGCGTGAAGGACGGTAAAGGCACCATCTCCAGCACGACCTTTAGTCATGTTCAGGTGAAATGACGCGCATTTGACAATGCACCCAGACGAGGAATCGTCTGGGTGTTTTTTATATTGAAGAGGTAACTTATTTAAGGCTATTGACTTTTGTAATCATGTGTAGTATAATGCATATCATATAACCATAATTATTATATGAAACACATCACTCAGAAAATGCTTGCTGTAATGCTTACAATGAATCTCCTCTCAGGAGTAGCTATTGCTATTGCTCAAGAAGATGGCTCATGGTCAACAACTTACCCAAGCTACGACACAGGTTCTTGGTCTACAACATATCCGACATACGACACAGGATCTTGGTCAACTACGTATCCAACGTATGATACAGGAACAATATATCCTACATATGATACAGGTGTTACTTACAGCTCTGTAGAGTACGGTACAGTTAATTATGGTTCAACTAATTACAGCACATCTCCTTCATGGACTGGGTATAACACAGGCACATCATATAGTTACCCTTCATATACCTACACACAACCTACATATACTCAGCCTGTATATACACAACCAACATACACTCAACCTGTGTACACACAGCCAGTTGTAACGCAGCCTACAGTTCCTGTTACGACAGTTACTCGTTGTTCTGATGGAACTATTCCTTCACCAACAACAGGGTGTAACCGGACGACAACACTCCCTGTAACTAATAACACAGTATGTTCTGATGGTTTTGCTCCGACGAATGGATCATGTACTCGTACAAACATTATTCCTACAAATACAAACACTGTATGTTCTGACGGACAGCTTCCGTCTCCTACAACTGGATGTAACCGTACAGTCGTTGCTCCCGTAGTAACTACACAGCTTTGTTGGGATGGATCAAGAATCTCTGTTAACTCAATTTGTCCTGCACAGTACAAAGTATGTGCTAACGGAACAAGTATTCCTGTTAACCAGACATGTTACGTAGGAAACACCTATGTTCCATACGTTCCTCCACAGACCATTAAGTTTAATAACGTTATCACATCAGTAGCAACTGAGATCACTCTTACAAGCGCTCGTTGTAACGGAATCGGACTTATCGCTTCAGGCGCACAGTCAACTGGATGGTTCGAATACGGTGAGACATCAAACCTTGGACGCGAGACAGCAAAGGCAAACATTGGATCATCTCCAACAGCGCCATTCTCAAACGTTCTTACAAATCTTAAGCCACGAACAACATACTACTGTCGCGCAGTAATGCAGAACCAGTACGGTGTAGTTAAGGGAGAGATTGTAGCGTTTACTACAAAGACAACAGCAGTTACGTATGTAAAACCAATCGTAAAGTCTCCTGTTACTAAGACAGTAACAAAGACAAACCAGGTTCTTTGTGTTGATGGTACATACGTTACCGTAGGTTCAAAGTCAGCATCTGAGATTATTAACAACGGACAGAAACTTATCTCTCTTCAGATTGAAAAGGTTGGAGGAAACCTTACAGCTTCTTCTGTAGTTAATTACAAACTTACACTTAAGAACGTTTCTGATAGTGCGCTTACTGGAGTAACAGTAAAGGTAACTATCCCACAGGAAATTACTCTTACAAATGCTTCAGCAGGAAATTACGATCCTATCACTCACGTGCTTACTGTTTCAAATGTTTCACTTTCACCATACGGAGAAATGAGTATCAATTGGACAGGAACAGTAGCTAAGGATGCCGTGCTTGGTAAGTCTATGGTTACAACTGCGTACACGAATTATTCAGTACCAGGAACTACTGTAGAAGACGAAGTAACAGCATACGTTGTTGGTTCAGTTGCATCTTCATCAGACGCGAAAGTAGACACAGGTTCAAAGAAGGTGATTGGTGCTTCAGATGAGCGAGGATTCCTTCCAAACTCTCTTGTTGAATGGCTTGCTCTTATTGCAATCCTCTTCATCATCTTTATCCTTGGACGAAGTCTCTACTCATCATACTCAACTGATAGACGAGTATCTCACTAAACTGTTCACGTATTGCCTTATGTGAGCCGACAGGAAAAATAAAAAGAAAAGCGACACCGTACGGTGTCGCTTTTCTTTTTAACAAACCGCACCTAAAGGTACTGCGATTTCAAAAGGATTGATTACAATCTAATGAAATCGGGAGCCTGAAAGGGTGGTTTGTTTCGTGGTATCATAGGGGTAATGAAAGAGGTTTTTTTACTTACAGAACAAGACTTAGGAGGGCTTTCTGAGAGAGTTTCCACTATCTTAAGCGGAATGCATACAGCCAGCCTCACCAAGAAGGCATTTGTTATTTTGCTTACTGGAGACTTGGGTGCAGGAAAAACAACCTTTACAAAATCTTTGGCTGGCGTACTTGGGATAGAATCACACACCGTGCACAGTCCGACATTTATTCTTAAGAAAGAATACGAGGGAACACATGCAAAATTTAAAAAATTAATTCATGTGGATGCGTATAGATTTAATTCTCCAGAAGAAGCAAAAGTGTTACGACTCGAGGAAGACCTGAAAGATGAAAGTGCACTCATTGTTATTGAGTGGCCGTCAAAGATGACGTATGTTCGTCCTGATATGGAGATTGATTTTAAGGTGCAGGATGAATCGACTCGCGAGGTAACTATTTCCTATGACGAAAGATAAAAGAACAACTATTGTGCTGCTAGATGCTCATGCGATACTTCATCGTGGGTTTCACGCTATGACAGGATTTGCTACGCATGATGGACGACCAACAGGGGCGCTCTATGGATTCATTACCATGACACTGCGTATCTTTGAAGAAATACAACCAGACTATATTGCTGCATGTTTTGATTTACCGAAGCCAACTTTTCGTCACACAAGTTACGCTGGATACAAAGCGGGGCGCGCAAAAACTGATGACTCACTCATTGAGCAAATCAAAGAATCAAGAAATCTTTGTAAAGCACTCTCAATTCCTTTGTATGAGTGTGAGGGATTTGAAGCAGATGATTTACTGGGAACAATCGCAGAGCAGTTAAAGAAAGAAAAAGATACACGCATTATTATTGCGTCAGGGGACATGGATACATTACAGCTTGTAGATGATGATCGCGTGACGGTGTACACCATGAGAAAAGGTACGGAGACAATTCTCTACAATGAACAAGCGGTTATTGATCGTTTTGGTTTTGGACCAGAACGTATTCCTGACTACAAAGGATTAGCTGGGGATCCGTCGGATAACATCATCGGTATTAAAGGTATTGGAGACAAGACAGCTACTGAACTCATTAAGAAGTACGGTGAAATTGAAGGCATCTATAAGCAGCTAAAAAAGAAGCGCGATCAGTTACTTCTTGATGGTTTCAAAGAGCGAGTGGTTAAGCTTGTTGAAGAAGGGGAAGAGGAGGCATTGTTTTCTAAAACGCTCGCCACCATCCGACGAGATGCGCCGTGTGTATATGAGAAGCCAGACACAACATGGCTTGAAAGTATAGACATCTCACAGTATGAAGCGATGTGCGATAAGTATGAATTCCGATCGCTCAGAAGCAAGCTCGAAAGAATGAGAGGGGCACCTGTTGTAGTAGAGGAAGTTAAAGAAGAAGTTGCATTTGATGATCTGGAAGAGTTGCGAGTAATGGTCCATCTTCTTCACAGTGAAATGACTAATGCTTCAGTTGTTGATATTCAAAATGTTACCGGTAAAAAGACGGCAGCAGAGATGAAAGCGTATCTTGAAGAAGAGCTGAAACGAGAAAAATTGTGGCCGCTCTTTGTTGATGTAGAGCGTCCACTCATGCCGCGAATTCGTGATATGGAAGTTAACGGAATCACGCTCGATGTCAAAGAGCTCAAAGTACTAAGTGAGCATCTTCATATTGAGGTAAAGAAACTAGAAAAAGAAATCTACACACTTGCTGGTATGGAGTTTAATATTGGTTCACCAAAACAGTTAAGTGAAGTATTGTACGAGAAACTTAATCTTGGGACAAAGATTAAAAAGACTGCGACAGGCGCGAAGAGTACTAATGCAACAGAGCTTGAAAAAATAAGAGATGAACATCCAATCGTGGACAAGATTTCAACATATCGAGAAATGATGAAACTTCTTTCAACGTATATCGACTCACTCCCACAGTACGTGAAAGAAGACGGAAGAATACATGCGCACTTTATTCAAACAGGGGCGGGGACGGGAAGATTTAGTTGTGAAGATCCAAACCTACAGAACCTTCCAATCAAGAGTGAGCTAGGGCAGAAAGTTCGTGAAGCCTTCGTTGCTTCAAAAGGAAAAGTTCTTCTTTCGTGTGATTATGCTCAGATTGATCTTCGTGCAGCAGCGATGCTTTCGAACGATCCTCACCTCGTAGAAATTTTTGCGAATAACATAGATGTTCACACAGGAACAGCAGCTCGTGTGTTTAATGTGAAAGAAGAAGATGTAACACCTGATATGAGACGAAAAGCAAAAGCAATTAACTTCGGAATTTTGTACGGCATGGGAGTTACTGCTCTTAAAGAAGGTATGAAAGTTGAACGTGCAGAAGCGCAGGAATTTTATGATCAGTATAAAGTAACGTTTGTTCGTTTGATGGAATACTTGGAAGAAGTAAAAGCGTTTGCATGGAAACATGGGTACACAGAAACAATTCTCGGACGCCGTCGCGAAGTTCCGCTTCTTAAAAGCCCGCTCCCATTCCTTCGTGCGCAGGGGGAGAGAATTGCGATCAACGCCCCAATCCAAGGAACGTCTGCAGATATTCTTAAACTCGCAATGCTTGATGCCCATGAGTATCTTGTTGAAAAGGGACTAACTGACAAAGTGAAGCTTGTTATTCAAATTCATGATGAACTTGTATTTGAAATTGAAAAAGAAGTTGCTGAATCTGTTGCCGACCAGCTCGTTGTCGTGCTTGAGAGCGTTCTCAAGAAAAGAAACCTCTCAACGCTCCCACTTGTGGTTTCTCGTACACTTGGAACTAACCTGCAGGCTATTTAAGAACTATGATATACGCACTCATTGGTACAGATGCTAAAAAAAGAGAAAAGGCTTTAGCTCAGATAGCAAAGCTTGGGACTCCTTCGGCGCATATTTATGCAGAGCAAATATATCAGCTCGCCCCACTTGTTGAAGCAACAAGTTTGTTCGGAGACACGGTTATAGCACACCTTATTCAGGTGTTGGAGAAAGCAGAAGCTCGAGAACATGTATATGACCTGCTTCCTTCAATGAAAGAGTCACAAAATATTTTTGTTATTGATGAACCATTTGCAGATGCGAATAGAATGAAAAAAATAGAAAAGTTTGCGGAGACTCTCTATGATGCACGAGAGGAGAAGGGGTTCGAGGTGACGCCGTTTGCTTTAGCAACAGCATTTGCTCGACGAGATAAGAAAGCTGTTTGGATTGAGTGGATGAAATTAAGAGATATAGAGTCTCCAGAAGCAATTGCTGGTGCTCTTCAGTGGAAGTTTGGAACCGTGTGGTCGGATATTCGTTCTGGGCGCCCAGGAAAATTTACACAAGTAGAATGTGAAGTGTTCGGCGGCAGGATCCTGCGAGCTAGTATTTTAGCTCACCGAGGAGAGAAGGATTTGAAAGTGGAACTCGAAAGTATTTTATTAAGTATTTAGAAACAAAAATAACACTTTCAAATAAAGTTGTAATTCTTTTATAGAGATCTTCCAAAACTAATAAGGAATTTTACAGTCTTCAAAACAATGAGCATTCCTATTAAGCTTGTAAGTCCGGGTTCTTCCTTCGGATTTACTCTCTACAGCATTAACGGACTCAAGCATCTGCAAGTGATGCGTGATTGTTGGTTGCTTGAGATTCATGGTATCGGTTAACTCTCCTACGGTCATGCCGTCCTTAGCCTTTCCGAGCGTGCAAACAAGATTATATCGACTGCGCTCCCCAACCACTTTAAAACAGTCGGGACAAAGCTCCTTTTCACCAGTAACGGACATTGGCACCCATGACGGAGTAGGGTGTGTTTGTTCCTTTCTTTCAGGTATTTTGACAACTGTGCTTCTTGTCCCCAAGTTTTTTCTATTCATAGACGGTTATCTATATTATGATATATTTATACCCATCAATATAACACATTTACCTATGAAAACCAAAACCCCGACTAGCAATACATCTCAATTTTTAGTGGTTACTAAAAGAGACGGGTCTCATGTGCTATTTGATGGAGGAAAAATCATCCAGGCCTTAACGCGTGCCGGGCTCGCGACAAAAGAATACGACGAATTCCAGGCTGTCCAACTTGCCGAAAAAGTCATTAACTATTTAGAGAAAACGGTATTGGGAGACACTGTATCAATCGAGCAGATACAGGATGCGGCTGAGCATGTGCTTATGATATCTTCTTATAAAGCAACAGCAAAAGCGTATATTTTGTATCGTGATCAGCACGCCGAGATGCGATCGTTTGCTACAATGTCGTCGCTAGGTTTGGTAGATAACTATTTGGATAAGCTCGATTGGCAAGTCAAAGAAAACAGTAACATGGGGTACTCTCTTCAAGGGCTTAATAATTATATTTTCTCGGAAGTTAGTAAGACATACTGGCTCAATAAGATTTATCCACAGGAAATTCGTTCTGCATACGAAAATGGAGATATCCATATTCACGATCTCGGCACGTTATCAATCTATTGTGTGGGCTGGGATTTGACGGATCTTCTTACTGTTGGATTTAAGGGAGTTTCAGACAAGATAGAGTCGGCACCAGCAAAACATTTTCGTACAGCACTCGGCCAGGTGGTAAATTTCATGTATACCTTGCAAGGTGAAGCCGCAGGAGCTATAGCTTTTTCTAATTTCGACACGCTACTTGCACCATTTATTCGCTACGACAACCTTTCGCAGAAGGAGGTTAAGCAAGCCATACAAGAATTTGTCTTTAATATGAATGTACCAACACGTGTCGGATTCCAAACCCCGTTCTCGAATATCACACTTGACCTTACCCCATCAGTAAATTTCAAAGATCTTCCCGTTATTATTGGGGGTAAACCACAAGCAGAAAAATATAGTGAATTTCAGAAGGAGATGGACATGTTCAATGAAGCGTTTTTTGAAGTAATGATGGGCGGTGATTCGTCAGGAAGAGTGTTTTCTTTCCCGATACCTACCGTGAATATTACCAAAGATTTTAATTGGGAAAACCCCAAGCTGAAAGGTCTTTGGGAAATTACTGCTAAATATGGTATTCCCTATTTTAGTAATTTCGTCACATCAGACATGAAGCCGGAAGATACGAGATCTATGTGTTGTCGCTTACGGCTTGATTTGGAAGAATTAGATAGACGTGGAGGCGGACTCTTCGGTGCAAACGCACTTACTGGATCGGTCGGGGTAGTTACAATTAACCTGCCACGTCTAGCCTATCAGGCGAAGTCCAATTACAAAGACTCATCTGAGGAAGCTAAAAAATATTTTTACGAAGCATTAGATAGACAAATGGATATCGCAAAAGAGAGCCTTGAGATCAAACGAAAACTGCTCGAGAAGTTAACTGACGCGAACCTCTACCCATACACAAAGTTCTACTTGCGAAATATTAAAAAAGGACTTGGACAGTATTGGAGGAATCATTTCTCTACCATTGGATTAATCGGAATGAATGAGGCTACACTTAACCTTTTTGGTGAAAGCGTAGGCACTAAATCAGGTGAGCAATTCGCCGGCGAGACGCTTGACCACATGCGAAGTCGCTTGATTCAATATCAAAAAGAAACAGATAATCTCTATAACCTTGAAGCTACTCCCGCTGAAGGGACATCATTTCGTTTGGCGTTACGAGATAAAAAGATGTATCCAAATATTCTTGTTGCTAATGAGGTTGAATATAATAAAGGGGCTAAACCGTTTTATACAAACTCCTCCCATCTTCCAGTTAACTACAGTACAGATATTGTTGAGACGTTAAATATCCAAGACGGGCTTCAAACAAAATATACAGGAGGAACGGTTATTCACCTCTTCTTGGGTGAGCGAATTGCGGACTATAGATCTATTCCCAACTTGGTCAGAAAAGTGTGCGAGAACTATAAATTGCCTTATTTTACCATTACGCCAACATTCAGCGTATGCGGAACTCATGGTTATATTACAGGGGAACATTTTACATGTCCGACATGCCAGAGTGCATGTGAAGTGTATTCTCGTATCGTTGGGTACTTGCGGCCGGTAAGCCAGTGGAATGAAGGTAAGCAAGCCGAGTATTCTATTCGGGAAATGTACGCGCCTGAAACAGCGCCAAGCGAAGTGGTTGTAGTTCCTAAGATTAGAGTAACTGTATAGGTATGGAGTTTGGAGGCTTTGAAAAATTTACTCTTATAGATTTTCCGGGGAAAATTGCATGCATGGTGTATACCATTGGATGCCCATTTCGATGTCCATACTGTCATAATCCGGAACTGGTTGATGAAACATGTACGACACGAATTGATGAGAGCGTCATCCTTAAGTTTCTTGACGAGAGGAAAGGGATGATAGACGGCATCGTAATAACAGGAGGCGAGCCGACGATGCATGGTCCAAAATTAATCTCATTTATGCGGGAAGTGAAGCAAAGAAACTTTCTGATTAAATTAGACACAAATGGCGTTCATCCGGAATTTATACAAGAGGTTATAAAGGAAAACTTGGCTGACTACATCGCGATGGACATCAAGTCTCCACTTAGTAAATACTCGCAAACCGTAGCCCGTCCTGTAGACATTCACGCGATCAAAAGCAGTATTGAAGTAATCATGGGAAGTGATATTCCGTATGAGTTTCGTACGACCATTGTTCGTTCGATGTTATCCGTTGAGGACATTGAAGAAATAGGGAGAGAAATCAAGGGGGCAGCAAATTACTATTTGCAAAAGTTTGTTCCAACAAAAATACTCAACCCTCAATTTTTAAAGAAAGTTACCTACAACGATGAAGAATTCGCAAGAATACAAACAATGATGGGACACTATGTGTCTTTTTGTGGAATTAGATAATCTTGTATCATGATTAGTAAACCATCAATCTACCTCGACCACGCAGCAGGAACACCAACCTCTAATGAGGTGCTTGACTTGATGCTTCCCTATTTTGGATCTGGCTACGGCAATCCGTCAGCCCTTTACTCTCTAGGGAGAAAAGCAAGATACGTTCTTGAAAAATCAAGGAGTGCTGTTGCTTCAGTTCTCCATGCCTTACCAGAAGAGATTATTTTTACCGGCTCGGGAACTGAGTCAAACAACTTAGCGCTGTTAGGAACTGCTCGCGCTAATAAAATACACGGCAATCATATTCTCGTTTCGGCCATTGAACATAAAGCTGTTTTGGAAGCTACTCAACAGCTTGCAAAAGAAGGGTTCATTATAGAGCATGTTCCAGTGGATGCATTCGGTATGATTGACGTCAACGACTGCATCAGAAGAATTAACGAGAAAACCATTCTTATCTCTGTGATGTACGCAAACAATGAAATTGGCACGATTCAGCCTATAAAAGATTTATCAAGAGCTTTATCTTTTAAAAGAAAAGGGGTGGTATACCCTATTCTTCACACTGACGCGTGTCAGGCCGCCGGGTACCTTTCTCTTAATGTTAAAGATCTTGACGTAGATCTTCTTTCACTTAATGGTTCCAAAATTTACGGACCTAAAGGAGTAGGAGTGCTCTATCGAAAAAAGAGTGTTGCCATGCAGGCTATTATTTTTGGAGGAGGACAAGAAGAGGGTCTCCGTTCGGGCACTGAAAGTCTTCCTCACATTGTTGGGTTTCAAGAAGCTCTATCTCGCGTAGAACGAAAAAAAGAAAAAGAAGTGGTCCGAATATCTGCGCTTCGGGATGAGTGCCTTAAGTCACTTCGAGGTGTATTACCTTTCCTTGTGTTAAACGGTCACCCAAAAGAGCGTCTGCCAAATAACATTCATATTTCCATACCTGACATTGAAGGAGAATCAATGGTCCTCATGTTAGATGCGCTTGGAATTGCAGTTGCGACCGGTTCAGCATGTTCGTCCCAAGATCTGCAGGTTTCTCATGTATTGCAAGCAATTAATCAAGACCCCCTTCTTATGCACGGGAGTCTTCGCATAACGCTCGGGGAGACGACGACCGAAAAGGAGTGTGATTATTTTGTTAAAGCGCTATTTACTGTTGTTGAAAAATTACGAGCCATGTCACCTTTACCACTATCTTTATGAACAACATATCAAACACCTGCAATGTACAAGAATGGCTTTACAGCGATATTGTAAAGGATCATTTTTTCAACCCAAGAAACATTCTTCTTGACGATAAGGATTATAGAGCGGACGGGATAGGTATTTCAGGTAGCCCTCTGTGTGGCGACATGATGGCTGTTTGGATTAAGGTCGACGAGAATACGGGCAAGATACGAGAATGCAAATGGCGAACATTTGGATGCGCCTCAGCAATAGGTTCTACATCAATGATGTCTGTCATGGTAACAGAAAATGGCGGTATGACGCTTGCTTCGGCTAAGCGAATTTCACCAGAAGCAATCATAGAACGACTAGGCGGTTTGCCTGATCGTAAGTATCACTGTTCTGTTCTGGGGCACGAAGCACTACGAAAAGCAATTGAGGATTACGAAAACAATCATGGAGAATAATACAATAACTTACTTGGTACAAGAGGTTATTCCTGAAGCAGAGGATGTTGTTACTTTACGTCTTCGGCCATTGCAAAATGTTATTCCGCCATACAAAGCTGGACAATTTATCACTGTCTTTTTCCCAGAAACCGGACACAAAGAAGGCAAGTCCTACAGCCTCTCATCTTCTCCTAACGAGTCAGGTATGAGTATTACTGTTCGCGGTGTCGGCACTTTTTCTAACAAGCTCATCGCTAAAAAAATTGGGGATACAATCAACGGTTCGTTGCCGTATGGATATTTTTATTCTGAATCAGAAGCAAATGCTATGATCCTGGTCGCCGGGGGCATAGGTATTGTTCCATTAATGAGTATGATTAAGTGTTCAAGAAAGGTATTTCCCAGAAGAAAAATTATCCTACTTTTTTCTAATAAAACACCCAAGCATATCATTTTTAGAAATGAACTGAATGAATTATCTCGTCAATCAGATGGAAATTTGGTTGTCGAATATTATCTGACACAGGAAATGCCAAAAATGGAAGAAAAGAAAGGGCGAATTCCTGTCAGTGATATCTTTAGGTGTTATGAGGATTTCACCGATTCAGAACTTTTCATTTGTGGCTCTATCGAGTTCGTAAGAGATTATTGGAGGGGATTGAAAGGTGCAGGGGTTCCTGTAGAAAAAATATATACCGAGGCATTTTTCTAGACGCATAATTGTGCTGTTGAAAGGCGTTAGAAAAGTAACATGGTCTTCTTATAAGGAGAAAGGAAGACACGCGGTCTCCGTAATAAACCAACAACTATGTATACATATTTAATCTTTGAAATTATTTCATGGGCAGCAGGCATGATTGCTTATGCTAGCCTTCTCGTGCTAGCACGTTTGGGTGCCCCCAGAAGGGATCGAACCTTCGACCGTCTGCTTAAAAGGCAGCTGCTCTACCGACTGAGCTATAGGGACATATACTGACACATCTGCCTTTTAGTCAGCTGGCTAGTTTACTTTGCCGACAGAACTATAGGGACATTTGTTGCTCTATCCTAGCAAAAATACGCTAAAGTTTCCAGCTACCTCCCAACTGTTTCTATTTGTCCTGTTTCATTAAACCGTACAAAGGGTTTTGTTTTATCGTCACGAAGGGGTCCGCCTGTGATGTACCAAATAATCCAGATGACCCAAAACCCTACGAATATTTTAAGAAGTGTTCCCATGTGTATGAGTATACAGCTTTTTGCATATTGGTAGAATGTGGAGTAGTGTTTAAGTAAACTAATTACAAGGAGTTTCTCATGAGTTCTTTATTTACAGATAGATATCTGACAACGCTTTTTGCTCTGCTGTGTTTGTCCACAGTCGGAGTTTTTCTATGGATTTTGTACCTTAGGCATTGGCATGCTGGGTATGGGATGGTGTTGTCGTGGTGTGATTCCAGACACGCAGTAGTGGTGAGATCAAGACTTCTCGGCTCTCCCTCTCATGCTTGGGGCGTTACTCGTGGCATGAGATTGATGTCTTCGGGAGATATCTTTTTCAATTCAAGGTGTAATTTTGAAATGTGGCGAAAAGCTTTCAAAGCAGAAAGAGGCAAGGTGACAAACTTCTTCTTTCTGGACGGTAAGGTCCACCATCCAGCCAAGTTGGCGGCGGGACTCATTACTTCCAAGATTCCTGTCTACGAAAGCCCGAAAGACAAGACTGCTTTTATGCGGCAAGATAAATATTGCCACAAAACAGGAGTGAATTACTCAGGAAGGGCGATTAAAGAAGAAGGGCTCGATGACTGTTTCTTTGTCTGAGATGCATCAGTTATTTCTGGCACACGCGACAGAAGTGAGCGCTGCGTCCACCAATTATTCTTTTTTCGATAATGCCTTTACAATTTTTTGTGAGGCATTTTTCTTTTGTCCGCAAATAGACCTGGTGGTTTTCGTGAAATGCTCCACGCTCACCTTTAATATTTCTATAGTCGCTTGTACTGTCACCTCCAAAGTCTATTCCTTTTGAAAGCACTGCTTTCATTGAGGTAAATAATAGTTTGTATTCTGAAGAGGTAAGGCTCTTCGATGTTCGAGTGGGCAAAATGTGCGCGCGGTGTAACATTTCATCAGAATAAATATTTCCAATTCCTGCAATGATGGATTGATCCATAAGCACTGTTTTAATTGCTCGGGTAGGGGATTTCATTAAGCGTTCCTTGAAGTTGTTTGATGTGAACGACGTTTCAAGTGGCTCAGGACCTAGGTGAGATAATCTTTCTGTGTGTAACGTGTCAGTTTTTTCTATAACAATAGTTCCAAATTTTCTGGAATCGCAAAATGCGAGGTGGTAACCATTAGATAAAGTGAACACAACATGGATGTGGCGGTTGTAAGGGTCGTTAAGAGGGGAACCTTTATCTACAGGAACCCATGGCCACTGACGTCCATCATAGTTCTTATTTTGTTTGTATTTTCCGTACATTAAATGCCCCGTCATCTTCATGTGAATAATCATCGTGAAGCCATTCTCGAAATCAATAAGAATATGTTTTGCTCGACGACGAACCTGTTTTACTTTTGTATTAAGTGCGTACTTTTTGAAGTAGGGAAAATAGCTACGATCCTTAATCGTATTTTTAGAAAGTCGGGACTCGCTCCACATGTCTGTCCAGATATCGGTGATAGATAGTTCTGGTAAAACACTTTGGAGGCCAGTTACTGTTGTGTGTACCTCTGGAAGCTCTGGCATGGGTGAAATATACCACATTGGGCCAAATACTGTTTTGTGGTAGTGTCTTGATAGCCCCGTAAGGGTTTGTACACTATGTAAAGATGGAGTAAAACCATGCCTTCAGTCCGTGAGCGTCGCAAGCAAAAGAAAACTACGGCTCAGCGCCGTCGCCTGCAGTCCTGCTTCTTACCGCCCGTCACACCTAAAACCTTTTCCAAGGAAAAGGGAAATTCTTTCACCGCCGTAGCCCTGGAGCCCTTTGCACAAAAAGTTCTCCTTGAGGATGTTCAAAAGCTGTCGGACCCCACGTTCTTTCCCAAGGACTCAACCCTCGCGTTGCCACCGAGTCTTGTGAATCTGTTCTACCACGCAGGCATGCGCACGGTGGGCAATCTCTGCAGTAAAACAGAAAGCGAATTTCTGGAAACTCCAGGAATTGGCAAAGGGCGTTTCGAGAAAACCAAGAGCGCACTCAGTGCGTTAGGTCTTGGATTCCAAACATAGCCCCCCTTCCTTTGCAGCTCGTAACAAAATCTCCACCCTAGGGTGGAGATTTTTCTATTTCATTTTTTCAAGCTCCTCTTTTGCGACCATTGCGTCATCCCATACAATCTTTGTATTATTTGGACCCATGATGTATGGATCGGTTCCTTTTCCTGTGATTAAAACAGTGTCACCAGTTTTTGCAAGTGTGAGCGCATGAGCAATTGCTTCACGACGGTCAAGAATAATTATTGGCGTGTGATTTTTAACACCACGAGCTACTTCATCAATAATCTTTGTTGGATCTTCATCGTACGGATCTTCATTGGTGATAATAATCTCATCACAACATTCGTCTGAAATAGAGCCGAGCACTGGACGCTTCCATGAGTCTCGTCCACCACCAGTTGCACCAAGGACTGCAATTTTCCTAGATGATGAGAACGCCTCATAGAGTTTACGAAGACTATCATCAGTGTGGGCATAGTCCACGATCACAGAAAAATCTTGCCCTGCTTCTATGCGCTCCACTCTTCCACGGATAAGAGAAAGACTTTCTATTCCTTTCTTTGAGTCTGTAATTGAAATACCAATCTCATTTGCTAACGTGAGTGCGGCGAGAGCGTTTGAAATATTAAACTTCCCAGGGAGGGGAATCGTGATATCTGCATTGTTCCACTTGATGGTGCTTGAAGTAGAAGTTTCATCAAGGATGTGTACATCATTTAATGAATATCCAATATTTTTTTCCACAGGGAAAATGAGGAACGACGAGGCATGTTCGTTATCAGTATTTGCGATTGAAAGGCGAACAGGTTTATTGCTCTTGGCAAGACGTTGAACTAGCTTTAGTTTTGCGCGCTTATAGTTTGCAAACGATCCATGACTCTCGATGTGCTCAGGGGAGAGATTGGTAAAGATAAGAGCGTCCAACTCAACACCCAGGTGGCGATAGAATCGAGCTCCTTCTGATGTCATTTCAATAACGGCATAGTCGCATCCAGCAGTTACTGCGTCTCTCAGAAATTTTTGTGTAAAAAATCTTCCTGGCATCGTCATTTTATATTTATTCGGGCGTGAGTTTTCTCCTACCTTAAAACGAATAGTTGAAAGTACGGCAGTTTTCTTTCCTGCAGCTTCAAGAACCGCATTTACAAATTCAGTCGTAGAAGATTTTCCTTTTGTTCCTGTTATACCAATAACGTAAATATGTCGTGATGGGTGACGGTAGATGATGATACCAACCACAGAAAGTAAGAAGTGGTATGCGGGCTGGAAAAAGCGGTAGACTTTTTTAGGAACAAGTTTTTCTATTGTGCGGAGTATTTTTTCCATAGGTTTATTTTATCTTACTAAGGGCTTCTTTAATGAGGGTGCTTGTATTTGTCTCAAGTGGGTTTAGTTTCTGAAGCACGTCGTGCACTTCTTTTGGAGAATAACCAAGCGCTTCAAGGGCGAGGCGTACTTCAAAGAACGAATCAGTTTTCCCAGCACCTTGTAGATGAGCAAGTTTACCTTTCAGTTCTATAATAATTTTCTCTGCAGTTTTTTTACCAATACCTGGAGTATGAGAAAGTACTGCCGCATCTCCTCGTTCAACAGCTTCTGCTACTGAAGCTGGTGAGTGCACGGAAAGCATGGCAAGCGCTGACTTTGGGCCAATACCAGAAACGTTAATAAGTCTTTCAAAAAGCTCAAGTTCGATGTCTTGCTCAAATCCGTACAAACTAAGCTGATCTTCACGCACGTGGGTATGAATATAGAGAGACGCTTCAGTGCCTGCGCTATGGGCTAGTAGAACAGGAAGAGGGGCGAGGAGCTTGTATCCAACACCACCAACGAGAAGAATCATGTCTTTTTCAGATACTTTGTGAACAACGCCGCTAAGATAGCCAATCATGGAAAAAGTATACCACGCAGGGAATCTTTGAATCCTTGAAAAATCATTGACTTTGTGGTATAGTTGTCCTACTCAATAAAGATATGGCAATTACAAAAAACGCAAAGAAGGCAAATCGTGTAA
>JAHFMX010000042.1 GCA_023267635.1 bacterium | reverse complement strand
TATAACCAGAACTGATTGAGAGTTTCGGGATTTATCTCACCCTGCACCTCTTTGGTTCGCGTTTGAACTCCAGGAGCCCTTACTCCTCGAATGGTCATGCATGTATGAGTTGAGTCTATAATAACCACAACTCCTTTGGGTTTCAATTCGGAAGAATAAATAAATTCAGCAACATCTTTTGTAAGTTGCTCTTGTGTGGTGAATCCTTTAGAGAAATGTCTCGTTATTCTTGCCAGCTTTGATAGGCCTATATTTGTTTCGTTTGGTGCATACATAATTGCAGCCTTGCCATAAAATGGAAGATGATGGTGGGCACAAAATGAGTAAAAGGGTATCTCTTTTTGCATTACTACCTCCTGGCTTCCTTTGGGAAATAGTTTGATGTAATCTTTGGGATCTTTGTCTGTCTGATAGAGAATTTCTCCCATTTTTGCTACTCTGTCTGGTGTCTCTTTCGAGTGTTCATCGTTTTGCACTCCCACAGCCTCCATCATTAGTTGGGTTGCCTCTTTCATTTTTTCAAAGTTGTACATAGTTGTTTTTTATACGTTTGTAATTTATATGTTTTATTCTGTTGCAATTAAAACAAAGAACTTGATAGCCTTTAGGGAAACCCTCTCTTATTAATTGTCTGTAGAATGCCGCTCCCCTTACTTTTGGTTGTGTTTCTTCTTCTATATGATCAATTGTTAGAGCGTCAAGATTGGAGAAATTGCAGTTTGCGCAAATCTCCTTCCCTTTTGAGTAATGAAAGATTACTCTCTCCTTTAAGTCGGCGGTGTTCCGTCTTAATCTTTCTCGATGTTTCACCCTGTTCTCTTCCTCGCTATAGAACTTCTTGTGCTTTCTTTTGTAGCGATCATTAATTGTTCCCAACTTCTCCATATGTTGCTGTTGAGGTTGGGGTTTCCCAGACCTTGATGTGTTTAATTTTAATATGTCTCTCCTCCAATCGAACTTTCAGAAGACCAAACCAGAACTTGGCAAGATTTTCTGCTGTTGGAATAAAGTCGACGGTCGTCAGTTTTGTTTTGATGTCTGCCACTATTGCAGGAACCAACTCATCCTTCTTCCACAAAACCATTCCGTGATCAAACCTCTTATCTAAAACCTCCATCATGACCTCCTTCAGATCTCCGAAGTCCATCACCATGCCTTCATCTGAGGATCCTTCTGTGGTTATGATTTGATCATCGACCCCAACCTCTATTTTGTATCGATGTCCATGGAGTGACGCACACTTTGATTTGTGATTGGTCACTCTGTGGCCCATGTCGATTTCTATCTCTTTTGTAATTAACATCTCCAAATATTTATCTTGTAATCTATTAAGTATACAGATAGGAGGACTATTCGTCAATAAAAGTTATGCACCCCTTTTCCATTCTTCAAGCCTTGTATTGGCTGTCTGCAACCAAGTAGGCTCTTACTACCAGGCACCCATAGGCTGGGATTCCGACTCAAAGAATGGAAAAGAGGGAGGAGTTTTAAGGCTCCCCCTAAATGTCAATCTCCCAAGGAAATACAATCCAACGATCTGAATCAACTTGCCTGCCGTGAAAACTAGGCTTCACGACCGACGACTTTTTCCAGATCAAAACTGCGCTTCGTTGAGTAAATGTTTTCAGCGTTTGTCCCGTATCGGCAATCTCATCAACAACCAAAGTTCTCTGACTTGGTTTGTTGACGAGTGGAATTCCCAAGTGGTGGCTCAGCATTACTGCTGGGATCAGTCCACCTCTTGGGATCCCAAATATTGATGGCGATTGATCAGAAGTCAGACGAATCTGCCTGACTAATTCTTGAACCATCAAATCAACCTCATTCCATGAGATGTGTATTTTCATACACCCCTCCTGGTTCCCGACATCAGGATTGAAAGCCTGGTGCAGTAGATGAAGTTGTGCCTTGCCGACAATTCCTTAACGAGAGGTTCCCTCATTTCGAGTTCTTCTCGCGTCTGACACAACGGCATCAGACGAATCTCGGGATTGCCAGACTGCCGAAGCAACTCAACAATCGACAAGATTTCAGGAATGTCTTCTTCGCTCGCAACAACAAACTTGAAGTTGACCTTGGGATTTGCAGCAAGCTGCCCCAATGTCTTCTTTTTGATTCGAAGGGATTCTGGATCCAGGGAGTTTGCCAGCTTGGGTGAGCAGTTGATCTGATCAATCAGGTCTGCAAACTCAGGCCGAAGGGGAACCGTCCCGTTGGTTTCCACCTCAGCATACCACCCCAAGGCTTTCAGCTTCTTGAGGAGTTCAGTAAGTTCTTTCTGTTGAAGGAGAGGCTCACCTCCTGAGATCACCAACGACTTAATTTCACCTTCAGCCTTTTCAAGAATGGCTTGGAGGACGTCGTCGATTCTTTGGGAATGCTCCTCTTCTTTCTGATTGAACTTGACCGGATGGGCAAACTTTGTTCCCTTCCAATTCCACGTATGAGGTGTATCACACCAAATACAGTGGAGATTGCATTGAGACAAACGAAGGAATACAACAGGCTTCCCCGCATTCTTTCCTTCACCTTGGATGGTTGGACCGAAGATCTCGTTTACTTTAATCATGACACTTCTCCTTTGTTAAAGAACATTCAGCTCATTTGCTGATTTGAGGATTTCAGAGTGGGTTGCTTTTCGGACGTGTCGTACTTTGCTTAGCTTTTCTTACTCTCCTCAAATCAAAAAACAAACCTCTTACTTAGTATACTTGATTGGTATAGGTATTACAAGTCAAAGTGTTCATAACTATTTATTGATAAAATAATCTGTACTTCTCCTCACATCTCTCTGCGTTCCAAATCTTTTAAAGCAATCACATCTTTATTCCTTTTTGTTCTATTTCTATCCAGCTCATTTTTTAGAGTCAGCTCCTTTATTTCCCTCATACTGTATTTCAAGTGATGATTCTTTTCTGTGTTGTAGTGTGAACTCGTTTAGAAAAAAGTCCCTCCAGCTAAACCAAATACTTTTATCTGATCGCCTTCTTTTTGTTTCAACCAACGAGACGACTTCTCTCCAGATGAGGTCGCCCGTTGTCAGGGGAGACATTGCGGGCAATTTATATCTGGAGACAAACCGAGATCCTTCTTTTGACTATTTAATACACAGATTTCAAGAACTGTGACACTACAAGTTGTTGCATACGAAAAAACCCCTCAGCTTTTAAGGCTTTGGGGCTTCTTCGGATTTGATATGCAAATAGCAAATGCATTGTGGAAGCAAACATTACTGTTTGTGTCCAAGGTGCATTTTACATTTTCTATTTGCATTCGACAATCATATCATCTTTATATGTTTTTCGTCAACTGTCAGTTATGCACACCTTATTCACCTTTGCTCCCCTAAAAAGGTATGTCTTCAGGATTGATTTCTTCTTCAGGATACTCTATCTCTGTCTCCTTTTCTGAGTCTTCTTTGTTGCTGTTTTGAGGATGCTGTTTGGATCCAAACTGAATTGAGTTTCCGACGATTTCGGTGCGATAATGTTTTACTCCATCTTTTTCCCAACTTTGTGTTTGAAGGCGCCCCTCAACAAGAGCTTCAGATCCCTTTTTAAGGAATCGAGCTGTGTTGTCAGCTTGTTTGCCAAAAAGAACGACATTGTGATATTCTACTGACTCCTTTTTTTCTCCATTTTTTGTATATACGAGATTGGTGGCTAGGCTAAAATTACAAACCGAAGTCCCGTTCGGAAGTGCTTTAATTTCAGGATCTCGAACGAGTCTCCCAGAAATTAGTGCCATATTTAGATTGATTGACATGTTATGAAAGTATATTTTTAACGTCTCTTATAAGTTTTTGTAGATCTGATATTTGTTCGTCTTTTCTTTTAATTTCTTCATTAAGTTCTTCGTTTTGAGAGATGAGTTCAAAAACTCTTTCATCTTGCTCTTCTATCACTTCTTCTATATTGAGGTCTTCCATATTATTTTTTGAAAACTGATACTAACTTGTACATTTTTACCTCGGTTCCGTTGTCCATAAAATGATAATCTGCTTTCTTGTCCTCTGTGTAGCCACCGTCAGTAAGCCACTTCTGGTATTTCTTTTTCTTCTCAAGTGCTTCCTGTTCAATTTTCGCTTTCGCTTCCGCCTCTTCTTTTTCCTTAGCTTCACGCTCAATTTTCTCTTTTGCTTCACGCTCCATTCGCTCTCGTTCCTCTTTCACTTTACGTTCACTCTCTTCTTTTTCACGCTGTACTCTCATCTCAGCTTCCTCCTTTGCAAGTTTAAGCTGTCGTTCCGCCTCTTCTTGTGCTTCTTCGCGAGCTTTCTTTTCTCGTTCTTGTGTCTCTTTCTCACGCTGTTGACGTTCAGCTTCTTCTTGTACCTTCCGTTTTTCAGCTTCGAGAGTGAGTCGGTCTGCTTCGTTCTTTTGTGCTACGCGGTTATTTTTGTAGTCGGCAAAAAACGCAGTATCCATTCCGAGTATCTCATCATCAGTAACTTCCACACCGTCACCAATGGCATCTAGTTGCT
>JAHFMX010000018.1 GCA_023267635.1 bacterium | reverse complement strand
CTGTCAGAGATATTCTCTGACATTAAGAATGGAAGGTAGTTATGGAACAAAGACAATTGGTAGAACAAAGACTCCCTACGATAAGGGAGTTACTAGCAAGCGATGGAGTACACGAGTCACTTAAACAATGCCTAAGAATATTGGATAGGCAAGACGTGGTAGATGCGGCAAGTGACGCCTGGATATTGGAGAAAGTATTGAAGGCAAAATGCGACAAGGCATTGGGGAGATAGTTATGCTTAAAAAAAATAGTTTAAATTATTACGAAAATTCTACTGGCACCAATTGGGTCTCGCTCGAAAGACGTGTAGCGAAGTCTTACAATTGGTGGACATATCTCAAAGTTATCGACGGTAAAGTGGTATTCAATCGCTATCGATACTCTGTGACCACGGCTAAACACCAAAGGGAGTGCATGCAGCTATTGGCAGAACATGGGATTGCCGTCGATCTATTTGTGGAGAAGCGCGAATCACTGTAAATATTCGACGGGTTATGTGTGATCTATTTGTCGAGAGTGAGAAAAGTCTTTAAATAATATTTATGTAATTTTATATTTGCCGACGATCTTGCTCAATATCTAGGCATATTTGTACAATGTATAATGCACCATGGCACATATTACATTGTACATTTTACTCATTACTTTGTACCTGATAGGTGCATTGTACCGTGATAATGCGTTACATTGTACCGTGATAGCCAAATTATAGACCTGATTGAGGTAATTATGGGTAATTTGACACCTGATCTGTGCTACATTGTAAAAATTTCTTTAAAAATAATGCATTTTTCCCTTGATTATACACCGCGTTATATGCTACCATACTTACAGTACAGGCAGCGTCGCCTGACAGTAGGCTTTAGCCTCACGGCTACTGTCATTGTGCTGCCGGATGTAAGTATGACTGCATTTTCTACATAGTACATTGTAATCCTTACACAAGATTGGTCCCTAAATACATTGTATTCGACTTGACTTGGCATTTTGTTTGCTTTACTGCTACATTGTAGCAATCACGCTACCAAACAGGAGTCAAGACCATGAATAAGACCACTCTAGAACGAATAGTAAAAATATTAGACCACTTAGTCAGCGACGATGTCACAAGACATCACCTTGGCCATGTAGCAGTCACCAAAGTCAATGATGAGCAAGTCCTACTCTCAGCATGCGACGGTCATATCCTCGGTGATGTTAAGATTGCCGACGATGATCTTGCCATAGCAGCGCCATGTTTTATCCACAGAGACATGCTCCCATTCTTAAGACTAACGCTTAAAGAGTCTCCCCGCCTAGCTAACACCATTGAAGCCCAGGTTAGCCCAGGATCAATCCTAATCAATGGGCGAGCAATCACAGCCACCGATGTGAATTATCCTAACCTAGAGGCTATTAGACCTAAATTTGAGGGAGCATTTCAGATTGCTTTCGACGTGGAACTCCTCATGAGTCTAGTTAAGGGATTGAATGGAGATAAGAGACACCATGCTCATCTAGTAATTGGCAATGATAGGCTTGGTCCTGTGAAGGTGTTCGTGGGAGAGAACCAAGGTGTCTTAATGCCTATCCGAAGTGATAGTAAGTTACCTAAGAGCAGCGAGGCTACCAAATGAAATTCATCATCGACAGAGACCTGTTAAAGTACCAAGCCACGATTGCCGTTGGTTCTACCATTGGGTTAAGTGTAGTAATGGCGATCTTATATTTGAGGAGTATTGTATGAGTGGCAGAGTAACTAATGCACAGTTAGAAGCTGTAGTGGAGCGTATTAATCGGATCACTAAGTCACCATTGGAGTCCTATACTGTAGACAGTGCAGGTAAATACACCGCAAACATTGGTAACTTCCATTTAGACTACGCTTATGGTGGCGTGGCATTGCATAGGATGCAGAGCATAGGTGGTGGTATTACTGATGTGCTAAGTATTGGGCATCCGTCGAAAAGAGAATGCTTAAATGCAATGTTTGCTTTTATCAGAGGGTTAGAACATGAACACAAGATTGATTGAGAAGAAATTCAAAGAGACTGCGGAGAAGCTTAGGGTAATCGACTCGTCATACTTGCTCTGTATTCCAAAGCCTGAAGTGCAGCGCAGACGTGACGATATGTTGAGAGAATTGAAAAGACTCAAAGCACAATTGGTATTGAGTCAGAGAGGGAGTGCAAATGAATATTGAAATGACAGATACATTTTGTGGTGAAGCGAATTATTGCTGGGTTAAGAGAGCCAAGGTTAATGGTTCGTTTGATAATAATCGGAAGCTACTCAAGGCAATCCGAAAAGAGTTTGATCTTGGTGGTGTCAAGCTACGCAAAGTCATGGACTGTGGTGACATGGTTCGATGGGATATAGTCGGCGCTTGTGTTTGTATCTTTGCGACATGGGAGAGTTAAGTTATGAGTGATTGCTGTGATGTGAAAAATATTAATGGAATGAATTGTCACGAGTTTGGCTGCATTGAAGCAAAGACTTGGGTTTGCAAGGCTTGCGGAGATGTCAAACCTTGGCGAGTGAAAGAGTGTGATTGTGAGTGCGACACTTGGGATAATGAGGTTAGTGTGGTGGAATACTTTGAGAGCATGGGTGATAGATAATGATAATAGATGAATCAAATTATTTTGATATCGCAGAGGCTATGCATTGCTTTCTAAGTCTTAATCATGAGGGCCAAACGAGTGACAAGTATGGTGCTCTATGCCAGTCTGACTTCAGACCTGGCGTTCATTGGACAGAGACAAGGTGCACGGCTACCAATGATTATTTTGAAATGATAACAGAAGACAATTGGGAGCAGGTTAATAATGACCTGCGCTCGTACTTAAATAATAACTAAAGAGGAGAACGAGTTATGAAGAGTAAAGAGAATGGACTAGAGAACGTGTTTGGATTTAATGGACCTGATAGAATATCAGAAGGTTTAGAAAAGCGCGAGTATATGGCGACACATATTCTCACAGGTTTGTTGAGTGCAAACAAAAATATAGAACCAACGCAAGTCACAGAGATGGCAGTATTATTTGCTGATCATTTGTTGATGGCTTTAGCTGATGAATAGGAGATACACATGCCACTTAAAAAAGGTAAGTCACGTAAGGTAATGACTGACAATCTAACAAAGCTAATGCACGAAGGGAAGAAACAAGATCAGGCATTGGCAATTATGTACAGTGTTGCGAGTAAAAAGAAAGGGAAGAAGAAATGAAAATCAAATATAAAATTATCGTAGGTGTTAAGATCAATGCTGATGACATTATGTTTTATGGGTTTAACAAGAGTGCTGATGCACAAAAGTTTTGTTTTAAATTGGAAGCAATGGGATGCGATTGGATAATTTCTGTTAACTCGAATGGGAAGAGCAAGAAGAAAGGGAAGAAGAAGTGACAGTCAAAGAATTTTTTGAGAAGTACGGTATTGAACTATTCGAAATAACTGATTCGACAGATACGAATGATTACTACACAGCGGTTACAAAATTTGTCGAATCGGTTTGGGATAAAGAGTTATCTGCGTTGTCAGATAAACAAGAAGAATGGCTGCACAAAATACGAGATGATATTGAAGAACGCGATGTTGTCAACGAGAACAGAGGAGATATTTATTAATGACCAAGAAAGAAAGACTAGAGTTACTTGAAGAGTGTGCTCGATATGTTTTTGAATTTGAGAGTGATGATTGGGAAGATCAGCTATGGGAGAATGCATTGTCTGATCCGTCCCAACACGTCTGGTCCAAAGCATATTGTGCGTTACACGGTGAGAAAGAATTTAAAAAATACTTAAACGATTACATAGAAAGGCATGGGATATGACCGATAAAGAAATGTTAGTGATGAGTTATGGTGCAATGAAAGCAGTAGCAGCAGACTATGTAGAACTAAAGCATGTTATCGATCTTGTTGAGAAGCATTTGTTTGCAGACAAAGCATGTCCTCGCATCGATGACGCTGGCATAGTCTATGATCCAGTACCAAAGGAACAGTGGAAGTCTATGCCTTTAGGTAAGGAGTTAAGATGAAACTACGCAGAGTGGAGTTTGAATTTGAAGCAAGTGATTCGATCGATGATGATGCAGACTATTGCGATATCTATAACGTGGTCACAGATTATGATGTGACCAACTTCAAAGATAAAAGATATCTGATCGACGCTATTCGATTGACTCGCGTTGGAGCACAGCAATCTGTCAGGTTATCATCTTGCCCACTTGACTTTGAGGATAGGATGAAAGTGTATGCCAAGGCACAGAATAAAATTGAAGAGGAATTATGTTCGACCAATTGTTAATTGAAATTTGTACTGCACTAACTATCAAGTTATGTGACCAGCCAAATGAACAGTTCACAAGACTATGTAGAGAGGAAAGACTATATGAATTATTATTTGAGAAGACCGAAGAAAAAGAAAGTAAAGACCGACGATTTGTTCGAGACAGTGAGGCTAACATTACCGAAAGGTTTGTTTAAAATCGTTTCAGACTTGGCGATAGAGAAACAAATTTCACCGTCAAGACTAATCTCATTCGCAATAGACAATGAGTTGGATACTCCGAAACCTTTTAATTATCCGTGTGACTTACCGACTGATGAGTATAAAGAATACACTTACGTTAAAGAAGCAGGATTGATTTTACAATTTTTGAAAATAGTTCCTAACGGTGTGTTAAAGCAAACGATTGCGCTATGTCGTCGTGACATTGGTATCGAATCGAGAAAGGTATTACTCGCAGCATTGAGGGAACTATTCGAAAAAGAGATCGTCGAAGAGTTTAAACCTAGACGAATGATAATGGAAGGTCTTGGATTAGGAAGTAAAAAAATTAGAATTAGAGAGTATAACAATTTAGATGATGTTAGAAACAGAGAATTGGAGAATGCAGATGAGCAATCGTGATTACGTTATAGATTTTATTAAGCGAAACAAATTATCAAAGGCTGAGTTCGCAAAGATACTTGGTCTTAGTGTGAGCACAGTGAATCATTGGGATCGAGGGATTCGTAATGTGCCTGAGTTAGTCAAGCGTGTGCTGCTATTTTTTGATGATTCAGGTATTGATATTAAAACTTTTTATGTGGAGTAAGTAATGGCAACATCAGTTAAAGAAGTAATTGAAGAAGCACTCATGTTATCACCTAGAGGTATCTGTACTATCGTGTTGCATGGGGATAGGTTAGTAACAGTAAGGTGGAGTGACATGCCGCTTGAAATTGTGTGTCACATCCATAGAGTTATGGGTTTGGCAATTGATAAGGTGATTAAAGAGGGAGAGTATGTTCGCAAAGACGGTAAAGAAATTTAAACAGTGGCTTGCGATGCGACGGTATCTCAAACAGATAAGGAAACGATTTACTATATATAAGTCCAGTTAAGTTATCTGTTTGAACACCGATGAGTATTATGTTCTATCCTTTGGTTAGTTTTACGTGCAGTCCTAGATTTTCCCCTCGTTTGCCCAACAGACGAGGGGTTTTTATTTTACACCGCGCCTCGATAACTCTCGTTCAATATACCACTTTGCTTTCTTAAGATCCTCAATGGTCTTACCTTTCAGATCAGCTCGCCAAATATATTTGACTGCATTACCAAGGTTAAACCCCATGTGTTCGACTACATCTATACACTCAATTCCAGAGGGATGTTTGTTGTAGTGGGTAGGATGATTTACTTTATCTTTCATTTCTCTCTCTCCTTAATAATCTTTAGGCATTGCCGATACTCTTATCTGTTTAGAAGGAATAGGCATCTCAATACTGCACTCTCTGTTCACATTAAAGTCATGTACTTTATAACTCCGCTCTTCAGGATACAATAAGTCTGATAAGTTCTTAGTCTTCGGATGATTTTTGTTCACCGAAAAATGAGCACGATGAAAACTTCTATAGTCTTTATAAAACATTTTAAATCTCTCTTCCATCCATATCGACCACAACAAATACTTTATCATCAGAGGTAGCATCAGGCCCTTGAGTTAGCTTGACTTTCTCCCCATGGAATCCATCAAACTGTAGCATATCCAATGCTCGCTTGGTTCTACCTTCACTTAACTTATCAACACACGTCATGAAGTAACCAACAATCACACGCTTGGTAGGATACTTGTTAGCTAGTCTCATCTCTTTAATATATTTGAACACTCTCTCAAGATCACCAACGCGCTCGCACTCTTCTCTCTCTTTGGCAGGACTGAGATCTGTTCGACTGAACACGTATCCATTACGCATGATTAAAAAAGGTTTGTTATAGAATGGCGAGCCGTCACTGAATTTATTTATGTTGCACATCAAAGCAGTCGTGTTGTCAGGTAGAGTTTGGTTTGTTAGTTCTTGGTACTCAATATCATCTACTGCCCTGAGCACACGAGACACTCGTGAGTGTGATGGTAATCCTGTACCGCCACGACCTGCGAACTGAGTCATGTCTTTGTTTGCACTGGACACTTTACCCATGTGGTTAATCATCTCAACACATAATCCTTCATCAACCAACTGTAGCATGAATCTACTCACAGCCTTGGCCATGTCATTCAGTGCAGCTTCACTTCCCCAGAAGCTAGAGATCGGATCGAAGACTACCATCTTAGGTTTGAACTCTTTGATTGCTTCGAGCACCTTGGTAATTGCTTGTTGGTTTGGGTACAAGAAACCTTGCTTATCTTTGGATATGATGCACAGATCAGCATCTTTCTTCACGATGATCGACGACAAAATAATATCTAGCTTTGCTTTGTCTTCAAGTAACCCCATTTGTTTTACTATCGCACCAAGCATTGCACCAAGCTTTGCTGCTGTGTCTTCACCTGTGATGAAGAGAGTCTTACCTGGATTGATGCATTGGAATCCAAGGAATCTCTCACCTAACGCAAGACAGATTGCTTCATATAATTTCAGAGTTGTCTTACCTGTACCACCATCGGCAGTTGTGATTTGAATATCACACGTTGACCAGTCCTTGAATAGTTGTGGTCGTCTAAGCTTTGACATATCTGTGAGATCCTTAATAGTAAAATAGTTGGGAGTCCATCTCTCAGGTTGAGGTGGCTGAGGAATATCTATCATGATGTTCGGTGGACCAAAGGGAGAGATCAATGGTTTACTTGAGCCACCATTAAGACCAGACTCTATGGTACGCTTAGCCTCATAGTCAGGCTTGCCTCTCTCTTTCGCAGCATTGAACAACACTTGCTCTGCATGTTCCCTGGTGATTGCTTTACTTGCAACCAATTGTCCTAATCTGAATGATTCTATATTTAAGATATTGTTTGACTCACCTTCAGGAGCAAACCTAATAGCATCAAGTGATGATGCGACGATACCTGAAGCAATGCTTGGATCTAAAGAGTAAGTTGGTTGTGGTGGATGAGCGAGATCGACAAGCTTACCAACACCACCGAGTAACCACTCAGGACATTTGTTTATCGGAGTGTTGTCACTACCGTACCAACAGATGTAACCACCCTCTCCCCTGCAATCAAGTGATGGCATGAAGTTAACTCGATTGCCATAGGTAGCACCACCATTAGGATACTTGTAAATGTAATGAGCGCCGCCTGATGGAGTACGTTGACTCATAGTTGGTGGGAGTTTCAAACCTTTGAGAGTTTCAAACCCATTGGATTTCTTCACATCAACATCAAGCACGATGATGTCATTGGTTGAACCAGTCGGGACTCCCCAACTAATTATGCGTGAACCAAAGTCATCCATCCATTTTTTAATCTGGCCAGCATCACGAGTTGCTAACTTCTGCCAGTCTTTAATCAGTGGTATCTTGTTCGCACCGCATGGAAAGACTTTGAATAATGGTTCTTGTTTATCTGTGTTAGTCATGTGGTCTATACCCTCGGTCTTATGTAAGAGTCGCGGACGAGAGTAAGGGAAGACCGAACCCGTTCAGTGAAGGAGCTACCTACACCTAACCCTCGCCGCGAATTGTTATCTTTGCATTAGCAATTTAAACTGGTCAACGCTATTCACCATCATACCTATGCCGCCGCGCAGCCGGACCCAATTTAGGAAATCATTCTGTGACTTCTCACGGGCACTAGCTTCACTTGGTTTCCACTCTTCACTCTTTACTTCACAAGCGGTGAAGATTCCTACTTGCTTTCCAATCATATCAGGAGTTATCGTTATTGTCGTAATCCCAATCAAGTCACTAGACTTCATCGACTTATTAGAAATATTCCCCAGGCCAAACCTAACCAATCTTCCTTCCTGATCTTTGAACGCGCCGCTATTATTACGCATCAGTATGCACCCTAGATGTGGTCCTTCGAGTTGAATTAACTGCTGGATTTCACTCTCAGATTTCATATCTCCCCCTTGATTGACTCCATAGTTTCAAGCATCTCAGCTCTTGGTCTTGACAGGGCATAGGTGATGGTCATATCATTTTGCAAGTAGAACTTCTTATGGATCTGTCGATCCGTCAGCCCCCGCCACTTCTGCTTACCTGACCACAACGCAATTATATCTGCCAATTCTTTTTGTGTTTCAATCCTAGCCTTCTGGTTTTTAATAGCAGAGATCCCTGCTGCTGCACCAGCTACCTTGGCCACTCTCTTACCAACATCTCCAGGATCTTCGAGCTGTGTCTCAGCTTCCATCTCTGCCAAAGTAAATGGATCAATCAAATACAAATCACCATCCACTTGCTCAGGCGGTACACGAGCACCGCTTCCTTCACGACTAACCTTGACTGCTTCTGTTCCACAGTACGGACACTCAGTTAGTGTGCGATCATAGGGAGCATTGCACTCAGGGTTGGAACAGATACGGATGAGATTAATTTTATCTCGACGCTTAATGATTCGATCAAGCGTCCAGTCCACATCAGCACATGGGTAGCCATGACGTGAGACATTACCGACATGATCGATGATGATAAGAAAATCTTTATCAGCAGACGGACGCATGCCACGTCCATTCATCTGTCTGAACTTAGACAGACTCATTGTTGGTCTCGCATGAATGACACACTCAATGCCTGGCACATCAAGTCCTTCATCAAACAGATCTACGTTGAGTAAGACTTTAGTTTCTTTCTTTCTAAAGCTAATCATTCCCTCAAGGCGCTCGCTATCTGAAGACAGACCAGTGAGTAGTACCGCTTTGATTCCAGTATCGTTGAACTTCTTTGTCATCTCAGTAGCAGTCTCAATACCAGGAGCAAATAGAATTGCTTGCTTGTCTTTGGCAAATCGAATGTAGTTCTCAACCACATCGCCAATGATGTGTGACTTATGAGCAGCTTGCTCCATTGCTACTCTCGTGTAGTCAGCACCAACTCCTGCGTCTTTGAGAAAATTCTGATAGTCTGAACTTGGTACTGCGATCTTGTACTTGCAAAGATAACCGTGGATGATTCCCCACTTGGTGCTTGGTCCTTCAACCATGGTGTCGAACACACCATCAGCGTGACGACCTAAGCCTTTCTTATCTAATCGTTGAGGAGTAGCGGTAACTCCAAGTCCAATAGCATTAGGGAAGTATTCAATCGCTCTACCCCACTTGTTGTTCTTTAATAGATGAGCCGCTTCATCAGTGATCCAAAGCTTCACTGACTTTGCCCACTTCTCATGCGCCATTACTCTAGCGTTGAGAGTATCAACTGAGACTACAGATATTGGTGCCATATAATTGTAAAGTTGTTTGTTAAATAGACTGCGTTGAGCTGCGACAATACCAAGTATGGTTGGACGTGGAGCTATTATATTGTGCGGAATTAATTCTTCAGCGAGAGTCAAGGAAATTTGTTGGACTAATTCTTTTCTATGAACCAGTATCGCGGTTACTAATTTGTTGTGAGAATCCACAGCTTTATCTTTGGCTATGGAACAGAAGGTTTTAGTCTTACCTAATCCTGTTGGAAGACAGAGCATTATGTTCTTGTGCCCTTCATCCCATCTCTTATATATCTCAGCTTTTAATTCTTCTTGATACGGTCTTAATATTGTGGCCATATAAGATTCATCCCACATATTAATTAAATAAACAAACAAATAAATTGACACGTAGATTATCGTAGTACATAGTAGCTAACAGAAGGAGACCAAATAATATGTTCAACATTACTATTTCCGAGAAGACTTATCAGTTAATCAAAGCAGACGTTACTAAACTATTTGAAAGGTATGTTACGATTGAAGATGAAATATCTGAATCGGAACAAGCAGTATTGCAGACCATGACACCGCCTGTTGCGATACCTATTCCGGTTCTACCCAAGGAACCAACTCCTACTAATGATGGAGTTACACCAACACAAGTCGAAGAGAAAGTTGGTTACGCAGTAGATATTACTGGCGCACCTTGGAATCCTGAACTTCACTCAGCAGCTAAGACATTAGCTGAGAGTGGCAAGTGGAGAGCCAAGCGTGTTGTAGGTAAGAAAGAAAAAGTAATTACTCCAACAGCCACGATGGTATCCGCTGCTGCTCCAGCAATACAACCAGTGCAAACACCAGTGTTCGCACTACCTGTCGCAGCACCACAACCTGTAGTGGCACCGATGCCTGTTGTAGTCGCACCTGTAGTTGCACCACTACCCACAGCAGGTCCTCAGTTACAAGCGCACACTCCTGAGTCATTCAAAGCCAACTTGGTTCCTATCTTCGCAGCACTAATGAATGAAGGTAAGATCAACCAAGGTTATATCAACACACTCAAAGATTACTTCAAGGTCGGTGAGATCTGGCAGATCATGAGTGATGCTCAAAAAGTTTTGGAGCTATACGAAAATTTTTGTGGAGCAGGTTTAATAGTGAGGGTTGTATAAATGATTAAGAGTATTCACTGTTCCAAATTATCAAGAGCCATGGCTTGCGCTGGCTCATTGTTCTTCGAGGATCTACCCAAAGAAGAAACCAATGAAGCTGCGCTTGAAGGTACAGCAGCAGGAGAATATCTTGAACGTCTGTTAACAAGACAAGAGTTACATCCCAACGTAACTCATGCTCGCAATGGTGTTCCGTTTGATTTAGATATGCGCTTCTATGCGCTTGATGTTGCAGTAGGGATTAGAGATCTACTCGGTGGATCCTACCTTGGTGTGAACTGTGAGACGGTCATTGACTGGCAGACTCAATCAGGTATCGCGATCAAAGGGAGATACGATGCATCGTTTACTCATGAGAAGAACTTGTACGTCGATGACTACAAGTATGGGTTTGGTATTGTTGAAGCCAAAGAGAACTGGCAGTTGCTTGGGTATGCGATCGGTGAAGTCATTAGACGTAACTGTTCATTCCCTACCATCGTGCTGCGCATCCACCAACCAAGGGCGCATCATGAGGAAGGCACGACTAGAGAGTGGCGCATCACTTACGATGAGTTGATACATTACAAGACTGTGATTGAGAATAGGATGACAGCAATTGTTGCTGGTGAGAAATCATTGGTGACAGGAAACCAATGCAAGTATTGTCCAGCAGCAGCGGCATGTCCTGCGTTTAATAAAGCATATCATCGTGGAGTTGATATCGCTCATGAGTTCTTGCAAGACACACTCGATGAAGAAGAGTTGTCTTACCAACTTGATCTAGTCGGTAGAGTTGAGGATCTCATCAAGACTCGTAAGAGTTCACTTGAGATGTTGGCAATCAGCAGGATCAAGGAAGGCAAACTCATTACCAACTATGGGATCGATCAACGCTATGGTAATAGGACATGGAAGTCTGGCATTAGTCCTGATGTCATTAAGATGATGACAGGTAAAGACGTTACTAAGAGTGAGATGCTTAGTCCTGCTCAAGCTGAGAAGGTAGGTGTGCCAATCGAAATGATTAACACCATCACTGAAAGAAAATTATTAGGAAACAAATTGAAGAAACTAGATTCATCAAAGCTTGCAGATAAGATCTTTGGGAATCCAAACAAGGAGATAAGATAATGAGTGACACACAAGGTAAATCAGTATTGGTACAAGGAAGGATTGTTTGGACATCGGGCGATCTTTTCAAAGGTAGACTCAAGACTGAGTTCGGTAGCAACATACCCAAACTCAACAAGCAAGGCGAACAACAAAAGGAATTTGGATTTGGTTTAGCGGTTCCAAAGGCTGCGCTTGCACAGATGGAAGCTGGACAACCAGGAGAGATATGGGCAGCGATGCACAATGAAGCCTACACTCTTTATCCTAGTCGCCAACTCCCACCTGCTTTTGCAATGAAGTATAAAGATGGCGATGGCATTGACGACAAAGGACAACCGTTCAATAAGCGTGAAGGTTATGCCGGTCATATTGTGTTGGCATTAACCACTACACTTCCCATTAAGTTCTTTCGCTTTGATTCAGCAGCAGGTCAGAACGTGCAGATCAATGAAGGAATTAAGTGTGGTGACTATGTGAATTGCCAAGTGTTTGTTAAAGCACATGGCGCTATTGGACAAGGTAAGCCTGGGTTGTATCTCAATCCAATGGCAGTTCAGTTCATTGGCTATGGTGCGGAGATAATCAACGCTCCTAGTGGAGATCAGATGTTTGGTAATCAAGCACCTGCTCTACCTCAAGGTGCAAGTGCAACTCCATTGGCACCGCAGCCTGGACAGATGCTAGTACCACAACCAGGACAAATGCCAGCGCAAGCAATGGCACCTAACTATGGTGTGTTACCGCAGCAGTTCCAACCAGCACCGATGCCAGCGCAACATCCGCAAGCAATACCGGCAATGCCACAAACACATGCGTTTAACCAACCACCGGCAAGTCCTCAAGGCTTTCCGATTCCTAGATAGTTGAGAGGTCGAGCAATGTTTTATATTTGGGATCTTGAAACTTACGCTAATTGTTTTCTCTTCGCAGGGATGGCTGAGAATGACAATCAAGTTACAGTGTTCGAGATATCAGATAGAAAGAATGAACGAGCAGCATTGCTCGACCATCTCTCTCGCATCCAAACAGCAGGATGGATCATGGTCGGATTCAATTCACTTGGATTCGACTATCCGATCCTTCACTCGTTACTGACTGATCCATATATGTTCGACGCTAAGAAGGCGCATCAACTCTGTACTCAGATCATATCTCAACAAGACTATTCCAATGCTGGCAATCTTAGAATAGCGATGAAGGATCGAATCATTCCTCAGTGTGATCTAGTTAAGATCAATCACTTTGATAACAAGTCAAGGCGCACAAGTCTAAAGTCATTGCAAGTAGCCATGCGATCAGAGAGTGTTGAAGATCTACCTTATGATCCTAATGTTCCATTGACTTCAGAGCAGATGGATAAGCTCGTTCTCTACAACAAGCATGACGTGACTGAGACCAGGAAGTTCTTTTTCAAATGCAAACATCTAATCAACATGCGCGAAGAGTTACTTCAGAATGGTGTGCTTGGTGGTGATGTGCTTAACTACTCTGAGGTTCGCATTGGCACTGAGTATCTCATTAAGAAGATCGGCAGAGCCAAGTGCTTTGTCTCGCCTGGTAATCCAAGGCAAACTATCAGGCATGAGATAGCATTCAAAGATGTGATCCTTCCTAAGATCCAATACCGCACTGACCACTTCAATGAAGTCTTTGAGTGGTTCAAGAAACAAATCATTTATATTACTGGTGAGGAGAGACCTAAACATGAAGCTACGTTGGCTGGATTGCAGTTTCATTTTGGTGTGGGCGGCGTCCATGCTTCCGTGGAAAACAAACATTACAAGTCAAACGATACACACGTCATACGTGACATCGACGTTTCAGGAATGTATGTGGCTGTTGCTATTGCTAATGGTTTTCATCCCGAGCATTTGGGACAGGAGTTCGTAACTGCGTATCGACAACTCCAACAAGATCGAAAGCAATACCCAAAGAGTTCAGTAATGAACTTACTTCTCAAGCTCGCAGGTAATGGAGCGTATGGTAATTCAAACAATACGTTCAGTCCATTCTATGATCCCAAGTACACATACTCTGTGACTATCAATGGTCAACTCCAACTCTTACAGTTAGTAGAACTAATCTCTTTGATCCCTGGAGTGGAGATCATTCAAGCCAACACCGATGGCATTACAGTCTACATGCCAAGGTCAGTCGATATGTATTTTAAATTATGGTGTGATGAGTGGGAGTCAAACACTGGACTCAAACTAGAACACGTTGAGTATTCTGATATGTGGATCAGAGATGTGAACAACTACTTGGCGATCACCATCGATGGCAAGGTGAAACGTAAAGGTGCTTACTGGTATCCTGAGAGTGAGAAGGACTACAGTGGATCAGGTAGTGGTACTGTATGGAACAAAGACTTCTCTAATATGGCAGTTCAAAAGGTAATCGAACCTGTGCTTCGATATGGTTGGGATGCGTCTGATGTACTTCGAGTCTTAACTGATCCATTTGATTTCATGTTGTCTTACAAGACTCCTGGTAATGGTAAGGTATTCATTGGTGATAAGCCAATGACTAAGACTGTGAGATACTACGTTGCTAAGAACGGTGAGAAGATGATCAAGAGAGCCAAACCTAAAGGCGAACTTGGTTCCTATAAGAGAAAGAATAAATTGACGGATAAATTCTACGAGTCAATCCTTAAAGAGATTGGTCCTGGAGTATGGGACGCTAGGATCCACACTGGGAACAAGTCGAAGTACACAGAAGTAATAACGTCTATTCAATCAGGTAAACTTGTGAGTGAGTGCAACGTGGCAAGTAAGTTTGATTGGAACAATTTAGATTGGAGCTACTATGAGTCCGAAGTTAATAAGCTTATCGTTTAGTGACGGTGAGCGTAGAGTGCTAAAGATACTTGGTCGCAAGCGCATGACAGTGAGTCGCATAGCTGAAAGATTCTATGGTGATGTACCAATGAACGGAAGCATTGTCATCGCATCGATCATTAGAAAGATTACGCTTAAGTGCGAGAGATCTAAATCACCTTGGACTCTTAGAGGCGAGGGAGTAGGACGAGCTGGTCGTACTGTTTGGAGAACCAAGTTATGAACGTCATCAAGAATACAATCGGCGTAGGTCTGATGATTAAGAACGAGGAGAAAGAACTTGAATCTTTTCTTGACCAATGTATTCCTTTTGCTGATTGCGTCTGTGTTGTTGACACTGGTAGCACTGATCACTCTAAAGAAATTGCTTTGACTTGGAGTAAGAAGACAGGCATCACTTTGTATTACATCGAAGCAAAGCGCATGGTATCCGAAGAAGTCAATGGTGATTGGCTCATCTGTGACTTTGCATTAGCGAGGAACATTTATCTTGAACAGTTGGATAGTTTGGTTGATTATATTTTTACTGCTAGTGTTGGTAATATCATCCATGAACCCGCCAAGATCAGGGACCTAGTTAAGTCTAATCATAAAGTCTATGGGTTTACTGTTAAGCGAGGGATCGCTGACTTCACACACCACAGGTTATTTAAAACCAAACTCGGGATCCAGTACCACGGCAAGGTTCATGAATACCCAGACGTATTTAAAGTTGGTGAAGCACCTTGCTCATCTGGACTAACCATAACCCATGAAGCAGGTAACAAAACGTCCCAGGAATCTAGTACCAAACGAAACCTACGCATCCTAGAGCGCGTCTATAAAGAGAACCCTTCCCCTCGTACCAGATTCTATTATGCGATGGCCTTGCGTGAAACTGGTTACATTAGCGATGCGATAAGAGTCTACAAAGAATACCTAGCAGGACCAACACCCTACCACGATGAACGCATGTTCGCTTACTACTACCTATTAAAATGTTATATGAACACCAACCCCACGGAAGTCATTCGTATTGGATTCAAAGCGTTAGGTGAAGACCAAAGGTTTTCGGAGATCACAATGTTCATGGCCTATGCATTCTTCAACTCTAAGAAATATGATAAGGCTCTTGCGATGTGCTTGCTTGCCATTCAATCTCCCCCCAATAGTGCTATGTTCATTGAGGCTTGCAAGTACAAAGAAGAGCCTTTGAAAATGATCAATCAGATTCAGGATCTTAAAGCGGCGCGGAAGAACTGTTAGTATCAAACCCAGCCAAGACTCCCATGTTATCAGCACCTGCTGTTGCTCTAATTCTAACGTCATCACCTTGAGCCAAGGTTATTGGTGCAGCAAACTCCCAATGATCTGAAGGCTTATAGACACCATGCAAGACCATCGTGTGCTTGGTTAACCATGCGCCACCAACAGGTCTAACCTGTAAAGCCAAGGTCATGATCGCACTCACAGCATTGGTGATTGAACCATACATCCCACTAATCTCATGGTTGTTGTAATTGGAATCAGCAGTCCAGAACGCAGTACGCGATACGTTGACTCCAGCTTCCAAGTAACCAATGACTGTTGAGCTGTGCTTCACTGAAAGAATACCAGCAGAAACCAAACCGCTACCGACAGTGAGTATCTCGATCTTAAGCACTCGATAGAACAGATTGGTTAGTGCAACAGCTCCAGTTCCATTGAGCACAACATCTTCCACGATTGCTTTATATCCTGAGTCCAAACCAAAAACTCTCGCAGTCCTTGCGCCTGTACCTACAGGACTTCCATCATCATTGGCGCTTGATGATTCGATTGTAGTAGCGGCCGCCGCTGCTGGAAAGTTGATATCCCCACCGGCAGGATAAACATCTTCGGTTCCAGTATCCACGTCTGCATTATAACCTTCGATACTTAATTGTCTCATGGTTCCTCCAAGTTACTTTATAAGTTGTGATGTCACGTACATCGTGATCATCGTAGTTACTACTCCAACTCCAAACCATAAGACAGCATTGTCAGTAGGTGGAGCTTGCTTCTGTTCTAAACACTTCTCAAATTCTGATCGGTATATCTTACCTTGTTTAATATCTTTTATCATCTCTCTAAATGTCAAAGGTTCAGTTAGATAACCATCCATCGGTGCTGGTTGGTCTTCCATTAACCTAACTATATTCTCATCAACGCTTTCGTCCTGAGCCTTTAGGGTACAGCTCATTAGCAATGTCAGTAACAGAGTCAGGAGTAGCATCATTAATTTCATTTTGTGTTTCATCTAATAGTCCTTTGAGCATGTACTCTCTTAACTTATTGCTTGCGATATCGGTTCGTTGGTTAGCTCTAACCACTAAGTAAACACATACGACAGGTACACCAAGTAAGACGATAACAATCAAGACATTAAAACCGCTTAGCATGTGGCACCTCTACGAGTGTTAATGTTCCATCAGCTTTTAACTTCTTCCATCCCCTTAACTCTATGTGCGGCAGTTCATAGTACGTAGCATCTACTGCACCATACCACTCTAATGATTCTGGTATTTCATTCGGCATTACAGTCTTAAACCACTCCTCGTCGTAGATACCTTTGTTTGGTAATGAGACAAAGATATCAATCGCACAGTTAAAGTTATGTGCTGACTCACCGTACTTGCATCGAGAACGCTTTGCTGCCAATGCCGCAGCTTGGTCTATGGATCCACGACCCGCACAACTGATGTGAACTTCAGGTCTTCGATCTTGTAGCAGCCTGAACCATGTCTTGAGTCTTTGGTTAAAGCCTGGATACTTATCAAAGATCTGAAGACACTTCTCACACGCGCCGTTATTTTGGTGCTTCATCTTTTTCTTTTTTTGCTATTGCATCGAGCTTACCTTGGACTACGCCATAGGCAACACCAACGCTTGCAACCAAAGCCATGAACGCCATTGTCACTTCTGACCCAACTCCAAACTTAACAAACGCAATTGGTCCTACAAAACCAAGAGCAAGAACCGCAATGGTAACTAAGAACTTACGAGAAAAATATTTATTCATATCTCTTTCCCCTCTATTGTATCAATCCGTTTATGTGCTCTAACTGTCATGGCCCTAGTCTCAGCCACTTGTGAATCAATCTTACTTGCCCACCAAACAGTCTTCATTGCGAGTGTAACAAACCCACCGATTGCCGAGAGGTTCGTCACCAGGAGAAGTCCAACTACATAATAAAAGCTCGAAGGTAGTTCGGTCATTTAATTACCAACTCTCTCAATTGTTACCCAGTTGTCAGAAGCAAGCCCGTCAAGAGTAATGGTTGATCCAGTGTAGTTTCCCAGACTTATGGATATAGTATCCCCTGCATTGTAATGCACAATGGTTGATCCACTAAGTCCCAAATAATTGGTTTGCGATGCCCATATTCCGGCCACCATCAATAGAACTGTTTTTGTTCCAGAGACTTTAAAAAACGAAAATACTCCAGCTCCAGTGGTATATGCGGTATTGGCTCCGGTCAGTGTCGCAGAAATTCTGTAGGTCCCAGAAACAGGAACAGTGGCTATACCTGTAGTTGCATTGAATATTGAGTGAGTGTCAAACTCTTTGGTCCAGTTTTCAACAACATCAACCGACGTATTGGTGGTTGAGTTTGAGTTGGTCGTCCCATATCTACAAGCTATGTATT
>JAHFMX010000017.1 GCA_023267635.1 bacterium | reverse complement strand
ATGGAAACAAGAACCGATAAGACCGCCAGTAAGACCTTTCTGGCGGTTTTTTAACCCCTATTGATTGGGGATAAGTTATATGGTATAATGTATTGGTAAATGTGATTGTCGTAGCCGACAGAGTGGACCAACTACCAATTAGAACCTTTTGAGGGTAGTTGCAGTCAGAAATGACTGGAACCCCACTCAAAGGGTTTTTTATTACAACCTGCAACTTAAAATCTTAAATACTATTGGCTACAAGGCTTAGGAGGAATCGCAAGAATGGGGTTTCTCTCGTCCTCAGTCGCGCTGGAAACAGATGTCTGAGGCTCCGTGCTTTTACCCATAGCAATAATACCGCCCAAACTATTGAATGAAGCTGACTAACGAACAGCCGCCGAAATAAAGTAAATAGAAGGTAGAAGTCGTAACAAATTGCTTTAACTAAACCCACCAGACCACTTAGTAAATAAGATAGAGAGTTACAATTCATATTTTCTAACCATTTACATTATAAGCTAATGAGAAAAACTATCCCTTTATCAAAATTACTAGAAAGACTAAAATCAGATGAGAGGAACCTGATCGCGGGAGATTTGTGTCCGAACTGCAAGATGCAGAAACTGAAGGTTAAGAATATCGGGCATCTAGTTATGAGGAGAGGAACTAATGGATTATTCATCGGGTGTTCAAAATATCCGGGATGTAAATATACAAAAAGTCTATGGAAATAACTAAGCAATTTATAAAAGTAAAAAGCCTAAACAAGAATCAGATGTTAGCTGATGAGATATTCAATTATTTCCACAAGCAGATCCCTTTTTGGAGATTAATGAAATGGATGAAAGACCTCGGACCCATCTTTGTTTATGAGTCCTTTGTGGAAACTAAAAAGTCGGACTGCAAATCAGAGATCGCTCTGTTTATATGGAAATGTAAAACATGCAAAATCATAGAAGTTTAGAATTGCAACAATTAAAAACGAAGAAGTGGGCATTAACCGGGAAATGGAGTTCTAGTTTATACGATAGATATTTAAGTGCTATAGCCGGGTCCGTTGTCGTAAGAAGCCGGAGAGTACTGCCGAAATCTCAGAACTCAGAGTTCTTTAAAACAATCGGCGCCGCCGGAGGATGCAAGAATAAGGGCAGAATCCCCTGGAATAAAGGGCTTAAATACCACCTAAAAGACAAGTTTGAGTTATCCCCAGAATAGATTGACTCTATACAAGCGATAGCATATTATATAGTAAAGGTCGTAATTAACTATTAAACAAATGAGAGAAACAATACATATGTGCGACAGGTGCGGGAAGAGGTTCAAAAGCGAACTTGATCTTCCGTGGGACGTGAATATATTCCACTATGCCGGCACAGAGGAAGGCGTAGGGATGCATGAGGTCTGTGAATCGTGTGCTAAAAAAATAATAGAATTTATAAAGTCGTTATAAAGGTGGTCTTTCTTCTCTCCAGTACGATGTCCATCTTTCTGGAGAGAAGAAACAAAAACAAATGGAACAAACATTAGAAAAATTCTTAGAGGATAATTACATGGAACTAAAAGCAAGGATACTTAACCTGGGAGATAATGGAGCAATAGAAATAACTTATGATCCTGGTAGCGGACATGAACTAAAACTTAGGAACGAGAAGGATGAAGAAACCAATTCTTTAGATATGTTGTCGCTAGAAGACATTGAAGAATTTGCAAACGATATGATTTCTTATGTTCAGAAAATGAAGACACTAATTAATATGTATGAAGAGATTGAAAAATAAGATTAATAAACAAATGAAGAAAAAATCGTTTAGTCAGCTACTCAATAAACTGGTTCCTCCGAAGGAAAAACCGAAAACTATGAGACAGCTCCGAGCCGAATGGAAAGTTAGTGAAACTAATGATCCGGAAGAAATATTGGATAGAATGGAGTCCAGTAGGGTGGCAAGACAACGTATAGTTGAAAGGTTCCAAACAAGAAGAGAATAAAACAAATGAACAACAAATATTGCTACAATAAAGACGGATGGTGCGACGAAGATAACTGCAGGTGTAACATAAATTACTTTGACACCCCGCAGCAAAACAGAAAAGACGGAGGACTTATGGCTCGGCTGATGAACTTCTTAACTTCTAAGCAGTTACAGTCCGTGCCGGCAAAGGTCTGGGATGAAAACTTCCCCACTAGGGACAACGCAGTTCAAGACTCCGGGTTCCGTGGGCTAATAGACTAATGTGTGGATCAGAAGCATTTAGGTGGGTTTTTGTGATAATGGCGACTGGTTGGTTTATCACTTGGGGATTGTTACTAGCCGAAAAACAAAAAAATAAAGAATAAAATGTGTGACTGTGAAACATTGAACGTTTTAGTGAGAATACTCTTCGGATTCGGAATGGTAACTTGGGGGATATTATTAATACATATGCTAAAAAACAAATGAAATATTTATCAAGAATGAGGATTCTGTTATGGTTTCCATATGTAATTTTCTTCTTTCCGTTGGTGGTTCTGGTCGGGAAAGAAAAAGCCGATGCTATCGCAGACTTTATTATTGATGCAGATTAAAACAAATGAACTATAAATTTAAAGACGAAAAAGGCGAGCATTTACACGAACTGGACGGAACTCCCCTAATGGGAACTTCAACTGTCCTTTCTGTGCTGGCTAAGACTTTGACTTACTGGGCGGCGGGATTGGCAGTTGCTAAGTTCGGGTGGACTAACCCGAAAGAAGTTGCTGATAAAGAACTAAGGATGGCTCTTGCTACGGATGTTAGAGATGGTATCAAGCTAATGAACGCTGAAGAGTATCTAGCCTTACTAGATGAAGCGTACAAAGCTCACGCTACCAAGTTAAAGACCTCGGCAACCGCCGGGACCGATATGCACGCTGAGCTAGAGAGTTATGTGAAATTTTGCATGGAGAAGAATGGCGGAAAACCTATGGGAAGTCTTCTGAAAACCATAGATAACGGAGAAGAAATGCTAAAAGACGCTCCGGCAGATAGGTTCGCTATTTGGGCTGAAGAGAACGTTAAAAAGTTTCTAATCTCAGAAGGTCATGTATTCTCTAAAACATTCCGGCTTGGAGGTATCGTAGATTGTGTATTTGAAGATAAACAAGGACGAATATGTATTATGGATTTCAAGTCAGCTAAGGAAGTATATATGTCACATTGGCTTCAGTGCGGAGGATATGACATTCAGATTGCGGAGAATGGTTTCTTTGATAAAGATGGTAATCAGATCCTTAAACTTGAAAGGTCGGTTGATTACTACGCAGTGTTTCCGTTCGGAGCAAAAACGCCGGAGCCTCAATTTAATTACAACCTAGTCGGGTTGCGAGAGGGGTTTCTGGCAGCATTGACGCTATATAAATTACAAAATGAACAAAAATAACAGATTAGTAGCTTGGGGAATTATTCTTTCTATCGGATTGGCTTTCTTAAATGCCTGGGAAGTATTCGGTCCGGCTAATGAAAATACATACAGCATAGCAGGACTTGGAATGATAGGTTTCGGAATTTGGGGGGTCGTAATATTATTCAAAACAGCACCTAAACAAAATGAAATACAATAAACCAAATAGAATTAATGGAGCTTGGGCGAAAGCCTCGGAGCTTGGAGATGTAACAGAAGCTAAAATAGTAAGTGAAACTATCGCACAAGAGTCTACCTTTCTAAATAAAGATGGCTCAAAGAAGATGCAGGACGTAGCTAAGGTTCAGTTCAAAGGACGCGCCGAAGCTATGAATGTAAACTTGAACAAAGCTACCTTGGCAGGATTGATAGATGCCTTCGGTGAAGAATCTAAAGATTGGCAGGGTCACGTGTTGAAAGTTGAAACTGAGAAGATGAGAGTCGCCGGAAAAGCAGTCACCGCACTTTACCTCATACCTGATGGATACCACAAAATTGATGATGAAGCTGGCTACGCCCAAATCATTAAGGTCGGTAGCGAAGCTGAGCCGGTAGTTCAGTTAGATGATGAGCCGGAAGATATGCCTCCATTCTAATGACTAAAAATGTCTCGGTAAAAAGGATCTGGCAGGGGTTCGCCCCTGTCAGTTCCAGACTGGCTAAGGAATGTTACGAAAAGAAATGGAAACTTTGTATCATAGACGAAGAAAATAAAGACAGAATGTTCCTGTCCGGCGAAGGATTAAAGGGCTATCACCACAAAGCAGAACCCTTTGACGACAAGTTCGGACGCGGACAATACACATTACTTTATTACACGTGGACACCAGAAAATAAAAATCAATCCAAATTACTATAAATGCAATTCAAAAACTTCAATTTAAAAGACGAAAAAGAAATCAATCAGTTCCTCAAAGAGTCCGGCGATAAAATCGGACAAGGCGGTGTCCTCAAAGGAGTTGATAGCGTTAGCTTCCTTTATTCAGAGGAGACAGATGAGGAATACGCCAAAACGTTTAGACGGTCTTCTATCAAGAACGGCATTTTGCAATTCCAGTCCAAGATTGATACTGCACGTGCCGAAGAACTATTTTACCGCGAGAGAGTTCAGAGTGCTGATAAGGATTTGCAAGGAAAATATGGTGATCTTATTATTAACGCTTCTAACACCCAGAAAGAACTCGCTCAGCAAATAAAGGCCTCCGAAGAAGTGTTAGCCGAAATCTAAATGCACGAAGAAGAACAACTAAATCACTTAGCAGAGGAAGTTGACGCAATCATCTCCCAGAATGGTCAGATGTTGCGCGAGTCCGTATTGATTGCCAAGCGTGAAGTCGGTGAAGCCATCTACAACTCCCCGCTGTATAAAAAATACAGCAAGGGAGCCGGTGGACTCGTTGAACAGCTCGCCGAGAAGATGGGTAAATCAACTTCGGATTTATACTTCTGTGTTAAGTTCTATAAAAAGTTCCCGGACTCTATACCTGATGAGTTAGCTTCCGCGCCGATACATAAAGTTAAATTACTTTTAGGTAGTGGAGATGAACCAGTAGCAAAACAACCGCAGTGTAGGCATTGTAAAATCCATCATTGTCCAAATGAATAAATTACAAGACTTAATATATTCCCGAAGTATTACTCAAAGGAAAATTTACGAGATTGATAAAATTATATGGGAGCTTTTAAAATATTCTCGTAAAACAATAATTAAAGACACGAAAGAATATCAGGTACTAAAAATGAGACTCTATGAACATAAGAATTTAGAAGAGATTGGTAAAGTATTCGGTGTTACTCGTGAACGTATTCGTCAGATTGAGGCAAAGGCTTTGGAAAGATTTTATGAACCAGATACCAACCAAACTTAAAACGGAACTGTCCGCGGATCCGTATTATTATGTGTGCGCCCGAGCCAATTTAGATTGTGCCGGACGTATCACGTGGGAACACGCGCTTTTATATGCCGGACGGCAGATACAGGCGCGTTTTGCTATCATACCCTTATGTGAATATCACCATCTCGGAGATGGATTAAACAAAAAATTAAATGAGAAAATCGCCATTTCAAGAGCCTCGGAAGAAGACAAAAAAAACTATCCACGACTTAGGTGGAAGTGAACACGATATTCAGAAAACTATTTTGGAGTTCCTCAATCTCAAACGTATCTTTTCGTGGAGAAACAACTCCGGTGCGGTAGTAGCCCAAAATAAGAATGGCTCAACCCGCTTCTTTCGTTATGGGGCAGTAGGATCTCCTGACGTGTTCGCGGTTAAGTCCGGCATTATCTATGGGATAGAAGTCAAATCCAAAATCGGCAAGCAGTCTCCGGCGCAAGCAGAGTTTCAGCTAGGGTTTGAAAAAGCCGGCGGTATCTATATCTTGGCTCGCAGTTTAGATGACGTAGTTATCAACCTTAAATAAAAACTCGGCTCATATCGCATTTTAAGATAACAAAAAACCGGACTTTGCGTCCGGCTTTTGTTTTAACTTAGCTTATAAAGAATTATAAGCACCGCGACAATTATGACCAACAGCATTAGTAGTTAATGACTAGCCTTGGATATTTTTGTCTTTTGCTCTGCTCAATCGTGTAGCCTTTCTCGGCTATCTGTTTTTCTAACTCCTGTTCCAACTCATCTATCTCAATTACATACTCTTTCTCCCCTATATATACGCTACACTTCGGCTTTCCGGCATAGCCTTGATAAAATCTAACTCTTAATTCGTTGTTCATTTTAGTTTTATTTAATATTTACATTCGCAATCTTCCGGCGCTTCACCTTACTCATTTTAGTTAGTGGTTTTATTTTTTAATATATTTTCGGCTAGTATCTCTAAGTCTATCCAAAACACACTATCACAATATGCGTCTGCCATTTTACTGGCTAGGCGTTCCATATCAGCGTCATCAAACTGGCTTGCGTCTATACCTTTGCTATCTAAATCTGCTCGGCATACCGAAGTAATCACAAACTCTTTATATAATTTATCTTGTTCCATTTTATTTATTATTTTTGTTATTTTATTGTTCAACTTCGTCTCCGTTTTCATCTCGTATTGTTATCGCAACCGCATAAATTCCTGTTGCCCTTGTCATTTATCTCTTCATATTTCCAGTTATTGGCAAAATCTTCAACTAACATTCCGGCAATTTCTAAATAATCTAACTCTTCATTCGTACATTTCGGCATTTTGTTAAAGTCTATGCGGATATTATGATGTATTTTCGCCATATCGCGTATAGCTTCTATTTTTTGTTTTTTTGTCATTATTTTAGTTCGTATTGGTTTATAATATCTAGCACAATCCACAAAATAGGATAGCCGGCCACGATCAAAATCGTGCCAAACACTAAGCAATTCCGGCGTTCTTTTCTACATTCTAAGCATAGCTTGCGGGTAGAAAATAGCCCGCAAGCGCATTTGTAGGTAGTCATTAACTATTGAGCAACTGCTTATAATATCTATTCGCCTCTTTCAAGGTATAAAATATTTCGCCTCTGCCGGTGCTTTCAAGTTTTCCGCTATCATATTCAAATTCTGATACTCCGATTATTAGCTTATTATCAAATCCAAATCCGGTAGATAGCTCAATAATCCTATTGTCTATGGCTTCATATTTTTTAACGTTTGGGGTCATAAAATTTTTGCCCATTCGTTTATATTCTTCGTAAATATGTGATTTATTCATTTTATTATTGTTTTATAGAATAACCGGCAAGCCGGACGGCATAACCGGCTAATCTATGTCCGCCTTTTTAATTACATTCTTCGCATTCTTCGTCGCAACTATATATGCCAAGTTCGTATTCAGTCATTATTCCAGTTTTCAGGTCTAGGATATAAGCTATATCCATTTCCGGACTTATCTTTTCCGCGTGGTCAGAGCAAAGGTAAAACGTATCTTGCTCAACCGCAATCCAGTACCCGCAAAAATTCCTACATTTAGAAACAGAGCATTTTATGTCTATGTGTTCCATTTGTTATTTAATTGATTTATATTATCGGCCTTTTGTTATGTTTAGATTATATGCTTGCGCTGGCATTATGTCAATATATATTGTGCGTTCCTAACGTAGATATAGCAATGCTTCGCGGGCGTTGATGATTTGCTAGCTGGCAAAACAACTCGCGCCGACAAAAGAAAAAAGCCGGCCAGACTATCAACCGCCAAAAACAAAACGTCTCATATCGCAGTATAGAGCCAAGCTTTTATGCGTTTTGATCAAAATATGGTATAATATGCTCATATGATACAAGCAGACAAAAAAGCGCCGGAAGTAAAAACCGCCAAGTCATTTACTACTCTAAGACAAAAAGAAGCTATTAAAAGAATAGTAGAGAAAGGTAGCAAAGAGAGTTTAGCAAAGATTATGGTAGAAGCCGGATATTCAGCAAAGACAGCAAGAGCGCCACAGAAGCTAACAGAGAGCAGAGGGTTTAAGCTAGAAGCTATCCCTTTAATTAAGAGGTTAGAACAAGCACGCGACAAGGCGATTGAACGTATGGGCAAAACACTAGACAAGGCAACCTATAGAGATACAGCTTATAGCATTGATGTATTAACTAAAAATCTACAGCTATTAACAGGCGGGGCTACTGAAAATCAGCTTGTTATAAATATATCTAAGGAAATAGCAGATAAAAATAAGTTAGAGTTAAAAGAGTAACCCCCCGAGGGGATATGTTTCGGTTGTCTCAGATGGTAAGTGCGTGCTGTGGAGATTTTAAAATATATCCTCTCACGCACTCACACTAAAAATAGAGACCCCTCCCCCTATCGGGATACCCAGCTAATAGGCTCACACTGCCCTAAAACTAAGCTACAAACCATTTATATATAAAAAATGATACATACTACACTTCCGTTCTTTTATCCCCTTCTTAAGTTGAGATTTCCTTCAATATCGGCGGATCATGTGATTGTTACTTATGGGCAGGATATTTATTCCCGGCAGAATCTTCCAAAGGCTCTCGTCGCACATGAACTAACTCATACCCTACAGCAGAAAAACAAACTATACGGTCTATGGTGGTGGGTTAAGTACTTAATATCGGCGGATTTCCGTATGTCTCAGGAATTAGAGGCTTACCGCGCGCAGTACCAGTGGGTTTGCAATAACGAAAAACATAACAAACACCTGTGGTTGGACAATATGGCTTACGATTTAGCCCGATTCTACGAATTAGAAATAACCCCAACAGAAGCTAAAAACCTAATTAAATGATACTTACCCCAGCACAAGCTCAGATAGCTACGGATTTACACCGATTTCGTGTAGTTAACATCGGACGGCGCGGTGGCAAAACCACCCTGGCGGTGGAGGAAATTAAGGGCAAAGCGATAAGTAAACCCACTAGGATAGCCTACATAGCCCCCACCTACCAGCAAGCTAGAGACATCGCCTGGGAAACCCTCAAGAAAGAGTTGCAAGGTGCCATAAAAAACATCAACGATTCCCGGTTGGAAATTAAGACTAAGACGTTAAAGGGTGGAGAATCCCTCATCGTCCTTAGAGGATGGGAGTCTATTGAAACCATGCGCGGTCAGGCTTTTGACTTCCTGGTGATAGACGAGGTGGCGATGATGCGTAATTTCTGGGTGTCTTGGCAGGAGGTTTTACGTCCTACCCTCACCGATACGAGAGGAGAGGCTCTGTTCATCTCCACGCCCAAGGGTTTTAACCACTTCTACGATCTGTATAACCTGTCTCTGAAGGATAAAGACTTCAAATCGTTCCATTTTACATCATACGACAATCCCAATATCCCGGCGGAGGAAATTGATGCAGCCAAAGCTCAAATCACCCCTGAGCGTTTTCAACAAGAATACCTAGCGATGTTCGCTAAAACCCAAGGGTTGGTTTACAAAGAATTTAACCGAGAGAAACATCTGTATGAAACCCTGCCGGAAAAGTCGTTTACCAAGTTGGTCGGTGTGGACTTTGGTTATGTAAACCCCGCCGGTGTGTTAGAGGTGATGTATGACGGTGAAGACTTCTATGTGGAGGACGAATGGTATAAAACCCAACGAACCGAGGTGCAAATAGCTGAATATGTGGCTGCGCTCAACGGAAATGCCGTCTATCCAGACCCTGAGAGTCCCTCCGCCATAGAGGAATTAAGGAGAAAGGGAGTTAATGTGAGAGAAGTTGTGAAAGGAAAAGACTCTATCAAGTCCGGAATCCAGAAAGTCCGGGAATTATTCTTAGGAGGACGACTCCACGTGAACAAGAAGTGTCAAAACCTCGTTCATGAACTAGAATCCTACTCCTACGACGACGAAACTGGTGACAAAAACGAACAAGAAAACCCCTTGAAGGCAAACGACCACTTAATGGACGCCCTCCGATACGTCATAATGATGACTGAACCTGGGAAACGTGGTCCGACCTACGTCCAAGCCCCACCAGAGGTAGGCGAATTTGAAGGCGGTGAGTCGGGATACAAAGGTCCTGAAGGATTCCTCCAGAATCCATACCAGCCAGCAGAATTTGAACAATGAAATACCTGATTATCAGATGCGAGTTGTGTCATGGTAAGGAGTACGTGGTGAAATACGAGAAATGTCAGACTAAGCAGTTGAGAATTTTAGACTTTGCGGTATGTCCTATGGGTCATCCGCGCAGACCACAGTTCTACGAAAGGTATATGAAGGACTGGGTGTGTCAGAATTGCAAAGTACCGTCACCGTTTGTTACTCCTAAAAATTCAGAGATATGCGAGAGTTGCTACTTTAGTTTTTGGTGGCGATCAAAGGTTGCCAAAAATAAAGAAGTGATACAATTACCATAACAATGCCAAAAGAAAACTCATTAGCCGCCGAATTAACAGGTGTAGCTCTCCGTCAATTGACTACGAGCTGGACTTTTAAACAGCCGCGCATCCTTCAGATACGTAAGTTCCGAGATTTATACAACAATAAAGTCCCTAAGCAGTTAAGGATACGTTACAACGTACCAATTCCGATATTTGCCGGCATGATTGATACCCTCCAAGCTGATTTGGATGATGAATTGTTACTGAAGTATGGCGAACAAGACCCTGCTGATTGGAAAGCAGCGGTAAAAGCCAACGCCTACATACAGAAAGAGTCCCAGTCTATGCGTCCAGGTGCAAAATGGAACTCTAAATTCAGGTTGGCAAGACAAGAGTTGTTAATGTGCGGACGTACCGCTTTGAAATACGTGCCTTCTTCCGAGAATGGATACTCCGCGGATCTTTCCGTGGTTCCGTTTGAGGATTTTTACTTTGAACCAAAAGGTGGTGGACAATTAGAGAATCACCTGTTCTGTGGACAAGGAAACATTTGGAAAACAAAAAAAGCCCTAGAAAATGAAGCAGGTGGAATGTACGACGCCGCCCAGGTTAAGCGATTAACCGCAGGTGACGCATCCGGCAACGCCTACAAGATGTCAGATTTCTGGACACAGTACGATTTCGCCAATAGATTCTTATCTTTGAACCTTACTGCTGAAAGTAACAACTACGTAGGTGAGCCTGTGTATAACTTGGTTGAATGGGTCCTAACTTACAAAGGTGACCGATGGTATTTATTGTTTGAAGCCTTCTCAGGGACGTGGATTCGTTTTGAAAAACTAACCGATGTTCACTCATCGGGTTATTTCCCGTGGATGTCTATGGCGTCTCATGAAGACGTGAAGAACTTCGCCAGCAAAGGATTCGCTGATGATTTGTACCCTTCGGCAATGGCTATGACTGATTTCTTCAACGAAGATTTGGAAAACAGGAAACGAAGAAACTCTAACTCCCGCGCATACGATAAAGACATGGTTCCGAATGTAGCTCAGTTAGACCAAGCCCAGATGGGACGTGACCGATTAGTTGAAATTGATACTAAGGGTGGAACGCGTAGACTTTCCGAGGCTATTTACACCTTCCAGACTCCTGAAATTACCGGAACAATTGATATGTTGGGGTACATGGAGCAGTTGGCCGGCAGAAACTTCGGTGTTACCGACATGCAGAAGGGTCAAGCCCAGGCTGCGTCCAAAGCTGTTGGCGTAACGTACGCAGAAATGGGTCAGGTGTCCAAACGATTGTCGTTCCAGAGCCAGCCGTTTATTGAGTTGGGTCAGGAACTAGGTATGCGTGTGTTCGGCGGACTCAAAGACTATCTGAAAGAACCTCTCTCAATCAAACTTCTCGGCGAAAATGGCTACGAATGGGATACCTTAAAGAGAATTGATTTGAACCTAAAGAAAGAATTTGAAATCTCCGTCTCATCTCAGGCAAAAGAAAACAAGATGAACGAGATGTTGAAGCAGGACAGAATGAACGCGCTTAACCTAGTAAAGAACCAGACCGCCCCGCCTAATCCTAATGTTAATTCAAAGAAAGCTGATGAGTTTATCTTAAGAGATTTGGGTAAATATTCCGAGCAAGAAATCGCCGAGATTATGGACCCACAAAATACTGCAGATAAAGAAGCAATTGCTGAAACTTCTGCGGTTATTCAGGACATAATGATGGGACGCCAGCCAAAAATGAACTACAACGCTACCGGTTATTTCTTACAGAAAATTCTGGACTTTGTAAAAACCCACCAAGACGACCCGAAGGTTGGTAAGAAAATGGACTCATTCATGGCTTACTTACAGGCTCATTCAGGTATCGCCATGGAAAACGAGCAAAGGCGCGCGATGATTGACGCGCAAGCCATGATGCAAGCCCCGGGAAATCCGAACAACCCGATGGGTAACGCCGGACAGATGCAGAATCCTAACGTTCAAACACAAGGAGGTCAGCCGGGTAGCCTAACCCAGCAACAACAAGTCGGTCCTCCTCCGGTGATAACAAACAAATGATTATAGATAACCTTGAAAAACTGAATCCGAATGATTATAAAGACGATCCTAAATCGGTTGAAATTATCAATGATTGGAAAGAAAGAGTTCCGATGCTTGCTGCCAAACTGGATTTTAAAGAGCATCCGATTACGTCAGAGATTGCTTTCCTTACGAAACAGGAGATTGAAAGAATAAAGAATACCCTGATTAATAAGGAGGAGATGTCCGAAGTAGAAAGAATTGGATTGCTGAAAGAAAAGAAAGTTCATGAGTTTTATTTAGGTTTATTTACGTATGACCCGACTCCAGAATTAGAAGTTCTGGACAGACAAATAAGCGAAGAGTTGTCGGAAACTAATTAGTGATAAAATATAAACATGAAAAAGAAAAAGATAGGAATTATAACTTCAGAAGAAGTAATCCCGGGAGAACCGGTAATGATTGAGGATGTGAAAGAAGAAGACAAAGCATACGTTGTGGAACTTCAGAAAGATGTTCCGTATGGCCCGAAAGCAGGGATTAGAACCTTTGAGAGCAAAGCAGATGCGGAAGCATATGCTAAGCGTTTCGGAGGGAAGTTGCTTTAAACAGGGAAGCCGCCTGAAAACTAATACAAATGCCTAAAAAAGGATTTAAACAAACCAAGGAGCATATAGGGAAAAGAGGGGTTAAGACTGGAAAGAATAATCCAAATTGGAAGGGTGGAATAAAATCTTTAGATAAGCAGAGATATTATAATCAGAAGAACAAGGAATGGAGAGCCAGAAATAAGGAAAAGTGCAAGATAGGCAATGCAAGAAGGAAGGCTAACCGTAGGGCAAGAGAACGAAGCGCCGAAGGAAGTTTCACGGAGGGAGAGTGGGAAACATTGAAAATTCAATATAACTGGACTTGTCCTAGGTGCAAGAAGAGGGAACCAGAAATCAACTTAACCGTTGACCATATAATTCCTTTAAGCAAGGGAGGAAGCAATTGGATTGAGAATATCCAGCCACTATGTCTTGATTGCAACAAGAGAAAGGCTACGAAGATTGAGAAGTATGAGCTGTAAGAGAAGCTCGTTAAACACTTACTGGTATCGCTAACCAATAAAGAGCGTTTTGGACAGGTCGTCCAATAAATAAAAACCAGCGGGACGAAAACCGCTTTACCAACGTCATTGTTATGGATAACCCAAACAATTCGCAGGATTCTCAGTATGCAAAAATCCTGGAAATGACCGGCATACAAGAAGGTTCAGAAGATGTTCAAACCATTGATCTGAACGAACCAAAGGAAGAACCAAAAGCCGAACCGGAGTCTAAACCAGTGGAACCAAAAGCTGAGGAAGCCAAGGAACCAGAAGCTAAAGATAAAGGAGAGGAAGATGACGATTCCCAGGATGACGATGAGCCTGTCAGCTCAAGTCGTTCGGTTAAAGAAAGTCGCCCATTGAAAGCAGTGTTTTCTCAGTTGAAGGAGCTTCGTGCAGAGTTAGCCCAATTAAGGACTACTCCCGCAGAAAAAGCCGTTGTAAAAACTATTAATGCTACTGTTGAAGAAATCGCCGAAAGACGAAATCTTGATGCAGAAGGATTAACAGAAATCATTGAACTAGCCAAGACACAGGTTATGAAAGATATGGAGGAGAAGGGTCTTTTAAAGAAAGACATGGACCCTACCATTCTGGAAAAACTTAAAGTCTTAGACAAAATTCAAGAAGAACAAGCGGAGAAGGCAGAACAAATCCATGACGAACAGGAGTGGATGTCAGTTCTACCAACCCTTCAGAAAACATATCCTAATGCGCCGGCTAATTTATTAGCTGATGCTAAAAAGACTTTGTTGGAAATAGCTCATACAAAAGAGTTTCACGACAAAGACATGGACTATGTTGCGTTTAAAGCTAAGGATAAATTGGATGCGATACTGAAAGTAGCTAAGGCTCACAAAGCCGGCGAATCAGCAAGCAAAGAGTTTACTCCTGAAGACTCCGGGGAAGAGGAAGATATTGACTTAGACCCAGAGAACATAACGCCAGAGAAAATGAAGCGCTATCAATCCAAAAAGTATAATCTTCCAAAGGAAGACATTACGATTATGGGGATGTAATTTAATTTAAAATAAATACAGATTCTTTGAAAATTTAATAAACTTGCTTGAGAGAACTTTATATGGTATCCTATTGGCATGCCATTCACTAAAGGACACAAGACAAACGTAGGACGTTCTTCCTGGAATAAAGGAAAGAAGTGGGCAGAACATTCTGCGAGAATGAAAGGACGAACTCCTTGGAATAAAGGAAAGAAACTTTCTGATGAGCATAAGAGAAAATTGAGCGAATCCCATAAGGGGATGCAAAATTCTCCGGCAACTCAGTTTAAGAAAGGAGTCGCGCCGTTCAATAAAGGAAAGTCTTGGGACTCAAGAAAAGGAGAAAAGCACCATTGGTGGAAAGGTGGAATATCTGAGTTCAGTAGAACCGAAAGAATGAATCTAATGGGAACTATTGAATATAAAAATTGGCGTAATGCAGTTTTTATAAAAGATGATTACACCTGTAGAATATGCAAGGTTAAAGGAGGAACTCTCCAAGCCGACCATATAAACTCGTGGAAAGATTTCCCTAAATTAAGATTTGATGTTGAAAATGGACAAACGCTTTGCGTTAAGTGTCATAAATTAAAGCATCATCTTTCAAGCAAGTTTATTAAATAGAATAAGTAATCTACTACTACGGCCTTTACAGGAAATACAATTCCGTTCAAAACTGAATGGGTAAAAGCCTATCAAGAGACGCACTACAAACAGCCTTAAAAAGAAAACAGGGCTGCCTAAATCCCACCTAATATACGGCGAAAACCCAGAAGTGGACAACGCCTAGCAACCCGAAAGGGGGCTACAACGACTAAACGGAGGGACGGCAAAAAGCCGATGTAATAGTCTGAACTATGGATATAACAAAACGAAACCATAGAGAGAAATCCGAGCAACTGCTCATTGAAAACTGGACAATATAATACTGGTTGTGATATACTTGTATTATGAAGATATGTAAGAGATGTGGTAAAAATCTGCCAATTGAGTCTTTCGGTAAAGATAAGCGTCATAAGGACGGCTTAATGAGGATGTGCAAGGAGTGCGTAAGAACCCAGTACATAAACGTTCAAAAGCCGTACAGGCAAAAGAAAAAGGAACATATAAGGTTTATGGAAAGGGAGAGGGATGCTAGAAATAGAGAAAAGATGAATCAATTCTATTTCAAAAAACTTGCAAAATTCCACTGGCAAAAGAACAAAAAAAAGATTTCTGTTGAAGAAGTTCAAAATATGCTTAAACAGCAGGACAAAAAATGCTTTTATTGCAAAGTTGAACTTACCGGAAAAAATTTACATATTGAACACTATTATCCTAAGAGTAATGATAAAATAGTTTTAGCCTGCGCCGATTGTAATAGATTGAAGTGGACTAAGACAGGGGACGAATTTTTATCATTTATTAAGGAATATGCGTCCAGGTTTCTCTGAAGTGATTTCTCCCGCCGAAAGGCGAGTAACATAATTGGTTTTCCCAGTCTTTGCGGACCAGAAATTTGCTGATGTGTTGTCTCAAGGTGCTTCGGTAAAATGGACCTACGATGCAGATGCTGATGTTCAGCAACTCGGCGCCGATGGTTCTTATACCGTTGCCAACAGAACTGTGACCGATGAAACCTTAACGGTTGACCAGGTCCCAGCTTCTACTTTCAGAATCCCAGCTACTCAGAGAATCCAAGATCACCGACCAACCCAGCAGAAATGGGCTACTAAGGCGATGAACAGAATCTTCTGGTGGTTGGATGCTAAAATCCTCGGCGCGATGGTTGCGGCTGCTGCTTCAACTATTGATGCAGGAGATTTTGGTGGTACCGCGGGAGTCCCGCTTACCTTGTCTTCTTCTAACGCTTCAGCGATTTTCACTGCTGCACGAAGAAAACTTCGCAATCAGAACGTAATCTACGATGAAAATAAAAAGTTCACCGGTTACGTCAAACTTGATACCATTGCTAAATACCCGGCTGCTGCAATTCCAGCTGAATTGGAGGAACAGGTGTTGTTAGCTGTTGGATTCAAGCCAGGAGATTTGGGTGACACTGTACTCAAGGCTGGTTACTTGAACATGTTGTTCGGGTTTAACACCTTCGTTTCCACTTCACTTCCTTTCTCAGTTAAGTTGAGCCAGACTGCAACCCCAACCAACGGTGATACTATCGTAATTGGTGGAACTACTTTGACCTTCGTTACTGGTACTCCGTCTGCTGCTGGTGAAATCAAAGCTGAAACTGACGCTGCTGCTTCAATGACGAACCTCAAGAATTTCTTGAACGCTCCGTATGTTGAAATCAGCGGAAAGAATAAGCCTTTGGTTGCCGCTTCTTTGACTCAGGCTGATAAGTTCATCTTTGACCTTATCTCCGCGTCTGCTGTTACCGGAACTGCTCCTGCAGTATTAACTATGACCATTCTTGGACATGGATTAGTAACTGTAACTGCAACTGGTGCTGGCATGGTTCTTTCAAATCAGTGTGTTCACGCATTGTTCGGTACTTCTCAGTCTGTTGCACTTATAATGCAAAGGACTCCTGAACTCGCCGTCTCTGCCGGATCAATCATTGGTAATGGAACTACTGGAGGTATCTTGGCACAGGACTTCGCCACTTGGGCGCTCGTAGGTTGGAAAGTTTTCTTAACACACACCAAGCAATTGGTTGATGTACAGATTTCTACCGCCGGCGCAGTCGCTCCAAATAACGTATATAATTAGTCAATAATTAAATATTGATTTATCTGTTCATTGCAACTCCAATAAAGTGATGGAATATAAAAAATCAGGAAGAACAAAAGGGTTCAAGCATAGTGAGGAAACGAAGAAAAAACTTCGCGATAGAAAATTGAATAATCCTGTTCGTTACTGGTTAGGAAAAAAACGTCCAGAGTTATCTGGAGTAAAACATCCTCATTGGAAAGGTGGGAAGGAAAATAGTTTAAATCTTCATCATAAATATATGGCGAAGAAGGCTGGGAATGGTGGGTTCCATACTCTCGGAGAATGGGAAACACTCAAGGCTCAATATAATTGGACTTGTCCGTCGTGTAGAAAACAGGAACCAAATATAAAACTAACTCGCGATCACATAATCCCGATTTCAAAAGGAGGTTCAAATAACATAGAGAACATTCAACCACTTTGTCGGGGTTGCAATAGCAGAAAAAAAGATAAACTAATCAACAAATATTTAATATGATTAATAATAAAACTTTATTCGTCTTGGCAGGAATCGCATTGCTCGCAATCGGTTTCGTTTTAGGCGTGGTGGGAATGAAAGCAGTACCGTCTACAAATCTTGGAGGAACTTCTTACGACCGAACTAATTTGGTTGGAGATGTTTACCAGGGTTTGAACTCGGTGTTGATGATGAGTGCTGGAGTCTTTGTAGGACCTATTAACTCTTCAGGCGCGGTAACTTTGTCCGGAACCTCAGTTCTTTCGGGAACTGCTTCCGTGACTGGTTCATTGACTTCTGAGTGTACTAAGTTCTATGCGAAGGATGCTACTACTTCTGCTTCGTCCACGTATTACATCTCCGTCAATACGGCGGCGACTACTACTGGATTTGCATACATAGTTCAGGCAACTTCCACGAAACCAGCTCTCTGTCCGTAATTTGCATTGGGTCTGTCACTCCTTGAGAGGGTGACAGCCACCAGTGCAAACAATTTAAAAAATATAAACCAATGAAAAACTCATATATAATAATTGCCCTCGTAATCATCGGACTCGTTATCGGAGGATTTGCTTTAGTTAATAAGTCTTCAGTTCTTGGAGGAAGTTTTTTTTCAGCAACGAACAGTGTAGTAGCAGTTACCACAACGACATCAACCGTGGCTCTGGCTGCGAACCCAGGTAGGCAGTATGCGTCCATTTACAACAATGGTTCGGTAACTGTTTACTTATCTTTTGCAGGAGCATCTACCGCCGGAAAGGGTATCGGACTTCCAGCTTCCCAAAGATACGAAATTGGTCTGAACAATTTATTCACCGGACCGGTTTACGTATCAACGGTTTCCGGAACATCAACCTTATCAATAGTTGAAAAATAAATGAACGTAGAAGAAAAAAATGTAGAATATAAGAAAGCAGTCGCGGACGAAATCGCCAAAACAATGCGTGAGAATGGTTAT
>JAHFMX010000004.1 GCA_023267635.1 bacterium | reverse complement strand
CCAGAGAAGAGTTGCAGAGAGCTCAAGACTTATTAAATGGTAGACCGAGGAAGTGTCTTGACTGGAGGTATCCAGTTACAGTATTCTCGGAGTTAGTTGCATTAGATTTTTGAAACCGCCAAATAAATCTCCTCCCTTTTCATTCACATATGATACTAACCAGAAAACAATACATTCTTCTTCTCATCACACTTTTTATCATGGTGTGTTTTCTGGTACTGAAGAACCCTTCTACCGTTACCGCACAATCAACCACGTCAACTACACAGCCTTCACTCGCTCCTGTGGTAATTACGCCATCTACTCCACAGAAACAATATGAATACCTTGAAATCACAGAAGGTTGCGATACCTATGCTGAAATGGTTTGTGTATCTGTGCACGCGGGTCCAGGTGTGGAATACGAAAAAATATATGAACTCCGTAAAGGAATGCTTCTTAAGATTAAAAGCACTGAAGTAAGAAACGGTCAGGTTTGGTATCACGTCTACTTTGACGAATGGCTCAGGTTTCCTGGCCGAGTAGAAGGAGATTGGTACATACCAGCAATTGCAGGACGAGTTATAACTGCGGAAGGAGCACAAGTGCTCACGCTTTCAACCCCATCAACATCTAAACGAATTGTTATCGACCTTTCTGATCACATGCTCTATGCATACGAGGGAAATATAGAATTCATGAGAACAAAAATTTCTACGGGAGTTGAAGCAACCCCAACACCAGCTGGTACGTTCACCGTCTACAAAAAGACTCCGAGTAGATACATGCAAGGACCGCTTGTTGGGGCAACCGAAATCCCCTTTGACTTACCTGGTGTACCTTGGAACTTATACTTCACCCAAGATGGTGCGGTTATGCATGGTGCGTATTGGCATGATCGTTATGGAACAGAACAATCAAGTGGATGTATCAACCTTCCTCCTGAACTTTCAAAAATTATCTACGACTGGGCACCACTTGGAACAACGGTGACGATACAAAGATAATATATACTCTCTAATATGATTATCTATTCATGGAACATGTTTTATGAAAATAAGACACTCGACCAAGCTTTTGAGTTTATCAAGAACTCACCTTTTGATATTTTTTGTTTACAAGAAGTTCCTGAGGCGTTTCTTTCCAAACTTAAGACACTTCCCTGTGAGATGGCGTATGTTAAAGAAATAGAGCTCACAACTTCTTCAACACAGTTTGCTGTCTATAGTGTCACGCTTTCAAAAACACCTCTCATAGAACAAGGAGAGGCTTCCTACGCAAACACAAAATCAAATCTTGGAAGTCTCATCATTCGCTCTATCATTGACCTGCCTCGTGCAGAACGAGTAACTAAATGGGAAAATAGAAAATCATTTTTCATAACCGTACAGAACGGTTCTGAAATGTTCCAGGTCTTCAATCTCCATCTACCGCTCACGTTTCCAGCGCAACGAATGAAAGAATTGATTGAAACCATGTCACACTGTAAGTCCGAAAAACAAGTTATTGTTTGTGGGGATTTTAATATTTTAGAAACATTCTATATCGCAAGTTTAAATTGGTTGTTCGGAGGAAAACTATCGGACTGGTTCTTCTATAAACGAGAGCGTACATCTATGCAAAAGTATTTTGAAAACCTCAGCCTTTCAAATCCACTTCGAGGACACTCGACACACCCCATCTCACGGTCACAACTTGATCACATTCTTGTGCCGCAACATGCAAAGATACATAAAGCTGCAGTAATCAAAAACCGCTTTGGGTCAGATCATAATCCGATCATGGTTGAGATTTCTTAGTATATTGACTTTATTGTAATAAATGTTATTATAATAAAGTTCTAACTATCGAAAGTGTATATGCTTCTCTACCATGGAGTCCCCAAAAGGATGATGGGTACGAAGTTGTACCCTCTCAATGAGTTAAAAAATGTTCATTCCGAACTTTCTGCCGAGTACTACGAAAAGTACTCGGGGAGAGAAGAGGTAACCAGACAAGTCATTCCAATTCTTAACTGTTTGTGGAACGACGTTATCTTTTTCATTCCCATTCCGCCGGACGCAATTAATTTTGCACGCGAAAGCCATGGACTCCTTCCGATTGAACAAGAGTGGTTCGTTGTTGATTCGAAAACTCTTAATCAAAGCAACCTTCTGTTGTTTCGACATCGCCCGCAGTGGACTATCGATGCTGAACTTGAGAAGGATGAGTACACCAAATTGGATGACCTCTCAGTAGTCCAAGAAGCTGAGGTGCAAATGGTTCCTGAATGCGCCATCTGGGCGATGAAGAAATTCGGGAGAAAATCAATGCTATTTGGTTATATGCCGCATGTCCTTTTCCGTGGAACTATAGAGACTGAAAATCTTGAAAGAATCCACACCTGAAACCGCCTTAGCAAAACTGCTCTGGCGGTTTTGTTTTTAGTATATTATTCCTTCCCCTCTGCTAATACTTTTATTCTCGCAAGTGCTTTAGGTGTTCTGTCTTCAAAGATTTCTTTCAATTCAGAAGGGATCTCACTTGTGAGTGTTAACGTAGTGACGCCGCCATTCTCTTCGAGTACATACTTCTCTATCCCACTGCTCCATTCATCTGCTCGCTCACCTTCTCCATGATCCTTGGTGTCTTTCATATGTCTAAACAATACCAACTCATTCGGTATACACTTTTCAATAAAACTTGTAACACCGTATCCGTTCACAGAGGAAATAAACTGTACCTTGTTTCCTTCTTTCATTTCTCCAGCTAGATAGGTTCCTTCGTCGATAATACCCGCCCAGTCACGAAAGGTTGCATCACTCCAAAGTGTATTCCACACTCTTTCTTTTGGTGCTTGTATAATAGTTGAAAATGTTTGTTGATGCATGGGAGTTTCCTATTTTAATTCTTATTACGTAACAATGTTTTTTGTGACGGTGATAAACATTCCCATATTTTCTTTATTTTCCAGTCCTCCATATTAAGCAACTGCTCTCGCTCCCTTATGCGTTTAATAGTGCACTTAAAGTTACCTTTCTCAAAATCAGTTTGATGCTTTTCAAGCCTCCAGATAACCGTAGAAAGTTGGTTTGGCGTGAATGCTCCGCGTTCTTTAAAATATTTTATAAAATCTTCAATATCAAACTCCTCATCTTTCCAACTCAACTGAACAAGAGAGTTCAACATACTTTTAGTTTTTGAATCTACAATCATTTTTCTTCTATCTTTATCAATCTTCTTAACAGCTAAATCGTAACTAAGATTTACTCCATCTTTATTTGTTACAGAAATAGTATTGAATTTTTTAATACACTCTGAACCAACCCACAATTCAGACTCACTGTGAACATTTGTAATTTGAAACTGATATCTAAGTTCCGGCTGTTCACACAACTCACATGTTTTCACTCGAATTCCAAGATCATTTATTACACCATCATATCTCCACTCTTTAAATGCCTCTAAGACATTATTTTTCTCGAGGCTACATAAGAAGATATTCTTTTTTATTATTTCTATTTTTGACATTTTATTTGCCTATCAACAGGCAAAGTCCCTTTATGTAGAGTATACTCCTATATAAGGATTAAACTCATTTATCTATTTAATTATGAAAAATTTTAACGAGAAGACTCTAGTTGAGAAACTCGATAAGATCTTAAGAAAAAAATTTGGCACAAATCTATCATTTAAAGAGTTTTCAGCTGGCTACGGTATTGCTGATCTAGTTTTTGCTAGTAATTTTTCTTTCTCCAAAAAAGCGGTCAGTCGAGCTCCTCTTACTAATTTTTATGCATTAAAAATCTTATTATCGATACATAAGAATCAATTTTCTAAAGAAGAGGTCCTTTCGTTAGGAGACGTGACAGAGAAACGCCATTTATCTTCTCAATTAAATTTTTTAATAAAAAACAAATACATAGAAATAGTAACGAATAACCATTTTAAAAAATGCCCAAGTAGTAACCTGGGGCAAATAAAGAAAGTGATAGCAATTGAAGTTAAACTAACTGATCACAAAAATGGCTTACTTCAAGCAAAAAGGTACCAATACTTCGCTGATGAGTCTTACTTAGCAATTCTTAAAGAAGCAGAAAAAAATATAGATATCAATGAATTCAATAAAAGTAATATAGGTTTAATTCTTTTTGATATTAAAAATAACTCAATTGAAATTAAATACCCAAAATCACAACAAACTGCGGCAAGTAAGATTAATATATATGCAAAAGAACTTATGTTGGAAAAGTTTCTTTCGCTACACTCCTAATTTCTTAAACTCCTCTATTAAAGATTTCCAAGTATTTAAATGAGAAAAATCGCTACTAATTTTAAAACCTTCTTTTGTAAGTGTTTTTTTATACTCTAGAGCTTTAGCAAGTCTCTCTTCTATATATTTAAGTCTCTCTTCTTCATTAAGTGAATTGATGGTATCCATTTCTTCTTTTCTCCGATAAAGGAAATGCATCTTGACTCGCTCAGAGATTAAAACTTCTTCTTCTAAAATATCTTTACAATACGGACATGGGCATTTCAACGCTTCTGAAATACTAGATTTATTAATATCTTTAAGTTTTGTTGTAATGCCTTTTTTTAAAGTTACTAGAGACATTAATTCAGGAATATAGTATCTAGGGTCCATACCATATGTATCTTCTTTTTGATCTGAAAGCAGTCCCTCTTGAAAACTGTCTAACCCAGAAATACCGCACGACATCCCAGATAAACCTAGACATAACAAAACTAGCCCTAAACCGTTCACTCTTGCTGTTATAACAGGAACATTAGATGCTTTTTGTAACTTTATTAAGAAGTCTGAGTAATGAAAAACTTGAGCTAAATTAGCACTGTTACTGACAGGATCACCATATACAAAAAAACCATCTGGGGCATTCTTAACATACTTATTAAGTATTTCGTTTTTTATATCATCGTCATGCCAACCGTCTACATTCATACAGATTCCCGCCCAGAGAGGTAATTCAGAATGATTCTTATCTCTATAATCTATAGACTCTTTGAGGAGTTTAAGATTAATAGAATACCATTCATCCGATGGATCTTTTGCAAAGAAAAAAGGGGCTGCGAGTTCATTAACTCCATACATAATTTGATGGTCAATCACCTTTTTTACATATTCTTGAATTTGTGTAATAGAATGAAAATCTTTTTTCTGAAGTGGGGTTGTGTCGCTGCCCGATGAGTATGGTAGCTCTTGTAGTGTAGGCGAACTTGAAAAAGCTGGGTAGTTAAGTCTATTAGTGGACGGATCTGTAGTGAAAGGAAGTCTAGAATCCTGTATGACCTTAACAGTGGGTTTATAGCTTGCAAACAAATTAGCTGGATATAAAACTTCGCTAATCAAACCAGCCTCTGATGCTTTTTTAAAAACAGTTTTTTCGTTATTAAGAACCCTTACATAATTACGAATTCTTAAATCTAGCTTTGCTTTTCTTAAAATTATCTCCTCGCTAAATGCTGAAATAATCTCAGCGGTCGATTGATAGCGAGAATAAGGCTGTTTCTCAAGAAGTTTTAATATTACGTTCTCGGTTTTATTGCTAATATTTGGATTAATATCAGATGGGGCTTTCGGATACCTCTTTTGTATCTCTTCGATTAACGCGGGAATATTTGGCGCATCGAACGGCAATAACCCCGTAAGAAGCTGGTAGAGAATTACACCTACTGCAAAATAATCAGAACGAGCATCTATATTTTTACTATCTACTATTTGCTCAGGAGACATGAAATAGAATGTCCCAGCAAATTCTCCTGTTTGAATAATTGATGTGTAATCAATTATTTTAGATAAACCAAAATCCAGAATAATTGGTGTTCCCTTTTGATCAATGATGATGTTGTCTGGTTTCAGATCTCTGTGAAGTATCCCGCCAGCATGAATAGCTTCAAGGGGCACAAGAAGAGATTCAATAATTCCCACTATGAGCTTCTCGTCTCCACTTCCAACATAAGTAGAAAGTTTCTTCCCTTCGATGAAATCCATAACTATATAGAAATAATCGAATCCTTTATCTGAAAAAATACCAGATTCGTAAAATTTTACAACCTGGGGATGATCAATTTTCCTTAAAGCATCAACTTCTCTATCTAAGAACTTTTTATATTCATCCTTAAGAAACTCTGTCTGAAATATTTTAATTGCGTATGACTTGCCGTCTTTTTCAGCTCTGTAAACTGAGCCAAAAGAACCCTTCCCTAGAAACCATTCTTCTTTTGTGTGATACCCAGCAATATTCGAAATCATGACTCAATTCTACGCCTAATCTAGTCAAAAGCAAGTAAACGTTGTGTTATATGCAACCAAGATGGAAATTAAATAGACCCTATTTTCTTCTCCAAATAAGGAACCCATACGTTTACTGCAAAATATAAAATCATGGAGACTAACAAAATTATGGGTAAAGTTATTATCCCCCAGACACTTAAAGTTAGACCGACACGAGCCAGTCCAGCGATATTTACAGGATTAGTTGCTAAAATCATGATTACTGGAACAAACAGTAAAATGTTTATACCTATAACCCTGTCTAGAATTTTCTCCACCTTCTTTGAGAATTTCGGAGTAAAGTACTCAATAATTAAATAATTAACAATTAGGACAGCAATTACGGTGCTCCACTGTAAAATAAGATGATTTACCCCACTTGTTTCTTTATCAAAAAGTGCCTGCATAACAACAGGAAAAAATAATGAGAGACCAAGAAGCACCTGTAATCTACTTTTTAGTTTTTCCATATGTCATAACAATAGCACAAGGTGTGGTTTATCTTAAAAACTATTTTATATAAAACAAAAACACCTTGAAGAAGAGGGATTCCCAAAAGCTCTATAATATAGTATTATGTTGTGCATATTGAGGTAAAAAATCTCATATATTGGGGAATCGTCTAATGGTAGGACACATCCCTCTGGAGGATGGTATTGGGGTTCGAGTCCCTGTTCCCCAGCAAATACAAAAGCACCCTTTTATGGGTGCTTTTGTATTTGTATTACTTCTTAATTATCTATAATGTGGCTCGAACCAAACGTATTTGGTGAAAGGTGTATTTTCCAGCCAGTTCATCGAAGACCGGGGTGAGCTTTGTGGTCTCTAGAGTCTTAAAAGCTTTCTTGATTGCGGTCACATCTTTTTTAGGAGGTAACACTTTGTCCAACACCACTTCTTCTTTCATTTCTACCAGCTTCTCAATATGTCCAATAATAGTATCCACTGAGAGATTTCTCTGCTCTGCAATTTCTGGAAGTGTAAGGCCGATCTTTAACATCTCTTGCGTTACCGTATGGGTGAGTGTCTTCTCTTGAATCTCATCCGCCTCAGAATCACTCAACTCTACGAGCGTTCCTCCTTTCTCCGTGAGGAACTTTTCATGGAGCACTTTCAAATCGTCTTCAGTATATTTATCAAGGGCATATTCTGCCTGTTCACTCTTGCTGCGGAAAGTATAATCTGCTTCTCGAACCTCTTCCGAGATTTGAAGTGCTTGTGGATTGAAGCCAACCAAATGCAGCCCTTCCATGCTCTTTAATCGAGAAAGAGCAACATATCCCTGCCCTGAAGCAAACGCACGGCTGAGGTCAATTTGTGCCCTATCAAGGGTCATTCCTTGGCTCTTGTGAACCGTGATTGCCCAGGCTAATTTAATAGGTAACTGCGATATCTCAGCTTTTACTTTTCCGTCCTCTTCCACACGCCAAGTGTCGGCTTTCATAACCACTCGTTTGCCTGTTTGAAGTGCAATCACTGGGCTGTTATCCTTTTCAAAATCAACCACGATTCCCATAGAGCCATTCACATACTTTCGCTCCGCATCATTCTTGATACAAATAACTTTCGCTCCGATTTTGAGTTCCAATATTTCATCCGCCAAACAATTATTCTTCAATGACGCGAGTACAGGACCTTTCCCTTTTGTTACCATGTCGAATCTCTTCACTTCACCCTCGAGCGCGTCAAAGGCTTTCTTATTAATCAGATCCACATTCTCATTGTGCGTGTAGAGTTTTATATGATCATCCGTGTGTGGCGTGTTACTCGATTCTTTAAGTGTCAGGTAATGATCCTCTTCTACTTCACCAGAACGGATAGCATTTAAAATATTCGTGAGCGTATCATCTTCTTGGCGGAACTGTTCTGTTAAATAGCAGACTACAGGCTTGGCTTCTTTCCATGCTTTAGACATAAACGCGAACACGTCCGTACTTTCATATTCATTTCCATTACGTACTACTGGTGGAAGCTGAAAGAAATCCCCCGTGAATACTACTTGTAGTCCACCGAACGGTTTATCACTTCTTCGTAGATGTTTCCCTGCTTTATCCAACATATCCACAAGTGAAGCGTGAAGCATCGAGATTTCATCGATGATGAGCACTTGTGTATCATTCCATCGTTTGTACACGTTTGGTTTCTCTTCTAATTCATCCAAATCATACGCGGTGAGTTTTTGTTTAATACCAAGACCACTCCATGCGTGAATGGTTGTTCCACCGATGTGTGTTGAAGCAATTCCAGTGGAAGCGGTAACAGCGAATTTAATACCGTGTTTACGAAGGTACGTAATATATTCACGCAGAGCGTAACTTTTACCAGCTCCCGCTGCACCAGTGAGAAATACCGTATGTCCAAGTTTAAGAATATCGAGAGCGGTTTTCTGCGTCATGAGAAGTACAGTATACCTCAGGTTAGTAAGGACGACTGTTGATAGTAGAACAATTGTTCTAGATGTGACAAAAGTGATGGAGAATAAAAAAAGCCCCGTCCGTAGACGAGGGCTTTTGGAAGCGAAGTGCTTCAGGGTTTGATGGAGCCGGTGGCACCTTGACCACGAAACTGTCCACCAGGGGCTTGCTGTATGGCAGCTGCCCTTTTGTCAATCAGGCTTTCGCCTGGGAAGTTGTCGGTTGCTGAATAGGTGGCCGCGCTAAAACTCAAAACCATGGCGGCCACAGCAGCAACGGTGCCAGCGACATACCCAGATTCTTTGCGAACAGTGGATGAGCTTCCGAAGAAAACTCCTAGCAAGGCGGCAAAAGAAACCAGTCCCGCAACCAGGAAGATGATTTTGCTGACGGGTGATGTGTAAGCACTCACCATGATCAGCGCCCCCACCCACAAAATCGGGTGGAGAATTAGCCAAAAAATCTTCAGCAATGTGCCAGGAAAGCAAACCTCAATTTTCGCTTGGTTCAGTTCCATAGTTTTCTCCTTTGCGCTGTGCGCATTGATTCAAAATGGCAAAATCGCCAAAACATTCAAATATTATTATAACACAATATATAGTGTTTTGTCAATATTTTAAATCTGTAAATACTTTCGAACAGCAAGAAGGGAAGATATCACTGCGAGCACAATTCCAGCAAGAAGGAGAAGTCCTGTGAGCTCAAAGAAATGAGAGAGGAAGTATGCATTAATATTCATTCCTTCAAAGAAGAACACTGTTTTCTTTGTCACCCAAATAGTTGCTGGATAGAAGATAGCGAGAGTCACAACCGTAGCTGAGAGAGCGTACAATATCGCTTCTACAATAAACGGACCACGGATAAACATGTTTGATGCCCCAACGAGCTTCATCACTGCAATTTCATCTCGATACACGAAGATAGCCAATCTAATCGTGTTGTATACGATCATACAACTCATAAGAATAAATATCATCGAAAGCCAGAATCCAACCGTGTTTGTCCAGCCGATAATATTATTGAGCTTATCGATACTGTCTTTCAATTGATAGTAGTTAATCTTATCAACTGATCCTGAAGCACCACCTAGCAAACCTGAATCTGGTGAGGAAACCTGTTCAGCAATTGCTTGATACTGAGATGTATCCTTTGCAACCACTGAGAGAGATGCACCGAATGGATTTGTTCCTAGTTCATCAAGCGCTTGAATAGTAAGCTGATCCCCTATATGTTTTTCACGGAATTCTGTAAGCGCTTGATCACGAGAGGTGTATGTCACTGACTTTACTTGTGGGAGCCCCATCAGACGGGCTTTTACATCCCCTATCTGTTCCTCTGTTGCGTCAGTTGTGAAATAAATACGCACATCCACCTTTTCCGTTACCTGATCGAGTGTGTATGCAAAGATTGCATGGAAAAGATAAAACGCTGTAATAATTGAAAGCGTAATCGTAAGAATAAAGATTGAAGAGAGAGAAACAGTACGGTTACGATAAAACCCGCGTAGGCCTGCTGTTACTATTCGTCGTGTAAGGGTTGTTTTCATAAAATAAAAAGAGCTACATTGTAAACTTTCCAGACTTCTGATCTCGAGTCACTCGTCCATCTTCCATAGTAATCACACGACGACCAAGATTGTCCACAATTCCCTTGTTGTGAGTAGTGAGAATCACTGTTGTACCCAAATCATTAATCTTCTTCAAGATCTGAACAATATCGTACGTGTTAAGTGGGTCAAGGTTTCCTGTTGGTTCATCCGCAATAATAATTTCAGGACGATTGATAATCGCACGAGCAATAGCAACACGCTGCTGTTCACCTCCTGAAAGCTGATGGGGGAAATGATGCATCTTGTCTTTCAAATCAACAAGATCAAGAACGTGTGGCACGTCTTCCATAATGTCCTCATCATGTTTCCCTGCTGCTTCCATAGCAAACGCTACGTTCTCATACGCTGTCTTGTTCGGTATAAGACGAAAATCCTGGAACACGACACCCACCTTTCGGCGATAGTTAGTCATTCCAGATCCTTTTAATTTATGAATATCTTCTGAATGGAAAGAGACCTTACCTTCTGTTGGATGTTCTTCAGCGAGAAGTAGTTTGATAAGCGTCGTTTTACCCGCGCCTGAGTGACCTACAATTGATACGAGTTCACCTGGGTGAATCGTGAGAGAAATATCTTCAAGGACTTTATTACCGTTATCATATTCCTTTGAAACTTTGTCGAAGTAGAGCATATATTTATTGTATCACACTCAGTATTACACCTTGTGTACAAAGAATATTCCACTTAAGTAGTCAAAATAAAAACTCGCCGTGCTAAGAGCGAGTTTCTTGTGTCGTGCTTAGTCGTAGGACGTAGCAAAGTAATACATATGGTCATGCCAGCAACCAAGGTCCTCTACATCCCCACCGATAACCGAAAACCTATAGCGCCTCCTCTGCTCTCCCTCTTGCGCTTCTATCAACATGTTTTTCACATTTTGGTAGATTTCGTTTTTGCAGGCGTTGAGAAGGACGGCACCTTTGGGCAGCTCTGGGGCAAAGCTGTTGAGGACGGTAAACACCTCAGGAACTGTGCTTGGGTACATGTTGAGTAGTTCGAAGAGTTCAAGCATCCTTTTGGTCAGAACGCCTTCCTTTCTGGTAACTTCGAGCATGTGCACCTGAACCTTCGGCTTCATCGTGAAATTTTTTGGTTTAAGCAAGGTATCCGACAACACCATTCCGTCGTAAGAGCCTGAGAGAATAGTTGAATTACCAACGTCCTCTTTTGCAAACCTCACCCAGGTCTCCCACGTAAGAGTAGGGCCAGGGGTGATAGTCCAGCTTTTCAAGACTTTAATTGGTATCCCTTCAAGCGACATTCTTCCACCTTGGCGGATGAACTCTTCAAAGTGGACACCCGAGAGACGTGGCGATTCAATAATCGGCTGGATATCCGTAGGCTTGAATTCGGACCAATTGACCTGACCTCCCAGCTTTGCCTGAAGTTCAAGCACGTGACGGGGTTCGATTATGTTTTGCATTTCATTTCTCCTTGCCTCATAGTACTGACCCGACATGGGCTATACCGAAGCGGACAAAGCAATCGCACTGTCCGCTTCGGTATAGAAACAACTGCTATAACCCTACATTTTTATACCTAATGAGTCAATTACAGCTTCTTTTCAGCTTCAATGAATTCATCGATCTCTCCTTTTTCAAGAACCGCTTCGATGTTACTCGTTTCCACATCTGTTCTGTGATCTTTCACCATCTTATACGGATGGAGAACATACGAGCGAATCTGATTCCCCCATTCTATTTCCATCGTCTTACTAATCTGCCTTCCTTCAATTTCTGCTTGTCGCTCTTCTTCTTGTATCTTGTACAATTTCGCAGCCAAAATTTCGAGTGCTTTTTGTTTGTTGCGCTCTTGTTCTCGTTCTGTTGCTACATGAACTGCGATATTTGTAGGAATGTGCACAATACGAACTGCTGTTTCTCGCTTGTTCACATTTTGCCCACCAGGGCCAGATGACTTAGATGTTTCGATACGAATATCTTCTGGAGCGATTGGTGTTTGTTCAACAGCTGGAATTACAGGCAACACTTCCACAAGAGCAAATGATGTGTGGCGCTTTGCTTGTGCATTAAATGGTGAGATGCGTACGAGTCTGTGTACTCCTGATTCTTGTTTCAAATTTCCATAGGCGTTCTTGCCATCAATTTCTATCGTAAGATTACGAAATCCTCCACGCTCATTTTTATTATCATGAAGAACACTATATGAATATCCTTTTCGTTTACAGTACGCGTCATACATTTCAAACAACATGCGAGTGAAGTCTTCGCTATCATCTCCTCCAGCTCCAGCTAAGAGTGTAAGAATTGCATTTCCTTTATCGAGAGCTCCAACTCCATCACGTCTATCTTTTAGTTCTTTTATCTTCTTGATAGTGTCCTGAGCCTTCTCTTTATCATTCCAAAAATCAACCCCATTCATGAGATTTTCCAGTTCAGCGATTTCAGCATCAATAAGATTATTATTTTCCATTTTGCTTAGTATAGCAAAAAATAAACGCCACCATTTCTGGCAGCGTTTAGCGTTTTCGCACCACTATTATTTTTGCTTCCTCACCTTTTTTTGTAAGACAATAGAAAGTGCTTTCTTTTGATAGTCTGATTTCTGGATGATTTGGATCATGGTAACCAGTGAACCGATGAACATATCCAGAATCAACTAGCTTTGAAATAAGCTCATCGAAGGTGGGATTTTTCCCTTCCTTAAAAATCCTGCGCCTCATGGCACTTGAGAGCACCATGAACATTTCGATGGATGGTGGATTAAAGCCAAGATGCTCTTTAGCAATTTCTTTTTCTATTTTGTATTTCTTCGTAATCCACTTGAGCAACCGCCTTAACGACGGGCCAAGCTCGGCATCTTCTGCCATATAACCTCCCGTAGTAGTTGAACAATTAAGTCTTACACTACTCAAAATTAAGGGTTTTGTCGAATCTTAATTTAGAGCGGGAATCGACTACAAGAGGTTAATTTCTGAGCCAAGAGCAACCTCCGCTACGCTATCGCTAAGCTTCGGTTTTGAGAACCCACGGTTCTCAACGTTCGCGAGTACACTCACTACTCTCCTCTACGGGGAAACTATCGTTTCCCCGACCCCTTTCAAAGCTCTTGGCTCAGAAATTAAAAAACACCTTACCGGTGCTTTTTAATTTCTGAGCCAAGAGCGGGAATTGAACCCGCGACCTCTTCCTTACCATGGAAGTGCTCTACCAACTGAGCTATCTTGGCATGTAACCTAAAACAAGTAGCGCTCATTCTACCAAACTTACCCCACCGAAACAATCTTGGAAGGACTCGTATGCCCAGAAACAAGACGAACTTTCATCTGCGGATATAATTCACGAACAATTTCCAAAACTCGATTGTTTGCATGATTATTCTCCGCTGGAGCGCGCACCCAAATACGATACTCATCGTCTTTTAATTGCTCCACTTTTTCGATTTTAGAATCAGGAATAACTTTAAGCTTTAGATACATCGGTTTTTATTTTCTTACCAATCGTGTTTTCTTTTTTCGCACGATACTCATCAATCAATTTATGGTTACCAGAAAGAAGAACCTTCGGTACTCGATACTTTTTATTCTTATATTCATATATTTCTGGACGAGCGTATATCTCGTGGGACGCCATACGTTTTTCCTCAAGAGAAAGATCGTCATTCAACACTCCTTTAATCTGTCGAGAAATAGCATCGATACAAATCATGGCAGGAAGCTCTCCTCCAGTGAGCACATACTCTCCAATACTCCATTCTTTTGCTTTCAAAATCTTTTTCACTCGCGAATCAATTCCTTCATAGCGACCACAAATAAAAATAATATCTGTGTACTTAGTAGCAGAACTTTTTGCAATCGTATTGGTAAACATGTCTCCACCCGCGTTGAAAATAACCACAAGCACTTTTGCAGTTTTTCGGCGAGCAATTTTCTTCTGAATTTTTTCTACACAGTTAATGATTGGATCAACCCACATCACCATACCAGGACCGCCACCGTATGACTTACCATCAACTCGACGATGTTTATCAGTTGTGTATTCGCGAAGCGCGTAGGTATTAATTTCAATTAATTTACTCTCTACAGCACGAGAAATAATCGACTCTGCAAAATACGAGTCGAGCATGTTTGGGAAGATTGTTACCACGTGGTATCTCATAATTGACATTATACCATATTTGATGTACTGTAACAATACTTACAACTGACAGGAGCTCTTTATGGACAGTGCTGGAAAAAATATCGGGAAAGGCATCGCGATTGCAGGCATCTGGATTGGTCTGGCCGCTATTTTGTTTTCGCCAATAACAAGTTCTGTGGCCATAGGCGCTATTGCCGCAGCAGTGGTTACAACAGTTGCTGTATCCCTACTTTTTTAATTCCGTCTCCGTGATGAGAATTAAAAAAAGCTCCACAAAGTGGGGCTTTTTCTTTCTTGGAAAACTGCTTCAGATACGCGAAGCTTAGGAATTTTTGAAAGAGACGTAGGCACCTCTACGTTGACTGAGAAAAATTCCGTAGCGACAAAGTAGGTGGAATAGTTTTACTACAAAGACTTCAAGTCATTCATCACTGCGTCCACATCTGAGGTATCATACCGTGGAACTTGTCCATCCGTGCGTCCTTCTGGTTCGTTAATTTTCAAATTCACTCGAGCATTGTTCTTCATACCAACAACACGGAGCAATGTTCGGAGCGCCTTTGCGGTTGCTCCATCACGCCCGATAATTTTTCCCATATCTTCCGCAGCCACATCAAGTGTAATCAAAACACCCATCTCATCCACTCGTCGTTCTACTTTTACCTCATCTTGATTCTCTACAAGTGCCTTTACAACATATTCAACAAATTCTTGGTCTTTCATATCGTGTTTGTATTTATCATTTCAGTGTACTCTTCTCCAACTTTTTTATAGACAAGTTATGCACAGCGCACACAACTTGATATTTTTATACTAAAAAACTTGAGAATGAATCTCAAGTTTTTTAGTATTATGCAGCCTTTGCTACTTTAACAACTGGCTTCTTCTTTGGAAGAACGTTGATCTTCTTTCCTTCGATAACTCCCTTTGAGATAAGGAGGTTGTGAACCGTTGGAGTAACCTGTGCTCCAACTGACATCCAATGCTTTACGCGGTCTCCTTTAGCTTCAAAGATACCAGCTTTAACATTATACGTTCCAACAATCTCAGTAAATTGAGATGTTTTTGCCTTAAGGGTACTTTCTGTAACGATAAGACGGAAATGAGGGTCGTTCTTGCGTCCTGTACGCTGTAGTCTGATTTTTAACATGTTCCATATTCTACCATAAACCCCAATAAAAAACAAGAAAAAGACCCTACATATTCAACCTCTTGGAATATGTAGGGTCTTGTGACGAAGCTTTACTCATGAAATGGCACCCCTTTGGGAAAAAGGGTTATACGAACACAACACACAGCTTCACGTTTGCACTCATGTTCTTTTTTGAACATGCCGTCATGAGTTTTCGGGCAATCACACTTCGGCGCAGTTACCGACAAGGAGGGGCACTTCGGTGCATCCCCTAACTTGCCCGCAACATATTCATCTGCTTCGCTCCAAAATGAAGCTGTGAAAACTCTTATTTCATCATGAGAAAAGGATGGAGGCTTCTCTATCGGCGCCACAAAGGGCAATCTACGGCTTAAGGTGGTCATAGCACACCTCCTTTCTAGGAATTTATTCTAGCACGAATACAGAACTACTGTACTAGTTCGTAATCAATCACTCGCAAATCAAGATTTGCGTTCTTTACACGCATTCGTACTGGTGTTCCAATTTTCCACTCCATTCCTGTTCGCTCTCCAAACACTCGTCCACCCTTTTGATCAAAGTTATAGAAATCATCCCCGAGATCACGCAAGCGAATCATGCCTTCACACTTACTTTTCTTCTCTTCTACATAAATCCCCCATTCTGATACACCAGACACCATACCGTCGAATTCTTGCCCAATGCGGTACGACATATATTCCACCTGCTTGTACTTAATACTTCCACGCTCAGCGTCTGATGCTTCTTTTTCACGACGACTTGCCTTAGCACACAATGAATCAAACAATCCACGTTCTTCTTCTTTAGGATAATCCTCAGAAAGTACTCGCATAAGGAGTCTGTGTGTAAGCACATCTGGGTATCGACGAATTGGAGAGGTGAAGTGAGAATAATAATCAAATGCTAGTCCATAGTGACCAACATTTTTTGTACTATAGACAGCTTTTTGCATTGATCGAGTAATGTGAACTTGCAATAGTTGTTTCTCAGGTCTATCTGCCATCTTGCGAAGAAGGTCGTTGAGGTCTTGTGAAGGAATGAGTCCGTCCAGAAAACGAACATGGAACCCGAGTCCACGAATATAGAGATCAAGATCATGCATCTTGTCAGCATCTGGCTTATCGTGAATACGATACACACAGATTGATCGTCCGTTTTTCTCTTCTTGTTTTTCAGTGATGAACTTACTTACATGCTTGTTAGCTAAAAGCATGTACTCTTCAATCAGCTTGTGAGTATCACCGCGTGACTTCACATACACATCGATTGGCACACCCTTTTCGTCTAACTTAAATTTAACCTCTTCAGTTTCAAGTGAAAGCGCCCCACCTTCAAAACGTGCTTTTGTTAAATTCTTTGCAATCTTATTTAAAATAGTGAGCTCTTCGTAGAAATCTCCTGTTCCTGTATCGAGCGTTACTTGCGCATCTTCGTATGAATATCTTCGATGAGAATTAATAAGAGAGCGTCCAAACCATTCTCCATGAACTTTTCCTTCATCATCAAGCTCAAGCACCGCAGACATCACAAGACGATCCTCACCCTGTACCAAAGAACACAAATCGTTTGAAAGCACTTCTGGAAGCATAGGGATTACACGGTCTACGAGATACACAGAAGTCTCGCGAGCGATTCCTTCTTCATCAAGTGCCATGCCTGGACGAACATAGTACGATACGTCAGCAATATGAATACCAACTTCATAGTGTCCATTATCAAGCTTCTTAAATGAGATAGCGTCGTCGAAGTCTTTAGCGTCGATTGGGTCAATGGTAAAGGTTGGAGTCGTTCTGAAATCTCTTCGATTCGCTTTATCTTCTTCTGTAATCCCTCGCGCTTTTATTTCATCAGCTTCTTTATTCACGGCATCAGTATGTTCAGCACTAAAACCACGTTCAAGAGCGTAGGCCAACATTTCTGCATTGTTGTCTCCTGGATATCCAAGAACATTCGTCACGCGTCCAATTGGAGATTTCTTTTGATCAGTCCATTCGTCAATGCTTGCTATAACCTTCATACCAACTTCAGCACCATTAAGGTCATCTTTACCAATCATGATATCGGTGTACATTTTCTTGTCCTGAGGAACGAGGAAGTAATGCCCTGCGTCTTCTTCTATGATGCCAGCGTATCCTTTGCGTCCACGTTCAATAATAGATAATACTTTTCCGTAGAGTTCTTGTTCACCTTTTACATTCTGCTTTTTACCAAGTAATTCCACCTGAACAATATCTTGGTGAAGCGCTGTTCCAAGATGACTATGGTCAACAAAAATCGCACCATCGTGCTCAAGCTCTGTAACCCGTACATATCCATCTCTCTTAGAAGTGAGGCTGATTGCCCCTGTAAACAGACGTTCCATAATCTATCAACTATAGCATAAAACTTACTTACTGTAATTCTCTGCCTCTTTAAAATTAATTGAGAGTAATTTACTTCCTCCGTCTACTCCAATCGTTACGCCGTACAACATATCACAGTGATTCATGGTCTCTCGATTGTGTGTAATCACGAGCAACTTACTCTTTTCTGCTAGTCGCTTCAACATCACTCCATACTTACGAGCGTTTGATTCATCGAGCGGCGCATCTGTTTCATCGAGAACCATAAATGGAGGTGGGGTAATTGATGACATTGCAAAAAGAAGGGCGATGGACACGAGCGCACGCTCTCCGCCCGAGAACATAGTTATCTCTTTCACTTTTTTATTTGGAAGCGAAACGTCAATGTCTATTCCCTGTTCAATCGTTTGATTTCCTTCGTCATCTATCTTGGTTAACTGTAAAAGCACAAGCTTTCCTTTTCCTCCCACGAACACCTCTCCAAAAAATTCACTGAATACCTTAGACACTTCTTCTACCCCTTTTGAAAAACGTTCTTCTAGAGATGTGGTGAGTTCATCAATGAGTGTGAGTAACTTTTCTTCACTATCTTTAATATCCGTAAGTTCTCGAGCAAGATATTCATCACGTTCACGAGTTGAAGCATACTCTGCAATAACTTCTTCACGATTAGGAACCCCTGCTTCTTCAATGCGGAGTTTACAACGTTCAATAGCACGCAGGATATCTGGTTTTGGAGTGTCACGAAATCGCTCTTCAGGACTATGATCCTTATATTCCAACACAACTCGCCCCACAATAAGCACACCCTCCTCTCGCAGAGCTTCAAAGTGTTGCTTACGAAGAGAAAACTCTCCTTCTTCTTGTCTTCGTAATGCAATAGTACTTTCAAGTTCACGCAACTTACTCTGGAGTGTCATTACCTTCTTTTCTTCTTCGTGACGAGACTGGAGAGACGTTTGGGCATGAACATCAATTGCATCTATCTTTTCTTGAAGCACTACAACATCTCGAGAAAGAGTTTGCTCCTTCTGCTCATGTTCTACAATAGCTTGCGTTACTGTTTCAATGTCCCGCTTCAATGATTCTTTTTTAGTTACGTCTCCTTTGTCTTGCGCTCCAAAAAACTCATTCACCTCATGTTTAAGTCCCTCTACGTGTGTGCTTGCCTTTTGAATATCAGAAGCGGTGAGCGCAGATTCAAGCGCTCCAATTTCATGAGAAAAAAGGGTTTGAGTAGTTGTCCATTTCTCATGGGTCAAAGTAACAGCCTTACCTTCTACATCCCGTGAAAATTCTTTTTCTAAATATGCTTTTTCTGCTTCTAGTCTCCCGAGCGTCTTTGTTACCTGATCACGACGTTCTAAGAGTCCACGCATTTCAGTTTGAAGTGTGTGCTTTTCGGAAGTAGATGTTACCTGCGTTGTAGAAGTACTATCTTTAAGTACACGTAATTCTTTCTGAATAGAATCAGTGATGAGAATAAGAGAAGCTGAAGACCCTTCTTCACGGATACGTTCATCCAACGCCTGCAACTCGTTTTCTTCACGAGTTAGATATGCAATAAGAAGTGCATGTAATTTATTCCGCTCTTCACTTGCCGCTTCAATTTTATCAACCTGTCGCTTCAAATGATCGAGGTGCGGCTTGATTTCTTTTCGCAACAGTTCAACTTCATGCACATGTGTTTTCACGCGCTCAAGTTTGCGCTTACTTTCGTTTAAACGCATATGATACATACGTAACCCAAGAGCATCCTCTAATACTTCTTTTCTGTCTCGAGGATTAGCAAGTAAAATTCTATCCGCCTCACCTTGATTGATAATAGTGTGGGCACTTCCTCCAATACCAGCAAACGATAATAATTCCTGTACGTCCTTTAAGCGGATTTTTGCGTCATTGAGCATATAATCACTCGTACCGTCAGCATAAATAACACGGGATAACGTAAGTTCGTCATATACCAAATACGGAGCAAGTGTTTCTGAAGCGTGCGCTACATCTCCTTTATCCTTATTATCGATCACCATCATAACGGAAGCGCGTGAAAGTGGAGATAAATGCTCTGAACCTTTAAATATCACATCAGCTCCGATCTTTCCACGCATGGATTTCATTGACTGTTCGCCGAGAACGAAACGAATTGCTTCTGCGATGTTTGATTTACCAGAACCATTTGGACCAACAACACCAGTTACTTGATGAGTAACATCAAGTGTGGTTTTTTTGGCGAAGGACTTAAACCCTTGGATGGTGATGTGCGACAAACGCATAGTATAAAAAGTGTAACACAGGACTGCGATTTCAAAGGACTGAATTACAGTCTAAGAAATCGGGAGCACACTAAAAAAGACCGGCCTGTGGGCTAGTCTTTTTTACAAGGACGATCAGTCACTTGTTGGTTTTGGAATTCTTCCTGGGAGAATCGGAGTATCCTTTCCGCTTACGCTGCTCCGCTTTACGTACCGATTTAGGACGCGTTGGCCCTTGATAATGACGTGGTGACTTTGGAACAAGTCCGCCATTTTGGATGTGAGTTGCTTTCATTTCTACTCCTAAAGTTGAACAATCGTTTTCTAATCTACCACAAAACAATTTCTCAGTACACTACCGAAGTATATTACCAACGCCTAATCACACGTTTACAAACAGTAACAACAAAAGAAGAAATAATAAATCCTAGAACTGCTCCGCCCACAATATCATACCAATAATGCACTCCTGCGAGAGCGCGTCCAATTCCAGTGAAAACAGCTAACACAAACAAAACTATTCCTGCTTTCTTATCAAATGAATACATCGTAGCAGCTAAAGCAAACATAAAAGCAGCGTGTCCTGATGGCAGTCCATAGCTAGTAACATCTTGCGGTAAAAATAGAGCGTTCGTTAAATCGGGACGAGGAAATGTAATTGCATTCTTAAGAAACGTGGCGGCGTGCCATGAAGCAAACGGGATAAGCGATAACATGATGATGTGTCGCACGTGATGTTTCTTTTCATGACGAGTAAACACTCGATGTGCTGCAAAAATGGCTGCGATAAAAATCAGTACTACTGCACAGAAAAGAATAAGCATGTTCATGTGCTTATTTTAGCATGTGTTATTATACACACATGACTATCTTACAAGCCCTTGTTCTTGGAATAATTGAGGGTCTCGCGGAGTTTTTACCAATCTCTTCAACAGGACACCTCATCCTTGCTTCTCATTTTCTTAACATCCCTCAGACTGATTTCCTTATCGCTTTTGAAATCGCAATACAACTTGGTGCCATCTTAGCAGTGCTCTACATGTTCTGGAAAAGAATTTTTACGGTATCAATGATTAAACGCTTAACTGTGGGATTCATTCCAACAGGATTAGCAGGCTTTTTTATCTATCCATACATCAAACCACTTCTTACTAATCCACTCTTGGTTGGTGTCACCCTTTTTATCGGAGGAATTATTATCCTCTTTGTGGAACATATGTACCTAAAATGGACCGAGGCAGGAATAGTAGAACTTCGTCATGAGGTATCTATGAAGGAAGCGTTCCTTCTAGGTATCTATCAAATTGTAGCCATAATTCCAGGAGTGTCTCGCTCTGGTTCAGTAATCATAGGAGGACTTCTTATGAAACTCGACAGAAAGATTCTCACTGAATTTACTTTCCTTTTAGCTGTTCCAACCATGGCAGCTGCAACACTCTATTCTTTCTATAAAAATATGGATGTCGTACTTCACTCAGCAAACCTTACACCGCTTTTAGTCGGAATGCTTTCTTCATTTATTGTTGCAACCTTTGTTATTAAACTCTTCCTTGATTATATTAAAAAACACACGTTTGTTGTGTTTGGGTTCTATAGAATTATTATTGGCATCATCGCCTTCTTTATCTTTCTCCCTAGATAAATAAAATATCGCCTCATCTGCTGCGTTGCGGAGCCTCGTTTGCTCATCAATGTAGTTGTATCTACATCTTCTTCGCAAACCCTCCACGCCTTGCATCTGAAGCAATCTTTTTATTTATCAATACCAATGAAGGGTTTTATTTCTAGAGGTGTCTCCTGTGCTTCACTGCAATCTTCACACGGTTCAATTCTTTTTCAATAAGTCCTTCAAACATACTGAAATCAACATCGTCATCCTTTTCATCTTTCATGGCCTTAGCACGAGCGAGCGCTTCTTCGGCACGTGCGTGATCAAGCTCATCAACATGTTCACTTCTTTCAAGAAGCACTACTACTTCAGTAATTCCTCTTCTGTGTGGACGGACATTCACAAGACCTTTGAACACAGCATAGCTCACACCATTTCCCGCTTTTCGTACAATCATCTCACCTGACTTGATTGTAGAAACAAGTGGTACGTGTTTATTAAGCACAGTGATCACACCGCTCGTTGTCGGAATACTTACTGCGTCGATGATCTCATCAACAAGTACTTTATCTGGTGTGACTACTTTTATTTTAAGCATTTGAATTATGTTTTGCGATTACATCATCAATAGAACCTTGCATGTAGAATGCAGACTCTGGAATATGATCATGCTTTCCTTCAAGAATTTCCTTGAATGATCGAACAGTATCTTCACGCTTCACATAGATTCCTTTTGCTCCTGTAAATTGTTCAGCAACGAAGAATGGTTGTGAAAGGAACTTCTGAATACGGCGCGCACGCTGTACTGTTTTCTTATCTTCATCAGTAAGTTCATCCATTCCCAGAATAGCGATAATATCCTGAAGATCCTTGTATCGCTGAAGCACCTTCTGTACACCACGAGCGGTGTCGTAATGTTCCTGTCCTACAATATCTGCCTGGAGAATTGTTGAGGTAGAGTCGAGTGGGTCCACAGCTGGATAAATACCAAGTTCTGAAAGTGGACGAGAAAGTGATACGGTTGAGTCGAGGTGAGAGAACGTTGTCGCTGGCGCTGGGTCAGTAAGGTCGTCCGCTGGCACGTATACGGCCTGCACGGAGGTGATAGAACCATTTTTTGTTGAAGTAACACGTTCTTGTAGTTGTCCCATTTCTGAAGCAAGTGTTGGTTGATATCCCACCGCAGATGGCATACGTCCAAGGAGCGCAGAAAGCTCAGATCCTGCTTGTGTAAAGCGGAAAATGTTGTCCACGAAAAGTAGAAGATCTTTCTTTTCTTCATCACGGAAATACTCCGCCATTGAAAGCGCTGAAAGAGCAACACGAGCACGCGCTCCTGGTGGTTCGTTCATCTGACCGAACACGAGCACTGTCTTATCAAGCACACCCGACTCTTCCATTTCGCGATACAAGTCGTTCCCTTCTCGAGAACGTTCTCCAACTCCAGCGAAGATTGAATACCCCCCGTGCTCTGAAGCAATGTTGTGAATAAGTTCCTGAATCACCACTGTTTTACCCACTCCCGCTCCACCGAACAATCCCACTTTACCTCCTTTAAGGAACGGACAGATGAGGTCAACCACTTTAATACCAGTTTCCAATACTTCTGCCTTTGTTGATTGCTCATCAAATGTAGGTGCTGCGCGGTGAATTGGATATGTTTTTGCTGTCTTTACGGCTGGCTTCTGATCGATTGGTTGCCCAACAACATCAAACATACGACCAAGGATTTCAGGACCTACCGGAACTGAGATATACGCACCAGTATCTACCACTTCCATTCCACGAGTGAGTCCGTCAGTAGACGACATCGCAACAGCACGCACATCATTGAACCCAAGATGCTGAGCAACTTCAAGCGTAAGAAGAGCTCCATCTGCTCGAGTGACATGAAGCGCATTTCGAAGTGCTGGTACACCGTCCTTAAATGTAACGTCGATAACTGGTCCGATAATTTGTGTGATGATTCCTTTAGTCATAATAGTTTGGTAGTAGTTAGTAATGGTGGTATGTCTTTGCTTAAAAGCAAAATAATATCCTAGAAAATTCTAGTACATTATTTTGATTTTAAGATGACAGCGCCATGGCGCCTGACGTAATTTCAGCAATTTCTTGCGTTACTCGCTCCTGACGAGCACGGTTATAGTACAACTTGAGCTCGTCCTGAAGCTCGCTTGCGTTATCTGTTGCTGATTTCATAGCAAACATTCGCGCTGAATGTTCAGATGCGTAACTTTCAAGTACAGCACCGTAGATGATGTTATGTATCATCATTGGAATGATAGTTGTAAGCACTGTTTCCTGATCTGGCTCATAGTCATAACGAGGCTCACCTTGTGTGTCAGGCTTCCCTTCCGAAGAAAATGGGAGAAGTTGGAGTAGTGTTGGAGTAAACACAGAAGCTGAGGTGTAATGAGTGTAGAGAATTCTCACTGTACCGATTTTCTTTTGTGTATACCAATCAACAAGCATGTGAGCAACGACTCGTGCGTCGTCGCCTGTAAGCTGTGGATGAGTAAAAGAGGCAAGTGTTTCAATATGAAGTTTCTTTGCTACTTTTTCTGCGTATTTTCCAAACGCAACGATCTTCAATTTCTTTCTCTCTTCTTCTGTGTAAGCCTCAAGTAACTTACGATAGATATTCACATTGTAGCTACCACAAAGACCTTTGTTAGATGCAACAATAACAACAACTTCCTCTTCTACTCCATTGTGAGCAAGAAGCTCATGAGACGCGAGCGGGTCCAGTGAAAGATCTTCTAAAATAGCCTGCGCTTCTTGATGGAATGGTCGAAGTGTGTGAGCTCCATCAGTTGCTTTCTTCATTTTCGCAGCAGAAACCATCTCCATCGTTTTTGTAATTTTCTTGATGGATCCAACGCTCTTTATTTTCTGCTTGATAACTTTTGTCTGCATATGCGCTTTGCTTTAATTTTTAATTTTCAATTTCTAATTTTTATTGAATGTTTTAATTCTTAATTTTTTAATTAGTACATTGATACTTGATTAAAAATTGAAAATTATAAATTGAAATTTTTATCTCTATTACGCACCATTACTGTGCACATGTTTAAAACTTTCGAGTGCAGCATTAAGGTCACTCTCTATCTTGTCATCCCAACCCTTTTCGAGAGATTCAACTACTTCTTTTCCAGATGACAGCATGTATGTGTGCATAGCTTTTTCCCATCCTTGAACATGTTCTACATGAACTGAATCCAGGTAGCCATTGTTAACTGCGTACACTGACGCAACTTGTAGTCCTGTACGAAGTGGTGAACCGTTTGCTTGCTTAAGTATTTCCTGTGTTCTCTTTCCTCGTTCAATAGTTCTTTTTGTATCTTGGTCCAAGTCAGAATCAAACTGAGAGAATGATTCAAGTTCACGATACTGTGCCATCGCAAGTTTCATCTTGCCCGCATTTTTCTTCATCGCTTTTGTTTGAGCAGATGATCCCACACGTGATACCGAGAGTCCAACATCAATCGCTGGTCGCATACCCTTGTAGAAAAGGTTTGCATCCAAGAAAATCTGTCCGTCAGTAATCGAAATAACGTTTGTTGGAATATACGCTGACACATCTCCCGCCTGAGTTTCAATAATTGGTAGCGCTGTGATAGAACCACTTCCTGCGGCCTCATTTCTGCGACAAGCACGCTCTAGAAGTCTAGAGTGGAGGTAGAATACATCTCCTGGGTACGCTTCACGCCCTGGTGGGCGCTTAAGAAGAAGTGACATTTCGCGATATGCAACAGCGTGCTTTGAAAGATCATCATATACAACAAGCACGTCCTTCTGCTTGTTCATAAAGTATTCAGCAACGGCAGTTCCTGCGTACGGTGCCAAGTATGATAGCGCTGCAGAGTGTGAGGCTCCAGCAAGTACCACAACGGTGTACTCCATAGCTCCAGCTGCTTTCAACTTTTCAACAATCTGAGCAATCTTTGATTCCTTCTGGCTAATCGCAACATATACACAAATAACGCCAGTTCCCTTTTGGTTAATGATCGTATCGAGCGCAATCGTTGTCTTCCCTGTTTGGCGATCACCAATGATAAGTTCACGCTGTCCACGTCCAACTGGAATCATGGCATCAATCGCCTTAACTCCTGTTTGCATAGGAACATTCACTGGTTCACGATCCATCACACCTGGTGCGATCTTCTCTACAAGTTCCATTGCGTCCAGGCCTGTTATCTTTTCACCATCCACTGGGTTCATCAAAGGATCAACCACACGTCCAAGAAGAGATTCTCCTACAGGAATAGCGAGCACGCGTCCTGTGCGCGTCACTTCTTCGCCCTCACGAACCGTTTCAGCACCAGAAACAATAACGATACCAACCATGTCAGATTCGAGGTTAAGAGCGAGCCCTTTAGCCCCTGAAGCAAATGTCACTTCTTCCATACTCGCACACTTTGAAAGGCCAGATACACGAGCAATACCGTCAGAGACAGAAATAACACTTCCGATTTCATTCACTTCTACCTCAGTCGAAAGTGTTTCTATTTTTTTCTCCAGATCCTTGATGATTTTTTCTACTGACATGTTGGTTACTTTGTTAATTGTTTAATAATTCGTGCCGCTGATCCATCGTATGACATTCCTTTGTAGCGTGCTTTGAATCCAGCTAGAAGATTTTTATTGATAGTTACTTCGGTGGGCGCCATGTCGTTTCCCACAATTCTTTTAATTCGAGAGAGCGCACTCTCTTCTATTTCAAAAGGAGATTCTATGCGAATAGTGTCTTGTTCTTTTTCATCACGAGTTAATTTGGTAACTGCATCAAGAATGTTGGGTAAGAGAGAAAGAAGTCCGTACGAAGACAGTGCTTCTGTTACTTCATCCACCCCAACCTTCTTCTTAAGCAGTAACTCTGCAATTTGTCGTGACAAAATCATACAACTATTTCATGCTTGCGATAAGCGCATTATTATCCTCTGCTGTAAGGTTTTTCTTAAGTGTTTCAGCGTAGAGCGTCGCAACAAGAGATGGTGCACGAAGAGCGAACTCTTTTTCCACCTTTGTCTTTAACTCTGCTTCTTTGTGATTCATGGCTTCTGTTCGTAGTGTTATCTCTTTTTCTGCATCACTCTTAATTGTTGCAGCAAGATTTTCTGCTTGTGTTTGCGCTTCACTCACAATCACATGTCCTTCTTTTTTAGCTTCATGAATGATTTGTTTCTTCTCGTCTTCAGCAGATGCGAGAGCTTTTTCAGCATCAGATGCCTGAGAAAGACCACGTTCAATTACTTGCTGACGATTTGAAATCACTTTTCCAAGCTTGCCGAAAAAGAACTTATTCAAAATGAATAAGATGATGAGAAAGTTAATGAAGTTTGCTAGTGCAACGTGCCAATTGAACCCAACACTTCCTAAAATGGTAAGAATCTGCTCCATCTAGAAAAAATTAACCAAGGAGGAAGAATGCAACGAGCGCAAAGATGGCTGTTGTTTCTGTCATGGCAACACCGATGATCATCTTTGAAAAGAGTGATCCTTCAATGTCTGGGTTGCGACCGATTGCTTCCATAGTCTTTCCTACGAGGTATCCCTGTCCGATAGCTGTACCGATCATGGCGATGATACACATTCCCTTTGCGATATAAATTGCTGCTTCTGGTGTCATAAATAATTGTAACTAATCAATAAAAATCCGCCCCACGGGGCTTTGATGAGAGTATAGCAGAAAAAATTGCTTTGTGCAGATTGACTTCTGTGGGTAGGCAGATGAAATATCTTTGACTTGGAAGTAATAAAAGCGTACAGTTTAAAGAACCTAGTACCTTTGGAGAACGTTATGAACCTCTCAGACATGCAATTGTTTTGTGCGGGATCAACCTTCTTCATGAAGCTTCCCGATGGAACATTCTTTTCTGTCAGCGCGCTGGCAGAATTTAAGGTTATCGAAGAGCTTCCTGTGGGAGCAGAAGAGCTCGAACCTTACCCCTACACATGGAAAAATGAACCACCGAGCACCACACGCAAACTCATGAAGGCCGCATTATTGGTGGCTGAACACTTTGCTGCAAAACAGGCTTTGACCTCGACCGAACAAAAAAGCGCTCCATGAGCGCTTTTTTATTTCCCAAAAATCTTTCTAATGTGCGTCTTTACCTTCTTTCTTTAAGACCAAAGAGTAGTACACCGTAACGAGCGCTACGAATACAATTGATTGCACCACCCCAACAAGTAATCCCATTCCCATCCAAATAGCGGGAACTGCAACAGCAAAGGCTCCTAAAAGAATTACCGTAAGCACTTCGTGAGCAAACATGTTTCCAAATAATCGAAGTGAGAGTGATAAAATCTTTGCTACTTCTGAAATAATTTCAATGAGACCAACGAAGAAACCGATAATTGAAACCATTCCTTCACCAAAACTTTTTCTAAATCCTCGTATCACTTGCTTGATCTGAATAAAGTGAGATAAGTATCCTCCAATACCCTGTTCTTTCATACCAACAAACTGCATAATCACAATTACAGCAAGCGCCAGACCAAAGGTTGTGTTGAAATCAGTTGTTGCACCGCGGAAAAGCGGAATATGTTGACCTTCAGACCCTGTTACATAAAAACTAGCTACTCCAGGAACCATAGGAAGTAAGTTTGCTACGATAAGATACGTCATAAGCGCTCCAACGTATGGAATAATCTTTTTTGCACGCTCTTTATCTCCTACGATAGATGTAATGAAATCAGCAACCGCGCCATAGAACATCTCAAGCACTACTTGAAACTTTGAAGGAATTAATTTCGCTCGAGATACTTTAATGGTGAGCGCCACGAATATAAGCGTGATAAGCATTACCGTAACTGTTGAGGTTGCAATAGTGATTGGGCCGATATCCCCAAGAATTGGTGCGTTTATAGAAGGTATCTCTTCAATAACATGAAGAAAGCTGCTTGTGTGGACTTCTTCGGCTCCGTGTTGTACTACCTCTTCGCGCATAATGAAACAGAGTTTAGCATATTCTTATGCTGTTTTCTATAGAAATACTACTTCTCTTCTACCCCTTTCTCATAACAGAGAGAGAGTGCTGTGAAGCCAAACACCACAGTAACAAGCACCATAACACTCTTAAAGTCGAACCAGTCCTGCAGATTATACGTTCTTCGCACATACTCATTAAGTATTGCAATCGTTATAAAAAAAGCTATCCACGCATACGTTAACCTGTGCCATGCTCGAAGCGTCATTGGGATCACTTGGTGGAAAGCATGTTTAAGAAAAGGAACATTAATCATAAGCCCGACAAGAAGTGTAATCGCACATGTAAGATCATAGAGCGTGTCTCGCATTTGTATAAACTTCGGCTCCCGATGAGCTAATGTAAGGTATCCAAAAGCAATAGTGAGGAAAGCTAGGTACAAAGCAAGGTACGGAAGCCTCTTCTGGAGGCGGTACGTCAAGACGGTTGAAATAATGGTTCCAATCATCAGCAACATCGTTGCTTTATAAATATGAAAATGTTGAAAAGATCCGAGAAAAATAAGTATCGGACCGAACTCAAGAAACGTGCCAAGCATGAGACGTTTAAAAGTGGCCATCGAAAAAGGAGAGGAGATGCTCATGATATACTCGAAAGTATATTTAGTATAAACCAGTATGATTAAAACTCCATCACTTCTTATGTCTTTTCGCCACACACTCAGCACATTCAAACTCACCACTCCTGTTGCAATCATCCTTGCTGCGCTCATTTTGGCAGGTAGCCATGTCGCATATGGTTTCATTATTAGAAATAACGGAGCAAAAGCAGAAAGTTCTCTTTTCACAGGAAAACCAATCGACAACAAAGATTACATCGAAGGAAATGCTGACAGCAAGGTTGTGATTGTTGAATACTCTGACCCTGAATGTCCGTACTGTGTGACATTACATCCAACATTAAAGCAGATTAGGACAGACTACGCTGAAAAAATTGGATTCGTATACCGCCATTTCCCTTTAACACAAATTCACCCGAATGCTTTCAATGAATCAAAGGCCATCGCCTGTGCAGGAACGCTCAATGGGTCACAAGGATTCTACACATACATTGATGCGCTCTATGGCTATAAACTTTCTAATCAAACAACGCAACTACCAGCAACAGGAATAGTAGATCTTGCAAAAAATGGAGGGTTAAACTCTTCTGCTTTTACAGCTTGTATGAAGAGTGAGGATACCTCTCTTACTATTGATACTTCAGTTAATGATGGCGTTCAAGCCGGTGTTCAAGGCACACCGTCTTCTTTCGTTCTTGTAAAAACACGAAAAGGTCTTGAAGTAGTTGCAATGCTTGATGGCGCACGACCATACGAATATATTCAAGCAGCAATTGAAGAAGCTCTCTCTCGATAATAGACATCTCTTTCTCGTACACAGGTAAACGTCTCCGCAGGGTTTACAAAAGAACCTCCGAGGTATAGGCTTACCGAGTGGAGTCATGTAAGCACTTTATAATAAGAGCAACCTTACGATGATGACACGAGGAGCGGTGATGAGAAACCATTGCCGTATGCACATTTAAATACTCTATCGAAGAAGAGAGATACATCATGGCAAGAGATCAAATCGAAGAACAGGTCAGTGGGGTTGCAACGTCCGACATGACCGCAGAAGAAATGCAGACGTTCCTGGGAAGCAGAATCAACGGCTTTCTGGGATTAATGATTGACGTAGACACACAGGGTGCCGTGCGTCTGAAAGGTGGCGTGGTTTCCAACGTCCACATCAATTCTGCTTGGGTGGGCCTCACTCACGACGGCACTCCTTACAGGACGAAAAAGATCCAGGATCGCGACAATTTGATTTCGTGGACAAGCAACGGAGGCACCGAACCCTTCAGTGCACACCCCGATTTCAAAGACGACGTCGGTCCGCCGAATGTTTGCTTCATGCGTATGCCTGGCGGGAATTAATTTACCTGCCAAACCAAAACGAAAGCCCCACTCTGTGGGGCTTTTTTTATTTGAAAACGAGGTTATGAGAGATCTCCTTCAACATCTTTTGCGTGTTCGTTAGCTTTCACCCCTTCATAGATTTTACTAATAACCCCTTTTTCATCAATAAGAAAGCTTGTGCGATTTATTCCCATGTATTTTCGTCCCATAAACTTTTTTTGTTTCCAGACACCGTACGCTTGTGAGACATCTGTTGACTCATCAGCAAGAAGCGGGAATGGGAGCGAGAACTTCTCTGCAAATTTTTTATGACTTTCCACCCCGTCCTTACTAACCCCTAGAATAACTAACCCCATGTTTGTAAACATGTCATATCCATCACGAAAGTTACAGGCCTCGGTAGTACATCCTGGTGTGTCATCCTTAGGATAAAAGTACAGCAGTATTTTCTTTCCTTGGTACTGAGAAAGTGTATGAATCTTCCCCTCTTGGTCTTGCAAGGAGAACTTTGGAGCTTTATTTCCGACTTTAATCATACTGACAAGTATACCATTTTCAACTTAATGCTGATGGGTGTGCGCATGTTCCTTTGAGGCGTGATTTTTCATAAGAAACACTGCGATAAGTGTTGTTAGTGGAACAGCTAGTAACAGTCCTACAGAACCAACAATACTGCGGACAATTTCAGTTGCTACAATCTCACGATTGATAAGCTCTAACACTGGTGTATTACTTACATAGAAAAGCAGAACAAGTGGCAATGACGCACCTGCGTATGCCAAGATAAGCGTGTTAATAACAGCTCCCATATGATCCTTACCGACCGAAAGCGCTTTGGTGTACAAATTTCTTGCGCTTATCTGCGGATTCGCTAATTGCAATTGATTAACAACTGACGCTTGAGTAATGGAAACATCATCAATAACTCCTATTACTCCTATAATAATTCCTCCGACGAGAAGTGCTATAAAATCAATATTACCCTGCGTTGCAATATTGAGGTACACACTCTCTTCATTAGCAAAACCAGTTAGCTTTGCTATAACAACAGCATATTTTGCCAAAGCAAGCGTTACAAGTACTGACAACGTACATCCAAGAAAGGCGGACGTAGTGAGCCTTGTAAACCCGTGCGTAAGATACATAACCACAAATAACGAAAGTAACGCACCGAGTGTTGCAATCGCAACAATGTTTCCCCCTGTAATAATATGCGGGAAAAGATATGTAAATATTCCACCAAAAGACACAAACAAAGCAACAAGCGAAAGGAATCCTTGCTTACCTCCGAAAAGTAGCACTACTGCTACGAAAAAAATGAAGAGCCAGAGAAGCGCATCTAATCGATAGGGTTCTTGAATGCTGTAATACTCTCCGCCGTCAGCTGTCTGTAAATATCTTACGTACACTTTATCTCCCGACTGTACCGCAAAAGCACTGTCCGTAATCGTTACTTCTTTATCTTGCTGTTCACCTTTCGTAATACGAACGACAACAGTCTGATACAGTGCTGTGGTGTTTGTATTTGGAACCTCCTGAAGTTCTGAGCTCTCCACCCGAAGCACTGTCGCGAGCATCGTTAGCTCTCTATCCTGAAGCAACACAGAATCCTGAGCAAAAGAAAAAGAGAACGTGCTAACGAAGCTTACAAAAAGAATAGCTAGGCGCAAGTTTTGCATAAACCGTATATTTCCATTGAGTGAGTTGTTGTGTGTTTAAACTTTTTACTCTTCTTAAGCATTTTCTTCACAGTATCATCAATAGAAATGCCTTCTATCTTTTCTATTGTCTCACAGTTATTACACACCAGCTGATGTGACGCATGTCCTGTTTCAAGCTCGTAATGCGCATGTCCATGATTAAAATCAAGCCGTCTCAGGAGTCCTGCCTCGTGTAGAGAGGAAAGATTTCGGTATACCGTTGCTTGATCAATGTTTTCTTTCTTGCGGAGGTCTTCCACGAGTTCATACACAGTAACAGGCTGTTTTACTTTTGCTAAATATTCCAACACTAAAAGCCGATGATCAGTGACACGAAGTCCTGCACCTTTTACCATGTTAATAAGCTCGTCTTTAGAATATATTGCCATGCTGTATTCATACTATCATGCTACTTTATAAAAGTATATGCAATGTATTCGCAGAACAAATACTGTGCGAACTATTTGCATATAAACATATCACGTGATACTGTTATACATACCTACACCTATGGAAATACTCATGAACCAATCACTATTACTTGTTCTTTTGAGCTCTGCGGCACTTCCTCTACTTGCGGTTATTGCTCTTCTCTTGCGAAGAAACCTTTTCGAAGGAAAGCTCAAAATTGCTTTCCTGTTCATTGGGCTTGGTCTTCTTGTGTTTACTGTCTTCGCAACATTCAATGAACATGCTGAAGACTTAGGGTGGACTGACTTACTGGTTGCTGCAATCACGGCACTCATTACCCTTTTTATTCTTTCGCGTTTCAATCACGGACATGCTCACGATAAAGAGCTAGAAGGGGCAAAAGGAATTGTGGTGAGTGAAGCCTTCCATTCTCTCATTGATGGAGCTGTGATTGGAGCAACCTATTTGGTAAGTCCATTACTGGGATACGCTGCAACACTTGGAATTATTATCCACGAGCTTCCAAAAATAATTGGTACGCTCACTGTGTTTCGGGGCTTAGGTCTTTCTATTAGAAAATCAATCGTCTACGGTATGGCAGCTCAAATAGGATCTCCTATTTCAGCAATACTTGTCTACATGCTTGGGAAACAAATAGATCATGAGCAACTTCATGCACTTGAAATAGCAAGTATTGCTTCTTTGGGAGCGATTGTGCTCTGGATTATCTGGCTTGAGATCGGTTTCCATCGACGACACCCAGATAGTCACGAAGGACATTCTCACTAATTACAAAGAGAGGCTTCGCGCCTCTCTTTTTATCTCATGATACCTCCACCGATACATTTTGTATCGTCATAGAGGACCAGAGATTGTCCTGATGTATGAATAAGCTCTCCTTCCAAAACTTGCACCTTCCATACATTGTTATCTTCAACTATTTTTACCTTCGCGAGAGGTGCTCGATAACGCCCGCGTGCGCTATATGTAGTTTCTTTTTGAGGAACTTCATTTACAAAGCTTATCTTTTCTAAAACTATTTCCTGGCTCTTTTCTGTGTGTGGTTTACTGTGCGAAATAATAAGCAGGTTCTTTTCTAAATCTTTTCCAATAACATAGTACGGTGCATCATCAGTGCTTTTTTTTGTAATAGTAAAACCATGTCGCTCACCGATAGTATAAAACATAACCCCTTCATGGCTCCCTATAATCTCACCAGCTTGATTTATAACGTCTCCTGTTTCTTGTTTGATGTATTCCTTAAGAAGTGTTTTTAGGTCAATCGTCCCTATAAAACAAAGTCCCTGACTGTCCTTCTTAGAGCTTGTATACAAACTTCTTTTTTCTGCTTCTTTTCGCACATCGTCCTTTTCCATATAACCAATCGGAAACAGTACATGCTCAAGATCATCGCAGGTCAAGGTCCATAAAAAATATGTTTGATCTTTATTTGCATCTTTCGGAAGAAGTAGGTGTGCATTATCTGTAGAAGCATAATGTCCCGTTGCGACGTACTCAGCACCTTGTTCCTTGGCCCATCTCCAAAATGCTCCAAACTTTACTTCTCGATTGCACATCACATCAGGATTAGGTGTGCGACCAATTCTGTATTCTTCTATCATATAATCAATAACACCCTGTTTGTATTCTTTTTCAAGATCGAGTGTCACGAATGGAATGCCTAATTGAGCAGCAACTCGCATGGCATCTAATCTATCTTCTTTCCATGTACACTCAATGAAATCTGGTTGCCATACTTTAATGAACACGCCTGTCACATCGTATCCTTGTTCAAGAAGAAGTGCAGCAGAGACAGACGAATCAACTCCGCCTGACATGCCGACATATACTTTCTTCTTGTTATTCATTACCCAAATCTACCATAGAGGAACTTCTTTTCAAACTCGAGCCCATTTGTTAGGCGTTCATCATCTTGCGATAACACGCCACAAGAGCTTTCGTATCAGCGAGTGCTGTGTGAGCCTTAGTATTTTCCACTTTCAACAACTCACAGAGCGCACGAAGAGAGAACTTATCAGCCTGTGGAGCCTCATAGAGTCGAGCAAACGCCATAGAAATGGTGTCTAACTTTGCATAGTGCATACGACTATCCACGCCAGTTTCTTCAAACGCTTTTTGAATGAAAGAGTAATCAAACACAAGGTTATGTGATACAAAGGTTGCACTCTGTGTTTTCTTTGCAAATTCTTCCATAGCTTTTTTTCTGTCTACCGCAAACATCCAATCAACTTCGTTGTACCCGTTCACACGAAGAGCCTCCTCGTCAGCTAGTTCGAGTCGTTCAGGTTTTATCTTCCATTCACACTCTTCTATGATTTCAATAGAAGGACCTCTTCCTGGACGCTCAACCTGACGAGCAATAACACAGGCTAGTTCTATAATTTCATGTCTATTTGGGTCAAGTCCTGTTGTTTCTGTGTCAATAAAAGCGAGATTGTGAATTTTCATGCGGGATAAGTAACTAGTAGATAAAGATTTTTAACGAAGATATTTTTCAATATTTTTCTTGTGCTCGGCGAACGTTTTTGAGTAATACATTTTACCATCACGTCCTGTTAAATAATAGAGATATGGATTGGCTATTGGATTAAAGACTGCATCTATCGCAACTAATCCAGGGTTGCTAATGGGTTGCTCTGGAATACCACTTTTTCTATACGTTACTTCTGCCACATCCACCTGAAGACGCATGCCATTTTCAAGACGCTTCTGTAGAATCCCTGAAACAATTTTCATGTCTTTCGGAGTATTGGCCTCTCCTTCAATAATCGAAGCTAATGTAATAACATCTTGTTGTGTAGGAACAAAGCGTGGGTACGCCACGTCTCCAAAGTTAGCATTATATTCTTTATCAAACGTGCTTCTCATGCGCTCTATAATATCTTGTTCCGTAAATGAAGGAAGCGGATAATACGTTGAAGGAAAAAGATATCCATCTAGCTTATCTTTTTGCACCAACTCACCGAAGGCATCAACTGAGATAGTAGGAACTGCTTTCTTAAAAGCTTCTGCAATATCCTTCGTAGTGTACCCCTCAGGAATCGTAACAGAGAGAAGTGGCTCATCAGGGCCTGTAACAAATTTTGCAACAACGGCACCTAAAGGTGCCTTTGAAGTAAACACATATACCCCAAGATCTATTGCCTTGTCTCGACCAAGTATAGAAATCCAACCTCTAAAAAAAAGTGCTGAATTAATAATACCTTCTTTTTCAAGACGCTCGCTCACACTGTAGAGACTCTCTCCTTCACCAACTTGGAATCTTTGACCTTCAGGAAACGAAGTTGGGGCATTAAAAGCTAGACTGTATGCTAGCAAACCGAAAACAAGAACTCCCACAATCACTAACATTTGTAGCTTATCGTGAATGCGCATACCTATTGAGGAAGATTAACTGGGGCGACTCCTTTAGCACTGTCGATACGTGGAAGCGTAGGCGTTGTCGCAACTGCGCCAGGCAAGTGCCATAGTGTAGCTAATTCCTCAAGGTTAAGCGTAAATACTTCATCTGCTTGTGGATGACTAAATGGATGGAAAAATCCTTCATACATCATGCGCCATAGCTTTCTTGTTTTCATACTTGATTCCCAGAAAATAGAATCCTCCCAAGCATCAAGTGACTTTCTTGATTCAATATGAGGGTAGAATCCTTCGCGCTCAACATATGCTTCAAACATCTCTTCTGTTCTCCATGGAACACGGCGCCCTCTAAAGTTCTCCCATTTGAAATCATATGGGTCAGTTGTTTTTTTGAAACCAATAGAGTTAATTCCTATAAAAGGTTTATGGGAACTAAGAATATTTTGAATATTTCCTACATTAAATTTTCCTACGTCTGTGTTGGCCAGGTACAGCATACGTATAATGACATTTGCGAGCGGCTTTGAAAGTTTCTTATTTACCGCTTCTATCAAATCTTTATCCTCGGCACTTACATCCACTTCCTTTTTTGAAATAGGTTTTGTTTTTTGATGCACAGCATCACCATAGATAGGTTTTCCCTCCGCATCTTTATCGATCTGTTTCTGTTTTACATCCCCTTCATCGTCGTAGACTTTCTCACCTTTCTTTATCCATCCGGCTACTTTTTTCTGCTTCTTATATTCTTTAGCCATATCCGCAAGAGACAGATGTTCGTGTGTGATTTCATTAACATATATTTTTGGCATCTTTTTTCCATCATACACTGATTCATCTTGAAGAATAATTTGATACCATAAATATTCACCCTTCCCAATGCTTCCCATCATTTCAAGTAAAGGTGTAATCGGGTCAATCTTAAACTCTTCTTTTGGATCCTTATCCAAACCATAATCAACATATGTTTTAATAGGCAGAAAATCTGCCTTCATTTTATAGTCATCACCTTTTTTATCTTTATATGCTTCACCCTTATCTTCATCAGTTGGTGTCCAAGATTTTTGAAGTCCATATGTTTCCCCCCAACAATTAACATTTTTTGTAAGATGATGATACCTAATGAGGTTTGTATAATCATCTGCTTCAACAATTTCTATTCCTGGGTACTGTGCATAAAAGTTAGATTCAACAAGTGAACGAAATTTTCCTTGAGTACGGATATAGAAATGAACAACACCTTCAATTGATGCAATTTCTAGAGATGAATACATCGGGAGATTTCCTTGAAAGAGCCTTGCATGCCATGTACTCATACCTCCACTTTGGAGAAGTGAAGCTAGCGCCGCTTCAGTAGCATACGGAGATTTAAAAATTTCACGAGGAAGCTTGATTTCAAGCATGACATATTCCTGATTCGTTTTGTTTAAATACTTCTGATTGATATACATCATCCAGAACCTCCATGCCCATGCGCACAAAAGTAAGAATAGACAAAAATAGATAAGGCTAAGCGCGATATCAATGAGGAGTTGCATGGAAATAGTATACCAAAACTAACACCTAGGTAATAGGGAATAGTCACTAGTCAAAATTACAAACCACGAAGGCTTTCGACTTCGTGGTTTGTAACCTCTATCTTGTTAGGCTAGTGTGTATTCTCCAGCAACCTTACGGAAATACTTGGCGTTCTGAAGATTTACGAGAACGGTGTTTGGTTTTACAATGCGCTTTGCGAGCACTCGTTTAACAATTTCATCTTTTGGAAGTGGGCGTCCTGATTCCTTAAGAACTTCAGTGATTACATCCCGAACAACACCTCCTGTGTGTCCCCAGTCTTTAAGACCATACATTCCGCGGCCAACAAGAACGAATCGAGAATCCTTAATCAGTTCGTTGTGACATGTCGCAACATGAGCTTTCTTTCCGAATGTCTTATTGATTTCTGTAGCCACCTCCTTGAAGTGCATAGGGCGTCCTGCGCGACGCATAATCAAGTATGCATAGTCTTTAATACCACGAGCTTTAACATGAGGAGATGATGTGCGTCCCCATTCTGAGAGCTGATTCTTGCCGATTACTTTTGAAAGTGCGAGGTAGCGATAAATAACTTCTTTATTGTCCTTAAATTCTCCAAGAACCTCTGTAAGATGTCCCGTAAAACGAGTAAAGATTTCTTCTTCTGTTACCAGGTCTTCTTCATCAATAGAACCGTAGAGTTTTCCAAGGGCTTCACGAATATGTGTTGCGTGCTTATCATCAATTGAAAAGTGAGCGTGAAAATTATCGTCTTCTTTATGCTTCTTGAATTCATCCCCAAGAGCGAGGTATAGGTTAATGTGGTTCTGAACTACAGGATCCTTTGAAATATGACGCATGAGGTGTTCCTCTGAAACAACAGCCCCAAGTTCTTTAAGAACAGCCTTAAGTTCGTCAAACACAAAAGCGTGTTCCTTAAATTCCTTTGATTTTTTAATCGAAGCTAGGGCAAAATTTTCAATCTGGCGAACACGTTCACGAGTAATGTCGTATGTCTTCCCGATCGCTTCAAGCGTCATGCGACCTTCCTTCTCAAGACCATAGCGATTAACCACAATCTCACGTGTACGTGGGTTGAGGGTGGTGAGAAGCTTCTTCGAAACTGCTTTTGGTTTAAAGGTTATTCCTGCCATATGTGGTGATATATAAAATACATTCTACCAGAACTTGCCAAAAACGTCAAATTACGATATTTATGAGCTTGTTGGGCACAAAAATGATTTTTTTAGGAGTAGCCTCTCCGACATATTTTTGGAAGAAATCAGTTTTCTTAACCTCATCTACTAGGTGTATCTCTGTCGTATCATGAGGAACGGTAAGGGTTCCTCGCAACTTACCACCAATTTGAATTGCGATGGTAGCCATTGCCTCCCGCAGGTAACTTTCATCATACACAGTCCAAGCACTCTCATGAATAGACCCCTCTTCTCCTGACTGATTCCATAACTCTTCTGTAATATGAGGTGCAAATGGAGCCAAAATCTTTAGAAACTCTGTGTACCAGGATTGAGAAACAGGGGCCTCTGCGTCAGCTTGATTAAGACATATCATCATCGCACTAATAGCAGTGTTAAATTTAAAACCTTCGATATCTTCGCCTACTTTTTTAATTGTTTTATGAAGCAGTGACTTCATCTGGTCTGAATCAGCTACATCAGAGCTTACCTTGGCAGAGAGCTTCCACACACGTTCGAGAAATCGCTCAGCCCCTGCAATTCCTTTTGTGTCCCACGCAACGGTCTGTTCAAATGGACCCATAAACATTTCATATACTCGAAGAGTATCTGCCCCATACTGATTAACAACATCATCTGGATTGATAACATTTCCTGCGCGCTTACTCATTTTGCGTCCATCTTCAGCGAGGATAAATCCGAGAAACTCAAGTCGCGAAAAAGGTTCGTCGTTTGATACGACACCAATATCATACAAAAACTTGTGCCAAAAACGAGCGTAGATTAAGTGGCGAGTTGCATGATCTCCTCCCACATACACGTCCACTGGCTGCCATTTCTTTTCAATGCCGCTATCGGTGAGCGCTTGAGTATTGTGAGGATCCGCAAAACGAAGATAGTACCACGATGACCCCGCCCATTGTGGCATGGTGTTTGTTTCGCGAGTAAAACGCCTAGCTTGTGGATGAGATGAGTCGCAACTTACAAACTCCCCTTCTTCGTTAAGATACCCAGTAACATTCACCCAAGATTCTATCGCAGCAAGTGGGCTTTCCCCTGTTCCTGTTGGTTCATACTTTTCAACTTCTGGTAACCTAACGGGAAGCTCACTGTCAGCAACAACGTGCGCAACGTGATTCTCATCAAACACAATTGGAAAAGGTTCTCCCCAATATCTTTGTCGAGCAAATACCCAATCCTTCAAACGGTAGCGAGACAGTAGCTTTCCTCCGACAACTTCTGTTATTTTCTTGCACGCTTCTTCAGAGGTGAGTCCGTCGTGATCTCCAGAATTAACTAGTACGCCCGCCCCTGTATACGCGACATCTTTACCTGTCTTAAGTCTAGCGAGCCAATGTCCAAGTTCTGAATTAATCATTTTACCTAAAGCAAAATCTGATTCGTCCACCCACACGATCTCATTTCCCTCATTCTCCCCATCAGTTGGAATTTCAACCTTAGTATCGCTTTCTAATTCAAAATAAAGTGCAGAGGCGATTGCTAATCTGTTCTCATCTTTATGAGGTGCAAAATATCCCGCCTGTACAGGGAAACCAAGCGTTCTCTTATATACAACATCTGTATACCCCGTTTCTTCAGCAAGTTCTCGCTTAGCAGCCTCAATCAAATCTTCTCCTTCCTCTACTCCGCCGATTACAATCGTGTCCCAATTATGAATTGAGTTTCTTAGTATCAAATATTTCTTAGTCTTTGGATCATACACAATTGCGTGCACGTTACGACGAACTTTTGTAACCTTATCAGCTCGTGGGGCGTTCACATGATCAATAACATACGGACGAATAACTTCTTTAATTGGAAGATTATATATCTGAGCAAATTCAAAATCACGGTCATCATGAGCTGGGACCGCCATAAGCGCCCCTGTCCCCACTCCTCCCATAACATAGTTAGCAATCCACACAGGAATCTCTTCCTTTGTTGCTGGGTTAATTGCGTAGACACCAGTGAATATTCCCTTCTTCTCTTTTTCTGCTCCATACCCAAGAGACTCTTGTTCATGTATGAGCGCGGCAGCAAAACTAACAACCTCATTCGTTGTCTCCCAACCATTTTTAATCCATGTATTTGCAAGCTCAGCTGAAATAGCGACAAACGTTGCGCCGTAGAGCGTGTCTGGTCGTGTGGTGAATACTTTTTGAGATACGGGAACACCCATTCCCGCAACTAACTCAAAATCAAATTCTGCACCTTCACTTTTTCCGATCCAATTCTTCTGCGCAAGCTTTACACCTTCTGGCCATTCCAACTTATCCAAATCTGCAATCATGCGATCTGCATAGTCAGTAATCTTAAGTACCCACTGTCGAAGTGGTTTCTTTTCTACTTTACTTCCACAGCGCTCACATGAGTCTCCTTCTAGATCCTCGTTCGCAAGCCCAGTCTTACATGATGGACACCAGTTGATAGGTTCGTTACTTTCGTATGCGAGATTTTTCTTCCACATTTGTTTAAAAATCCACTGAGTCCATTTATAAAATTCTGGATCGGTTGTATTAATTTCTTTCGTCCAATCATAATTACATCCAATGATTGAAAGCTGCTCTTTAAAGCGAGCAATATTTTTCTCTACAGCTACTCGTGGGTGAACTTTATGTTTAAGAGCAAATTCCTCAGCAGGAAGACCGAAAGCATCCCATCCCATTGGGTGAAGCACCTCAAATCCACTCATCTTCTTCATGCGAGAATAAATATCTGTTGCAATATATCCTTTAGGGTGTCCGACGTGGAGCCCTTCACCTGATGGGTATGGAAACATATCCAAAACATACATTTTCTTTTTTGTGGTAGAAATATCAGTCTCGTAGAGCTTTGTGTCTGCCCATTTCTTTTGCCACTTAGGTTCTATGTTTTTAGGATTATATGATTCCATACGTTATTACTACATACTATCATATTGCGTCTGTGAGATAAAAATAAAGAGCGGCGCCGTAGGCGCCGCTCTTTATTTAAAAATCCCCAGAAGAAAACTAATCAGTATAACGGCACAAGATTCGAGGCGTGGGAAAGTTTTTGAAGGAGGTGTACGAATAGTACATTGACTGAGAAAACTGGGTCCCACAACAAAGAAGATTGTGTTGGTGTACTGTATTAGCGACCGTAGTACATGTCAGAAGAAATAACCCTCTTAAAACATGTCTTACCAATACCATGATTCCAGAAAGCTGATGTGTCTCCAGAATAATAGTAATTTGATACAGAATACATCTTCTCCGCGAACACTGGCGTTCCTCGGTCGTCATACTTTCGCTCAGTCTCGAATGTTGCACAGATTTCAAAGATAGCAGGTGTTGTGAGTTCTTTTTTACCTACAACAGCAGTTGCTCTTACAACGGGCTGTTGAAGTACACGATACTCGTACACTGCTCCTGTTACTGGATCCTTTGGAACAACATATCCTTGAAAGGCATCATCAAGCTCTGAAAGATCTTTTGGTAACTTATCAGTGCTCTGGAAGTGGTTAAAGATTTCTTGCTGAATACGAGATACATCGTTAAGACGTGCATCGTCAATTCGCTTAAGTCTCATTTCAGCTGGAGTACCGATAATAGAAACGCTCCACACAAGAGAAGCGAGTACGAAGAGTGCAGAGGCTGCTGCAATTATGTTCGGTACCATTGTCTTCTTTGTATAGTCACGACGAAGCGCATAGAGGTAATATCCTCCCACTGCTGCTGCGATAACAAACACCGTAAGCGCCTTAAGTTCGAAACGAACAGTAAGCTCTCCACCCAGGTATGTGTAGATTGTTGCAACAAGAGAACCGAGAAGCGTCACCGCTGTTGCAAAAAGCGTTGTGTAAATAAAAATCTTACGAATAAGAAGACCACGCTTGAAAAGAAACTTCTTAATGTCTCTTGAAACGTACATTGAGAGAACTAGGTAGATGGGGAACATCACCACAAGAGAAGCGATAGCCATGCGCATATCGCTTCCGTACATATCTACATACTGTCCAACTTCTAGCACATCTGTGAACTTACGTTCAATAGCTGTAAAAAGTATTTGAATACTATTTGTCACTGACACGATGAGCGATATGAAAATACCGAGATACATAAACACATCAAGAGCCTTTGTTTTTGATTCCATAGAATTTGTATTTTTCTTTACAAGAAAATAAATAAGCGCACCAAAACCTCCCAGAATAAGTAACGGAATAAGTAGTCCGACAAGAATTAATATTGTCATACCTTTATTTTACCATGTTTATGGTATAGTAAAAACATATGTTTAGCAGCTTGACTGCGAAGACGTCGTAAGCTACCAAGCGTCGACGCAACCCCTTATACCATATGAAAAAAAATGAAAACACCCCAATAAATGACCTAGAAATCCTTGCGCTTAAAATCACCAAGTGGACAGGATCGATTTGGTCTGTCATTGTTCACACCTTTTTATTTATAGGCGCTTTTACGCTTGTGCTTATGGGTGTTGGCCTAGATCGAGTTCTCCTCGTATTAACAACAGTCGTATCTCTTGAAGCAATTTATCTCTCTATCTTCATTCAAATGAGTGTTAACCATCAGGCGCGAGCGCTAGCCAACGTTGAAAAAGATATTGATGAAATTCAAGAAGACGTTGAAGAAATTGCAGAAGATGTCGAAGAGATTGCTGAGGACGTTGAGGAGATCGCTGAAGACGTGGAAGAAATGCAAGAAGATATTGATGAGATTCAGGAGGATGTGGATGAAATTCAAGAAGACGTTGAAGTGATCACCGAGGAACACGAATCCAAGTCAGGAGTTAGTAGTTAAGGGTTAGGAGTAAATATTCAATAACTTAATAATCAATACCCAATAAGAAAAGAGTGCGCACTCCAGAGTATTGCGATTTCAAAAGATTGATTACAATCTAAGAAATCGGGAACCATACGGCGCACTCTTTTCTCTAACACCCTAACTGCAACCCCTAACTATCTCCTATTCAAATGCGTGAAGAAACCAGTTAATAACTGAAAGTACGATTGAGAAATATATTGCCATTAAAAGTGACGGAATAGTAAATCCATCAACCAACTTGTCTGCGAGTAGGATCATTACTCCATTTATCACAAAAGAAAACAATCCCAACGTCACAATGTTAATTGGGAGCGAGATCAAGGTAATGATTGGTTTGATCGTGTTGTTGATGATTGCAAGGACTAAAGCAACCAACACTGCAGTCACTCCTGTTTGCCAAGCAAGCACTATTGGAACACCCACTTTAGTTATGTAACTTGCTAGAAGAACTCCGATTGTTCTGATGAGTATATATGTCATAGATGTATAGATTATATATTAGCACCTTCTTCTTCGAGAATGGTGCGTTTACTAGTAATTCCCCCGCGATTATAACCTCCCATTTTTCCGTCAGCACGAATCACACGATGGCACGGAATATCTGGATTAAAATTCTTACTTAATACCGTACCCACCGCACGGGACGCGTTTGGCTTTCCAATTTTTATAGCAACTTCTTTATATGTCATAACATTCCCTTTTGGGATTTTAGCTACAACGTCATACACAGCTTCTTTAAATGTTATTGGTTGCTTCATATACTATGAGACGATGTTAGCGTGAACTTCTTTCAGCTCCTCGTCAGTTGCCGTGTGTGGTCTTCGAGAAATAAAATCTTCTGCAGTATTGGTAGGAAGCAGGTGCACATGAGCATGAGGAACTTCATACCCTTCAACAACGACACATATACGCATGCAGTTCAGTTTTGCTTTAAGCAATTCAGCAACATTCTTAACAGCGCTCATAAGCCCTCGATATGATTCTTCATCAAGATCAAACAACTGGTCAACTTCTTGTTTAGGAACAACAAGAGTGTGCCCCTCACGTGAAGGATTAATGTCCAGAAAAGCATACGAGTATTCATCTTCGTATATCTTGTAACTTGGAATTTCACCTGCAATGATTTTTGTAAAAAGTGATGACATATATATTATTTTTCTTCTTCCTTAAATTCCATACAGATTGAGTTCATACAGTAGCGCTTACCAGTTGTTGCTGGTCCGTCATCGAACACATGCCCTAGGTGAGCATGACACGTAGCACACCTTACTTCCGTCCGAAGCATGCCGAGTGAATTGTCTTCAATATTCTCTGTGGCGCCAGGTAGAGCTTGATCAAACGAAGGCCACCCTGATCCTGATTCAAATTTTGTGTCCGAAGCAAAGAGTGGTGTACCACACACCTTACAACTAAACATTCCCACACGGTGTTCATTAAGAAGCTCACCTGTAAACGGAGCCTCTGTTCCACCATTAAAGAGGACGTGGTTTTCTTCTGGTGTTAATTCTTTTTTGCGATCTTCTATATTCATAGTAATTAAAAATTAAATTATTTTTCTAACCTGTTCCATTCTTGCTTCTCGATTCCCCGACACAACCTTAACGGTAATGTTGTATTTTCTTGAGAGCTCAAATAAAACTCTTAAGAAGTGATTATTAACTGTATCAATATACTCAGCTGTAATGTCTCGTGTTCCGTCATCAACCAACGGCACAGCAACCGCCGTAGGAATAAAGAAATACATATCAACATTTTGAAGTGTGTCCTTCATCATTGCTTCGGTTTCATCTACAAACCATTTTGGAATAGTGCCTGCCTCATACTGAACGTAGGTATACACATAGTTATCAATAAGACACCTATCAAAAATAACATTATACGCAGTATTGTGACGCAACTGTCCAAACATAAAATCACGAATTGCTTTTTGACTTTCTACTCCAGTCAGTTGATTAACCTCTAATTCCTTTTCCTCCACAAGGTCGCGGTAGGTCTCAGGCGGCGTTGTATAGTGTGGGAATTCAGCTAAGAAATCTTGTATAAAAGTTGATTTACCAGTATTTTGTGGACCAAGGACTGCAATTCTCATGTGGTAAGTATATCACCCTCTATACAGACCACTCTATGTGTTTTTCATCTCAAATGGCGCAGGTTTTATTAACAAAGCCCTCACGTTAAAACTTTGGCATATAAAAAGCCGACACAGTTGGTGTCGGCGTGTCATGTCTTCATGATAGAATTCTCCTTTATATTTTAGATTAAACGAGTCCGAGTTCAGCAACTCTTTTCTTCAGATGGGAAAGCATGAGCTGAAAACCTTCAGCATATCTTCCACTTTCCAAATCAAGCCTGTACGCGATATAGACAAGCGTGTCTGTACCAGATGCATTGATATTGGCATTTTTCATCAGACCAGCAAGTAGAGAGATTTCTTCAATCTGCTCCTGATATGTCTTCAAGTGCCGCGGCAGACATGTAATGTCTCTTGCTTGCTCTTCGGTAATCAAACCGACTCTCGCAAGCGCCAAACTCATTGCTGTTTGCACTCTCTATCTCCTTCGCCAAGAATATTTTTCGAAATGAAAAATTAAATCCTTAGCTTTTTAATTATAACATATTTAATATAAAAGTCAATACTACCGTTAGAATTAAAAATCTCCATTCAAATATGGAGATTTTTAATAAAAACTATTTTGTGCGTCAGGCTGGACTCGAACCAGCGGAGCGCTATGCGCGGGGGATTTACAGTCCCCTGTAATTGCCACTATACGACTGACGCAAAAAGTGTTGGTCTAAATACTTTGACACAAACCAACAGAATTGGATTATAGCAAATTTCATTAAAAACATAAAGTGCCGCAAATATGCGGCACTTTATGTTTTTAAAATCTAGAAAATTGTTCCAGGTACGCGAAGCTTAGGGATTTTTAGAAGGATCTAGGAGCGAAGAGCGACAAAGAGTTCCGGAGCTAGCAAGCAAAGGAACATTTCCATATACATTGACTGAGAAAAATCCCGTAGCGACAAAGTAGATGGGATGATTTTGTAGATCTTTACTTCTTTGTTACAAGATCCTTTTTGGATATTGGACTTGGAATCTTCTTTGGTTTCTTTGCTTCAACAATAACGTCTCCCTTTTTATCGAGTGCTACTGCAGCTATTCCCCCTTTCATAAATTTCTTTGAAAGCATGAGAGATGCAACCTGATTCAAAATATGAGTCTGAATAAATCGCTTGATAGGTCGCGCTCCATAATGTGGGTCAAACGATTTCTCTGCAATGTGAGCAAGAGCTTCTTCTGTTGTTTCAAGAATAATATCTTTTTCCTGTAGGCGCTTTGCAATTTGAGCCATCTGTAGACCTACAATTTGCTTCACCTGACTCTTGTCGAGCACATCAAAGATAATTGTTTCATCAAGGCGGTTTAAGAACTCAGGCTTAAAGAATTCTTTGAGAGATTCCATAACTCGTTCCTTCACTTGTGCGTACTCACTTCCTTCTGTGTGATTAGTAAACCCAATCTGCTCCATCTTCTGGATGTGCTGACTTCCAATGTTGGATGTCATCACAATAATCGTGTTCTTGAAGTTAACAATGCGCCCCTTACTGTCTGTAAGTCGCCCTTCATCAAGAACCTGAAGAAGTAAGTTGAATACTTCAGGATGAGCCTTTTCAACTTCATCAAACAAGATAACGGCGTACGGACGATGGCGAACTGCTTCAGTAAGTTGCCCTGATTCATCATATCCAACATATCCTGGAGGACTTCCGATCAACTTTGACGTTGAATGCTTCTCCATGTATTCACTCATATCCACTTTGATGAGCGCTTTCTCGTCATTGAACATAAACTCTGCGAGCGCCTTTGTAAGTTCCGTTTTTCCAACACCCGTTGGACCAAGAAATAGGAATGAACCGATTGGGCGTGATGGATCATTAATCCCCGCACGACTTCGGCGCACTGCTCCACTTATTTTTTCTATTGGATCACGCTGTCCAATCACACGTTCTCCAAGTCCTTCTTCCATGTGCGCTAATTTTTCTTCTTCCTCTTCCAACATTTTCACAACAGGAATACCCGTCCAACGAGCCACCACAGAAGCAATATCTTCTTCTGTAATTTCTTCACGTAGAATTCTGCGTGTCTTCTGAAGTTTCTTTAGTTTCTCCATACGTTCACCAAGTTCGCGTGTAAGCTCTGGAATTTGTCCATAACGAATCTCCGCAGCGCGAGTAAGGTCAGCGCGCATTTCTGCGTTCTCTGCTTCAATACGGAGGGTTTCAAGAGACTTTTTAAGTTCTCCAATTTCATTAAGTGTCTTCTTTTCGTTTTTCCACTTAAGCTCAAGTTCGCGAGTCTTCTCTTTTACGTTTGCAATCTCTTCGTCGATAGCATGAATTCGCTTTTCAGTTCCTGTTCCATGCGCATCATCGTCTTCCTTATGTGCAACAAGTTCCTTCGTGAGCGCTTCTTTTTCGATTTCTAAACGCATGATCTTGCGATGAGCATCATCAAGCACAGGAGGCTTATTCTCGAGAGCAATACGAAGAGATGAGGCAGCCTCATCAATAAGGTCAATTGCCTTATCAGGTAGGAATCGTGACGTAATATATCGAGTCGAAAGATTCACCGCTGAGATAAGAGCATCATCTGTAATACGTACCCCGTGGAAGAGTTCATACTTTTCCTTGAGGCCACGTAAGATCGCAAGCGTGTCGAGCTCTGTTGGTTCTTCTACAAACACTGGCTGGAAACGACGGGCAAGAGCTGGATCCTTTTCGATATGCTTCTGATACTCCTTGATAGTTGTTGCTCCAATGGCTCTGAGCTCTCCACGAGAAAGTGCTGGCTTGAGTAGGTTTGCGGCGTCCGCTGATCCTTCTGTTGCCCCCGCTCCGACAATGGTGTGAATCTCATCGATGAAAAGAATAATGCCTCCTTCTGAGCGTTCAATTTCTTTCATGATTGCTTTGAGTCGTTCTTCAAATTCTCCGCGGAACTTTGTTCCAGCAATAAGCATTCCAAGATCAAGTGATACGAGTTCTTTACCTTTAAGAGACTCTGGAACATCCCCTTTTGCCATACGAATTGCGAGTCCTTCTACTACTGCAGTTTTTCCAACACCAGCTTCACCAATGAGGATTGGATTATTCTTTGTGCGACGAGAAAGAATTTGCATAAGACGCATGATTTCTGTATCGCGACCGATTACTGGATCTAATTTGTCCGCACGTGCAAGCTCCGTGAAATTACGTGTGTATTTCGCGAGTGCTTTATTTTTCTTTCCGCCTTGCGCTTCAGTAATATTCTGTGAGCGAAGGTCTTCTAATATATGATATGCCGCGTCCTTGTCGATTCGGAAACGTGCAAGTACTTCACGTACTTGTCCTTGTGATTCAAGTAATGAAAGGAAGAGGTGTTCCGTTGAAACAAATTCGTCTCCAAGGGTTTGAGCAACCTTCAGTGACATTTCAAGTGTTGTTGCAAGTTCAGGTGTGAGATACATCTGATATGACGGACTCATCGTAGCTGAAGCTCCAGGAACTTCAATAGCGTCCACAATGCTGTCAGTAAGATGAACAATATCGATTTCTAATTTTTCTAAAATAGCATGCACAAGAGACTCTTCCTGTGTAAGAAGAGCTCCCATAAGATGGAGTGGACTCACCTGGTTCTGTCCTCGCTCGATAGCAAGTTCATGCGCCCGACGAATCACTTCCTTTGCTTTGGTGGTGAAGTTGTTGAAATTTGGAGGCATGGATTGTAAATGTTAAAACACAAGGTCTTTAGCTCAGTGTATCAGTTCAGAGTCTCAGGCGTGGTGGATAGTCAGTCAATACGGTATATACCTACAATCTCAAATTACGCCATACCAGTCAACTTGACAATATTCGGTAAAAATAGCATAATACATATGGCTCTTTACTCAATATATAACCTTGGAGAAAACACATGGGCATCAAAACCATTACAGTTACTTTGGCTGCAATCCTTCTTGCTGCGCTGGCTATCTTGGGAGCTCTGAGCTTCCTCATCATGCCAATGCTGATCAGTATTTCCAACCAAGCGCGTTTGGTGAACTGGTTTGAGGTGGTGAAGGTAGTTATCCTCATCACCTCGATTGTCGGCTTCATCTCAGTCGCGGCCGTGACGCTGGCCAACCATTGCAAAAGGCTCTTGCACGCAAGTCGCGAATAAATTCCGCCAAAAGACAAAGGGAATTGAAATGAACTACTCTATCTTTGGTGTCCTGTTGTTGATTCTTGCACTCATGCCCTGGAGTTGTGGCAACAACTACGCAAAGGTTTTCTCCCCAGACGAGAATGTTTGCCTGGAAATTTCCAAAACCCTTTATACGAATGTGGGAACCCCCATCTTCGGACAAGATGGAAAACCCATAACCTGCACACCCGTCAAGGTCATCAAAAAAAACTAAGTGGACATACCGCCAAGCAAAGCAGCTTCGGCGGTTTTGTTTTTTATAAGAATTTTAAGTGAGGTTAGCTTTATAGCCTAAATCACAATCGTGTACTTCTTATGGAGAATGATAGGCAAACCACTCTTAGCAGCTTTGTCGATAGTATCCTGTGTTCCAGTACTGTTGTTAACTTGGAAAGCATACACTTCATCTGAAATCTTTACCTCCTCATCGTGGCGATCATTGTAGTGGTCTTGCGTGATTATATCGTTTGGCATTTCAACAAGAGATTCAGGATTTGTGTCTTTTATCTGTTGAAGAATTTTTTCGAGATTGTAGATGCTCTCTGTGGTAACTGGAGGCATAAGCCAGTTAGTATGATAGTCATACACATAGCTTTTAAACATTGCTGGAATGATAACTTTTAAACGTGAAGCATCTGGAAACATTTTCATGGCTTCATCCATAGCAAAATAATCCACTCCAGTAGCCCCTCCCGTTACGATTCCATCTCCACGAGAAAGCACTTCACGAGCAGCTTCTCGTACATCATTCTCCACTTCATGATTTGTAAGCTTCCAGGTACCTGTAAATAGAATCCACTTCATTGTTAGTATTATATTAGCTTTTTAATTTAAACTAATCTCTTCTCTGCAACACTCCAATCAATTGCATTCATAAACGCGGTGATATAGTCAGCGCGCTTGAGTCCGTAATCAACCATAAATGCATGTTCAAATACATCCATAACGAGAACAGGAACTGCTCCTGCTAGATTTCCTTCGTTGTGTTCATTTACCCATGTGTTGAAAACCATTTTCTTTACTGGATCATACGCAAGGACCACCCATCCAATACCACGCATTGTTCCGATACCAATAAATTCTTTCTGCCAATTTTCAAATGAGCCCCATACGTATTCGATAACTTTCTGTAATTCAGAGCCTGCAGTCAGTGCCACTCCACCATTTTTCATGTTCTCAAAATAAAGCTCATGAAGTCGCATCCCGTTCCATTCCCATCCAAAACGACGATGGAGTTCTGCATATTCAGGAGTTCCAATTTCAAGTGTCTTAAACTTTTCGATAAGAGCGTTGGTATTCTTCACATACCCTTGATAGAGCGTGAAGTGATTAGTGAGCAACGCATCAGAAAATCCAGGAGTCGAGAGCAGGTGTGCAAAATCTTTTTGTTCGTACATAAATATAAGTATTAATTAGTAGTTGATGGTACCAGTGTAATACAGTACCAATCGAGTGACTAGCGCCCAAATGTTTCTTTAATAGTTTGGAGCGATGAAATAAGCCTTTCAAGATCTGACTGTGTCGTGTCCCGTCCGAGTGTGATGCGCACGTTTTCTAACGATTCCGCAATCGTGGCACCGAGCGCTTGCACAACATAACTTCCATCAGTCTCAGCAGAGGCACACGCTGATTTATGTGAGACGGCAAACCCATTCGCATCAAGACGTAAGATGAGCTCATCACTTGTGATACCTGGAACACGAATGTTGATATTATTTGGAAGTCTTTCTTTCGTATCTCCATAGATAGTTACATCAGGAATATGTTTTACAACTTCTTTGAAAAAGAAGTCTCGTAATACTGCTAGTCGTTCTGATTCTGTATCACGCAATTCAACTGCTTCAGTGAGCGCTTCAGCAAACGCTGCTGCGAGAGCTACTGATTCTGTTCCACTACGTAGCTCACGTTCTTGTCCGCCGCCATAGGTTGTTGGTTCAACACTAATTCCCTCTCGTTTATAAAGTGCAGCAATTCCTTTTGGACCATACACCTTTGAAGCATTCACCGTAACTAAGTGTGCTTTAAGGCGCACCACGTCGAGGTTACAATAATTTCCCGCCTGACATGCGTCCACGTGGAAGTATGGATACGAAGTAAATGTCCTCTCTCGCTCCCTCTTCCACTCATCAAGCGCACGGCCAATTTCTTTTATTGGTTGAATGGTTCCGATTTCATTGTTGGCATACATAACTGACACCAATACTGTTTCTTCCGTGAGAGCTTCACGAATATCTTTTACTTTTACAATTCCATTATCGTACACAGGAAGATAGGTCACGCGAACTTTTCCTGTTTTCTCGAGATGACGGATTGGTTCCAGTACAGCTGGGTGTTCAATCTCCGTTGTAATAATATGAGGAAGCGTAATTCCAGAAACCTTTGCGATGGTGCCTAAAATCGCAATGTTACAACTCTCCGTTCCCGTTCCAACAAATGTTATTTCATATGAATGAGCGTTCAAGGCTGTTGCCACAGTATTCCGTGCTTTTTGTAATACCTGGGAGGCTTTATCTCCTTCTTGGTGAATGGCTGAGGGGTTACCAAAGACACTCAAGCGTTCAATAAGAACAGCTTGGGCGCGCTTACTTACTGGTGTTGCTCCAGCGTTGTCGAGATAGATTCTTTTTTGTTTTTTTGTAAACAGGTTAAACATACGAATACTCTATCACATCAAAAGAAAAAATCAGTCCGGTGGGGCTGATTTAATTCAGGTACGTAGTTTTATATCCAGAGTACCCAGAAAGGCGATAGCGTGACAGCTCTAAACCTTTAGTGACCTCAGCGGCTTTAGCCATCTGATGGAATTCACTCAGTTCACCGCACAAAATGAAATCGTCATACTTAAAATTGGCAGGCAGTGAACCGAAAAGCTTTTTTATAAAAACAGCAACTTTCGTTAGTCTTAACGATTGCATACATACCTCCTTGTGTCTATAAGAAATACTACACCTACTAAATGACAAAAATAAAAACGCTTCCACATATGCAATTGCGCACATGGAAGCATGTAGGTTTCACCAGCTGCCGATGTTCAAGTGAGAACAGCGGCGCCGGGCGGCTCACCGAGGGAGGTTGCGGGCAAACGTGCACGGCCGGTGTAGTTCTGGTCGGGGGTGGCAGCAATCAATGGTGGCGCCTTGACCTTGTCCACGGCAGGCCGCCACAGCGTCGGAGTAATGCAACGCGAACCACCGCCACTGCTGATGTCACCACATCCTGCATCAACCAGGCGCACAGGCAGCAACTTGGTGATGCCCTGGCCCGTGACCGTGAGCACGAAGGTCTTGCCGTCGGGCGCGAGATTGCCGCCGAACGCAGGTTGCTGGTTGTTGACTTCTTCCACCGCATCGACCTTGTTCGAAGTTGCAGCGTGGATACCTGGCGGCGCCTGGCCCGAAGCCTGCGCATTCATGGAAGCACCCGCAGAGAGCGCTGCGCACAACAGTGCGGCAGCAATCAGCGATTTTTTCATGGTCTTCTCCTTGTTCAAGTTTGATTCAATCGGATTCTTGTACAAAAAATGAGGATCCGACACCCCTCACTACGTATAACTCTAACATTCCTCCATAAAAAATAAAAGCGTTATACACACCTAACTAAGATCAAACTTTTTTGTTACACTACAGCACAACATGAATCTCTCTTCTCTAGCTCAGCAAGCATTACAGTATCCAAGTATTCCGCTCTCTATTGCACTCGTCATCCTTCTTCTCTATGTTGTATATCTTCATTATAAAATTTCTGTTTTCACTCGTGGAGAAAATGCAAAAAGTCTTGAGTCCGTCATTCGCACCTATCTTGATAAAGTAGATGACCTTAAGAAGCATGACGAGCTCATTGCTGAACATGCTCTCAAATTAGACAAGCGTCTCGCGCAGTCTATTAGAAACGTATCAACAATGCGCTTCAAAGCTTTTGATCAAAATGGAAGTAATCAATCATTTGCTGTAGCACTCGTGAATGAACTCGGAAACGGACTCATTTTGTCTTCACTTCATCACCGAGACCGAGTATCTGTTTTTGCGAAACCAGTTTCAGGGTACACAAGCACGCACGACCTCACAGAAGAAGAGCAAGCAGTACTCGAAGAGTCCAAACAAGCTCATAAGAACTAAGCCTTACAGAGATAGGCATCTTTACATTTTCGTGCTATAATTGTGTCATTATTTTATGCCTACAAACACCCCGAAAAAGGAGATAGTTTCTCGTCAGCCAGTTATTGCGGTTCTTGGTCATGTCGACCATGGAAAATCATCTCTTCTTGACTTCATTCGCAAATCAAACGTAGTGGACGGTGAAGCTGGAGGTATCACACAGCGTATTTCTTCATACGAAGTACAGCACACAGCAACCGACGGACGAGTGCTTCCAATTACGTTCCTCGATACACCAGGCCACGAAGCGTTCCAGTCTATGCGTGAACGCGGTGTAGAAATCGCAGATATTGCGATCCTTATTGTTTCAGCTGAAGACGGAGTAAAGGCTCAAACGCTCGAAGCATGGAAAACAATTGAAGCTCACAAACTTCCATACGTTGTTGCCATCAATAAAATTGATAAGCCAGGAGCTGATATCCAGAAGACTAAGAATTCTCTTGTTGAGAATGGAATTTACATCGAAGGATACGGAGGTGAAGTGCCGTGCGTAGAAATTTCTGCAAAATCAGGACAAGGAATTGATTTCCTACTTGAGACACTTCTTCTTGTGGTTGAAGTGAACGACCTAAAAGCAAACCTCGGTGTTGAAGCAACAGGATATGTACTTGAAAGTTTCGTAGACCAGAAGCGTGGTATCTCAGCCGCACTCATCATTAAAGACGGTACGCTTCCAGCATCTGGTTCTATTTTGGCTGGTACGGCACTTTCCCCTATTCGTATTATTGAAGACTTCTTGGGCAAAACAATTAAAAGCCCACACGCAGGTCAGCCAATAAAAGTTACAGGCTTTGACGAAGCACCTCTTGCTGGTTCACTTTTCATTTCATCTGCTGACAAAAAACTAATGGAGAAGTTACAATCTGAAGCACAATCAAATGCTGTTCAAACAGTGCTAGACCCTCGCCTCTACCGAAATGCTAGAGTTGTTATTCCTATCGTCGTTAAAGCAGATTCTCTCGGAACACTTTCAGCGGTTATTCGTGAACTACAAAAGAGAGAGACCGAACATGTGAAGATAAAAATTATCGCGCAAGGAATTGGACAAATCACTGAGGGAGATATTATTCAAGCTTCATCAGACGAAAAAGTTCTTATCATTGGATTTGCGGTAAAGATTGACGGTAAGGCTCGAGAACAAGCAGACCGCTTCAAGGTTGTTCCTGAAACTTTTGATATCATCTACAAACTTTCTGAATGGTTTGACACCGTAGTGCTTGATCGCCTTCCATACGAAGAAAAGGAAGTTGTACTTGGAACACTTAAGGTTCTTAAAACATTTAGTACTCAGAAAGAAAAGCATGTTATTGGAGGCCGTGTAGAAACTGGTCGCATTGCACTTAATTCTCTTGTAAAGATTATTCGTCGCGGTGTTGATATGGGACGTGGTCGTGTTGTTGAGCTTCAGTCACAAAAGCTTAAGGCTACTGAAGTGATCGAAGGAAATGAGTGTGGTCTCATGGTTGAAACAAAAATCGAAATGATTCCATCAGATATTCTCGAATCAATCCAGATCGAAAAAACTAGAATTTAATATATGTTTACACAAGGAGCAGACAAAGGCCCTAGCCAGCGCCAAACAAAAGTGAGTCTTGAAATCTTAAGCTTAGTACAAGATTTCTTTCAGCGTGAATCATCAGGTCTTTCACTTATGACTATCACTCGCTGTGAAGTGTCTCCAGACATGCGCCAAGGAACTATTTACATGACAGTACTTCCAGTAGATAAGGAACAGGCGGCGCTCGACTTCGCTCGTCGCATGCGAACAGATATGCGTAAATACGTGATGAAGCGGCTTCCTGTAAAAGTAATCCCATTCTTTGAAGTAGAAATTGATTACGGAGAGAAAAACCGTCAGCACATCGATGAACTTCTCAGAAACGAGAAGATAAAAGATAAAGAGCTCGGTAAACCAGAAACGGAAGAATCAGAAAACTAAATGGCGCATGAGTGCGTCATTTTTAGTACTTTGTATAACTTGACAAAGTATGTATTTAGTGTATAATATATAATGGCATACAAGCTGTACTCTGACAGAAACATGCTTCAACTGTTCCTTTCCATATCATACCAAGGAGATTGCAATGGCGAACAAATCTAACGGTCACAAGACCGAGAAACACGACAGCGAAAATGGGGGTAAAAACCCCGAGCAGCCTCGCTACCAGAAGCCAAAGGTGGCAAAAGCAAAGGGTGTCCCGCCAGACTACACACCCAAGCGCAATCGTGAGACTGAACGCGAGCGCCAGACACTTGCACAAAAGATTGCAGCAGGACGTCTGCGCTTTCAAATGTTCTGTGACGGCATCGAAGGCTCCTACCTCATCGGACGAAACTTCGACAATGGGAGCGAATCCATTGATGTCACACTCAAGATGCGCGAAGGTGCGACTAGTGAATTCCCCATCATCGAACGTGCAGATGGCATCTTTATCCCGCATGTCTGGCTCTTTATTCCTTTGGAAAAATGTCATTTTGCCATGGGCTACATTGGCGAAGAACAATACAGGATGTTGGGTTTTCTTCACAGCATCCTGCAAAGCGAAATACGAGAAGTCAAGCAGCGGTACTGGGAATCAAAGCAACCACCTGTGCTTGTGACGGCTACCCATGTTGTGCCTGCGGCTGAGAAAGGTTCTACCAAGACCGCAGACATCGTTCCGATTCAAGACAAGATGTTGGGAGAAACCTGCCGACCCATTACCGACCTGATGAAGGAAGATTGTTTGGGTATCTACAGTGCCCCCGACGAAAAAGGGCAACTCATCCTCGATCTTCGTCGCGGAAACTTCGGCAACGAGTTCGTGGTGAAGAAACTCACACCAGGACACCACCTGAGTGCACACCTCCTTTACGGAAGCATCATCAATGTCGACAGCGCTGCGAAAATGAATCCAGAATTCGATCAGCACATCCGTGCACTCCTCGAAATAGCTGGCATCCGTCTGAGCACTGTGAAGTCCAGTCGCGGCAGACACGCACATGTCACGGAAGGATTACCTAACGTGCACAAGGCAACACAATTGTCCGCCTAAAAAATTCTCGCAATGAGAACCAAAACCCGAGTCGAACGTTAAATCGTTCCTCGGGTTTTTTATTTTCCAAAAGGTACGTTTTATGGTAAAGTTACATGGTTTATATATGCCCGGGTGGCTCGAGCAGCTTGGCTTCGAAGACATCTAGAGCTAGCAAGCGGAAGATGCTAATTGGTGAATTTCGCTTAAATAAATGATTACGAAGGAGATTGTAGAAAAGTGTTGTTAGAAAAAATAAATATGCCCGGGTGGCGAAATTGGTAGACGCACTTGCCTTAGGAGCAAGCGAGGCAACTCATGAAGGTTCAAGTCCTTTCCCGGGCACAAATGAAAAAACACATCTTTGATGTGTTTTTTCATTTGTGCCCGGGAAGTAAGACAATGACTTGTCTTACTTAAGGACTTGAATGCCCGCAGTGATGTTTTGCTAGCAAGCAAAACCACGAGGGGCGGGCTGCGAGTTTGTGGAGTGGCGACGACACAAAACTTGTAGCCAAGACTCCTTTCCAAAACATATTACAACCAAGTCCTTTCTTGTTATTCCTCCTCCTTTCCCGTAGTATGAACTAATCATGATTATCCCTGTTATATTCGAGGATGAAAACATACTTGTTATAGATAAGCCTTCAGGTGTCGTAGTACACCCTTTTGACTTTTCTGACGAAGAAACGGTTGTTGATTTTTTGTATGCGCATTCCCCTGCTATGTTTTCTATCAACAACTCTATAACCCTCCAGGACGAAAGAATCATTCCATTAGGAGGCATCGTACATAAATTAGATAGGGAAACTTCTGGCGTTATGGTTATTGCGAAAAATGAACCCACCTTTGAAGCGCTCAAAAAGGAGTTTTTAAATCATGCTACTACAAAAAAATATATTGCTTTGGTTGAAGGAGTCGTAGAAAAAGATAGCTACACCATTGATGCTCCTCTTGGTAGAAATAAAAAGGAATACAAACAATCAGTTAATCCCATCAACCCACGAGGCGAACTACGTTCTGCTGTTACAGAAGTAAACGTTTTACAAAGAAACAGCAACACAACCCTCGTAGAACTTGCTCCCTTAACAGGTCGTACACATCAGTTACGCGCACACATGTCATATGGTGGACATCCCATTGTCGGAGACATTGCATACGGCAGTACCGTTAAAGATTCACGCATTATGCTACACGCATACTCACTTTCCTTCACACTTAACGGCGAAGAAAAAACATTTACGGCAGAAATTCCTGTAGAGTTTATATAATGTGCCCAGGCGAATCAGCAGATTCGAAGCTTGGCAGCGGGACTCGCCTCTCGGCATGCTTGCCTCGAAACCTACACCTGCTCTTCGCAGGTTGCGGCCCGCGGTTCGAGTCCCGCCCTGCATGTAAAAATAAAAATACCGAAAAATGATTTCGGTATTTTTATTTTCATGTGCCCAGGGCGGGACTCGAACCCGCACGCTGTAACCAGCCGAGGATTTTAAGTCCTCTATGTCTACCATTCCATCACCCGGGCAGGGTTTTATAGGCTGTATTCTAGCACATTCCTTTCGTGAGACGCAGGCGGGGAGATTCGGTCACAAAGTCTAGTTTCGTGAATACTCGAAACAGAAGACTTCGCGACCCCTATTCGACTCCCGACAAAAGCCACGCAGGTGGCTTTTTCCTTTACTCACTTCGTGAGACGCAGGCGGGAGTCGAACCCGCGAATGGCGGTTTTGCAAACCGCAGCGTTAGGCCACTTCGCCACTGCGTCATTCTTTTATTGAGGGCGGAACCTCTTGGTTCCGCCCTCATAATAGATACCATACTAACATATCTAGAAAAGTTTTTCATACTATGGTATAGTGTTCTGCGTGTGTCAATGTCCCTATAGCTCAGCTGGTAGAGCATCGGACTCTTAATCCGCAGGTCGAAGGTTCGATCCCTTCTGGGGACACATCAAAAAGAAAAACGCGGTCCCTAACGGGACCGCGTTTTGCGTTCATTCACTTACCTGAACTTTAGGTTATAGGAGATTGTCCGCCTTCAATTCTGTCTACATTAAACAGACTTAGCGCAACTTCCTCAGCTGATATACAGCGTGCGGGTTCGAGTCCCGCCCTGGGCACAAATTAAAAAGTGTAACCCTCGGGTTACACTTTTGGCTGCCTTTAAGTATCTTGATGCCCATCGAGAATGATGTTTCCGTTTCCGCCTTTGATAATGTGAGTCATTACCGTGGGTTTAATCCCTACCATGGTGGCATAGATGGCGTAGCGCTCAATATCACTAGTTTCTGGGAATGAAACCTTCAGAGTCTGGACGATGGCATCCATATCCTTGGTCCGAGCAAGCGCATCAAACTGTTCCATGGTTTTCGGATTTATTTCCACCACCTTGGTAGTGCTCAAACTTACTCGTACACCGTACGTGTTGAAATCATGGTGTAGATGGTCATACACAAACCATTCAGAAAGGTTGTAAGCCGGAAAACTTAATAAGTTCGCTCGGGGCTCTCTGTTGATGTATGCGCCAATTGTTTGCATTGAGAGTCCAATAAGTTGGGTGGTCAGATCCTCTCGACTTACTTTTGCTAGCCCATATGCGTCCGTGGGTATTGCCCTTCCTGTGGCAAGCACCATCATCTGATGTCCTTCACTGGTGCGATTCTGTGCCGCGACAGTAAAGACAAAATGTTCAACGGACATCGATTTCCAAATATCCCAAACGGGACGAGGTATGAAGTGAAAACTGCCTTCATTCCACACTTCACCATTCTGTGTTCCGAGGAACACTTGGATACCTTGAGTGTTGGGCTCGATTGAAACATGCCAATACCGACCAAGTAATCCAAAAACAACAAGTGCCAGCGCCGCCGCGAGGCCGTTTCGATAGACGTGTACTGGACCAAAAGAATAGTATCCTTCTCCAGCCAACAGAAGATATACCGAACTAGCAACAATAAATCCAGTCAAAAGGACCACAACATGCGAAGCGGTTGGTGAGAGTTTCATATGCATCCTCCAAAGAACATTGTTTAACTGGGACGAATACTACTATGAAGTGTTTCTGGGCGCAAACTCTCCATAATTGCTTTTTCGACTGTTCTTTCGTATGATACAGAAATTCTGCTCTTTACTAAAGGGGGTCCGTCATGGGTGGCTTTAATAAACTTTCTGAACAACTTGGCGAAGGTACTGGAAAAGGTATCGTGTGGGTTATTTCCAAACTCTTTCTCGGTTTATTCGCAGCTATTGTTGGATTTTTTGCTTGGTACCGCCCTAGTCAATGGGAAACGCCAGCAGGAAAAGATTTTCTAAAACACAACACCTGGCGCCTTGCCGTAACCAGTTTGCTTGTTTTCTTTTTCGTTCATCCTGATTTTGTAAAATTTTCTTTTACACATCCAGAAGAAAGATCAGGTAAAGTTGCTCTTTTCGTCCAATTAGAAAGCGGGGATTTACCTCCAGTGCCAGGCAAGCTCTATTTCCAACCAGTACAAGAAGGGAGCGAGACCAGCTTCACGGCAAATGGCATCACCTATATTCGTTACGAGGAATCTCGTAACGACGCAACGCCGTTTGCAAATATTCCGCCGAAAGGGTGTTCAATTGTCCCTGCTGGCAAAAGCTCGGTACTTCAGATAGGTGTTCCGCCGAAGGCGGCCGTAAACATGGTGGATGAAGTTCATTTTGTTGCGCGCGGAGTGCTGCAACCCGAAACTCTTTCAGAAAAAATACTGTGGCCACTCTTCGGACAGCCAAGGATTGTAACGCGGGACTGGAAATTCATTCGCAGTAATTGGTCATCCGTTGAGACAAGTAAAAATGGCATCTCTGTTACCGCTCTTAAGGCACACTCAATTCCATACCCACATAGTGGTGGACTAGCCTGCTTCTGAATTCGTGCCCCGACGTCGTAGACTCCCGATTTCTTAAATTGTAATCAATTTTTTGAAATCGTAGTCCTGCGCGTCGGGGCACTTTTGTATTCTCCACTACCATCTAATGACTATTACCTATAGACTGAGCTCATGCCCTTTCCTCTTTCAATTATCCCGCGTGAAGAATTTAAAAACCATCCACTTCTTGCGCGCTTACTTGAACTCCACGATGTACCTGAGCAACTCTACGTTGCAGGAACGCTCCCAAAAGTAACGCTCGATATATACGGTCGCGCAACTCCACGTATTCTCACGGTCATTGGATCACGAAAATATACCAGCTACGGAAAACTTGCTGTAGAGAAATTACTTGGCTCACTTCGCGGAGAGCCTGTTATTATTCTTTCTGGCCTTGCGCTTGGTGTTGATGGACTAAGTCATGAAGCAGCTCTCAGAAATAATCTGGTAACCATTGCGGTTCCTGGAAGCGGACTTGATACTAAGGTTATCTACCCCAGAACTAATCTAGGGTTAGCTGAACAGATTGTTGCTTCAGGTGGAGTATTACTTTCAGAATTCGCGCCAGAGATGTCTGCCGCACAATGGACCTTCCCAGCACGAAATCGTATTATGGCAGCACTATCAGACGCACTCTTCGTGGTTGAAGCAACAGAAAAATCAGGCACACTGATAACCGCACGACAGGCACTTGAATTAGGACGTGACATAGGAGCACTTCCTGGAGATATTTTTTCTGAATCTTCCTATGGAACAAATATGTTAATTAAAGAAGGAGCATATATTCTGCGTAATGCTGACGATCTTCATGATCTCCTTCACTTAGAAAAAAGAGAAGAAAAAGAAGATGAGCAAGTATACTCAAAAGAAGAAAAGAAGATTTTAGATTTACTTACTGAACCTTTAGAAAAAGATACATTACTCGTGCGAAGTGAACTGCCTCCTGATCAATTTCTTATGACACTTTCATCACTTGAAATGAAAGGTTCTATACAGGAGACATTTGGCGAAGTTAGAAAAGTAGTGTAATGTACGAATGACTTATGAAACTATTAATTGTAGAAAGCCCATCGAAAGCAAAGACCATCGCCAAATATCTCGGCGGTGAATTTGAAGTGCGCGCGTCCGTTGGACACATACGTGATCTTCCTAAATCAAACAAGAAGGCAATCGACATTGAAGGTGGGTTTATTCCGCACTATGAAATCTCTGCAGGGAAAGAAAAAATAGTAGAAGAACTTAAGATGCTTTCAAAGAAGGCTACTACTGTACTACTCGCAACCGACCCCGACCGTGAAGGAGAGGCTATCGCATGGCACATTAAAGAAGCTATTGGACTTAAGAACGCAAAACGTGTAGCTTTCCACGAAATTACAGAAAGCGCTATTAAAGAAGCCATCAAGCAACCTCGAGAAATCGACAATAACTTAAAGGAAGCCCAAGAAGCTCGTCGTGTGCTTGATCGTTTGGTTGGATATGATCTTTCGGGCATTATCTGGAAAAAAGTTCGTTACGGACTTTCTGCTGGGCGAGTACAATCCCCTGCACTTCGTATTGTTATGGAACGTGAAAGAGAAATCAGAGCGTTCATCCCTGTGACGTATTTCGTACTAGCTGGTGAATGGAAAACAGAAGGAAGAATGAAAGAAAGTAAAAGCTACACGCTTGCAATGGAGTGTGAAGTTGAACCTACTGTACAAGGAGAAGCTGAGCGTATCGTTTCTCTTGGACGTAAACATGCGTGGGAAGTAACAGCGCTCGACGGATCAGATGTATCACGTTCACCTCGTGCACCATTTACAACTTCAACGTTGCAACAGACAGCATCATCTCGTTTAGGATATGCTCCGTCTCGTACTATGGGAATCGCTCAGAAGCTCTACGAAAAAGGTCTCATTACCTACATGCGTACAGACTCTACAACTCTTTCAAGTACAGCACTTGGCGAAATTGCTACGACAGTAGAAAATATCTTCGGGAAAAACTTCCTTGAAGTTCGAACATATAAGACAAAAGCAAAAAACGCACAGGAAGCCCATGAAGCGATTCGTCCAACACATGCGAGTGCGCGTACTGCTGGAACAACTGATGATGAAAAGAAACTCTATTCTCTCATTTGGGAAAGAACGGTATCGAGTCAAATGAAAGATGCAAAACTCAGACGTTCAAAAGTGATTGCAAACATTGTTGGATCTAAAGAAACAATTCCAAACTTTTCAGTAACTGGTTCTGTTGTTACATTCCAAGGATGGCTTATGGCAGATCCTGATGCTCGCGGAGATGATGTACAGTTACCAGAACTTACTGTTGGAAGCACACTCACTCTCACGACACTCCAATCAATCGAAAAGCAAACGCAACCACCAGCACGTTATTCTGAAGCTGGACTTATTAAAGAATTGGAAAAGCGTGGTATTGGACGACCTTCAACGTACGCTTCTATTATTGGAACCATCGAAGCTCGTGGATATGTAGAAAAAATAAACAAAGCGCTTCACCCAACGGATACAGGAGAAGTGGTTACCTCATTCCTCGAAGAACAACTCGGTGAATATATTTCTGACACCTTCACTGCGGACATGGAAGATAAGCTCGACAAAATTGCTAATGGAGAAGCAACCTATTTGAAGACACTCAAAGATTTCTACGGACCTTTTCTTAAGGATGTGAAATCAAAAGAGAAACTTGAGAAAGCGACGAATCTAGGTGAAGCACCTGATGATATTCTCTGTCCTCTTTGTAATTCAAAGATGGTAATTAAACTTGCTCGTACAGGAAAGTTTTACTCTTGTGCACGATACCCTGATTGTATGGGCGCACGAAAACTCGATGGCAGTGTCATGGAAGGACCAAAGTCTCTTGGACGAAAATGTCCTAAGTGTGGAGACATCACTGGCAAAAATGGCGGTGGTGAATTAATGGAACGTGAAGGACGTTACGGGAAGTTTATCGCCTGTTCAAATTATCCTAAGTGTAAATATATTGAACAAGACGAAGAAGAGCGTAAGAAAAAATCAACTGGTATTTCATGTGGTTGGTGTGCTGACGGAGTATTTGAAGAACGCCGAGGACGCTTTGGAGTGTTCTACTCATGTACTAACTACCCTGACTGTAAACATGCAATCAAAACAAAACCAACAGGTAATCGCTGTCCAATCTGTAAAGAACTTATGATGGAAGGAACGAAAACTATCCCAGAAAGATGTTCAGATAAAACGTGCCCAATGCACAATCCACACAAGATGGGAGAAGCGAAGAAATAATTCTTGAAAACATTCTTTGCTGTGGTATTGTAAGGAGATGGACACCTCTCCCGAGAGAATTTTTGAACTACTGCCGAAACTACCAAAATCCGAAAAGGAGCTCATTTCTCGTGCTTGCGTTTTCGCAGAAAAAGCCCACCGTGGACAGGTGCGCAAATCAGGTGAACCCTACTACAACCACGTATTTGCAACAGGATACAATCTTGCCACCCTTAAAATGGACAGTGATACCATCGCTGCTGGAATCATGCATGACGTACTTGAAGACACAGATGTTACAGAGGAAGAAATGACTGCAGAATTTGGTGGGCACATCACTAAACTCGTTCAAGGGGTAACAAAACTTGGCAAGCTACGATACTCAGGTGTAGAGCGTCACGTGGAATCACTACGAAAATTTTTCGTTGCTATGGCGGACGATATTCGTGTGGTGGTTATTAAACTCTGCGACAGACTTCACAATATTCAGACACTACAATATGTAGACGCACATAAACAGCAACGCATCGCACTCGAAACAATAGAACTCCACGCCCGTCTTGCTGACCGTTTGGGTATGGGACGATTAAAAGCAGAACTTGAAGACGCAGCATTTCCTTATGTGTATCCTGAAGAGTACAAACAAACTGTTGAGCTCTTTAAATCTCTCCGCCCTATCTCTGATGAACAACTTGAAAAAGTGGTAGGAAAATTAGAAGAAGAACTTTCAATCTTTGACGTTCGCATTGAACGTATCGACTCACGTATCAAACACCTCTATTCATTGTGGCATAAACTAAAGCGCTATAAAATGGACCAGAGCAAGATTTACGATGTGATTGCCCTTCGTATACTTGTACCATCACCTTCTGACTGTTATCAGGCTCTTGGGGTCATCCACGGGCTCTACAGACCTGTTCCAGGCCGCTTCAAGGACTATATTGCGGTGCCTAAACCAAACGGCTACCGATCGCTCCACACAACCATTTTCTCGGGAGACGGAACAACGCTTGAAATTCAAATCAAAACAAAAGATATGCACGAAGAGGCTGAATACGGTATTGCTTCTCATTTGTCATATAAAGAAATTGGTAAAGCAAATGGCAACATGACTGAGCAAGAAATAAAAAGAAAGATTGGTTGGACAAAAGATCTTCTTGAGTGGCAAAAAGATGTGGAGCACCACCAAGAGTTTATGAAAAACCTTCGGACTGACTTTTTTGAAAAGCGTGTATTTGTTCTTACACCGAAAGGAGATGTTATCGACCTTCCTGAAGGATCAACTCCAATTGATTTCGCATACGCAGTTCACTCAAAAATTGGAGACCACGTTGCTGGTGCAAAAATAAATGGCAAACTTGTTCCAATTGATACGACACTCAAAAACCGCGACGTAATAGAGATTGATGTAAAAGATAGCGCGTTTCCAAAACGTAAATGGATTGAGATGGCACGTACCACTATGGCTAAGAGAAAAATACGCCAGCACATCCGTGAACATGGAGGATTGATTGATAAATTCTTAACAAGATAGTTAGGGAATAGAAAAAGACCGCAGCCTTCGGCTGCGGTCTTTTTCTAACTGTTATCTCTTTGAAAGATTTTTAGTTCAGAAATTATTCTAGCTACGCGAAGCATAGAAATTTTTCTAGAAAATGTACACATAGTACATTGACGAAGAAAAATTCCGTAGCGACAAAGTAGATAGGATGATTTATGAACTAAATCGCGAAGTTCTTCACGTTATACAGATCATCATTCTGTTCCTCTTCTTTTACTTCTTGAATTGACCTGTCGTCCACAAGTGTGTCTGTTGGCTCGTAGATAGTGTCCTCGATATCTTCCTCAATTGCTTCACTCGAAACCTGTGTAGCCGCAGTATCAACTAATTCACGAACTTCTTCCTGCGTTGCTTGTGGCTGTAAATGTGTTAATTCTTCTTCGGTTACTGGACGAATATGGCGAGGACTTCCTGACTGCTCAGCAAGCGTTTGCATATCCTCTTCTTTCAATCTATCAAACATTCCCTTATGTGTTTTCGCTTCCCCTGCTTTTCGTATCGCAATAGAAAGCGCTAATAGTTCTTCGTGAGAAAAATAATCGATCCAAATACGTCCTCCGCGTTCGCGTGGCTCAATCTGAACACGAGTACCAAGCGTCTCAGCAAGCTTCTCTTCCATATCCACAACATCAGGTGTCATAAACAAATCCTTTTTACGAACTTTTTCAAATGCGATACGTCGTGCAATTTGTTCTGCTTCACGAACCGTCATCTTTCGCACCATCATTTCTTTAAATAAAGTCATCTGCTCCTGTGGTCGATCAATGAGCATAAGAAGTGGTCGGGTATGACCTTCACTTATTTGACCTTTTGAAAGCGCATCCAAAATATCTTGAGGGAGCATTAGGATACGCACAGTGTTTGAAACATACTCTCGACTCTTACCCATCTTCTTTCCTACCTCTGTCCAATTTAATTTAAACTCATCAGCAAGACGCTGGAATGATTGTGCACGCTCAACAGCATTCAAATCTTCACGCTGAAGGTTTTCAATGATAGCGAGTTCTAATTTTGCACGACTGTCATCTCCTGTACGAACAACAACTGGTACTTGTGTGACCCCTGCCATTTTTGAAGCACGAAGTCGTCGCTCTCCTGCGATGAGTTCATACTCCACCTTCACTCCACCATCTTCTAAACTTGTTTCCATTCTTGAAACAACAAGCGGCTGAAGCACTCCGTACTGACGAATACTATCTGAGAGTTCTTTTAATCTATCAGCATCAAATTCCCGTCGTGGCTGATACGGGTTTGGTACGATCTTATCTGTTTCTATCCAAAAAATTGATGTCTCTACGTGTGCCATACTCTTTTATCTGATGAGTATACCATGTCGAAAAAATTGATTTCGAAGTTTGTGGATTGTCTCTGATTCCTATAGAATCAAACATATGAAGAGTCTACAACATAAAGATAAGCTCTACATCATCTGTGGGGTTAGTATCGTTGCTATCGTAATTCTGGTGAGATTGGCGTGGGAACCAATTGGCGGAGCGTTAGTTGAAAATGAAATCGTACAACAAGTAATCACAACTGTTAAGAACACACTCGATACGGAGCCTGTTCTTTTTGACTATGTGCAAGTAATAGAAAGTTGTGGTCCTTCACATGAAGGAATATGCGTAAATGTACGGTCTGGACCGAGCACGCAAGCTTCTGTTGTATTTCAAGCCAGAAACGGCCTTGTTTTAAAAGTAAAAGACAAAGTCACAGAAGGGGGTAAAGAATGGTATAAGCTTTCATTTGATGAATGGCTTCGTTATCCAGAACGAGTAAAGGGGGAGCTCTACATTTCTGCAGAATATGTCAGAGCTTTTAAGGATGCAGGAGAGCAAAAGACACGCGCAACTTCCTCCCCTATCACTAAACGCATAATTGTAGACAGAAGCGAACAGACATTGTATGCCTATGAGAATGATACTCTCTTTATGAAAGAAAAAGTTTCAACGGGCATAGAGCTTACACCAACTCCGCGCGGGAATTTTACAGTATTTAGAAAAACACCGAGCAGGTATATGCAGGGGCCTATTCCAAATATAAGTGACCACTACTATGATCTTCCAGGGGTACCTTGGAACTTATACTTCACAGAACAAGGAGCCGTTATTCATGGGGCGTACTGGCATGACAGCTTCGGAACACCCTGGTCAAATGGTTGTGTAAACATGCCTATTGCGAGTGCAGAAAAATTATATAAATGGGCAGAGGTAGGGACAGAAATTGTGGTGAGGGATTAAAAGAAAAAAGCTACACAAATTATTGCCGTAGCTTTTTCCTTTTACATGTGCACCACAATAGACAATCTTAGAACTGAATTGATAAAGCGTGAGGTAATTCCGTATATACCAAATCTAAAAGATTGGGTTAATAAATAACCTTATAGCAAAAACTGATTTTCTTCTTCAAACTTAAATTTCATTTGTTGCTCCTTAGTTAGTTCTTGTATCCATTTCCCAAATTTTAATTTGTATACATTATTAATTGATCCTTTAAAACTTTTTTCAATATCAAGATTTAAGACTTTAATAATTTCTTGTAATTCAACTTCATCAGGAGACTCCACTTCAGTAACAGTCTCAAGCCATGGCCAAGTATCAATAACTATCTCTGAATTTTTATACTTATATTTTTCTCTATAGTTCTCCTGATATGATGTGGCTTCTACACCTGAGAGAGTTAAGATACTTACTGTGTTTTCAAAATTACTCACCTCAACCTCAGATTCTTTAGCAAATTCATCTTTTTTTGTCTCCTTGTAACTCATAACAATTTTATCTTTTTCTTGCCTAATTCTTGTCCAAGAAAAAATACCATCTTTCTGCCCAAAATCAAAAACTACCCTCTTTTGTAAAAATTCATCATATACTTTTTGTGCACCAAGAGTTTTTAAATTACGTCTTAGTGATTCTTTGTCAATATCAAAAAACAAAATTTCAATTTCTTTTTTCATTATTAAAAAGTATACCAGTTCCAACGTCAAATTAGGCGTAAGAAAAACTCCTTATTTCTAAGAGATTTTTCCATGGTGCCGAGGGAGAGACTCGGTCACGAGTTACTAACTTGCTGCGCTCCTAAGTACTCTCGACCCCGCCTCGTGGTTTCAAAAAGTCAGGGATAAAACTTTTTGAAACATCCCTGCGGCCTTCTCGTCTCCGCAAGCCACGCAGGTGGCTTGCTTTCCATGCCGAACACGATGAATAGAAAAATCTCACACTTCGTTATGTGAGATTTTTCTATTCATGTGCCGAGGGAGAGACTCGAACTCTCACACCTTGCGATACACGATTTTGAGTCGTGCGCGTCTACCATTCCGCCACCCCGGCAATGGAAAAGATTATACACTATTTGACTCCTTTACGAAAATCAAAACGTGTAGTAGTATTTAGTTTCTCTGTTTGAATTATTACATCGAAAAACAAGGAGTTACTGATGACAGATATTCTAGTGGTAAACGCTGAAACCCCTATTACCTTAGGCAGGATAGGAAAACGGCATTACCGAATTCTTTTTGTTCTTTCAACGGCAACCAAGCCATTAACCCTTCAGGAGCTCAAACTCGAGATCAATTCTCTTTTTGAGAAAATGCACCTCTCGATCGACTTGGCGAGCGCTATGCGTGAACTCGTCCGCGATGGGTATGCATCTGAAGAAAAAAAACGAAGGATACTTTACGGCAACGCCTTACGGCGAAGAGTTCCTCTCCCAAATAGAGAAGACCCTTCCACGTTATACCCCGACATCCAAGATGGCACGTCTTGAAATGCAACAAATCCAAGCAGCCTAACTTCGAGGCTTGCTCCCCTATCTAAAAGCCCTCTCCGTGGGGGCTTTTGTTTTACAAAAAAACTTTACTAAAGCAAGATTGAGTGGTAGGATACTATTCTGCTTTTCCGATGGTCGGATGAGTGGAAAACAACAAGCCAATCACAAGGAGATGGAATGGCGAACAAGAGCTGTAAATTCAAAGCAGGCGACTCGATCACCGCTTGTCCCAATGTCATGAAGGACGACTCCAAAGCAAGCCAGCTGATGAGCCGGACAGGTTTGAGCAAGGAAGAGCTCAAAAGCAAAATGCGGGTGGTTGTTGTCCACCCGAAAGGTCAGATCAGCATCCGCCATAACGGATTGAAAAAACCTTTTGTGGCACACCAGAAGTTCTTTGCATCAGAAGGCGCGGCGGCAAACTAAAAGCAAAAGCGGCCAAAACAGCACCGAAAACCTTACGAGGTTGCCGGTGCTTTTTTATTTCCTAGAAACTATATTCACTGGCGTAATCAATAATTTCATCTGATTCTGCAATCGTAGTATTTGCTGTTGTATCCACAAGAAATGGCATAGTCCGAGCTTGGTGTCCTTGTACCTCTTTTAGATATTCAGGATTTTTAATATTTCGTTCTTCGTAGGTAACCTTTCTTTCTGCAAACGCGTGTTTCACTTTTTCGCAATACTGACAGTTATCTTTGGTGTAGAGAATAAGCATAGAAATGGTTGATAGTTAGTACTTACTAGTTTATAGTACATACACAATG
>JAHFMX010000016.1 GCA_023267635.1 bacterium | reverse complement strand
CCAAGATGTTCCATCATAAAAATATGGAACTGGAGTTGGACTCGCTATAACTCTTACTTCACCTGTGAAACCTTTAGTCGGTAAAGCTCCAGGAGTTAATTGGAGTGATTTACCTTTAAGGTTCTGTGCCATTGCTCCAGAACAAAACAATAAAATTAATAAACCTAAAAACTTCATTCACTCCCCCTTAAGGCAAGTAAGATGTTAATAACCAAATATCTATAGAACCGGCAGTTGATTGGTTTAAATTAGCACCTTCGGATACTGCTGTTATTACTAACGTGGCCCAAGTTCCATAGTCTTCAAGACTAAGAATATTTGTTGTTTGTTGTACTTGATTACCCACGGTTTGAAGTACATCAAAAAGTGCAGAGTGTTTGTCTAATTCTCCTGAGATACCAACTTTAATTCCATACGCAGTAATCCCTGTTCCAGCGAATGCTTTAGAGTGTTTTACGATTATTCCATGAATCACCGTCTTAGCTAGAAGACTAACCAAAGTTAAAGTTTTAGACGTTACACCGTCTTGGAAATCAGTATGAGTCTTTGTATATTTAGTCCAGGTAGGAACGTATGAAAAGCCAACTCCATTAATGTACTCGTCTAACCATTCTTGTTGTGGTACCGATGTATGATAATAAGATCCTGTATTATCTCCACCTAATAAACCAAACAGATTAGCGTGTGTTTGTGGAATTGGTGTTGCTGTACTGCTTGCTCTAGCTCCGTCGAATACAATTTTTACTACAGTAGCGCCACCAGTGTTTCTCACAAACGTAATCATTCCGAGAATTAAACTAAGACCCGAACCATTTGTGATTACAGGGAGTGAGGTAGAACATTGGTACAAACCATAGTTGGTTCCAGTGTTAATAATGTTTGGAGTTTCACTACTTCCTACATTAGTCCATATTTTCCAGTTTAAAGGATTTAATGGACCTTGATTCGTATAACCACTTGGTACTTTAATCCTTAGAACAGTATCAGAATCTCTTTGAATAACTTGGAATAAACCAACCGTGGTACTGATAAAGCTTGCGACTGTTGGATCTGCATCAGCAACTGCCGTGGCTGCTGTAAATACCGCAGCATCAGCGGTTACTGTACGCTGAGTTGCAGAGTCATCAAACTCTGTAGTCATTGTGATATACGCAGATCTTGTTAAAGTACGGTAGATGTTTTTAATTAACGTGGTATTTCTACCAGCCGTTTCATCTACTGATGTCCAAAAATTCGTAGTCCAATAACCAGCAGGTATTTCTCTTTCTGCACTAAAAAATAATGCAGCAACAACTGCGACAGTATCTCCATTAACACTAGGCGCAGTAAATATTGTTTCACTTGCATCTGGAGTTTGAGTGAGACTTAATACTAAAATATCATTATCAGCTCCAACGGCTCTAGTCGCAGGATATGAACCGTAAAGATTAACTGGAGCTAATACCACACCCGAACCAAGTCCATCACCAGCAGGACCCTGTGGGCCTATCGGGCCTGTAGGACCAACGGGACCACCAGAGGGACCTATGGGACCTGTGGGGCCTATCGGACCAGTCGGACCCGTGGGACCTGGAACAGTAGAGTCTGCACCTGTTGGACCCGTGGGGCCTGTCGGACCAGCTACAGTAGAGGCAGCACCAGTCGCACCCGTGGGGCCTATTGGACCTTGTGGACCTGTGGGGCCTGTCGGACCCATGGGACCTGGAACCATAGATGCTGCACCTGTTGGACCCGTGGGGCCTGTAGCTCCTTGAGGCCCAGGGGGACCAGGAACCATTGATGCAGCACCAGTTGCGCCCGTGGGACCTATCGGACCTGTGGGACCAATGGGGCCTATGGGGCCTGGAACGGTTGAGTCTGCGCCTGTTGGGCCTGTAGGACCAATGGGACCTATCGGGCCTGTCGGACCTGTTGGGCCTATGGGACCTATGAATCCTTGGATCCCTTGAGTGCCTTGAATCCCTTGAGGACCTGTCGGACCTGTGGGACCAGCTACAAATGACGGCGCTCCATCAGGACCAGTTGGGCCTGTCGGACCTGTGGGACCATGTTCGCTTAAAGCGATCCCTGTAGCTCCAGGGCTTACTATAAGCGCGTAGCCACCTTTAGATTTGATGTCTGGTGGAAGGACTGAGCTGAACACAGCCAAGTCATCAATGGTCATGTGATCGCTTAATTTGATCGAGCGTTCAGCTAAGTATGCAAGCCTTTGAATCATGCCATTTTGGGCATCCAAGGCTGCTTCAACTCTTGGCAATGTGAAGTCAAATTTGTTCTTAAATTGCGAGAGTTGAGAAGGCGCGTCGTTGGCCAACAAGATGATGAGTTGATAGTCTTCAGGTAATGGATCAATTAGGTGGACTGTTCCAGCACCATTAACAGGATCAAAGTCTACAGTGTCGATGAAGAGTGCATCATCGCCTCTGATGCGTTGGACTTGCTGACCTATGTCGTTAATGACAATGACCAAGAGATGAACAAGTTCTTCGATTTTAAAATCAAAATCATAATCGGACACGAGTCCAGTTCCAAGATATTCGTGCCTAACTTTGTACTCTGATCGCGACATGATTAAATCCTCAACTTATTAAAAGTTTCCGTCAAGTCCTAACGTCCACTAAGTTTGTCAACTCGCTCTTGTCCTGAACTAAGGAGATTAACAATATATTCCCTCATTGCTGGAACAGTTTTAACACCTTTGAGTCCAGGGTTATTTTTAACAATATATTTAGCGATTACTTTTTGAGAAAGTTTGTTACTCTTTCCATTACCATAAATATTCACAGCGTCAGGAATACTACCAAAATGATGCATGAAATAAAGAGACTCATCACTGACTGGAACTTTTGCTGCTCGCAATGCTGCTGCATTTTTTTCAGTTAGTATCTTCATTCCAATCTCTTGTTGTCTCGTATTTTTAGACAGACGGCCGTTCATTGTAAGTTTGGCTTTTCTGCCTTCTGGTGAATCAACCAAATTCTCCCAGGTACTTTCTAACATCTGATAAAGACCAAACGCTCCATCAGCTTTACCAGCATTCCATTTTCCACGACTCTCAAGTTGTTTAACTTTGTCATAATAGTTTTCAGAGATGGCGTTTGGTTTTAATGGATTTAATTTTGCAGCAATCTCTTTAGCTTGTTCTGCTACTTGTTGAAGATCTGTTTTTTTAGAATCTTGTTTTGGCGCAGGAGCTTTACCTTCAACATGTTCGATAACTTTTTTCAAAGCTTCATCGTCTTTATTAGCTTGATACTTATCAGTGAACTGTCCGATAGTTCCAAGTGTTGCTCCAAGCACAATATCTCCACCAGGGATTTGAACTTGACCGTTTCCATTATCTAAGATCTTCATCCATTTAAAAAATGCATTTACAGGTAATCCACCAGTAATGAGACCGGCCGTATGGAGTACATGCTTCCAGTCATTCTCGCCAAGAGTTTCTACGAACTCGATAAAATTCATCTCATCACTTAAAGCTCGAATACCAAGTTGAGTTGTCTTAATGACTTCATTTGCTGCGCCTAAAGCTGGCATCGACATTCCTCTACCTGTCTCAACTCCCCAAATAAAGTCACGTAAGATAGGCGCGTTGGCACCAATCATATTATTTGCTACGAGGCCAGGAAGACCATAGGTTAAATTATAAGCCAGGAACTCAGGAATTTGACCTGCGCTTATTGGTTCAGCTTCATTATCCTTAGTGGTCGATAGAGGATTCTTACCTTGCAATGCGCTCAATGTTGCTTTGGTCATTAAAGAAATAAAAAGCATTGTTGCTAATCTTGAATTTGCTCCATGGAAATTAGCATTGGCCGCTTCATAGTTCCCTTCTTTCCAAGCTTTAACTCCAGCTTTGGCGTCATAACCAATATTGTGAAAGTCTTGAATCGTGTTGTTAAGAACTGATCGGCTATCATTAAATATTCGAGCGAACTCTTTAATGATCGGTAACTTTTGAATCGCAGCTTTATCAGAAGTTCTAGCTCGTTGAGTTGTCTCAGCCGATACAGATCCAGCGTAAGACATTGCATTTCTATGGCGATCCGCATCTGACATCATATTGATAAGATCTATTGAATGCCCTGGAGCTTCGCCTGAAAGATATTGGTTGTATGCTGCGTGAAAAATTGTGGTCTTCATAAAAGCATCTAATCGACCAAACAACCCAGACAACAGAACATGGTTCATTTTATCTTGACCATCACTGAGAAGTTTGTAGCCTTTATTTTTAACCAAATATTTCTTAGGCATTATATCTGCAAACGCCGAAGCACTCTCATCTAAACCTTCACTCCAACGGTTTAATGTTGGATCTCCTTCGGCTGCGAATTTTATCATCTCTCCCCATTTACCCCAACTCTGAGGTAATAGGAATTTAGAGAATGCCAAACTAAGATGTTTAGCCCCACTTACAACACCCATCTTGCGTTGTGCTTCTAGGAAGTTGAGTGTGTTGGCTATTAATGATGTTGGTGATCCTGCGATTAGATTAACTAGATAACGTCCACTCGCAGCGTTGAAAAGTTGAGAAGCACCTTGCAATAATTTTCCATGTTGCAATTGATAAAGCGAGCGTTCAGAACGAGTAAGACCGGCAATGTTATTTACAAATGTTGTGTACTGAGTAGCTCCAATAATTGATCCGATTGATTTCGCTACAGTCTTATTTGTTACCAATGTCATCACATCTCTAACAGGAACTCCCATTGTTAGATTGTATAACATTTCATCAGTACCAAGAGAGAAACTATCAACGTCCAAATCTATTGTGTAGTTATGATCAACACGTTCTTTGGTGTGTGGACTACGAACAATCCCTTCAAGTGCTGCGTTAAATGGAACACCTGTTTTCTTATCTCCCATGAAACTCTCATGCATTGATTGAAGAGATTCGATTGCTGAGAGATTGGTATCTCGTCGTAATTTTATTGGGGCATAACCACCTTCATAAGTTTTACCAAATGCCTCAAAGCTTTGAGGTTCTAAGAATTGAAGTTCTTCACCTGTCAGAGTTTTGTGATTCGCGCCAACTCTTTCTTTTAAACCTTTGAATGTTCCCCAAACTGTGTTTTGAACAAAGTCAAAATCTTTTTCTGTCAACTCGCGTTGTAAAACCTTCATCACAATATCACGAGATACACCAAAGTTCTCCACACGTTGTTTGCTCGAGTCAGTTCCCATGTGTTGCAGCAATCTAAAGAGATCAAGCTTAATTAGTTTGCCATTGTTTAATAGCGGGATATTGGCAAACTCAGGAACAAAGACTTTGGTAATTCCCATCTTGTTAAAGTCAGGACCGTATTCTTTGATTCCTTTTTCGACTCTTTTTCTAACTACAGTTTGGAGTCTATCGAGTGCTAAGAGACCGTAAGGCCCCTCATAAGGACCAGTACCCTCAATTGGTTGCCAGATTAATTGTTCCCATTTGTTATGAAGAATACCTTGTCCGAGTCTTGTCGTGATAGATTTAATATTTTGAACCATTGCTTCTGCACCACGAACAGCTCTTGACAATTTCTCCATTGGACCAATGTTACCCATGGCCTCAACAGATTTGGCCTCATTATAACTTGGATGTTCTTGAGCTAAGGTTTCAAGATCAGCGGCGATAATATCAGTAGTTGAAGCTGTCTCAAAACCTTTCATCAATTTGTTTTTAAGTCTAGCTTGATGAACAATTCGTTTCATGCGATCAGTTAACGCAAGCACTTGGTCAACAGTTAATTCTTTTGCAGATTCTTTTGGAGTCAGCCAAGCCATTACTTCTTCTGGAATTGGTGATTCAGCTTGACCATTCTCCATCATTTGTTTGACGTAACGATTATACCCATCAACTTTTGATTGACCTTTTTGTTTTGGATCGAAGTTGTAGACATCCAATATCTGATTGATGGCGTCTGTGTAAATTGAACCAGCTTCTTTAAGTTGAGATTGGACACGCTCAGATCCGAGATTGGCAATCCAGTTAAACGCTTTGTTGATTTTACCAACAGCAATATGTGTCTCTTTTGCGAGTTGAGTATTATAAGCAGCATTCTCTTTTTCTCTAAACGCCAACTCAACTTCATTTCCTAAGATTGCTTTGACTGCTTCTTTTTGAGATCGACGTTCTGCGATCTTCCACTGATTAGCATTAAGTTCTTTAACTTTGGTTGAACCAATTGTTTCTCTTGCTTTTGATATCAGTTCAGGAAGTCTTGGGAGATCTAAAGCAATGCGTTTGATTCCAGCTTTCAATGATGGCCAATATTTATCACGGAGAATTTTCATCTCTTTGATGTGTTGAGCAGTCATTTTATTATAGGCTTGAGCTAACGCGCTTTTCTCAAAATCTGCATTAGCAAGTTTGGTTTCATTCTCAATCGCAGCTTTATTGAAATCTACAAAACTCTTAATTGACTCGTCTCTAGTTGGTGTCTCAGATAAAATTCGCAATAACTCATCTGGACTTTTAGCTCCAAAAATGATCATCGCATCAATAACTGACATTCCGCGTGGATCAAACACTCCTCGATCATAAAGAACCTTATTTGATTCGTAGGTAGATTTCTCACCTTCTGTCAAAGTCTTTGGATCGATTGCATAAATAGGTTTACCATTAGCTTTTTGTTCTTCTTGAAATCGATTTAGATCACCAATCTCACGATTGTTATTTAAGAAGTCATCTACGATTTGGATATGTCGGTCATCTGCAATCTGTCCAGCTTGAAACTCTTCTTCAGCTACAAGATTCTGTTGAGTCTCAAGTGCTACAACATTGTCCATCTTCTTTTCATGCTCAGACTTAATAGCCTCAGATACCTCAAGACGAGTAAGAACCTGATCTCGATTGACTTTTAAAATCTCAGTCTTTGGTAATACTTTGTCCATCGCTTCTGTAAATGTTGGCTGTTCAAGATACGCTTGTTCATCTACGATATCTTGACTTTTAGTTCGCGTTTGAAATTCAGCGTGAGACTTTGATAAATAATCTTGAGTGGTTGGAACTTGATCTTTAATTTTTTGAAGTCTTGCTAAAACCTCATTTGAATCTTTAGCTAAAGTAACATCAGCAGGATTTGGAGTGTCACCTGAATTAGCGATACGTTCTTCTGTTGTTGCAAGCGCAGCTCGAACTTTAGCCTCATAATCATCAACACGTTCTTTAGTTTTGATTAATGCTATCCACTCTTGATCCGAAGCTTTTAAATTTAATCCAGTAAGATCTTCTGGTTTAATTTGTGGAGTTACACTATCAACAATACCTTGGCGTTGTTTATCTGCTTCAGACAATTTCAGTTTCCATTTAGCTGCACTTGGCGCTTCAGGTTCAAGTTTAGCCAAATCAGCAGCTTCGGGAAACTGATCAACCAATCGGAGGAATGACTTCATCTCAACTCGAATTGGCGCATTCACATTGGCCGCAGCAGTTCCAGATGAATCGATTACTTTTCGAGCAGCTTCAGCTTTTTTCTCGTCATTAGCGAAACTGTTAAGTTCTTCTTTATCGATCCATACTTGAGGAACCCCTGCATCTTCCCAAGTTTTTTGACGGATATTATCTATCGAGTCTGGAAGATGTTCATTTGTTTTAGTACCTTTGACCATCTCACTTTGTTGTTTAATCACCAATGCCAATTGTAATGCTCTAGTTCCAGTAACTTCATGTGGGACTTGTGGTCCAGAAAGATCAGTTGGAACTATTGGAGCTGGAGCGGGTTCAGCATTTGGATCTGAAGGAATCGATGTCTCAGCGTTTGGAATAGCCTTTTTAGGGATTATTACTTCCGCACCTTTTCCTACAGCTCTACCAGCTCCAGTAATTACAGCGCCCGTTATACCACCAACTATTGTTGATTTAACAACTTGTGGTACATTGGTTCTCCAATCGGCTGCGGCATTTTCGATACCTTGTAAGAAATGATCTTCGCTACCGTCCCAAGTTGATCCAATAGATTTGGTTGTTATACCAATTATTGTTTGCAATGCTTGCGTGACACCTTGAGCGGCTGCGGATTCAGCAACAGCTTTACCGAGTCCCATCTCTCCAGAATTAACAGCTAATCTTGCAGCACCCGCTTCTCCAATATTAATTAAAGCTTGACGTAATCTTTCGCCACCAACTTGATTGACGGCTTTTAATAAGGCGCTTGGACTTACAATCTTTCGTACCCAAGGAATACGTTTTGCGATTACACTTAATGGAACAAGTTGGAGCGCAGACATCAACACTCCACCACCAATTGCCAAATTATTCATCTCAGTTTCATTTTTAACAATTGGCTTATCAGGAGTTCCAAGTGGTGCATTTTGAAGTTCGTATTTAATCTCACCAGCAGATTGATAAAATGCATCTCGTACCAAACCAGCAGTTAAACCAAGCGCACCACCACGAACTGCTCCTGTAGTAGCACCTGCTGCTAATCCTGGTAAACCGCCACCTATCGCTCCAATGGTTCCATAAATTCCAGCAGTAGTCGCAGCACCACCAGCAATTAAATCTTTGCTTTCCCAAATCGATCGACCAAAATCTACGATACCACTAACAGTTTCGGGTAAAACAGTTTCGGCAAAATTAAGTTTATAATTTTGCATGATCTGATTATGAGTCGATAACTTATCCGAAGAGTCAATTAACTTGAGTGAGTCGTCATCGTTTAATTTAAAGCCAAGCATTTTTTTAGCTGTCAACTCATAGACAGGTCTTGCAATACCACGACCTTTAATCTCGTCGAGTGCAAAATTTAATTGTGAATGAGAAGCCTCGAATGTTCCTAAATCTGGTTTCACTATTGATGCATGTTCTTGAGACTTCAACATCTCGTCGGCTACTGGAAGTGGAGCATGAGTTGGAAGTGTTTGCTGTTCGATGGCTTTATCATACTCTTTGCTTTGGCTTTTATAACCCTCTGGAGTTGTCCCTACTTTTTTAGAGTTAGCAATATAACGTGCGGCATCTGCCGGTAATGTATCGGCGATACCAATTAACGGACTAACATTAAATAAGCCACGTCCATCCAAATTACTTTGTGTATCGGCTTGGTTATTTAAAGCTATATCTGGAGTCGATTCATCGTTCATCGCGTTTCATTCCATTTCATTAACTCTTTTGAATCAGTAGTTCCTTTACCACCATGAGCCGCTTTGTAGTCATTATAGAGTTGTATTTGTTCTTGGCTAGTTAGATCTCCATAACTTTTGGTTTTTGGTGGAGGTTCATTTGTTGTAGGAGCAATTGGACCAGTAGAATCTTCAGGAGAACCAGTTTTAGTTTGCCACTTAGTTCTTCTCGGAGTAACTGGTTGTGGCTCTTGAGGAGTGATACCTCGGAATCTATCGATCATTTGTCCAATGACTCCACGTTTTTCAATCGCTTGTCTTAAAACTTCTTCTTTAGTCTCACGACCAATATAATCACTGATCTCAGCAGGACTCATATTTTTTGGAAAACTCTCGGCTTTCTTTCGGATCATCACATCAAAAGCATTTCGACTTTTAATTGAGTTTGGTGTCTCTTTTCCGTATGAATCTTTTTTAACAAGACCATTGGCATTGTATTGACGATATATTTCACTACCAATATAATTAACTTTTGATCGCTCTTGAGCATCAGTTTCAGTATTTTGTTTGGTCCATTCTCGATCAATAAATTTTGAGTCTTCTTTATTAAGACCAACTTTCGCTTGAGCCAAATCAGGATATTTCATGCCGTAGAAATCGCCATTGCGAAGAAGTTCCATTACATTCGCTTTAACATTTTCATCAGATTCTTTTGGCTTATCTACAAGATTATAGATAGCTTCACGTTGTTTGCTATCTGATACTCGTTGAATTGCATCAGCGAATCGAACTTTTTTCCCATCAATAATAACACTACTGTTGTTCAACTGTTGAGTATTATCGAATGGATCTTCACTTCGCATTTGATTAGCAACAAAATTTGATACTTGATTATAAATATTTGTAGAATCTTTTTCTTGAAGATTGGCCTTATATCTTTCATTAGCATCAAGGAGTTGAAGTGTTTCTTGTTTAAGTTCTGGATTTTTAATTTGCTTCGCTAATGTTTTTTGTTCCTTATAAGGTTTATCTTCCATCTTAGATAGTTCAACAAATGACTGAGCTTTCAAATCAGCCTTTGCAAACTTTTCATCAATTTTACCTTTTGCAACTACATCGAGTTCTCCACCATATTTATCCATTGCAAGTCGAGCTTTATCGAGAGATTTTGATTCGATCAGTGAATCAATACTTTCAAAAACTAATTTACTTCTCTCTTTTACTATCTCTTGTTTGACAATTGGATTTACATTAAGACGTTTGGTATTACCAAAATCATCTACATATAGATACGTTCCATTAGGATCTTCAACGGCCGCTCCCATTTTCAAAGCATTGGAAACTCTAAGATGTTCCATCTCAGTTTTGCTTTGGTCAAACATCGCAGTTGACTTAGGATCTTTAGGATCAAAAAACATTAACCCAGAAGCGGCTGTTTGTTTAGCTTGGCCAACAAGTGAGTCAGTAAGATTTTCTGTGTACTTAGCGTTTTGTTGACCATAGTAAAGTAGTCGAGTGTCATATAAAGAGTTGTGCTTATTGGCCAACATCTTATTGACAATCATTTGTGCTTTAGGAGATAGATCTGGATTATTAGCTAACTCATCATATTTCTGTTGAGCTTCTTTATCGAAGTCATTGTATGCCTTAGTTGCATCACCTTGAAGATGTCGAAGTCCAGGGATATTATTTTCACTATCGCCTTCAAGTTGTTTTCGATACCAATTATCATAAGCATTTGCCGCTTTCATTCCCTCAGTATTTGAGGCTGCATCTTCATACTTACTATATTGGTCTTCAATAGTTTTACCTAAGTTGTTAAGCGCATTAGATTGAGTTTCCATTGGAGATACAAGATCAGGAGCATGTGGCGTTATCCGACCAACACTTGCGTCTTCTGGAACATTCATTCTTTTTAGTTCAGGAATTTGAATTGCCACAACTTTTATCCCCCATGTCCAGCAATAGGCCAGGCTTGTGAATATTGCATGCTACCACCTGTTGGTTTGCTTGAACTACTTGCTTCTAGCTTTTTCATCTCGGTGGCATACTCACCATAACCGCTTACTGCTGTTCGTAGTCCGTTCATAATTCCTGCGTTACGTGCGGCCGCAGCTTGTGACTCACCTTGAAGTCCTTGAAAGGCACCTTGAAGTCTATAATTAGAAGCTTCAATTTTCAATCCCATTGCTTTAGCGCGAGCTTGTCTTTGGATGTCGAGTTGATTTAAAAAGCCTGTAAGCTTGGTCTCTTGTTGAATTTCTTGTGCAGTACCAAAACCAACATCTACATTTGACGCCGCTAAAGCTGCACGTTGTTCACCTACGGTTTGATCAACGACTGTTTGGTAGCGAGCAGTTTCACTATAACCATATTTCTCAGCTTCCCAAGCATCGATCTCTGCGTACTTAGCGTTCATGTTTGCCATGTTTTGAGTTAGATCACTTTGTCCTTTAATGATCTCAGCTTGCTGTAGACCACTCCACATTTGTAGTCCACCCAATGCAGCAGTCACCGCGAGTGCAGGTATCATAAACGACTCCTTACTAATTCTTCCAAATCTGGAGTGATTGAAAGAATCTCGAAATGAACTGGATCGACTTGTCTTAAACAAATCTTACCTTCTGATCTCCAGTCTCCAGGTAAACTTACTTCAAGTCTTTTTGATCTTGGTCTTGGATATCTATTAGCAGTTATCGGATCTGCGTCACCAACATCGATCTCTTCCACATCGATCATGCCAATCACTGAATCATTAGCTGGAAACGTATTGGCTACGAATAGCCCACGAGTATTGTAAATTTTCACATATACTTTGTTGACTGTCTTTGATTCAAATAGCACCGGATGTTGATCAACAGTATCGATATCTAATGTCTCGATATCCATCACATACGGTCTACCAACATGAATGATCGCGCCGCGCATGCTGTTTGGAAGTGTAACAGTTCCGTCTGTGACTGTTACAGTGTCATAGGTTTCAACATCGTTGTTCGGTGAAGCAATCACATAACCATCTACGATAACTGCAACGTCTTCGCCTTCGAGATGATCCACATCAAATGTAGATCTAATCATTTTGTAAATTGTGATATCGCTCGCTTCACCGCTCGGGAATGTCGAAGAAGGCATCACTTCGATTATCTTATCTGTTGTGATGGCTGTGATCTGCATCTCAATCCAAACACCACCGTCCGTAAGATAGTAGAGAAACATTCCAAGATAGATAGCATTTGCTGCTTTAAAAAATGATTGAGTATCAGAATCAATTATTAATGTTCCATTCCAAACTCCACCGACTTTTGGAGTCACTGTAAATATTTTTCCACCACCAGGGGAAGTATGTTTAGTAGGATATCCAGCAGCATTTGATTTCCAGAAGTTCCATTGTTTCGTGAGAATATTCTTAGTCAAATATAATTTTACGTCATCTGCATAAGCTGATGGAAATTCAGCAGTCGGAGTAACCAAACAAGTATAATTGTCTGTAACTGAAGTAATCTCTAAATCCACCGCAGTACCGTCGCTAGGATTAAAATGACGAAAGATTGTACCGGCGATAAATGCTTCACCGTCTGCGTTGAGTGTTGCAGAAAATATAGTACCATCACAAACCAATTCCAATGGTCCATCCCAAACTCCAGGAGTTACAGGATCGAGAGTAATTACTACTTGCACAACACCTGTACTAAATCGATTTTCATTTACAACAAACTGCCAGGTAGCCATTGAGTCCATAGCTGCAATACTTTGACTCATATCTGCTTGGTCATTGGCTTCTTGCAACTGAGCAGTAGGATATCTTGGAACACCAATCTCAATGTATCGTTGGCCGTCTTTATTGACTATAGTGACTAACTCGCCAGCTAAAGGATAAATTACACTTGTTTCAATGTAGGCACCTTTAACTGTAGCATCTACGTATTCAATTGGATATTTAGAATCGTGACGTGTCCAAGCTCGCATCTTGTGTTCACGCTCATAAGTAAACGATGCACTTGTTCCATCTGAGAAAACAACCCAAAGAAGAGGAAAGTTACCATCTTGAAACGCCCATGATTTAACAGTGACATTTTCAAAAAGATGATTGCTGAAGATACTTAATTCTTCAGCCATATACGTTCCAGCTTCTTGAGAGAATAAAAGCTGTCGAACGGTATTGGTCAATGAGTCAACAAACAATACGCCACCAGGGATTGCAATTGGTGGAACGCTAGGTTCAATTACCCATGATCCTTTTTTCTCAAGACTTAAATTCGTTGGACTTAAAATTCCTGTGTGAACATAAATTCCATCATAGGTAAACACTACGAGTCCATCACTGTTGATCATGTGGATTACGTTCACGTTTGCTCGTGTGCTAATTTTTAAAGCCAATGATGAGTCTGCGCTTAATGGATATTCGCGTGTGAAGTTAAATGGGAATCCTGTTCGACTTGTGAAGATCTTATCTTTATAAGACATCAACAATCGCTGTTGATATATACAACCGCTTTGTCCTTCAATGTCAGTGGGATCTGTAAAACCAAGATCTCGTATTCCTTGGTTGAAGGTAGGTGGAGAATGAGCATAGTCTGCTCCAGCTCCCACGTCTGTAAATGTTGCAATTAAATCTGAACCAGGATGTGTAAAGGCTGATGAGCTTCCAATGTACCCATACGCTCCAGCGTCACGTGGTCTACGATAGACTCTGATCTCTTGAGCTTTAGGTGAAACCGTCGCATAAACTCCACAATTAACTACAATGATATTTTTCTCACCGGCGTTAATGATTGTCTTACCTGTAGCGGTCTCAACCATTTCAGACTCTTCGCCGCCATAGACAAATGTAATTGCGTAGTCTGTGTCGTAACCTGTGCCTGTTACAGTATTGGAAACATAAGTAGGAGCAGCAGGAATATCGAAGATATTAGCCTCAGTAGTAAATCCTGTGTCTAATGTAAATCCTTCACCAATGACCAATAACTTAACTGCTTTGCCCATTAGAAAGATCATTACTTTTCCAGCCGCGATATCTACGAACTGAACGTAAGGCAATTGGGCTTCGGTGATATCGTGAACAAAATCGCCTTTGAGCTGAAAGACATCGAGATTTTCAGGATTGATTGTCCAATGACGAACATAGAGAGGGCCAAACTCAAGAAATCCTCCGCTATAACTTAGCGCATGAACCAACACTTTCTGATTATTGTTTTTGGTCTTTCTAAAATTTCGACTGCCAGGTTTGGATACCAGTCGTCCTGTCTTACCAATGATCGCATTGCGACCAGTAGCCAAACCTGAATGATATTTTTCAAGATTGGTTCTCTCATGAAGTGCTGGATCTAACTCACCTGCCGCAAAGCTTGATTGTACATTCAGTGACATTAAGATGTCCTTGCTGCAACAAACTCGGAGTCAACATTATCTTCATTGAAGTTAAAGTTTTCTCTTCGGTCTTGCTCTTGAGCTTCAGCTTTTGCGATTAGATATTTAGCTTGAATATCTGCTACGAGTTTCGCCGCACCTTTACCAGTAATCAACGGGGCTGAAAGCATGGCTAATCTGTACGCGATTGCAAGTCCAGTTGTGGCCGTCAATGCACTTAATGGAACATCAGTGGAGATGTACTCTATAATGGCGTCTTCTTGATTTGTGAAGATAACCTTATCACCCTTATGGATCGCAACTCGTTTTGGGATATGAGTGGCGCGAGTGTCGATCACAGCAGACGATTGGATCCTGCGAAGAAATAAGCAATCACTTGGATAAGTGTATGCATACTTCCAAAATTCAATTGGATCTTCTTCGATTAAAGCCAACACTTTTTGACTTGCAGTTCCATCAAGATCCAAGTCTTCAAGTGTAGCTCGAAACGCAGTATCGTAATGAGTATTTAAAACAGTATTCTCATTAGACGTTTCTGTATCAGTGTCGATGATGCGACGACTGAGCAATAACGCTCCAAGAGCCAGGTTAAATATCTGAGCTTTCGTGTACATAAACCCACCCTTTTAACGGAGGGCTTACTTAACGCCCGCCTTTTTCTTTTGTATTTGTTCTTGATGTAGCTCTTCAGCCTTCTTATCAACGCATTTCATCCAAGTGCCAACTTTGTCCATGCTTGGCACAATGAACCTTTCGCCTTCAGACTTACGAGTATTTTGAAAGAATCCCGCACGTAGCGCGACAACTTCAATTCCACTCTTAGATGGGGCGACGACTTTGACAGAAGAAGGCTCTGGAGCTTTCGCTCCAGAACCAACATTAGCTACTTCAACTTTCTTATCGGGTAACGGCATACCGCGATTGCTTTCCTCAGCCATCGTTCTAGACCGCTGCGTCTACAGCTTTGGGGAAAGACTTGTACTTCGGGATTTCATCTTGCGGAACAAGATAAACATCCAAAGACACCGTGGTCGTTCCACCTGTGGAAGTATTTCGGAAACCGATGTACTTCTTGGTCATTACACCTTGAGGAATCGGAATCTCAAACACAGTTCCTTTGGTGAGTGCAGCAGCCAAGGCCGTAACTGTTCCGAGTACCACAACACCACTCGTTAGAGCAGCATCAGCGGCTTGAATCACTTCCATTGTGTGAGTGGAACCAGCACCAGCGGCGGTGGTTACAATACACATAAGAGCCATTCTACGACCAATGCTGATATCTTGTTCGGCGGTTTGCTTCTCGTAAGCATGTGTACTTACGGTCGCAGATCCCGTGAATGACTGTGCGATTGACAGTTGGTTTTGAATATCGAATCTCATTTTTAAGCCTCCAAGTTATTGAAAAAATTAGTGGGAGTTTCTAGCTCCCACCTTTATTCAAATTATGTGTTATCCAATACTTCATCTTCAGTGTTCAAAATCGTATCCGAACGTCGGATGGGCACACCTCGGAATGAGAGGATTGGCTTACCTTGATAGTTCATCTCGGTAATTCCACCACCTGCGCCAAGCTTAGTCAAAGATTGTTTGTCCAAGAATGCTTGAACCGTTCGGTTCATGTAGAACACTGGAGTTCCATTCTCGAGACTATCAACTTTGTACAAAGCTGAGATCATGAGATCGATCAGGTCAGCAGCAGCCGCTCCAGACTTCAGAAGAGCGGGATCGATGTTACAAACTCGAACCGCTTGACGGTAGTCTTTAACAACCAAACCGTGATCGATTTCAAACTGTTCCTCGTAACCGTAGAAAGCTCCAGCATTACCGGCGCTGTCTAAGGCTTGGATCTGAACCAGGCTGTTGCCTTTTGAACGGTCGGTACGTTTGAGACCGGCCTGAGTTCCTTTGGGATAGATACCGAACACTGAACGCTCGCCCCAACAGACCAGAAGGATTGAGGTAAGGTCAGAACCAGAACCTCCACCATCGATCACGTTTTTGGAAGTAGGTTCAGCAGGAGTCAACTCAGAGTAAATATCGAAGAACCCTGCGACTTTACGGTTGTTGTCTAAAGGAGAACCGTAAACCGTCAAACTTGCATGTTCAAGAGCGTGGGCTTGCAAGTGACCTTGGGCTTGGTTCCAACGATTGTAGGCAACTCGGTCAATCCCACCGCGCTTGGCCACAGCTTCGTCGATTTGAGATTTCGACTCGAAGTGAGCAGCGGTGAAGCTTCTCTCTTCGGTTGTGGTTTTAGAAGCGGGAATCGCTTGGTTGGCCTTACGATAGTAAATCGCAGGAAGTGCTGAACGAATCTCTTCTTTATGGATTGTACCCTCGTTCATCTCCATATAAGGGATGTCGTTGAGCATTGGATTTTGTTGCACTAGAACTTCGGCAACTTTACCAATCTGTTTATCTTTGCTCTTCGCCACATCGGCTAATGTCAGAAGTGTTGATCCTAATGCACTCATTTAATTTCTCCCTTTAAGAATTATAGAACGCCAAAGGATCATCTACTTTTTCCTTTGACACCTTGTCCGTTTTTGATGGTTCACCTTCAACTAACTTATCACTAGAGTACAAGTGAGTCCCTAGTTTAGCTAGGTCTTTCATGATATAAGGAGGCAGCATTGACTTGGTTTCTGTCAACATCTTTTTTAGGTTAGGTAGAAAGTCTTGAATCACTTTATCAACTCTCTTCACACTAAAGTCAAATTTCTCACCACCAAAGTCACTATCTGCTTTCAACTCATCGTACCAACTCGCTTTGACCTTTAGGATTTCTTGTTGCTTTTTTGCGTCCTGGTCTTTAATTGCGGTTTGGATTTTCTTGATTTCTTCTTTTTTGATCTCGACTAGACCTTGCACAATGTCTTTGCTGAGTTTGTGCTTTTTGGCAAATTCCTTAATCGTATTAACTTCTTCAGGCAGAAGATTACCAATATCCTTGAGTTCAAGATCATCTTCTTTTTTCTGATCTTCAGGTTTGGCTTCTTCTTTTTTATCACCTGCCGCAGCGGGGGCCGCAGCAGGCGCTTTTTCATAACCGGACGAAACATCTATCTTTTCGTCTAGCAGCCCTTCATCATTTTTGGACTTTTCTTTTTGGTCTTTTTTGTCTTCTTGGCCATCTGTCTTCTCCTGTTTAGGTTTTTCATACCCAAGCTCGTCAAGGTTATCTTGACTATCAGGCTTGGGAGTTTCGTCTGTTTTGGCTGGTGCCTCTACAGTTGTTTTAGTCTCCGATGATTCGGTCTTCACTTTGTTTTCTGAGTCGGTCATATTTATCCTTTTCGTTTTCAGCCAATAGCCTTCCGGCTACCTCTGTATTCGCTTCAGCTACGAGCTTGAATACAGAATTTCCTGCTCGAAGAAACCCTAAAGTATCAGCGAGCAATACCCCATCTAAGCCCATTTCTGGCAGTTCGCCAACTTGAAAATGCTTAAATAGATATTTAAAGAACCGTTGTCCAGCGGGATTACTAAGAAGCAATCGAATATCTAAGAGCATGTCCCGATGCTCGATTGCTTCTTGAAAAGACTCGTCATCCATCTTAGTTAATGTCAGTCCATGTACCAACAGAACTAATCTCAACCCATTGAGAAGCTGATACTGCTTCGAGCACCAGTGTGTTTCCTATCGTTGCGTTTCGAATGGCATCACCTGTGGCGTTGGTTAAAAGCACAATGATGTCGGCGGTATCGGGATTAATATCGAAGTTCGAAGCGTTTAAAGTTACAAATGTTAATTTGCATCCAGGAACCGTAGAAGCTTCAGGAAGTTCCATTTGAACTGCACCAGCATTGTAGAATGTCGAACCACACTGAGCAGCAGTAATGGTCGTTGCAGTTGCTTGAACGAGTGGGCTTGTGAAACCAGTCATTCCAACACCAACACCAGTCACAACACCAGTTTTAGAAATTGTGAGTTTGGTTGCTGCTGATCCCGTGGTATCGTTTTGAAACTCTAAAGAGTTCGTAGAACCAGTATGTTTAATGGTCCAATGATCTCCGTTGTCTGCACCGGCATCGGTAGTCAGAGCAAGAGTCGCATCACCGTTTGAAGTGTTGGGACTATAGACTTCCAACACAGTTGAAGAGTCTTCAGAAGCTACTCGAACCGTATCATCTGTTGCGTTGCTGATCACCTCTGCATTACTGAGAGTCAGAGCACCAGTAAGAGTCAAGATACCAGTGGTTCCAAGAGTCATCTTAGTGGCGAGAGATCCTGATGTATCGTTTTGAAACACTAAAGAGTTTCCAGAAGCCAAAGCTTTGACTGCCCAATCGTCACCATTGTCATCAC
>JAHFMX010000015.1 GCA_023267635.1 bacterium | reverse complement strand
TTATTTCGGCTTCGCACGTCACCATTTCTGGTGCAACCGTATCGAACCGATTGTCTGGCAATACATCTTTGACACCAACCTCGTTGAATTCTGCGATGGTTCAGATGCAAGAGATGAAATCACAGGACGGAATCGTCATGGGTGAACTCGCTGCATACTTGCTCGTCTCTCCAGCGAATTACAAGAATGCCCTTGAAATTATTGGTTCAACTTTGGTTTCCAACTCGGCAAATAACGCAGTGAACGTCTACTCATCCACGTACAACTTGATGGCGTTTCAATCGCCATACTTGGGTGCGGCTTCTGGTGGATCGGACACAGCGTGGTTCTTGCTTTCTCGCAATCATGCGGTCACTCGCTACATTCGCGATGAAGTTGCAACTGCACTTGTCGATTATATCTACTCAACGAACAATAACTACGTGTACAAAGGCTACTTCCGTGAAACCTACGGAGTGACCGATTACGTTGGTGCTGTTGGTTCTGATGGTACGAACGTCGCCTAAGTCTTAGATGGGGGATGGGAAACTGTCCCCCTTCATAACTTCTCTTAATCTATGGCTTCTAATGGCGGAACAAGCCTCTTCTCTGCACTGACATCTGTCACAGATATCGGTTTGACAGACGAAAGCGGTCTTGCACTTCTCGCGAAGTGTAATACCACGCCTGAAACCCAGGCGAGTGTATACGCAAAAGGCTGTTTGATGATCCGAACGGATAACTCAACGATGTACCAAAATACAGGTACGTCAGCGTCTCCGACATGGACATTGAATGGCACGGGTTCTGCAGGCCCAACCGGTCCAACCGGTTACACGGGTTATACTGGCCCTGCAGTGACCGGTCCTACGGGTTACACTGGTCCAACTGGTTACACAGGTCCGTAGTCAGTTTCCTTTCTCCCTTGATGGGGAGAAAGATGAACTCATTACTTATATGGCACTACCAAAAAAATTCTCTATTGCATCTGAAGTACAAATCGGTGCAAGTTTCATTACACATGATTCTTCGGCCACTCCGAAGACATCACCTCTCGCTTATTCAAGTTCCGTGCTCACTATTGATGTTCCAACGAATGCTGCAGAAATGGTATTGAAGCCATCAACGGATCTTCGGATATCCGAGGTTCCTACAGGATCTCCTTATTTTTTGATTAATTCATCTACGACACAAGCGATTTCGGTAGGATCAACTGATAAATTTTATATTGTGCGTGATGCAACGGATGGGACATTAAACTTCTACTTCGTTACTCTCTAGTATGGCACTTCAATTAACTCCAGTAGTGGCAGGTGGGGCTAGCGGTGGTGGCGGAGGTGGAGCAACCGGCTACACGGGCTATACTGGCTTTACTGGCCCAACTGGCTACACCGGCTACACCGGAGCTGGAAACTTTACAGGTTATACCGGTCCTACTGGATTTACAGGCTACACCGGTGCCAATGGAACTGCAGGTTCTGCAGGAGCAACAGGCCCTACGGGCTATACTGGCTTTACTGGGCCAAGTGGTGGTTCTGGTTCACAGGGTGCAACCGGATACACCGGTTTTACCGGCTATACGGGAGCGACAGGATATACGGGGACAGCTGGTGCGGCTGGTTCTCAAGGTTCGACCGGTCCGACTGGATATACTGGGTACACCGGACCTTCTGGAAGTGCTGGCAGTCAAGGTCCAACTGGATACACCGGTTACACAGGCTCTGGAAATTTCACTGGGTACACGGGTCCAACTGGCTATACTGGTTATACAGGTGATGCTGGAGCAGCCGGATCTGCTGGTCCTACCGGACCAACCGGCCCTACGGGTTACACCGGATACACCGGTGCTGTTGGTTCTGCTGGTTCACAGGGGCCGACTGGTCCAACCGGCTACACGGGTTATACTGGATCAACTGGCTACACCGGACCAGGTAACTTTACAGGATATACCGGCCCAACTGGTTATACAGGATACACAGGGGATGCGGGGACAGCTGGAGCAGCTGGTGCGCAGGGCCCAACTGGCTATACAGGTTACACTGGATTTACGGGCTATACAGGTCCAGGTAATTTCACAGGTTACACGGGCTATACTGGTTTCACAGGCTACACGGGAGATGCAGGTGCTGCTGGTTCCGCTGGTTCTCAAGGCCCAACTGGTTATACAGGATACACCGGTTATACCGGCGCTACTGGATATACAGGGCCTGGAAACTTTACGGGATATACAGGATATACTGGATACACGGGTCCTTCTGGTGGTGGAGGATCAATAGATGGTTCTGGCTCAGCTAAGCAGATCACCTATTGGGTTGATACTGACACTATTACTGGAAATAATGCTCTTGAATTTGATGATTCTACAGAAACGGTTGGTTTCATTGGTTCAACTGGGATGAATAACACTTATCAGCAAGGAAACGCCGATTGGACAAATCCAGTTACGGATCTTTTTGGAGCGAATACGTATTTCGCAGTCATGAATTCTGGTATTTTGGATGGTCATCCAGAATATGGTGGAGCGTTATTTGGTGGTATTTCTGATGGTGTACATGAAGCTGCGGTGACATTCTTTGGAGCCTCTGGGTCTTCCTCTCCAGGTATTCCACCAGCCATGATCGTTGGTGTGAAAACTGATGGTTCCACTGGCGTCGCCGCATTGGCTGCCACTGATCCATTATGCGGGATTGGAACACTAGGGAGTCTAAAGATCACTATCTTTGGTAATGGTGATATGGAGTCTACGGGTGGTATCAAAGTTGCTGGTAGAGTTCAGGGTGCAAAAGGAACGGATATCACATCTGCGAATGATCTGACTCTTGGAGCCGATGGAAATACATTTGGAATTACAGGGACCACAACGATCAATGCGATCACAACGGATGGATGGCAAGCCGGTTCTCATGTGACACTAATTTTTACTGGAGCCACTACAGTGAAAAATAATACTGCTGGAAGTGCTGGAACGGCTAAATTATTCTTATCAGGTTCTGCCGATCTTTCCACAGCGGCTAATACTGTCCTGGGGCTTGTCTATGATGGGACACAATGGCAAGAAACTTTTAGAAAGGCTGCTTAACCATAAATCATATGGCAAACAACGGTTATCTCCTGACAAATGCAACGACTGGTAAGATTTCTCCATCAAATGTTTTGTTTTATTCTGGTACAGAAGTTGAACTACTGGCCGCTTCCAGTGATTTGATTGGGGCAACATATTTTGCGACTGATTCTCAAAAAATATTCCAGTGCATCAGTGCGACGGAATGGACAGTGACAAACTTAGGGCCAAATAAAACTACGCTTGGTCCATTTTCTGATTCCGCATATCTTTCCAATGCGGGTGCTAATGGACCTATTGGAGGCGTTCCATATACATGGGTCATGAATTTTTATGTGGAGTCTTTACCTGGGACAAATGGGAAAGTGATGTGGTGCTACAGCAATGCAGCGGCTACCAAAGGTTTTATTTTTGGTGGGTCCACAACAGCGTCTAATACCATGAGATTTCAGATGCCAAGCGCAGGCAATTTTGGACTCAATGAATTACCGGGAGCTGTTTTGACTACAGGACCGCATACGCTCGCAATGTGTCTAAAAACGGGTGGTACCTCTATCCATTATGCCTTTGATGGTACACTCCAGACGGATATCTCTTCAGCGACTGGTACTTGGACCGATGTGACAACCGATGAGACTCATTTTATAGGCCGATGGGTCACATCCACTCTTCCTTGTGACTGGGCATCCATTTCTTGGGTTCAAACGTTTAATGCGGATATCTCTGATGATGAATTAGAAAAACTTTCAACAGATCCAGATACCTATTTTCCATCAAATATCAGTGTCACTCCTAATTACTATTGGGCCTCACATTGGGAGGTCCCATTCTCTGCCACTACACCACGGGTAACTATTGGCTCACAATCATATCCGTTGATTGTAACTGGACCTTCATCCTTAATAAAAACAGATCGTTAATATGGCTATTACGCGCATACCTAAGATTCTGACCTTAATGACATCAAAAGCATCCAATGGTGTCGGATCTTCTATTCTTGTCAATGATTACAAGAATATCATGATCGATATCGCGACTGCTTCGAGTGCGAATCTCACGATCAAAGTACAAGGAAGCTACAATGAACCAACGAGCGCTCCTGCATTTTCCTCTACAGCATCTGCAACAAATAAATGGTTCTATGTCGCGACGTATGACTTGAATAACCCAATTGGTACAATTGGCTCTACAGGTTATGCCTTTAGCGGGACGGACGCTGTGAAAGGATTAACTGTGAACGTAGATGGTCTTGTTTGGTTGAATGTGGAAATTTCCAGTTATGTAGCTGGGAGCATCTCTGTTAACGCGATCGTTTACACGAACCAATAGTCTATGTCTTTTCTCCCTTTTAACTCTAATGGCGCAACGGGTCCAACTGGGTTTACTGGTTATACCGGAGCTACTGGATATACAGGATCTGGTAACTTCACGGGCTACACTGGTTACACAGGAGCAACGGGCTATACCGGACCGATTGGTCCGACGGGTTACACCGGCTACACAGGAGCTACAGGTTTTACAGGTTATACCGGGACACAGGGAATGACCGGCTATACAGGTTATACGGGAGTAACCGGTTACACTGGATCCGCAGGTGTATCAGTGAATTGGACTGGGACATGGTCATCTGGAACTACGTATGCCATCAATGATGGCGTATCTTACGGTACAGCCTCTTACGTGAGTTTACAGAATTCAAATACAAATCATCAACCAGATACTTCCCCGACATATTGGCAATTGATTGCGGCGCAGGGTGCCCAAGGCCCAACTGGTTACACTGGCTATACTGGGTACACTGGTCCAGGGAATTTTACCGGGTACACCGGCCCGACTGGCTATACGGGTCCTAATGGAGCATCGGGTGCTCAAGGATCAACGGGTTACACTGGGTATACTGGACCGACTGGCTATACGGGAGCTGGAAATTTTACAGGCTACACCGGGTATACGGGACCAAAGGGAGCGACCGGCTACACCGGCTACACCGGACCAAATGGAGCTGCAGGAGCGACTGGTCCAACGGGGTATACTGGTTATACGGGAGCCGGTAATTTCACTGGTCCAACGGGTCCGACGGGTTACACCGGCTACACAGGTCCAGGTAATTTCACTGGTTACACCGGTCCCACGGGCTACACTGGGTATACGGGTTCTGGCAATTTCACTGGGTACACTGGCTATACCGGACCGATTGGAGCAACTGGCCCGACAGGCTACACTGGTTACACAGGATTCACCGGTTATACTGGCTCAAGTGCATCTGTTACGAATAATGATGTTTTTGGTAGTGGTTTTGATGGTAGTTTCGCATTAAATGGAACAAATACCTATACCAATTATATGTCAAAGTCTGGTTCAGACTACACTTTGACACGAGATATATTCGCTACAGATTTTACGATGTCTTCAACGACAACATTAACGACTGCTGGATATCGTATTTTTGTCAATGGAACTCTCACGCTTGGAGCGAGCAACGTAATCAAATGGAATGGAAATAATGGATCCAATGGTACTGGAGGAGGAGTTGGTTCTTCTGTTGGTGCTGGAGGTGCTGGTGCGACTGCGTTAACTTCTGTAAATCTTTATGGAGGGCCTGCTGGTTTTGCTGGTGCTGGTGGCGGAACTGGAGGAACTGGTGGAGGAGGAACTGGTTCTACTGGTTCTGCAGGCACAGCATCATCAGCATTGACTCATTCTTATGCAATTTCTAACCATACTGTCAATAGTGGTGCTGGAGGTGCTGGTGGCGCGCAAGGCGGAGGTGGAAGAAATGGAAGTGGTGGATCTGCAGGGTCTATTGGTGGATTAACTGTGTCTAGTGTTCGTCCATATTCTTCTGCTTATGGTGTAAATTTGTTAGATGCTTCATCTGGTGTATCTCCATCTTATTTAACGTATTATTCAGGTGTCAGTGGAGCTGGAGGCGGAGGTGGAGGTGGTGAAGGTTGCACAGGTGCACAAGGAGGAGGTGGCGGAGGCGGAGGTGGATCTGGATCTTCTGGAGGGACTGTTATGATTGCAGCAAAAACAATCTCAAATGCTGGGACTATTCAAGCTCTTGGAGGTACAGGTGGTAATGGTGGATCTGGTGGGAATGGTCTAGGTGGTAGTTCTTGTGGAGGTGGAGGTGCCGGCGGTGGTGGAGGTGGAGGTGGAGGAGCTGGTTCTGGTGGTTCTGGTGGTATTCTTGTGGTCATTTATCAATCTTTATCTGGAGCTGGAACGACGTCAGTTACTGGCGGTTCCGCTGGTTCCATTGGTGCTGGAGGTGCTGGTGGCACTGGAACATCAGGCGGCAATAACGGTTCTGCAGGATCTGCAGGAAGTGCTGGTTCCGCTGGTCCTACAGGATCTTCGATTATTATGGTCGTATGATGAATAGACGAAGATTACTTGCTTTTATTGTTTATATAAAGCAAGAAGGAGAAAAATCTTTCGAAGAGATCGAACGTATGTTCTATAAATTTTCCGTTTGTGAAGTCCCTTATTTGAATCTTAACCACGACGGGATAAGAATTTTAGCAAAAGCTAATGAATTACATAATCTATATTCTGTGCAAGAAATAGAAGAAATACATTCTATTATTCATTCTTCATAAGCTATGACATTTTCTGTTGTCTGTATCGCTCGGAATGAATCTAAAACACTTCCACGTCTCATCAATTCCTTAAAAGAATTTCAAGAACGAGGTGGTGAAATTCTGATTGTGGACACTGGGAGTATAGACGGAACAGCAGAAATAGCGCGTAATTTAGGATGTAAGGTCGAAGAAGTCGGTGATCGATTCCGCATTACGATCGACGAAGATCTTGCGAAACAGATCAATGGTCGATTTGTGGTTGAATCAGAATCTCCAGTTGTCGTAGCAGGTGAATCACTCTTTGATTTCACTTCTGCGAGAAATTTTGCAGCATCACTAGCCTCTAATGACACGGTAGCGATGCCAGATTGCGATGAAATTTATACCAAGATTGATTTAGATAAGATTGAAGAAGCAATCAATAACGGTGCAGAACAGTTAGAATATAATTTCGTATTCTCACATGACCAGTTTGGCAATGAAGTGATTAAGTTCATGCATTCGAAGTTCTATAATCGCACGAAATTGAAATGGACCGGTGTTGTGCATGAGGTCCTCACAGGTTCAGCGACGCGGAAATTTCTTGATGAGAGTATTATCAAGCTCGAACATTATCAGAATCATGAGACAAACCGATCTGGTTACCTCAAAGGTCTAGCATTAGATTGTTTTCAAAATCCAGAAAATGACCGTAATTCCCACTATTTTGGTCGGGAAATGCTTTGGACAGGAAGACCGAAGTCTGCTATTCAAGAGCTCGAGAGACACGTCTCCATGATGAAATGGCCAGCAGAACGATCTCAATCTCTGGTATATATCGGAAAAGCATACGAAGGATTGGGAATGCCAGAAAAGGCTCTTCAATCTTGGTTTCAAGCATGGATGATTGAACCAGCTCGTCGAGAGCCGTTGATTTGTATTGCAGATTATTACTACAGAACAAAACAAGCATGTCAAGCAGCCACATTCGCTAAAGCCTGTTTAGAAATTCCTGGCGGTAATTTTTATGCAGATGATGTGTCACATTACAGGCATGTTCCACATGAGATATTATACTGGGCCTATTGGAATCTTGGAGATTTGAAGCAAGGAAAGGAACACTACGATATAGCTCTCGGATATCTTCCATTGTCAGATAAGTTTTTGCATGATGCGCGATTCTTTTATGACCTTCCAAAGGTTTCTATTATTCTTCCAACGAAAGGACGACCAGAAGGATTAAAACGTGCTCTTGATTCCGTTGAAATGTTGAATTATCCAAAGGAATTGATCGAACTTATTGTTGATGGAGATCCTGGAACCGTGCCCGAAAAGGTCAAACGTATGCAACAAAAGGCTACTGGAACTTGGTATTGTTACGCTTCGAATGACATAGAATTTACTGCAAATAGCCTTATTTTGGCTGTTTTAGATGGATTAAAAAACAAAAAAGGGTTAATTTCTTTTAATACTGGTGAACTCTACCCTGACAAAGGTAACATTTGCGAACATTTTATAATTCAAAAATATGTTTTGGATCAAATTGGTGGGGAGATTTTTAATACTCGCTTTCATCATTGCGGGTGTGACAATCTTTTATGGGCACAGTGCAGCAAGATAAATGAGGCATTTCGTTCAGAAAGTGCCATAATGCACCATTACCATTTTACCCGTGGAGCAAAAATGGATGAGATCTACAGTGAAGCGTGGTCACGGAATGAAGAAGACAAAAAGATTCTGGAAGAGGAATTGGAGAAGCTAACGCAAAGCTGATATAATTGACCTAATATGTCCTACACTGTCTCTGATCTAAAGGAAGATTTGATTGGTCCTTTACATGGTACAACACTGAAATCGGTGGTTGGTCTTGATTTGTTGATCAATCGTTCTGCTCGTAAATTATTGAACGATATTGATCCAATCGAAACAATCCGCATCCAACAGATCTCATCTCCTTTGTTTAATAACGTTTTTGATTACGTGTGTCCAACGGATCTCAAAGATGATCGAATTATCGATGTTCGACCGCAAGTTAATCGCACACTTTCCGATAGATTCTTTCAGACATACAACGAAGATTTTGACTTATCCAAATACGCATTGACTCCAGTCAATTTTTCTCAAATATCTGTTCAATACAATACAGGGATTAAAACACTCCGTATTGATAAGAATCTTACGCCTGCTGCTTTGGTGAATAATGTTGATTCCATCAGTAACGATTCTGGGACTTGGGCCGTTGGAGGAACCGCCTCCAATCTGACATTAGATACTTTGAATTACGTTGGAGGTTCTGGATCATTACGCTTTGATGTATCTGCTGGGGCTGACCCATCTACAGGGTACTTAGAAAATTCCACCATGACGCCTGTTGATCTTACCAGTCAAGAGAATCAAGGTGCCTTATTTCTTTGGGCATGGATACCGGATCATACAGAAGTTGAAAGTTTTACGATTCGATGGGGATCGTCTGCGTCGGACTATTGGGCAAAGACTGTGGTGACCGCACAAAATGCTACGGCATTCCAAGACGGATGGAATCTACTTCGTTTTGATTGGAGCAGCGCGACGTCTGTTGGATCTCCTGACGCGAGTTCTACGACATATTCACGTTTATCCGTTACGTATAATGGATCGGTCGGTTCTGATTATCGGTTCAACCAGCTCACGGCACAACTCGGTACAGTTTATGAAATTGAGTATTACTCTAAGTTTATCTTTCGAGATTCCATTACTGGAGCATTCCAAGAGAATGTGACGGATGATTCTAATGTCATTAATTTAGATACAACGAGTTTTAACATGCTTTTCAACTTGGTGGCGTATATGGCCACACAACAGATTCAAACTGCAGATGGCGTCTTCGACTATAAATTCTTTTTAGATGAATATAACAAGGAACGGATGCGCTATGTTGCGAAGATAAGATCACAGGTTATACAACCGCAACAAAAATACTATCAAATGCCTACTCAGCGCATTACATGGATTCGCGAGGGCTATTAGAATTATGCCGATTAAGTACTCTATCAACAGTGTCTTTTCCGGGTTTCGTGCAAAGGAAGATGTAACTAATCTCCCTCCTGGAGTTATGGTTGATGGATCACAGAACGTTTTGACGAACGGTGGGGAACGAGTAGCGGCACGACAGGGTTATACACTCTTTGGACAATCTAATGCGGCGTTGACTGGCGTCCAAAGCTCTTATGACTGGTTAGACCGTTTTAACGGAGAAGAACGGCATCTTCGATCTTACACGGGAGAATTAGAGTATCTTTTCGAAGCATCTGATGGATCGATCACGTGGCGACGTCTGGCTAATGGATTTGGTGATAATGTTTCTTTTAATTTTGATACTTTCTGGAATAATACGGAAAAGATTGATCTGTTGTTGTTCGTGAATGGAACGAATAATGTCTACGAATGGTCTGGTGGCGTAACGACGTTTGCTTCTGCGACTGCGAACACGATTACGAAGCAAGGAACTTTTACATGGGCACAGGAAGGCTTCTACACGACAGGCACGAGAAGTGTGATCATCAACGGTACGACCTATGCTTACACAGGCGGAGAAGGCACTACAACGCTTACTGGAGTAAGTCCAGATCCGACCGGTGGAGCTTATTCAGCTGGAGAGGTTATTCATCAGGCAATCCGTACGACTGCCATGAGTTCATTTACGTCTGGTCCATCAGCGACTTACTTAGTCTCATTGATCCAGACTCTTCAGAATCACGTCTATTATGGTTCCTTTGTGGATCGATTCATGTACTTCTCAAAAAGTATAGATTACAAGGATCTTAGTTTTGCTACACCTCGTATCGCGACAGACGGTGGAACTTTTACCTTAGATTCTCCTCCGAAAGCGATGAAGGTGGAAGAAGAGTTTATGTATGTGTCTGGTGGAATGAACGACTGGTTTAAAGTGATTTTTACCGAGAGTGCGGATACGGTGAATCAATCTGTGTCTATTCAAAAATTAAAAACCACCGTTCAACAGGCGACACAATCACAAGCCTTTACTACAAAAGATAAAAATAGTGTGGTGTTCCTCTCTCAAGAGCCAACGATTACGACATTAGGACGTGTCCAACTTGTCCAGACTCCACAGAACGTAGACCTGTCGGATCCGATTAAGAATGACATGAATTCCTACAACTTCACTGGAGGCTCCATTCTGTATTTTCAGAACTTTCTTTATGTCGCAGTGCCGGCAGAAGGTCTGTTCAGAATGTTCAACATTCAAAAACAATGGTGGGAAGCTCCACAGACAGGACAGTTTTCTCGTTTTGCTATCATTGATGGAGAGTTGTATGCCCACTCTTCAGAGGTTCCAGAGACATACAAGCTGTTCACAGGGGCAACAGATAATGGGGCGCCAATAGAATGCATGGCTGCTTTTTCTTATCAGAACTTCGGTGATCGAGCGAATACGAAGATCTTTAACCGTTGCTATATCGAAGGGTATATTAGTTCCAATACTATTCTGACGCTTCGGGTTCTCTATGACTACAAGGGGGCGACTGGAGTATCGACGTATCTTATTAATGGCTCTGACCGAGATATTCTGTTCGTTCCCGCGGATGATGGTTCGTTAGGAAAACACTCTCTTGGTAAAGCGAGTCTAGCTGGACGAGAATTAACAGATGATACAGCCTTACCGCCAAAGTTTCGTGTCTACCCTTGGTTTAATGAGTTAGACTTTTATGAAATGCAGTTTCAGTTTGAATCAAATCAAGAAGATGCAGATTGGGAATTGATCGCCATTGGGAATGATAGCACTATGTCAACATCGGGAAATAACAAACTTACCAAATAATTTTATGAGTGATACGCGCAAATATTGTCAAGCGATCGACTTTTACCTCTCTGGGAGTGGGATTACGGCGACTGCAACTTCTCTGACCTTAACGGCCATGACAACGCCTGATGGAACGGTAATTGTCATGAGCGACATCGGCACTTTAGGGTATCTCACATTAGAGCCTTCGACTGCAAATGAGGAAAACGTTTCATTTACCGGCATTACACAGAATGCAAATGGGACAGCTACGGTGTCAGGCTTAACTCGGGGTCTTCGTTTTGTGTCTCCCTATACTCAAGATACGTCACTAAGAAATGCACATGCTGGTGGAACAACCGTTCGTATTACCAACTCTGCTCCTTTCTATAATGATTTTGCTAACAAGGAGAATAATGAGACGATTGCTCAACAGTGGACATTTCCGAATGATGCGAATACTCCTGTTCTTGGGACTGTGTATGCTGCTCCTACTACTGATCTTCAGGTTGCTTCTAAAAAATATGTAGATGACACAGCTGTCTCTGGTGCTCCAGATGCTAATGAAACTACAAAAGGTATTGTTCAATTAGCTACCAATGCCCAAATGGGGACGGCAACCTCTACTGGATCTACTGGCGCACGTCTGATCCCACCAAATGATCAATTAGCGTCTACTTCTGCTGGTGCTGGGGATGCACACAAGATTCCGACGTTGAATAGCAGCGGGAAATTAGACCAGACATTGATGACGAATGCTTCTACAACTGTTTCTGGTACTGTAGAAATTGCTACGGCAGCTGAAACTGCTGCGGGTACTGCAACTGGTGGAAGTGGTGCGACACTTGTTCCTGCAAATTCGTCATTCTTACAAGCCGCTTCGTCTTTAGCGACGAACGCATCTAAAGTACCAGTTGCAGACACGACCGGTGTTGTCCAACAGGCTTGGATTGATGATGTTGGCACTTCTGGAGAAGCTATTACTGCAGGGCAAGGGCTTTATCTCAAAGCATCTGATAGCAAAGTGTACAAATCTATTGGGACTGGAGATGAGGCGACATTTAGTTTTTGTGGTATTGCAACTACTACTGTCGCTGGTGCCGATCTCGCTGTACGCTTTGCTCGTCCAGGACAAACAGCGAACGGACTATCTGGATTAACAGCTGGAGCATATTATTTTGTGACTGACACAGCTGGCACACTCGGCACGACTCCTGGATCTCGATTTGCAAAAGTGGGACAAGCTATGAGTACGACATCCATGCGAGTCATAGAACCAAAATTTATTGTATCTGGTGTACAAGTAGTGAGTTCTGCAACAACATATGCACAGACTACGGGGTTCTATCCAGCGCGAGTTTTAGTTAAAGCGTCTACTGACAGTAATTTTTCATCATTTGCACCAGTATTTTCTTTCGGTGATGATACAAATACCTGTATTTTAGGACGTGTTTATACCTCACCTTCTAATACGTCAGTATCGCAATACGATTCTACGGCTTTTCACATTCAAACGGATAATTCACAAATAACGAAAGGAACTCTCACTACAAAAACAGCAACTGGATTCACCATCGATGCGTCGTCTCATGGAGCAGATGTACGAGTATTCTGGACAGCTTATTCTGAATAAAATATATGGCGACGACACAGAACTATAACTACAACCCATCCTCTGCTGGAGGTATTGTTACGAATGATGCCAAAACAATATCTGATACCATTGCTGCAATGCAGAAACAGGCGATTAGTTCTGCGACACCTGTTGCTCAAGTAGCAGAGAATGCTCGTTTGGCTGGGACGCTTACCCCAACACAATCAGAAACATTGAAAAGTGCAGATTATCAAACACGTGTGCCTACTCCTGTGATTGTTAGTTCTACACCGATCGCAGCACAGAACAATGCCAATTTGCTAGAAGCGAATGATCTGATTAAGAAGTTTAGCTTGCCATTAGCACCTTTTCAGACACCTGCTAATCCGATTACTCCAGGGATGCCACAAGAAAGTGCTCAAGGTTTTCAAACCCAGCAGGATGGAGTTAGTACTGTGGTACCTCAGACTTCGATCAATGATACAGAAGCGAGACGCTTATTCGGAAAAGATATGACTGGTGTAAAGTATGATCCGAATACCGGAACGTACACTCCAGATGATTCTGCTTTAGCTCGTATTGGGATGACACGAGAACAATTTGCAAATACTTCTGGAACTGGATCTACGAATACTACAGGTGGATTGGCTGTAAATACAGAACTTCAAAAATCAATGAATGCGCTCAATGCGCGTACGGCCCAGTATGATCAACAGATGCAAGATATACGCTCTGGCAAATTCATGAATCAGGCTGATCAGGCTCAGCTAGATGCTATTCAACAATCTCTGGATCGTCAAAAGAGAGAACAATCTAAGTTAAATTCTGCGACTGAAGCTGCTGTCCAACAAGGAGGTATAAGATCTGGACGCTCTCGGTACATGTCAGAAGAACAAGACATGATTCTTGGGAGCGCCATTTCCCAAGGACAACAGAAATTATCGGATATTGAAGCAAGAGGTTTTGCATTACTGACGCAAACGAAACAAGCATTACAGGATAAAGAGATGAAACAACTCGATGATTCTTTAATTGCATTTAAGGATAATGAAAAAGAAAAACAAGATGTCATACAAAAAATGTATGAGAATGTTCACGCAATAGAAAAAGAACAGTTAGCTCAAAAGAATCTAGAACAAAAAGATGCTTTGGCTCAATTAAAATTAGATCAACAAGAAAAAGAAAAAAAGACTAAAGACAGTCTACCGTTAATCGCTTCAAGCGTTGTCACTTTAGATGCTGGTGGAAAAGTTATTGCTCCAACTCCGGAACAGACGCATCAGTTTGCATTGGACCATGGATTAGATGAGACCCTCCTGCAAGGAGCCATTAATGAACGTATAGAAAAATTGAAAGTAGACGCATCGAATCTTTCCTCTAAAGAGACAGCGAAGACGAAAAGTGAACTACAGATTGAAAAATTACGAGGTAAGTTAGGTGGTACTAGATCTAGTGGATCTTTCCAAAATTCTGAAAAATCAGCCTTAAGTTCCATGAACACTCAATTAGGAAGAGTGGTTGGATCTGATGGATTTATTGCTCCAGATAACTACACGAAGGCTCGCAATGCTTGGATAAAAGCAGGATTTTCTCCAACGATGTTCGATACGAAATTTAGAGGATTTCGTAATCCTAATAATCCATATTACGTAGTAAGTAAACAATAATATGTTTGAAGGTCTTTTTGATTCTTCACAACCGAATCAAAAAACCTCTTCTGGAAACAATGGAGGTTTATTTTCAGATTTATTTGCGGAATCAACTCCAGAGAATACTCCATCAACAAGTTTATCTACTACCGCACCAACAGCGTCAACGAATATTAATGCTGGTCCACGAATCAGTTTGTTGAATCAACCGAAAGAGGTTGGCCTGATCAATCAGCCTTCGCAAGAAAATAGACAATTACTTGAAGCTACCAGACCAAGGATATCGCAGGCTACTGGTACTGGACTCCAAGAACCTAAGCCTGGTACATCAATGAGCTTTAATAACTGGCTCTATAATCTTCAACATGCCAGTGACTCTACTAGCAACAATCCATTTGAAAATGTTGTAAACAAACTGAAAAGTGTGACAGGTAATATGATTGGATCTGCTGGACAGCAAATTGAAGGTATTTTACAAGAAACAAGAAAAGGAACTACTCAAATTGAAAATCCATATTTTAGTGAGAAATTAGCAGGTGTTGGAACATTAGCAAATGTAGGTTTTAGAACTACGTTCTTACCAGCAAATATTGCATTAGAAGGATTAAATCTTTTACCGGAAGGAGAAAAAATCAAAAAAAATATCGTTCAACAAGGCTTTGAGGCAGCAAATAATCTTGTCCTTCATGGACCAGAGTCTTTAAATCTGCCAAGTCCAGCACAAGCAATAGCTAAAATTCAAAATCCTCATTTGAGAGGTGCGCTTACTGAATTAGTTCCTAACCTAGTTTTATTAGGAGCAGCACATGCTTTATTGCCCGCTGAAAGCGCTATAGATCTTAAACCGAAGGATTTAGTAGATGCGGCTGCGCAACATTTAAATGTTTCATTAGATCATTTAACACCGGAGGCTATCCAAGAAGCGCATCGTGTCGCGAGCATAAAAGCAGATAGCCCAGAACAAACTACATTGCTGCAAAAAGCAAAAGATATTTTAAACGATCATGCTAATTTAGATGAAAAAGATTTTACAAAAAAATATAAACCTCAAGTAGAAACAGTACAAAATATAACTACAGATCATGTAGAAGAATTGAAAAAAGAGGCATTAAAAAATGGATTTGATAAAGTTTCTTTTCAAGAAACTCCTCTCAGAGATCGAATAAATAATCAAGAAGCACCGACAGGAGTAATAACTGGAAATAGAGAATTAAGGGTTCATCCAGAAACATTATTGGCAGATATTAAGCATCTACAGAATGGTGGTAGCATCGAGACTCAAATCAATGGAGAACCAGTCATCCTTCGAAAGACCACCGGTGTTTCTGATAGTCAAATTGCAAGAAAATATATTGATACATTAGTGAGATTTGAGAAAGAACATTTAAAACAATCTACCGTAGGAGAAGCAATAAAGATTTCTGAAGGGGAAGGTGCAGAAGTAGCAAAACAAATGGATGAACGTGTTATGGGAAAGAAGGCATCCAAAATTGGAACGAGCATTGAATCAAAAGCTATTGAACAGGGATTGTTGAATAGCATCACAGATAAAGCAACATACACACCAAAAGTTATTAAAGAACAGTCACGATTGATTGCTGATATCCTTAACAAAGATATTGAGCAAGCTAGACGTATGATTGTTGGAGATGAACCAATCCCGTCGTCTATTTCTCCCACATTACTACTCAAGGCAGTAGAAGATCATGCTCTACGTACTAATGACGTTGGTTTGATTAAGGATTTAGCACGTTCCCCAATTACATCAGAATCGAGTATCCATGCTCAAGAGATGAGAATGATGGCTGAACGAAATCCGGATTCAGCTGTTGCGCGATTACAAGAAATTAAAAAGATTAAGGAAGAATCGATAAAGAAATCTGGTTTAACGAAAGAGAAGGTTGTATTCGAATTAAAAGAACGAATTAAGAAAGAAAAAGCAAAACAAACGAGAGAGAGTTGGTCTTCTTTTATTGATTCTATCCAATGTTAATATGAATTATTGCCTTATTAAACCTTTAGCAGATTCATTCAAACGAGCTTTGAAGGCTGGAGCGTTAGATCCTAAGAAATTGGTAGAGATGTCTAGTGAAGAAAGACGTTCTGCCTTTGCTGACGTGGTAGGAAAAGAACATGCGACCAAGATAAATGAACTTTTTGAGAAAAAAATGCTCATGAAGGACATGGAGTACGCGATGGTTTCTTGGGCTAAACAAGTTACAGGTGTCTCTTCTGAAATACGAAACAGCTTGATTGAACGTATTCAAAAGATGGATACTCGAATCCTTGATCCTCAAAATGAAAAAGCCTTTTTAGAAGATTTAGCAAAGAAGAGATTAAATACAGAAGTCACATTTGAAGAAGCAAAACGAATTACCGAACTTTCTAAGAATTTAAGTGATACAAAAGCGAACTTAAGACAGGATCCACTGGCGTATGGGAAGGCTAGAGTTGAAATGGAAAATTATCTGAATGATATTAAACGTGAAAATAGCAAAATGTCCTTTCAGGATTTGAAGAACAATCCTCTTGGGACTATTGTTCGAGGCGCTTCTAATGTTTCTGGTATCGCCAAATCGCTAAAAGCTACATTAGATGTTTCTGCTCTGGGTAGACAAGGGTTTAAAACTATTTTCACTCATCCAAAGGAATGGGCGAATGGTGCTATGAAAACGTTTAAAGAAACTTGGGATACGTTAAAAAGCAAAACGTCGGATAATACAGTGATGGATGCTATTAAATCGGAAATTTACGCTCGTGAAAATTCTTTGAATGGGAATTACAAAAGAATGAAACTGGACATCGGAACGGGTGAAGAAGCATATCCATCATCTGTTCCAGAGCGAATCCCAGGCATTGGGAGGGTATTTAAAGCCTCTGAGATCGCTTATCAGGGCTTTTTAACTAGATTACGGGCCGACGTAGCTGATGCGTACGTTAAGGTCGCAGAACAGGAAGGAATAGACTTACACGATAAAGCACAAGCAGAAGCTATTGGGCGTCTTGTGAATTCTTTAACTGGAAGAGGAAATCTGGGTATATTAGAAGGCTCCAGTAAAGTCATCAACAACGTTTTCTTTTCTCCGAAGTCTCTAAAAGCGAATATAGATTTTCTTACTGGTCATCAATTAGAAGGTGTATTTTCTGGAGAACGAAGTAGTACTTCGTTTACTAGAAAGCAGGCGGCAAAGAACCTTTTAAAGGTAATTGTCGGCGTTGCGACTGTTCTTTCTATTGCGAAATCAGTAAATAATGATAGTGTAGAATTAGATCCAACTAGTGCTGATTTTGGAAAAATTAAGGTAAAAGATACAAGATTTGATGTTGCAGGTGGCATGTCTTCTATTCTAACATTAGCAAATCGATTGTTAACTGGTAAATCTAAAAGTAGTGTTACAGGAAAAATCTCTGACATAGGAACTGGTATGGGCCAACAAACTAAAGGAGACGTTCTATTACGATTTTTTGAAAATAAACTTTCTCCTTCAGCGGCTTTATTAAAAGATTTATATACTGGTACAGATAATTTAGGGAATCCTATTACTACACAAGGTGAACTATCAAATATGTTCACACCTTTACCAATTGTTAATGCAGTTGAACTTGAAAAAAATCCCAATTCAGCGAATATATTGCTCGCAATGATCGCAGATTCGTTAGGTGTTGCAACAAATACCTATAGTGATACCTCTGCTGTCGGACAAACAGTCAATAAAGATCTGATTAAATCAGTAAGGGAAATATCTAATGCTGTCGGAAAACCTATAAGAATAACGAATTGGAAAACATCAACTGCTCCAGATATCCTTGCATTTAAGGATCATGTTTCAGATTCAGATTTCTTAGATGCGATGAATAGGTACAATTTTCAAATCAACCAATCGATGGAAACTGCATTACAAAGCGTAAAGTTTAAGAACTTTTCTGAAAACGATAAACTGAAATATCTAAATCAATTAGATGAAGATGCTAAAAAAGTCGTCTTTCGCCAATTTGACTTTAGACCTCCAAAACAAGCAAAAGTTCAGAGATTACGCATCTAGTTCAGTCCCCAAAGAAATACGGTCCAAAACCGTATATTATAAACAGGACGACTAATGTTAACTCGAATAGATTTTTCACAATTTCTCTGAAATCCATAGTATTTTATAGTTATATTTTTTTTCTGTATTAGATTATGCTATACTGTCATACGTCCACTTTAATCCATACTTTTAAATTATGGTCTTACTCGAGAGAATGAAACTCAATCCAAAGGTTCAATACGAGATACGATCTGCGTTTCATACGTTTATCACCGCCGCAGCCTTAGAAGGCGTCGTACAGCTACAGAATCATGATCTGACACTCTCAAAAGGAGTGCTTCTTGCATTATGTGCCTCCGCATTTCGAGCTGGATTGAAGGGTCTGCTCACATTCTTGGCCGATCGATTAAAAAAGTAGACCAGTGCAATCATTATGGAAGAGTTTGAGAAAAGATTTATAGATCATATGGATCGTGATGATCAAATGTTCGATCATATTTCTACTTCAATTGATAAAATTCGAGATAACCATTTAGCCCATATTCAAGAATCTATGGGTAGATTGCAGATCGACAGTAGTTCGTTAACGAGCGATGTAGCATGGTTAAAAAAGTTTTTTTGGGTCATTGCAACAGCTTCAATGGGTAGTCTTATCACCGTTATTGTTGGTGTTTTTTTTCGTTTAGCTTCGAGAACATGATATTTTGGTGATCCAACGACCGTCGATCATAAGGATAGTACTTACGGTTAGCGGTCGGGAGGATCATATGAAGAACAAGAAACCCGAAAAGCTCTTTGATTGGATCAAGAAGCGCCAGGAGCAAGGATTCGTTAGCCCTCAGCGAGCTAAGCTCAAGCTCCGTTCGTCGCATTCTTCACGCATAGTACCTTCACAATCGAAGAAAGGAAAAAAGTGATGCGCTACATCATTCGTGCTTGTCTCGTGAATACGACGATCGTTTGTGTGGCGGCGATTGTGGTTCTGGATCTCTATCTCACGAAAGGAAGCAATAAATGCTCATCCTCTTGAAGGACGGTGGTCGGTTTCAAAGCCAGATCGAGGTTCAATCCCTCGTAGATGCCCATGAACTGTACAAGCGGGGCTATGCTCGGATCTTCATTTCATGTGAGGGACGTCAGAAAAGTCTCATCTACCTCAATATCGATCTCATCGATATCGAGAACACGCTCAAGTACAGTGGGAACTCTGAGAACTCTGGGAACTCTGGGAACTCTGGAGGTTCTGCATGAACGTCTATTTGTACGGAGGCCGTAAGATAACGCTCGAGCACTTCAAACCGACACGCGACCACTACAATCTCCTCACCCGATTGCAATTCGAGACACCTAATCTTGTCCTTATCGCCAAACATGAAGGGCATCTTGTCCGATGTACAGTTGACCAGCTGTACCTAGAATTTGAGCAAATCCTCTTAATCAACTCTGGGATGTAGTCATGGCAGCTTTCACGTTCGTATACGTGATTGTGTCGCTGACAATTATGATTACCATGGTCTTTGATGACACTTGGCCCCCTACTGGAGGTGCGGCATGAAAGGTATGGGAAGTCTGAAAAAGGTCGTCATTTATTTCTTTCAACGTGATGGTGTGATGTATATCGCCATGACTCTCGTAGGAGAGAAAGGCCAAGTTTACGAGGAAACCGAGTGCGATGCACAACAGATCACCTGGAATGTGGATACACATGAATCCACAAAAACGGATCTTAACTGATCCGAAGGGGGCGTGGCAGAGTGGCTATGCTAAACGATTCTATTGATTGGATCGTGATACGTGGGTTCGATACCCACCGTCCCCACTTATCTCAGAGTAGGCTTTCTTGGCCTACTCTTTCCTTTATGGGCATTTACAGAATCATTTGTATGATATAATGACATCACTAATTATTTATTCTTTTTTATGACAAAGAAACAAATTGGTGTTTTTGCCGCCCTTATGGGTATGGAAAAAGACGCTGCAGAAGGTTCGTTAGCCATGTTCTGTGCAGGGAAAGGTGAATTGCCAGCAGCAATCTTCGATTCTTCGGAAACATTCGCCGCATTCTTCAAATCCATCCGAGATTCTTATTTTCAGGCGATTGGGGTAGATGCACCTCCTCTTTCACACGTGGGGGACTCATCAGTTTCGGACTTACCAGAGTAGAGGTCCCTAGATTCATTAGAACAAAACTTTTGCGTATTGAAGAATTCGCTGAGTAAGACTAGGAATCAACATGCTGATGGATGTGAAGTCAGCAAAAAGCCCTCTTTTAGGGGGTTTTTGTTATCCCGATGTACACCTAAAATTGAAAGTGTACATATTATTCTGCCGATTATCTCACGAAGTGAGCTGAACCTACAATATTTTGGTAAGTCCCACAAGCTGTTCGTCGATCTCCAAGCCATGGATCCGCAACGTAGTAATCGTTTTTGAACCAGACCTTACTCAAAGCGAGTACCCAATGCGTTCCATGATTCACATTGAGTAATACGAATCCATTTGTTGATCTAAGAGATTCTAAAATGGCTTTATCGTCGCGTATCGGCGTTTCGGTACTCCCGATACGTTTTATGAGTTTAAAGCTGCCTGGGAGGTCCAATTTGGACCATAGGATGTACCCATCAATGGTATATGTGTCCTGATTAGCTATATAAGGAGGTTGAATAGGGAAACCAAAGTAATTTAACCCCATCGTTAAGCTGGTAGTCGTGCAACCAGATCTTCCGATTGTTTGATTAGATTTTCCGAGCTTTATATTTGCCCAACGTGCATCTCTTTGGCTTAAATAAATCATAGTTTTTGATTACGTTTTGTAAAATAGCAATTCACGTGAAGAATTTGTGCGATATCTGTTTTCTCGTCATATTCGATTAATCCAGATCTCTTTGTTAGTATCGGCTGATCGCAAAGTTCACATATTGTATCTAGTGTATCAGGCTTCTTCATAGTCTGAAATGCTAGAAAAGTTCTGGTGTCGTTTTTCATTACCGATTCGTCGTTGGAGTTCTCGTTTAGAGTTATCATATTCTTTAGGTGAAACAAGTAT
>JAHFMX010000040.1 GCA_023267635.1 bacterium | reverse complement strand
GTTTCCGGAACATCAACCTTATCAATAGTTGAAAAATAAATGAACGTAGAAGAAAAAAATGTAGAATATAAGAAAGCAGTCGCGGACGAAATCGCCAAAACAATGCGTGAGAATGGTTATTCTGTTTCTAATGGAAAATTGTTAGGCGGTGCAATCGGAGTAGTCTTTGCTTTGATAGCTATTATCTACACTTCACTTCTAACAGCAGATAAAACTCAGGCTTCTAGTATAGAAGGTGTAAAAGCAGATGTTACTGGACTTAGACAGGAACTAGCGACTCTGCGTTCACAGATACAAAATATGGCTGGTAACATATATATTCTTTGCCAAAACACCGATAGCACTAAGTGTGTAAAACCAGATGTGCTTATAAAATAAAATGCTAATAATCGCACCAGTAAAACCGTTTCTTGTAGACAAACACTTAAATAATCCTAGTGATACAGGAACTTATTATTGCCGTGCGACCATCACCAACTCTATTTCCGGAGTAGTTTTAGCCACATTTAATTTAACTGACTACGGAAACAAGTATTTTGCCAAGGAGTGGGTGACTCCGAATGATGCTTCGGGAACTGGTCTGCAGATAACTGTTTCAATTACTGTTTATGATGACGCTGGATATACCACAGAATCAGTTGTATATGGTACCGATAAGGTTACTTACATTGTAAGAGATTTAGCTGGAACTAGAGTTATGGGTGGATACGCAGGACCTGGTGGACGTGGCGGAGTTGGAACTAATATTGACTACAGTTTAATTAAGAGAATGATTGATGAAGCTGTGGCTAAAATTGTTATTCCAGAACAAAAAGAATTTGAACAAGAAAAGTATGATGATTCTTCTATCCATGACAGATTAGACGAGATAGAAAATTGCATCTTAGTTTTAAACGAAAAACCAGAACCAGAAGATAAATCGGAAGAAGTTGTTGAAAAGATTCTCTCCGCGCCGGAATTTAAACTATTGAGAGAACTCCCCGAAGGATTTAAAGAGGCTGAGAAATCAGACGATGAATTACATGCGTTTATAAAAGATTTCACCGAAGAGATTAACGCCAAAATTGAGAACAACAATAAAGAGCTATTAGAGATTGTTGGTGATAAATTAGACGAGATTATTGATCGTCCGGTTCCTATTGAGTTTTCAGTTAAAAAATCTGACAAGTTCAGCGAGCGTCCCGAACCAAAAGAAAAACTTCCAACGCCACGCGAAATGGCTATATCAAAACTAATTAACGGATATTAAAATGACGAAAACTCAAATTTATACTATGGTGACTAGCCTTCTGAATGAGATTCAAATAGATACAACTCTATTTGATACATTTTTAGATAACGCTCAGATGAGGGTTGAGGGTATTAGACCATGGGTAGTTTTACGTACTCAGGACGCCACGCAGATTGCAAGCCCCGGAGATGATTTTACAGTTGGCAAAACACTGGCTTCTGACTTCCGAGAATGGTATGACGAGGCTCCGATTCAGTTAGTTTCTAACAACGTCTCACAACCGTTAGTTGAAGTTCCGTTTGCTGACCGATTCATTTACAAGAGTTCCGGAGGACGCTTTGCCGCTGATTATGTGAACAATTTGTTCTATCTTTTAACCAACATAAATCAGGCGTATACGATTTATCAGAACTATATTCGTGTAGCTCCATTAGTTTCTGCTAACAACACATGGGTTTTCCCTGAAAGATTCCACAAGATTCTACCTTTGATGATCGCCGAGATGTGGAAGAATGGAATTGATTATGATGTCGTTTCCAACGCCCAAGCCAGTCAGCAAAGTATGCAGGCTGCTGCAATGTTAAGCGAAATGACCAGATGGGATTCTCGTTTGCAACTAAACATGACCCGCGGGATAGACTCCACTGCGAGCATGGGTTCATTCAATAATGGAGTCATGAACGGTACGAATATTTTATAATGAAGGGAATAATACCAAATCACAGAATAACTAAGTTCTTTGGGATGAACACCGAACAGAGTGATATTCAGGCATTGCCCGACGGTGTTTCTCCTGACTCTTTGAACTGGCTGACCGGAACTGAAATGGACTTCATTGCTCTCCGAAGAGGAACTAATCTTCTCGGACAAACCAGAACTCTCGGCGCCGGAAAAATCACAGGACTCGGAGTAGGAACTAGATATGACGGAACTCAGGTTCCGTTCTTTTCCTATGGAAGAAAAGTTAAATACTATGACTTAGCCACGGATGATACGATTGAAGTAGGAACCGATTTACTCCCAGCCGGTGCGGACGGAGATGAAGTGTCTATTTCCCCTTACCAGAACTTAGCCGGAGCGTTTGTTTATTTGTCTTCAATCAATTCATCGGTGTATAAAATCGCCGTAGCCAATCCAGCCACCGCTTTAGACCAGTTAATGACCACTTACCGAGGGTTCTTAAAGTTCGGACAGTCACGTTCTATTCTGATTAATAGACATGGGGATAACTCAGTCACTGACACGACAGGTTTGTATATGTCTTGGATTGATTCCGTATCCTCAGCTACGACTCCACCATTCGCGCACGTTACCGCAGAAGCTGTTGGAGCCTCTGGTTCTACTGTATATAACCACACCTTAACAGCCGTTACTGGAAAGAAAACTGGCTTCCAGGTAGTCATATCTGCCACCGTAGCCGCAGGAACCGAGACGTTTAACGACGATAAAATAGGTGGGTTGCTTTCAAACTTTGGAGGAACTGGAACTGTTAACTATTCAACCGGCGCCGTATCTGTGACTTTCTCTGACGTAACGACTGGAGCTGTAACTGCTGACTACTACACCGAAGACGCCACCGATAAGGGAGTCTTAGACTTCTCATTTGCCAGTACGCGCGTAGCAGGAACCGGTAGATACTTTGGACAATTTGACGGAGGCGGACCGCTAAACGCCGTGTTTCCACTAGCTAACGTGTTTTATTCATTCCACACACTTAAAACGTGGCAGACAGCTATCGCAACTGACGATGACGACACTCAATCTACTGTAGCTTCTAACCTACCTTTCCGTGACAAGATGGGTGTTTCTTACGCCTATTCGGCATTTGGAGGAGCTGATGGTATCTACTTCATCAACAATTCAAATCCAAACCGACCAGAGGTTTATCGTCTCTCGTTATACACAGGTGCTACCGCAGCGAACGTTGCCCGCCCGACACTTATTTCTAAACAACTGAATCTGGCGCAATTCGCCTTTGATAAAGCCGTCATCTTTGAATGGGGTATTTATGTATTGATGTCTTTCCAGCAAATCAGAAACGGAGTAACTGATGATTTCAATTCCCGAACGTTTATTTACAACAAGAAATCCGGCACTTGGGATTTGATGGATTACCCAGCCTCACGTCTTGCCGAGTACGAGGGAACTTTGATTTCCGGAGATCCGTTAAGTAATAATGTGTTTACGCTCTTTTCAGGCTTTGATGATGATGGATTCACTATCCCGAATTACTGGACTTCTGGGTTTACTAATCATGGAATCCCCGGACAGAAAGTGACTCACCGCATGGTCATTAATGGATTGATTCAATCTTCACAGAATATAGACGTATATGTAAGTTATGACGGAGGAAATTTCGTTAAGGTTCAAAAGATTCTGGGTACAGGTTCTTACGTAGATACAGGTAAATCCATCGCCGTGGGTTCATACACCGAAGGAACTAAGCTGGTTGGAGGAGGACAGATTGTATATGCCAACCCATTCCAATGTGAGTTCTTACTAAATTCTCCGAGGTATGAATACGCCAGAGTCAAATTCGTCGCCTCAGTACCGGCAGATGACAATGACCCAGAAAGCCCAGGAGGTGGAGGGTACTGTCAGATAAATTTCTATGAATATCGTGATAATAGGTACAAGACCAGCAGAAGTATGCCTATTCGTATACCTCAACCGTAAAGACATGTTTAATCATGAATGTAAAAGATGCAAAAAGGAATTTAGCTCAGTAAAGAGAATTAGGATTTTTTGTTCTAAAAAATGTATGTCTCATGGAAACGATAGATATACCAAGACTATTAGAGAGAAAATGAGCAATATAAGAAAAGCCGATCCGAACCGTTATTGGAAGGGAAAAAAACGTCCAGAAATAACTGGGGAAAATCATTACAATTGGCGGGGCGGTATAACTCCTATAAATTTTCAAATACGCAATTCATTAGAATATAAATTATGGAGACAAGCAGTATTTGAGAGAGATAAATTTTCTTGTGTATGGTGCGGAGTAAAGACTCACAAAGGACTAGGACACGGAATAACTCTCCACGCTGACCACATTAAGCCCTTCTCGCTATTCCCGGAATTAAGATTTGCCATAGACAACGGAAGAACTCTATGCAAGGAATGTCACTCAAGGACAGATACGTATATGGGAAGAATGAGGAGATTCAAAACAAGTCGCAGCATGCCAGTCAGGGTCCCTCAACCATAAGTTGTCAAACCATAAAAAATGTTAAAATAAATCAACAATGAAAGTTAAACGAATATGCGGAAAATGTAATAAGGAATTTCTGGCTAAAGATTGTCCATCTCGTATTGGAAGGGGAATGTTCTGCTCCCGCCATTGCGCGCGAAGTAGCCATGTTCTCTTATCGGAGACCAAAGAAAAGATTAAGGCTTTTATGTTGGTTCATCCAAATCGCGGGCAGTTCAAGAAAGGAATTGGACCATGGAATAAAGGAAAAACTGGGATATATTCGGAGGCTACAATCATGAGCATGAAGTTGTCTGCTAAAAGCAGACCGACGCCATCAGAGAAAACCAGAAAAATTTGGAGCTCTAAGAGGATTGGGAACAAAAATCCAAACTGGAGAGACGGGCTTTCACAAAAAAAGTACGTGCTATTCACTCGTTCTCTCAAACTAAAAATTAGAGAACGTGATAATTTTACTTGTCAGAAATGCTGTAAAACTGAGAAAAATTTGGGGTATACACTCTCGGTAAATCATATTGATTTTAATAAACAAAATTATTCCGAGAACAACCTTAACGCTCTATGCAAATCATGTAATTCAGTAATTAACTTTAGTCGTGATTACTGGACTAATGTTTTTCAACAAAAAATAAAACAAATATATGTTTAATAATCTATTAGGAAAAATTTCGCTAGTCGTCTTAACAATTATGGGGTTGTGGACTCCCGCCCCGGTTCAAAATCTTGGAACCCAAACCCCTCAAACCCCCGCCTTGGTAGATACGTATCTCGCCGCAAACATTGATGCCACTCAGACCTCTATGGAGCTGGCTAATGGTCTATACAGAAACGGACAAAGCCTTTCAGGGTATATGTGTTTCACCT
>JAHFMX010000039.1 GCA_023267635.1 bacterium | reverse complement strand
AGATGGCATACAGAGAAGTAATAGAGGAAGTCAAGGACGCAATAAACGAGAATACTGAATACATGCATAGGGCATCGGCAAGGGGAGATAAGGACGCCGAAGGGTATTATCAAAGGCAATGCGATTTCCTTTCCGAGAGACTAGAAGACGAGAAAGCCCGCAAAGAGGAAGCTAAAGACAACCTAAAAGAATTCCCTGACCGATACCTTGACATGGTAAAGGCAGAGGATAGAGAAAAAAAGAATAAGGAACGTATTGAAGCATGGAAAGAAAGGGAAGCGGCTAAAATTGCATGGAGAGCAGAGCAAAGACAGCAACAGCAACAGCCCGAAAACAATACAAAGGCTATTGAATGTGTAGCCATACCCACCGTAATACAATTATATGTTAATAAAGACATGCGCAGATTGATAAACACAGCATGTGAAAGGTTTAGCTTGTCTACGCCAAAGGATGCCATTACCCACGCATTAGAAACACTTGTTTCAAACAGTAACACTTTTGCCGTTCAGCGTTCCGATGTTACCTTAGAACTCAACAAAGACGCTACCACTACGGTTGATGTATCAAATAGTGACAATAATGTTTCAATCTGTAACAATATACCCACAGATAAACTAAAGACAGAAATCGGGTTTATTCTGCAAGATGCCATGAAATCAGTGGTTGTGACTCAAATAAAAAATTAATATCCAATGGCATACCAATTGTTAATAGTTAAATAGTGATTTAATTCTGTAGAACGTTTTAGGGAAAGGATATAATATGAAATATTGTGATTTACTTTTAGAGGATTTTGTAGACGTAAAAGCACCAAAGAACTGTACGAAAGAACACTGGGAACGCAACAAGACCCATTGTATTTATATCCACAGGAACAAAGATAATCAATGCACGAATGAATATTGTACATTTAGAACGGACGCCGAACGTGTATGTCCGGCATTGTTTGCGCCTATCAATCCAAAAACCAATAATTAACAAGAAAGGAAAGGTATAAGATGGATAGAGAAAGAGAAGTGGAAGAGCGGATAAAAAAGCAGAGGGCAATATGGAAGACAGAAGGGACGCATGGTTACGCAACGAAAAGGGAAAAATGGATAATAGGAAGTATTGTGGGAACTATATTAGCCTTGTGTATTGCTAGCGGCATTGCCAATGCATCTAACGACACGGTAGGAACATTCTCAACAACATTAGGCGGCGGCAGAACGGTTGTTATCCCGACTACGAATGGTAAGCCTATATGCAATACGTTAGGCGGCGGTTGGAAGAAATGAAATTCTTGATTCTCGAAAAAATAATCTCAATAGCAATAATAATTTTTGTAATAGTAATAGGGGTTTTAATCTGGAAAATAGAAAGGCGGGTATGAAATGGAAAACATGAACACTAGATATATGAGAATGTCTCAGATAGAGAAGAAAGTATTAAAGGAACGCAAACAAGCCGTAAAGAATCTGACTAAGGCTATCATACTGATTGAAGCATCCACAAACTTGGTGTCAAGCGTAGCCGCCAAGAGCTATAACGAAATAATAGAGACGCTTAAATTTGAAAGAATGATGCAGGGCGCACATTAAACAGAAAGGACGGTGTAGAATGGCAACAAACGCAAAAACATTTGTGGTAGAGAAATGCGGAGACTGTCTAACAAAGAAAGATTTAATTGAGTTTCTTGAAGGACTCCCGGACGATGCAAAGATAATAATTGATTTTGATTCATGTATGTACCGGGAAGCGGCAATGATTATTCAAGACCCGCTTACTAATGAAATAGTTATATCTTAATTTAACAAACAATTGAAAGGAGTTAGTAAAATGCGTAGAAAATTAATAGGTGTAGGAATATTAATTGCATCGTTAGCCTTGTTTTTAGTAGTCCTAAAGGATGCATCGGCGGGCTATGCCTTTAATGGATACTGGCATCTCGAAGAAGACGGACAAATATATCTGGCAGGAAAGCTCACCGATACATACCACACTGAACCGGACGTCACCGCAAAAGGACATAGACTGTATTATGGCGACACAACCGACAAAGAGTATCGTATAGGCTATATTAGGTATACCGCAACAAATAAAGCGGTAATCATTATGACCTTCTACGATGAGGGTAAACTTACTTACCGTATCCGGCAGAAACAGAACGGTAGTATCACAGGGACGTTTAAGGGTTGGTATCGGGGAGAAGATGAAAAGATTTATAGGGTAAGGGGCGACATTTATGGAGAAAGGATAAGATAACATGAAACAGTTAAACAAAAAAAAGGTACTAGAATTTTTACAGAAAATCAAAGCAGATAATCTGGAACAATACAAAATCACAACCATTATACTTGATACAATCAAAACCCATTTTGACGGTAAACCATTCTCGAAACGTATTGCAACCAAAACACAAACCATTTTGCAATCCGCAGGATATGGAAGCTGGACAATTCGGCACGATAACATACACGGCATGCACTATCTCAGGATATACAACCAAAACAACCAGCTTTACATGTCCTTTCTCTTGGGGTATGCATCGGAAACGGTTGTAAATGCAGGGAAAACAGAAGAACGCTTAGGCGGTTACTTACTCAATGAGAAGCGGAATAAAGACATTGATAGTAAAATGGGCTGTCTGTCCGTTGCTCTACTAATATGGAATAAGCTTATCCGAGACGTAGCAAACATCCAGGAAGCTTTTCTGGATGACGAGGGAATGAGTATTTATCCCTTCTCACAAATTTTCAATCCACAAACCCTTGATGAGTGTAATTTCAGAGACGTAGCAAAAGAAATTGACGAACTCTACAAAACAATATTATAAGGAGGCAGTATGGTAACGCTTGAACAAATGACTACCAAAGAAGAACAAATTATCTGCGATATGTGCAAAAAGGAAATCCCAAAACAATTACCCAACTCATGCACGCCAGGTTATGCATTTATAGGCGAAGATAAAAAAATCTGTCATGCTTGTTGCGGTGAAATGGATAAAAAAACTATGGAAGAACATGATAGAATTGCATTGTACCTTGTCAAAAAAGACGGAAAAAGTTTTATTACCAACTGGCCAGGGACGCTCAGCATCAGAGTATCACATATCAGAGAAGGCAGGCATAATATAGCAGGTAAGCGGGTTACGGTATGGTTTACAGACCACCGTAACGAGCAATGGTACGGTATCAATTATGGAGACCATACCCAAATATGCCATTGTAGAAAAATGAAGGGAAGGAAAGAATGAAAGGATTAATTTTAGGTATCGTGATATGGTTGTCTTTGTCAGTCGCTTTTGCATGGGCATTTGGTTTTGGGCTTAATATCCGGCGGAAAATCAATCTCAGGAGAATGCGCAAAGGAGACCATTACCAGGAAACGTTAAATGGTTGGATAGTCTACGTTCTCCCTTTGGTTGTATTGTTTATCACCATTAATATACTTTATAGACTTTAAATAGAAAGGAAACACCATGAAAATATCTGTTGATGGCGGCATGTACACGGACGGCGAATTAATTACAATTAGAGATAGAATTTCTAACTTGCGGGGAATGGCTGTTTTTGGCGATAGTACGTTTATCCACTTCCTGAGTCACATACAAGGACAAATTTGTCTTGCAATAGAAGAGCGGAGACAGGTTAGTAAGTTTTCTGTTGTGTGTTCTAAATGTGGAAAAGGGATGTTTTAAACAATTAATAACCACGAAAGGAATAAAAACAATGGATATTGTAATGACGAAAGACCCTGCAAAGCGATTTGTTTTCGGAGATAAAATGGTTGAGTTCACGAACTCAGACCTTGAAACGCTTTACGAAGGCATAAGCGAAAAAGATTTTGACTCACGCCGATATACAGGCAACCATAAAAACTCATTGTATTGCAAGACATGCGCTGGATGTGGTCAAGGCGCATGTAAATTAACATAACCTAAACAATTTTTAGAAAGGACGGACAAGCCATGATACAAACAAATTATAAGGAAATGAAAAAGAAGTTAGAAAACAGAGAGCCTTTTGTAGGTAATAGTGTTTTCGCGAAAATGGAAAATGAATATTACCTGGTGTACAGCTATAACACGATGATATTAAAATGGGACACGAAAAAAAATACACAAGTGTATTTTAATAGCGCAAAATACAGCTCAACAACTTCCCGCTTGCAAAACATGATAAGAAAGGCTTTTGATGTTCAGGAAGATTAGTACAACAACAACCTTTGCCGTATCCCTATATTTCGCCATGACTGGAGGTATCATGGCGAAGGATAGCGATACTGTATACACACCTGAGCGCATTGCAGACGCTATCTATCTAGCCGAGGGCGGGAGCAAGACCAAACATCCTTACGGCATCCTAAGTATAAAGACGGACAATCCCCGGAAGGTATGTATCAACACGATTAACAACCATATCAAAAGACACAGGCTACACGCCTGCGGGAAGGACTTCATCGCATGCCTTGGGGATAGATATTGCCCTGTGAATGCATCTAATGACCTGACAGGTCTCAATAAAAACTGGGTACGAAACGTAAAGCGATTCCTAAAGGAAAGGTAACGCATGGTCTATCTAATTCACTTCAATGAGAAATATTACCACGCTCAACATTATATCGGATACACCAGAAGCGGCAGGATATTACCAGAAAGAATATCGCACCACAGACAAGGACACGGAGCGAAACTACTAGAAGCCCTGAACAAGCACGGTATCGGATACGAGGTTGTCAGGACGTGGAAAGACGGAAACAAAACCCTTGAACGAAAATTGAAAAACCGTAAGAATGCCAGCTTCCTATGTCCGATTTGCCAGAAAGCACGCAACAGGAAGGCGCAGGACTGCAACGGAAAGCAGTCAACGACCAAAGAGACATTAAAAAAGAAAGGATAGGCAGAAATGAAAATAAGACTTACCATAACAGACCAACAATTAAAGAAAGATGAAATGGTACAGACATGGTTAAAAGAAGCAGAGGAATTAATTAATGAAAAGTTTGAGACCCTCGACATTTTAGCTCATGGAGAATGGGCATTTTTTATAAGAGATAATTAACTATGACAAGACTATTAAATATCAACGGCGAATGGTACAACGTGATAGAGTATGACGCAACATGGGAGTTATGCCGATATGTATTACACAAGGACACAGGCAAGCTTACAAAATACCTATCAATCAATTATAACAAGAGGTCAGATTGTCACCTTGTTGCGACTGCTGACGACTACAATAAGTTTACAGATTTCTTGTTACAGGAATACATAAAGATAATGACTAATCTGTAATTATTGTTAATCTGTAATCATTACAAATTGGAATGTCCACTAAGTTGGTAGACTTTATGGAATAAAGGAAGGATAGGGAGGGCCGCTCCATATTTAGGGCAGATGACGACCCGAAGACCGCCTG
>JAHFMX010000038.1 GCA_023267635.1 bacterium | reverse complement strand
CAACAGCTATAGTTTCTCTAAAGAACGGAAGAAACTATCTCGGTGCAGAATTAAATCCTGAATACATCAAAATAGCAGAAGAAAGAATATCTGGAGTCACTACACCATTATTATGAAACGTACACCACTTTCAAAAGGAAACATACAGCTAGATGACATTAAGTAATAAATAAAGATATGGCACAGACAATAAAAAATTTATATCACGAATGGCGACCAAATGTGGAATTAGTGGCGATTAAACCCGAATATGCTGACAGAATGTATATAAGTGGTTTTCTAGGATTTATTTCAACCACATACAAAAGAGAAATGGTGGCACATCAGGGGGTTAAAGAAGTGTGGACTTGTAGTGTTTGTGGAAATTCTTTTGAAGACGAATTACATAAGCCAAAATTTATAAGGACAGATAGGATAGACTAGCCCACAGATAACATTAACAAGTAATAAATAATTATGAATAAATTAGAAAATCCAAATTGTTCAAAGTGTGGAGGAAAAATGTCAATAAGATTTGTGTCTAGTTCTGGTATGGATATTACACCAACTGGAATGTTTGCAGATTGCAGTAGATGTGGTTTTTCAAAAAAAATACAGAGTTTAGATGATAAGTCAGAATTGCTAAACTTCCACCCAGAGATAACATAAAGTAAAGAGAATGAAAGAAGAAATCATCCACGGCGATTGCCTCATAGAAATGCAGAAGATAGAGGAAAACTCCATTGACTTAACTGTTACCTCGCCCCCATACGATAATCTCCGCACATACAACGGCTACACCTTTGATTTTGAAGGTATCGCAAAAGAATTGTATCGAGTAACCAAGCAAGGGGGAGTTGTAGTTTGGGTGGTGGGAGATGCAACGGTTAAAGGAAGTGAAACAGGTACATCATTTAAGCAAGCACTTTACTTTAAGGAGATTGGATTTAATCTGCACGACACGATGATATGGCACAAACCTAATTGTTTTAACTTTGGCTCAAATAACTGCTATCGCAACTCTTTTGAATATATGTTTATTTTTTCTAAAGGAACACCTAAATCAATAAATCTAATCAAAGATGTTAGAACAAAATCAGAGGGGAAATTGCTAAAGGGGGCGAGGAAACATAGTGGCGGAGAAAGAGATACCGTGCCAGATTTTACAGTCGGAGAATATAAAAAAAGAGATAATGTTTGGGACATAAATGTGAAATCTGAAAATAATGGACACCCAGCCGTATTCCCTGAAAAACTAGCAGAAGACCATATTCTTTCTTGGAGTAAAGAGGGCGACACAGTTTTAGACCCATTTGCAGGGAGTGGCACAACATTAAAAATGGCAAAGAAGAACAATAGAAATTATATCGGAATAGAAATCAGTCAGGAATACATAGACATTATCAACAAGAGATTATCCACCCAGAAATGAAAAGAAACATACAGCTAAAAAGGTCAGGGTTTGCAAGAAAGAGTTATGCGGAGATTCTAGAAACACAGAAGTCTAAAAAACATGCCCCCAGAAGCCCAAAATTGCGTTCTAAGGGGGTCAAAGTCAAGAAACCCACTATATCGCATCTAAAGAAAAAACTATGGGCTTTGTGCCGTACAGCGATTAGGGAAAAATGGGGGAATACATGCTTCACTTGCGGTAGAATAGGGTTAAGTGGTGGAAATTGGCAAACTGGTCATTTTATACCCTCTAGCATTTGTTCTGTAGAGTTACGGTACAGCTTAGAAAATCTTCGTCCTCAGTGCTACCACTGTAATATAAATCTTTCAGGAAACTGGATTGAATATGAAAAGAAACTAGGGGAAGAAGCAACGAGACTAAAGAGATTAAATGAAGAAACAAAGGGAAGACAGTACGATATTTTATGGTACTTAGCAGAGATAGAGAAATATAAACAAGACCTATGAATGAAAAGGAAAACAAAACAATAGAACACCTTAGAAGTATTATATTAAAGAATAAAGAAAAGTTTAAGGCAGAAACTGCGTTGTTGAAAGAAAAGTTTGCTATTGAGACAGCTTTATTGAAAGGAGAACTGCAAAAACTCAAAGACGAACACTACGAGATTAAACGGCACATGATTAAAAAGAGTAATGGTGGATACCAGATAGATTATGTCATGTACTGTATTACTTCCAAGAGTAAGTTAGAGCAACAATATGCCAAGTTGCAAGAAGACTTCCTTTTGCTTGCAGAAGATAATAATAAGTGCAGGGAATTGACAAAACATTTTAAGTATAGGGACGTTGAAAAAAGCTCCTTACATTAGGAGCTTTTCTATTTTCTAGTTTAGATGTGCAAGAACTTTAAGTGCGTATTCCCGTGTGTTATACGAGACACCGTGTTTATTTACACCTTGTTTGTCAACAGGCGATCCACCGTTCCAAATTCTTGCAATGTCATAGGCATTATATCCTTGTTCTAGCCATTTTTCTATCATCTTGTATGCAACGTAGCGTTCACGAGTTGGTGTCATTTCTTTCACCTCTCCATAAACTTCGGTAGACCAGAGTTTCCATGTGGAAGCGAGGTATTGCATACATCCACCCTCACCTGATTTACCCTTTGCGTTACAATTACCGCCAGTCTCAACAGATATAATGGCTGAAACTATTTGAGCTGGCTTCGCTATAAAGACACTTGTTCTTCTAGTTCGGCTTCTCGTGTCTCTATCTCTGCACGATATTGACTGGTAACTTGTAGTTCTATTTTCTTTTGCTCTTGTTCTTTTGTCTCGTTATATGCCTTTTGGGCTTCTGATTCTATTTCTGTGGATGATGCGATTATTGCTTCATCTATCCGCTTTCGTAAAGTTTCTACCTCCACTGTCTTCTCTACTACTTGCGTTTCACCTTGTATGTATTCTATTGTTTTAACTTTGTTTGAGTATGCGTATATACCTCCCGATATAAGCCCCAATGTCACCACACCAATAAAGATGTGTTTCATAATTGTGGTTGCTACTTTTAATATCCTCTGTCACCGAACGGCTGTCACTCCTTAGTGGTAAAAGAAAGGACGTGGCTCTTACACGTCCTCCCTATCTCCCACCTCTGTAATTATACCACCTTGTAGCTTGTTGTGTTGATAGGGTGTGGATAGATATTCTCCCCTCAGTAACTCTCCTTTTGAGTTCTCAAAGAACTTACGGCTGATGTACCCTAGTGTGGTAACAAGACTTATATCTATCATGTTTGTGAATACTTGCTCCCAGTCTGTAGTAGCAACACTAAAATTCGGTTGTAAGGTTACTGTATAAAAACCTGTGAATAGTGATACAAATAATGCAGTCTTTAGTCCGTTGATAAAGTCTTTTGTTCCTAATGTATATTTCATATATTTTTACTAACTAATTCATGCGCGTCAACGCAATATTTAATAATGGTCTCACGGTCTTTTATTTTGGCTATGTTTATTACACCGTCTTTATGACAATCAATATGCAAATGTTCAGAAGTGGAGAGTCCTGTGTTTCCTACAATACCAATCTGCTCCCCGGCTTTGTATGTTCCTACTTTCGGCTTATCTTTCATGTGTGCCATCCTAAACGCCCACTTTTCATCCTGCGAAAGAATAACTGCACAGTTTCCGACAACACCATCCACGATAATGCGAGTTATCATTCCATCACACGGCATAAATATAGGTACATCTTTTTTTCCTTGGGTCCCATGATCCACTCCCATGTGATGTCCCGATACTTTATATAGTGGATTTGGTACAGCAAAACCTTGCGTTATTTTAGAAAAGTACGGCTCTGGTAGATATTTTGCCCATTTCATAATATTCAGTTCTTTATAAAATCCTTCTATATTGTTTATTTCATTTTTAAAATCGTACAAATGAATGTCTAGGTTGGTTGTTCCGTTGTTCTTTAACTCATGAGCTATCTCATGCGGTATGGTTTTCATGTACTTGTTTCGTATCGTGCCGTTTTTAAACTTCACGATACTGTCTTCATCGCTACATACCCAAGACTCACCAAGAGTATCAATATCTTTAATATTATGACCCCTAATGCCACTTTCAAGTTTCCATCTTTTTCCGTCTCGTTCTGAGAATTGGAATATGACGTGATTGTAGTCTTCTCGTCTGGCGATTGTAGAAATGTTTTTTTCATACCATTCTGGGTCTATTCTACCATTTTTTACCTCTGGTCTTCCTACGTCTTTATGAAGTGTTGTGAATAGTGCTTGTATACCTCCTGTCTTCATCAATTTACTAATTTCCTCGTGCTTCTTTAAGCGTGAAGACCATTTGTTTTTTGAGATGACGAGTATTTTCATGCGTATTTATTTCCACGTCCTTTCTGCTGTGGTACAGGTTTCTTTTTAAGAAGTAACTTTTTGCGTGCTTTTCTCTGTAATTCTAGTTTCATTTTGGTATTTCATACACTGATAATGCTTTTTCTATTGACTTGTCGATTATTTCATCTAGGGTTGACACTGTGTACACCATCCAAGAAATAACAGGAATAATAATCGCGGTTAAAAATGCTACCGCCACGATTGAACCGCCATTCATCCTCTCTCTCCACGCTTGAATGTCAGCAACTTTACCATTGGTTATGTTTACTGCGTTCAAAATCTTTGAATGCGTATTCGCGTGTTCATCAAGCTTTTCAAGCATGTTATTAAACATGGTACTTATTTCTCGGTTTGTGAAATCTTGTTCAGTCATGGTACTTGTGTTTAGTTATAGGTGTGGTATAAATGGGTAATGATTTGGTTTATACTATTCGTGGTGTTAATTATTCTGTCTCTTGGCGATACTGGTCCATTTCCTGACGAAGATTCGATAGATAATTAAGAACTATTTTTTTACTGATGTTACCTGCTTGGTCAGTTGGTAGTTTACTGATGAAATCTGAAACTTCAGAAAATCGTTGAAGCCCCGCACCAAGTCTACTGCGTACCTGTGTCCCCGCAACAGCGCGTCCTATCGTAGGACCTACCATGATACCCGCAGCCGCCCCAACACCAGGTGAGACCATGTTTCCAAGTGTGCCACCAACTGCCATCCCCGCTATCTTACCCGTAAGACCAATCTGATTTCTTGTCATGGCTTTCTGGAGAGCACGTTTTGATGCAATAATTAACCCGTATTCTTTGTTTAACCGATCAAGTCCCGGAACATTTTTACGAAGCACATTGTTTAATGTTGCTCCGATTGCAAGTCGAGACTCTGAAACAACGTCAGTTGCATTTTTTGCAAACGCTCGATTCATGTAGTTTCGTTTAAGACGGTTGACAGAGTTAACTGTTATTTCATCGCCACGTTCTGCGATGTTTTGAATGGTTTTTAATACCGTGCGAGATGCCTCATCTGCAAGTTCTGGATCGTCAATCATGCCTCTGGCAATTTGATTAAGTTCAGCAATGATTGGTGCTGTTTTTACAAATACGGGTGCTTTATCTATCTCTTTTTGCACTGTGTTCTCCATTTTATTGTAAAGTCCAACT
>JAHFMX010000014.1:9364-22922 GCA_023267635.1 bacterium | reverse complement strand
TCAACATCACTGTACCCTCCAACAAGTGTTTCGTCTCGGTAACTTGATCCATTGCGAATCTGCTCGATAACATAACACTTATTGTTTTTAATTGTTCGGTAGCTGGCACCACTTAAGTATTGCTGCATAGCCGCATCTGAGAAGATAAACTTCTTAAATGCTATACCGTTGATTGTTACATCAGTAACTGTCTGAGATGAGTATCCGTCATCTTTTGCATAACACTGTGCCACATCAGTACTTACACCGACACGGACTTCAGCCGCGAAAAAGAGAGGGTAGTTCTTCTTTGTAGATCCTGTGTTATCAATTTTAATAACTGGAATAGCTACAATAGGAGTTCCACGCTTTGCGGATGTTGCACCAATTCGCCAATCATTATTATTCAACGCATGGAATATACCGAAGTTTTCCGTAGTAAGTTCTCGTGGGTAACTAATAGTAAATCCATACGTCGCATTTGCGTATGTCTCACCAAGTCCTGATGTTGAATTTGCTGTACCGCCAGTAGAAGTGTTTCCACCAGTTGTAGATCCTCCTTGTACTGGAGTAGTTGTTGCTGTTCCGTTTTCAACGGGCACAACAACCTCTGCATCACGAGTAAATGTCCAAGCAATTAAGCCAAGAACAATAACCGCAACGAAAGCTGAAATAATCGTAGTAGATCTGTTCATAATAAATAAATGATTAATAACTAATAAATAGTTTCCGAGTAGATTCCAAGTGTAAGTATATTACGAAATTGGATTTCTTCCTTGAATAATACGAATAAGAAAGATGATAATTGCTATCACCAAGAGTACATGAATAAAACTTCCAAGCACATGAAAGCCAAGGAATCCAAGTAACCAAAGAATAACGAGTATAGTTGCTATAGTTGTAAGCATAGTAGTGTAAATATTTTATAGTAATACAGACAACTGAGAATGTTGCGTTGCTGTCTACATACTATGACGTTACAGACACCATTTTCTTGCAGTAAAAAAGACCCACACGTATGGGTCTTTTTTACTGCTTGTACACTTATTTCTTTTCGAAGACCATTCTTCCTGCGTCGCGGTTAAGATTGATATACATGCGCTCTCCAACTATTTGATATGAAGTAGTCAGCATAAGCTCTTTAGAATATACGGATTCCATTGAACCAGAACAAGCTTTCTTTGTGGAAGTAAACGGGCTAAATGAAAGCACTTCTCCATTAACTTCATACTTACCGATGAGGGTATTACAATCCGTAGTGCTCATTACTCTTTTTGTTGCATCAAGCGTAAGTACGTATTTTTCTCGTTCTGGCGTTGAAACCATTTTATCCTGTGGGAGTTCTGTGTGAAGCCATACCCATTCAGTACCAATAAGAGGAAGTCCATTAGATGTTGTTCCAGTTGGGGTGACCTCCTCAGCTACTTCGGGAGATTTTTCTACAGGAATAGAGGTCACATTTTTATTAGCATATACAATACTGCTTGCAATAATGACAAGCCCAACGAACGCGGCGGCGTAAAGATTTCTCATGTATATAAGTATGTACTATGTTGTATGTTATGTGCAAGTAGATAACTCACAGAGAGGGGATACATACAAAAAATAAAGAGACACCCAGCAGGCGTCTCTTTATCCCTATATCGCTTTATTTTTTTGTTTGAAGACAGAAACCCCACCATCAACTAAAACCAAGAGACCATATATCTATTGCTAGACACAACGCAATCAGATGGCGTTGATGACGGGATTTCTGTCTTCGATGTACAAGTCTGTATATAGAGACGATCTTTATATAAAAATCTTACATGCCCTGTGGATAACTTATATACCTAGTACCTTGCAAGACATAGTACTGTATGTAATACTCTATACATGAAAGAAGAATTACAGGAATCATATAAAAACCAAATGAGGAAAGGCATGCTTGAATTCTGCACGCTTCTCATTATTGAGAAAGATAAAGCATATGCTTCAAAAATTATCACGCAACTTAAAATGGCAGATTTGCTCGTAGTGGAAGGAACCTTATATCCGCTACTCTCTCGGCTGAAGTCACAAGGGCTTCTCGAATACAGCTGGGAAGAATCAAGATCAGGGCCGCCGAGAAAATATTATGAACTCACCAATGAAGGCAAAAAAACGTTAGAGAATCTCAAAAAAATCTGGAAAGAACTTATTCAATCAATTAACTCACTTATCAAGTAACCACTATGAAAAAAACATATAACCTCAGTATAGGAAACGCACTCTTTCACGTAGAGGAAGATGCTTTTGAGAAACTTGAACAGTATCTTACTCAAATTAAACTTCATTTCAAAGACGACGTTAATAAAGATGAGATTCTGGAAGATATTGAAGCTCGTATTGCGGAGAAGTTCACCGAGAAAGGAAATAAAGTAATCACTCAGAAAGATGTTGAGGCTGTCATGGAGATTATGGGTACTGTTGAGCAGTTCGATGGGCAAGAAGAAGCTGAACAAACAACGAAAGGATCTTCACGGACAATTAAGCAGCTCTACCGCGATCCAGACAATGCAATCATAGGAGGAGTTTCATCAGGACTCGGACATTTCTTCGGTGTTGATCCAATTATCTTTCGTGCTATCTTTTTGATTTCAATCTTCTTGGGTGGCACAGGTATTATTGCGTATATTATTCTCTGGATTGTTGTACCTGAAGCAAAAACTACTTCACAAAAGCTTTCAATGAAAGGAAGCGCTGTGACTGTGGCCGCCATGGCAGAAATGATGAGAGATAAAATCGAAGAAGTAAATACACCAGAACATAAAAATAATTTTATGAAGCTAATCAATCTCCCGTTTGAAGCTTTACGTTCTATCGCACATTGGATAAAGACCTCAATTTTCCCTGCAGTTCGTGTGATGATAGGCGCGGTGCTTCTCTTTGAAGGAGTGTTCTTTGCGGCTCTTGCTAGTATCGCCCTTACGCTTGTTCTTTTTGTGCTTCCTCCAGACTTAGTCGAGCAGCCATTCGCAATTATTGCAACAAGCGCTATTGCGAAAATACTAGCTGTGTCACTATATCTTCTTGCCCTTATTCCACTAGTATTCATCGGGGCCTTGGGTATGTATCTTATTCGTAAAAAGAATGGTCTGTCGAAAACAGCAATGCTTATTCTTTTAGGTATCTGGTTTGTAGCTATTGTTGCCGCAGGCACAAGCGGAACGAAAGTAGGAATGAATGTTGCAAGTATTGTACGTACAGATCCATACTACAAAACTCAATCACAAATAATTCCACTCGAATCTTTTACTAAGCTAGTGGTTACGAATGATCAGACCGTGCGCATTGTGCAGGGAGAAACATATAGTCTTGAAATAAAAGGCCGCACTGAGGACATTACAAAAGTTACTCACATACAGGAAGACGGTACGCTCACTATTGGAGAAACAGAAAGGGAAGAGCCTGCTTCTTGTATTCTCTGTAGCCATGGATATGCAAATGTTGTACTTACGGTGCCATCTCTTTCCTCTATCGTTCTCACTGATTCTTCTCGAGTAACAGGCGATATAAAAGTTTCTTCTCTAGCAATTGATTTAGATAATTCCAGTTCGATCGAAATGAATATACAAGCAGCAACACTCACAGCGAGACTGGAAGATTCATCTCGCGCCTACCTAAGTGGAACCATTAAAAATCTTACTGTTACGAATGGAAATTCTTCTCGCTTTGACGCTGATAAAACTGAAGTGACAAATGCTGTTATAAAAGCAACAAACAGCTCGTATATTTCTGTGTACGTAACGGGAACATTAAACGCTACCGCGCTTAATGCCAGCCACATTGAATACATGGGCTCACCTACGATTATTAAAAACATTGATTCATCCTCAAGATTTGTAAGTGTAGACACTTACAATAAGTAATACATAAAAAATAAACCACCCATTTGGGTGGTTTATTTTTTGTTAACGTCCTAAACCGACGAAGTAAACGCTGTATGGAAAATTCGTTAGAAAAATGATAGTATTACAGCACCGAAAATCGCCATAGTTAAAGGATTTAGGTAATTAAGTCAGTAAGTAGAAGTGGGTCGAGACGGCTCGGCCGCGAAGAGTTAGAAACTCCAGCAGGATTTCTAACCAAATGACGTTTCAAGTCAAGATTGAATAAGTGAGTTACCAAGCGTGAATAACAAACAATAGAAACATTGGGGTATCGTCTAATGGTAGGACATCAGGTTTTGGTCCTGAGTATCGAGGTTCGAGTCCTTGTACCCCAGCCGACATAGTTTTTTGGATTGTATTCAATTCGTTAAAACAACAAGTCCAGCGCGTAATCGTGATGTATATACATAAAATGATATACTAGTCGGATTATTTCTATGGAAAAGAAACTCATTTCCAAACAAGCTGTAAAGATGGTTTTGAGTGACTACTGGGAGCAATATATGAGCTTCCCGCTTGCTACGATTGTTTCATTTCTCTTGCCAGCACTGGGTACCGTTCTTGTGTTTTTTGTGCCTCCGCTTTTTGTTGCAAAGATTGTAGATAGGCTTGCCGCGGGTACTGTAACCTCAGTATATGATGTACTACCTTTAATCTTATTACTCGGTGGCTTGTGGCTTCTTGGTGAAGCGTGTTGGCGAGTCGGCATGCACGCTCTTATTCGCCTTGAAGAGCGAGGTTTAAACTCACTCATAAGAAGGATGTATGACAAGCTTTCCATGCGCGACTATGATTTCTATGCCGATAATTTTGTAGGATCCCTTGTAAAGAAAGGTATTGCATATTCAAAGAACTTTGAAAACTTTACTGATACGATGGCTTTCAGCGTAACAACAAATCTTATTCCAATTGTATTTGCAGTCGTAATATTATGGGGCTATTCACCGATTATTCCAATTACGCTTATTGGATGCATGATCTTTACAATAGCTATTGCAATTCCGATTATTAAAGCAAGATCAAAACTCGTTGCTGAACGCCACGATGCAAGTAGCCAGCTTTCAGGAAGACTTTCTGATACATTTACTAATATCTTTGCCATTAAATCATTTGCTCAAGAAAGAAAAGAGGGTGTGGTTTTTGGTGCATATGCGGATTCATTTACAGAAAAATTTAAACGAGCTGCTAATTACCAGAATTTGCGTTTCGAAAGTGTTCTTTCGCCCGTCTACGTTGTTACAAATATTCTCGGGCTTATAATGGCAGTGTATTTTACACTAAATTTAGGATTGGCAGTTGGAGCAACTGTTGTTGTATTTTCATACTATTCTCAAATTACTCGTATTTTTTGGGATATTAGTCACATATATAGAAGTATCGAATCTTCTATTAGTGAAGCTTCTGAATTTACTCAGCTTGTACTTGATGAGCCATCTATTGTAGACACTCCGAATGCAAAGGAATTAAAGCTTACTGATAGTAATATTACTTTTAAAGGTGTTAATTTTGCATATAATGCCAAGGATGGGGGAAAATTCATGGAAGGATTTAACTTAGAAATTAAAGGTAATCAAAAAGTGGGGTTAGTTGGTCCAAGTGGTGGAGGAAAAACAACAATAACAAAACTTGTTCTTCGCTTTGTTGAAACCGAATCAGGATCTGTTGTTATCGATGGACAGGATATTAAGACAGTCACTCAAGCTTCATTGCGTGAAGCAATAGGATATGTCCCACAAGAGCCTCTCCTTTTTCACCGCTCATTATTTGAAAATATAGCATACGGCAATGATAAAGCTACAAAGGAAGAAGTTGTTAATGCTGCAAAAATTGCTCATGCTGATGATTTCATTAAAAATCTGCCACAAGGGTATGACACGCTTGTTGGTGAGCGTGGTGTCAAACTTTCTGGTGGCCAGCGTCAGCGTGTGGCTATTGCGAGAGCGCTTCTTAAGAAGGCACCTATTTTGGTTTTGGATGAAGCAACTAGTTCACTTGATTCAGAGTCTGAAAAGTATATTCAAGAAGGATTATGGGAGCTTATGAAAGACAAGACTGCGCTTGTGATTGCACATCGTCTTTCAACAATTAAACACTTAGACCGTATACTTGTTTTGGATAATGGCAAGATTGTACAAGATGGAACTCATGAGAATCTCACTAAAGAAGTTGGGCTTTACGCAAAACTCTGGAGTCATCAATCCGGTGAAATCCTCGAGTCTTAAATTCTCCCCGCCACCCTACACTTATTTCTAATAAAGTTCCAACTTCGTCACACCTCAAGGTACTGCAACTTTAAACAAGTTGGTTACAACTTAATAAAGTCGGGAGCCTATAGTCCCAGCTGATATACTTTACATATGGATCTCTTATACAGAAAAGCAAATCGTGATGATATTGCTACTTTGATTACAGTTGGAAGAAATGCACTTGGAATAAAAACTTATTCCCCAATCATCGATGAATCTGAGTGGGAACAGGAATTGAATAATACACTAGTCTATATCATCGAAGTAGATGGACAAGTTGCAGGGCTGATTTCATACGAAATGAAATCATCGAACCATGCTTACATAAGTGATTTAGTTATCTTACCGGCATACAGAGGAAAAGGAATAGCGAGAGAGTCTATGAACCATGTTTTAAACGAAATAGGAAAGACAGAGAAAATTAAGCTCGTCGTCCACCCTGAAAATATCTCTGCTATACATCTTTACCAGTCTTTTGGATTTACTCTTGAATCTAGCAAAGAGAATTATTTTGGAGACGGAGAACCTAGAATTACGATGGTTTTAAAGCCATAATGATTTCCATTTCCTCACATAGTCCTAGCAATTAAATTCTTAAGATATACTTAAAAGCATGTACTTCACCTCAAAAAAGATTTCATTACTAATCTTGGGAATAACGGCTCTCACATGCTCTAGGGCAATGTTCTTGTTGTTCAATGATCCTGAAGGTCCGAATCTTCTAATAGTTACAGGGATGGCTGCGATTTTATATTTTTCATCTTTGACCGCATACGTATTCAAATCTTCAGAGTCTAAAAAGCTTGTATTGGCGATTTTTATTCAAATACTACTAGCCGCTGGTTTTTATTTTTGTTTGAATTAAAGCTTCAAATTTATTTTCAGTTTCTGTAATCATGACAGGACTCCATAATGCTATACTATTGATAGAACGATTAGAGTTGTTAACAGACCAACCTTTACCAATTAGCCAATATAATATCCCTCATATACTATGTTTTTCAATTCCACACCATCGATATCAGTATCAGAAGCCGCACAACAAGTTGTTGGAGATACTGTCGCATTTATCGACGTCCGTACACCTGATGAATATGCCTCTGGGCACGCAAAAGGAACGGTCAATATTCCGCTTGATTCATTTAACGATACCCAGATCGCAAACCTTAAACAGTACAAGGATCTATATGTTATCTGTCAAAGCGGGGGACGAAGCGCAGCAGCAACAAAAACTCTCATAGCAGGTGGAGTAAACGCTATTAGTGTCGCTGGCGGAACAACAGCGTGGCACGCGCAGGGTCTCCCGATGGAATAATTAAACGCATAGTCAAAATAGTAGGCTCTTAATCAACTGGTATACTTCTTATATATGGAAAAAATAAAAATTCAGAATCAAACGCTATCATGCGGTACGTGGGTAATAGGTTGGTTATTTACACTTGGCTTCCTCCAGCTCGAGTTCTTTTGGAAAGGAGTATTCGCGATAGTTCTTTGGCCATACTATCTAGGTATTGCGCTCAGTTAATAAGCCTCACTTGTTGTGTTACCATGTACCTATGGATAATATGGACAAAAAAATTATACGGGTAGCAATTACTGTAGCCCTTATATTACTAATCCCTTTGTTTGGAAACCACTTTGTTGAAGGTTGGGACTGGACTATAGGTGACTTTGCTTTTGCTGCTGTAATGCTGTTTACTGCTGGGTTTGGGTTTGAACTCGCGCATGTACTGATTAGCAATACTACACATCGAGCTATTGTAATCTTTGGCATTATAATGGTTTTCCTTTTTGTATGGGTAGAATTGGCTGTTGGGATTATAGGAGATGAGACTGAGTATAAAACTATTTCAAGAAGCACCTACAGTTTCCAAATTCCGTCTGATTGGACAGACACAGGTGTACGATATGTTACAGGATGTCTTTGGGACGGAGCTGTAAATGATGGTGGTAATGGGCATAGAATAAGTGGAGAGATTGGAATCTACCAAGCTTCTTGCTTCAGTCCTGCAAATGCGTTAGGTAAAAAAGAAATCGCTGAGAAAAACGGATACTACATCATTGCATATTACGACAAAGAATCAGGAACAACTATCGAAGAAGAAATTGAAACAAAAGCCGTTCATCAAAAAATTGTCGATACCTTTACGGTTAAATAAAATTTATTTAACGAACTCCCTATTTACGGCACTTATTTTCCTAAAAAGAGAACCGTGCGTGCGTGATACACTTGTGACAATGCAACCTCACATTCTTACGTATCCTCAAGTAGATTCTGAAAAATACGCTAAGGCTCGTTATCATTATCTTCTACAAATAGTCTACGGTGAGACTATAGCTATAGATTATTGCCGCATCATGTCGACATTTGCTCCCACAAGTGAAGCAAGGGACTTTCTTCTACAACAACAGAAAGAGGAAGACACTCACTTAGAACTCCTTACTAATTATGTAGGAAACCATCTTCGTACAGACGCTTTAGTTTCTTCACATTTAAGAAAGCTTGATGCACTCATGTCTCTAGCCATAGAGACAAAAGATTACGTCAAATGCGTATTTATACAAAATTTTATTGTTGAAGGTTTAAATATTTCTTTACTTCAAGAACTAGAACATCATACTGACGGAGTACTTAGTGAAATAAGCACTGCTATTCTCCGTGATGAGATACGACATATGGAATTTGGAGTTACCGAAATACAAAAGATTTTGCAAGAAGACACTGGTGGAGAAATCAGAAAGAAGCTGATACGACTTCAGCGTAAAGTGCTTTTTCACGCAACACTACTCTCTATGGACCTTGCTCGTGAATCAAAAGATCTTGGCATTCCAATGTCTGAGCTTTCAAAGAAAACATTAGAAGCCCACATGAAGAGAATTTCTAGGGCACATTTCACACTTCCGTTTATTGATAAGCTTCTATTACGTGGAGTACTCTTGTTTTTAAAACTATACAACTAATTAGAGAGAGAGTGCTGATGTCACGAAGCGGAACATCAACTTGTTATATATAGTATACGACAGTCAACTTCCTCACGTTTGTAAGAACGAAGGTATCTAGCACGTCATTATCTATAACAATTATGAACTATACACTACAGAAAGTTTCGGCTTTCGGTGCTCTCACATTTTTCTTACTAGTTTCCTTCACACTCCCAACAAGTGCTCAGAGTACCACCACAGACGGGTCAAACGATTCAACAACAGAACGTCGACAATACATACAATGGTGGCGTGGAGGATCAAGTGGATTACAACAGCAAATCAGCTCTTTAGGCAGTTCTATTACTGTTTCTGTGCCCATTCCTGTGCTTTTTGGTGTTGAGTTGGGTAATTTATCATCCGACTTCGGAGATGCTCGTTCAAATGGACGAACACATATAGGAAATGACATCATGGCAGTAAAAGGCACTCCGATTATTTCTCCAACAGCAGCGGTCGTATTGCGTACAGGAGTTGGTTCTGGGGAGGGAATTTATGTATACACAGCAAATCCAGGGGGCGAAACATTTGTGTACATGCATCTCGATAAACTAGGTGAAGGAATAACTTCTGGTACCGTTCTTGAAAAAGGATCTCTCATTGGGTATGTTGGAAATACGGGAAATGCTTCAGGAGGTGCGGCTCATCTTCATTTTGAAATACACGACAGTAATGGAACCCCGATAGACCCATATCCACGTACGACCGCAACGTTGTCTTTACAAGAAAAAATACAATATCTTTCTAAGATTCTGACACAAACTAGTGATGCTACTACGTTAGCTCAACTTCTTGTGGTTAATTTTCGCTCTACTTTTATTCAAGCATCAGCAGCCGGAATTACTCTTCCTCAAGTTATCACAAACTTTTTGTCCTCAATACCTGCAGGTACAACACCGACACCTTCAGTGAATACTCTTCCCGCAGGAGATCTAGCGTTAGGTTCCAAAGGAAATGATGTAGTTCGTCTTCAGTTGTATTTGATAGCTAAAAATACTGGACCATACGCGGTTCGACTTGCTCAAGCATCAGCCACGGGGAACTTTGGATCAATGACTCAATCAGCACTCATTGAATACCAAACAAGTGTTGGCATTTCCCCAGCAGATGGATATTACGGTGCAGTTACGCGAGCAAAAGTAGAAGCAAATCCAGTAAACTCTCTACCTACCAACCCTACACCTAGTCCAACTTCACCGACAAATCCTTCTGCAACCACTATTACTCGTAACTTAACACTTAACGTAGTAGGGGAGGACGTTCGTACACTTCAAAAGTTTTTAAACGCTCGGGGATATACTGTCGCAACAATGGGAGCAGGATCCCTTGGGAACGAAACAACGTTCTTTGGTCCAGCGACTCGTGCCGCAGTTATTCGATTTCAGTTAGCGCAATCCATCTCTCCAGCAGTAGGATATGTTGGACCTCTTACTCGTGCTAGGTTAGCAGCTTTGGGAATATAAATTATCATATGAAGCGTTACATTCGATTTTTATGGCAAGCGCCGCTCGTTTGTTTTGCTTTTGTAATTCTTGTTTTTCTTATCATTCATTTTCAATCTCGTGCATATATTGAAAGTAATATCAAAAATCTTCCACAAGCTGATGCGGCGATTGTTCTTGGTGCTGGGATCAACTCCAAAGGAGAGCTTTCCACTATTTTTAAAGATAGAATTGAAGGTGGTATTACGCTCTACAAAGCAGGAAAAGTCAAAACTATTCTTGTGTCAGGAGACGATGGACAACTTGAATACAATGAAGTAAACCCAGCACGTGAATACTTACTCGTGCAAGGCATACCAAGCGAAGATATCTTTCTTGATCATGCAGGATTTGATACCTACAGCAGTATGTATCGAGCACGAGATATCTTTTTAATTACGTCCGCAATTGTAGTAACTCAATCATTTCATGTGCCTCGAGCTGTCTTTATTGCACGGAACCTGGACATTGAAGCACATGGATTCCCCGCTGATCAACATGAGTATCGTATACAGAACAATCTTCGAGAATTGCTGGCAAACGTAAAAGCTATGATGAATGTTATCTTCAATCGAACACCTAAATATTTGGGTGAAGAGATTCCAATTACAGGGGACAGCAGCGAATCTATTTAACGCTTCCACGTCTCTCACAATAAGTGTTACCATAGATTCTATGTACAGCATCTATATACTCCAGTGTGCGGATACTACTCTCTATATTGGCTCTACCAATAACCTTGAAAAAAGACTGCACCAGCATAATAATTTAAAATCTGGGGCACATTACACAAAAATACGCAGACCCGTCACACTGGTCTATTCTGAGCCCGTGGGCACACTTGGGGAAGCGAGAAGTAGAGAACTTGCGGTCAAAAAACTAACACGAGAAGAGAAGTTGGATTTAATTAAGCGGAAGCAATAGACATTCGGAATTATTCTACCCTCTGAGCCTTCTGTTCTACACGGCTTAAAGTACTTCTTTCTGTAATGCGTTTATTTCGTACCACTATTTTCTCTGCAGCTATAGTATTTGTTTCTTTAGTATATGAACCAAAGAGGTAGAGATTTGACCCTTCACGTATAACAGGGAGTTCCGTCTCAGTACCTGTACCCAAAAAGACGGTTGTACTTGCGCTCGTTGTTACTGATATTGTTTTACCTTCAAATGAAACGACAAATGTGTTGGTTTTAAAATCTGCACTTTCTACGGTGACTTTGTGAACCTTTATCTTCTCGTTAATAATTATCTCATTCTGTGCTGAGAGGTGACCTAGAGGGGTGAATATCATAAACCCCGCGACGAGCGTCATGGAGAGGAGGGATAGTTTGATGTATGTTTTTTTCATGGTGTCTGTATACGGATTCTTGTATATGAGTACTGACGTGGAAAAGTTCAGAATCTTACAAAAGAGTCTTGTGGGTAACGAAAAAAGTTCCCGTACGGGAACTTTTTTCGTTATAAGTTTTCTCTGGTTTTCTTTTGTAAGTTATCTGTTTCCAAATGAGATTCCGAGGTTTGATTTAAGGAACGACTGACGATCATGTGACTGATCTTTGTCTCCCTTCTCGTTATCTTCTTTCATTGATTCCCGTGTTGATTCACGGTTGCTTTTCCAAGCATCCTTCCATTCCTTTTTCCACTCATGCTTACTTTTGTTATCGTTAGTTTCCTTTACGATAACCTTTGTAGCTGTCATAGACGTGCCGTCAGCACTCATGATACCTGACACCATTACTTTACTGTTAACAGCAAGTAGGGCGAATGTCATAGGTGTTGTTGAAGCTGTTTGGCTTCCTATTTTGTTTCCTAGAATAAATGTTGTTGAAGCATTTGTCTGCACAGTCACAAGCTTGTCATCCTGCTTAAGAACAAATGTTCCGTTTGCAGTAGTAATGCTCTGTATTGTTCCTGACTTTACTCTCCATGATGCCATAGAGGTAATATCTTTAATTGCATTTGCTTGTACACTAATCGTAGAACCAAAAGCTGATACTAACCCATTCACCTTAAGACGATCTCCGACATGAATGTCAGTTGTTGTCCCAGTAAGTGAGTTGTTTGCAGCAATTGTTGTAGATGTGTTTGTAGTAAACGCCCAGTTCACAACACTATTCTTAAAGCGAGTCACTGCATTGATGATATTTCCAGAAATTGATGTAACTTCTGCATTTATCACATGCACTATGCCGTCTCCATTGATTCGGACAGTAGCTGTGCTTGAAGCATTCGCCGCGAAAGTTGATACAGGGATAGCCATAAGCGCACCTGCAATTGCAATTCCACTGAATAATGTTTTTAGATTTGTTTTTTTCATAGATAGTTTTCGATTATTAGGATTAATAATAATCAGTGTGGATAAACCACAGACTCGACGACGACTCTCCAAGAAATACGCAGTATGTGTTATTTCTTTTCAAAAGTGCCGCCCTCACTGTATATAACAACAGCATTCATGGGGTGTGACAAATACTATTTCTATGTCTCTCTATATCAACCATATACGCTTTAAAATAAAGAGATTTTAAGATTTTTGAGACTTTCTACAACAACACACAATTTATACTTGCACGATGGTAAAAAGGGGGAGTATACTCATCTTACCTATTAATTATTGCTATCAACTATGGAAGGATCATCACATTTTTCAGTGCCACACCAAAACAGCGACGAAGATGCTTTTAAGCCATCAATGAAACTTCCAGACCATCTTGAGCAATATCGACAAATCTCTGCAGACCTTCGACACAAAATGACTCCTGTTATGAAAGCTGTGCTTGAACTAACTGACAAAACAGTTCTCCGCTCTGCAGCAATGCCACAAGGAAACTAATCTGATATTTCCTTGTTACACAAAGTTATACTCTTGACGACTTTTGCTTTTTATGCGAGAGTGAGCGCATAGACAAGTTTCCTTTTTGTTTCCTTATTTGCTTATTTTTCAAGGCAAAATCACATA
>JAHFMX010000014.1:0-9264 GCA_023267635.1 bacterium | reverse complement strand
CTTCCATATCAAGGACAAGAGATTGGGTACATCGGTCTTATTATTCTCGTTATGGCAACCTATGTGTTGGCTCAAAAAGTAAACACGCCTAACGTGTGTTAATTTCATAACCATGTCTGCTGCATCCACTACACCACCACGAGCTATACAACTGGGAATAGGAGGTATTGTTATTATTTTTCTTTCAGTTTTGTACCAATATATGGGGTGGACGTTTCTCAATACCCCACAAACAGGAGAACTAACAAATACGGTCGGAACATATTACGAAGTCACCAAGGTAAGCGATGGGGACACGCTACACGTTAACATTGACGGAGTAGATGAACGGGTGCGTCTTATCGGTATTAATACTCCAGAAACAGTAGACCCTCGAACTGAAGTGCAATGTTTTGGTAAGGAAGCAACTGAAAGAATGAAAGAGCTCGCAGAAGGAGAGCTCGTTACACTTGAATACGACGACACTCAAAGCATGCGTGACACCTACGGCAGATTACTTGCGTATGTATATCTCGAAGACGGGCAAATGCTTAATCGAAAGATGGTTGCTGAAGGATACGCGTATGAATACACCTATCTAACACCGTATGCCTATCAGTCTGAATTCCGCGAACTACAGAACCTTGCTCGAACATCAGGGCGAGGCCTGTGGAATCAAACTAGTTGTAATGGTAAGAAATAAAATATTCTAAGTATGGACACTATTCGCTATCTACTCGGCGCTGTTATCAAACTTGCATTAGGACTACTCCTTTTAGCATTACTATTGTGGCTTATAGGAACGCTCTATCCTGAATTTAAAGTTTCAAGGATTTTTGCAGGAGACATTTTCAAAAAAGATTGGTTACCAGCTCCTAAAAATTATGGCGGACTATTAGGAAACAAAAATACCAGTGGAGAACATGGAACAGTCTATGAACCAGGTGAACCTTTCAATGGATACCAAAACACTACTACAAACGGTGGTGCAAATGTTGATTGGATCTATTATACGGCGACAGGGACACAAGTAGTTAAAGCTGCAGGGAATACTGAAACGTCAAATGTCGAAAGATCTACCTATCTACGGAATCTTTCCGTATACCAAGGTGGAACTATTTCATACGGACTTACTATTGTGGGAGAAGCCAGGGATACGATGTTTAAAAATGGACTATTCCCAATAGTTGTTCTTGATACGCAGGGGAGAGTGATAACAACCATGGACGCCATCAACACAGGCGCCTGGTCTACTCCTGGATGGGTGCGGTTCCAAGCAACAGTCCCTGTACGACTTCCTCGAAATACGCAATGTTCTCTTGTGTTTAGCTCCGCGAACCAACCAGTGCGAGTTGGAATGCAGGTGAAGTGTAATTAAAACAAAACAACCCGACATGTCGGGCTGTTTAATCAGTTTCAGGCACGAGCACAAGGTGCTGTTCATCTTCAGGATGAAGCGCCGGTTGAAGTTCTCGAAGTCGTGCTGACATGTGTTCCTTCAGGAAATTAACAAATTTGTCAGCTTCCCTTTTTTTATGAATAATCGCTACAGTCGAGGAGAGGCAAGATCTTGTCTCTCCCATACTGGGGTGCATATAGTCCACTTCAAATAATTCCCAGCATGCAATTTTGTGGTCTTCGTGCCTGCTACTGCGTAAAACCTTGTTTGCATACGACAAAATTTTTTCGACGTTACTTATTGCTTCTCGGCTATATTTTCTCGGCTCGGCTTTTTTCTTGGCCATAAAACACGCTCGCTTTCTTGTGTGGTTAGAGGATCAACTAAAAACAGTATGCGATATGTACCGCATACTGTCAATAGTTACTAAAAATATTTCTAATGAAACTTTATGTTATTTGAAGGTTTCTCTGGTGGGAGTTTTGAGTCCATTTTTATACCTTTTCTTAAAAGATACTCCTTTAACACCGCATCTGAAATTCCATGAGGAGATGCAAAGATAGAAAGAAGTCCAAATCGGTAGCCAGATATTGTTTTGTCAGGATTAAGAATCAGTTTTTGAGAAAGAAAAGTATCCAAATCTTTCATGTTCGCTTCAGTAAGGTCTTCAGCTTTTAAGGGAATGTTTTCAATAAAAAGAGTCTGTTGTACTGGCTCTTCTACTTCTCTGGGTCTCATCTCCATAGTAAGTGTTGTTTAAGCAGTTAGTCTATCAATCACAGCTTTTACCACTGCGCCATCTGCTGTATCACCAAGTTCCTTCATCATTGTTCCAACGAACTGTCCTTTCTTTGTAGGATCAAGTGGAGATTCTGCAAGCTTTGCCTTTACACGAGTTTCAATTTCTTCTTCTGTCATTTGTGCAGGAAGAAGTTCTTCAATGATCGCAAGTTCTGCTTTTTCATCTTCTGCTAAGTCCTCACGTCCGCCCGAAACAAACTGTTCAATTGAATCCTTTCGCTGCTTTGCGAGACGCTTGATAACCTTCATACAATCAGCATCAGATAGTGGATCTGTTGGTGGGTGTCCTTGTGTCACGAGTTCATTAGTAAATGCAGCGAGAAGCATACGGAGTGTGCCGAGGCGCACTGTATCTTTTGCTATCATCGCTGGTTTTATTGCTGCTTTAATTTGTTCTTGCATAGTAAAGGTATTATATCACGGCTTTAATGAGGAAAAGAAAATCCCCCAATCAAAAAGATTGGGGGGTGGTGAGTCCTTTGTCACCAGACAGACGAGCCAGATTTGACTTAGCCTCGTCAGGGTTGAGGCCAGCGGCGCAAGTTTTGCGGCGCTGGCCAATGTAGCCGAAGGTCAGTGCATCAGCACCTGGCCACGCTGGCGAACGTTCGGGCCGCGGCGCTTGGTGTCGCTGGCGCCCTTGCCGGCGGAATCGGGTGGTGCAGCGCCCAGGTAGTTGCCGGAGATGAAGGAAGGCGAATTTTTGCTCAACGTGGTGCCTTTGTGGGGCGGGGGATGAGTGCGGGCCATTGGCTTCTCCTTGAAAGGTACAGGCGACAGCGAAGTTGCTGACAATTGCTATTATAGCATATATGTTAATCTTGTCAAGTGCCTGAATATGTGATGTTGTAACGATACTCACAATCTACCTACATGACTCTGCTATACTAAAATCACATGACACCCACTATTCTTATCGCTATATTTGGAACCATTATCACTGTATTACTTGTCATTATTTTACTCCGCAGCTCTACGAAGAAAAATGACACTGAAGATCAAACATTTCTCATTCTTCAGGATCAATTAGAGCGATTACGCAATACCGTAGAAAATAAACTTGAAAGATCTGCGTCTGACCTTCATCAAGTACTTCATCGACAAGGAGCAGAAGCCAATCGTCTTATCACAGACATCACTCGTGAGCTCACAGAAGTGAAAGAAGGGAACAAACAAGTGTTCTCGATGACTGAGCAGCTTCAAAACCTTGAAAAAGTACTTACCCACCAGAAACAGAGAGGAAACCTTGGAGAAGCATCTCTTGAGCTCATTCTTTCAAACATGCTCGCACCTGGCCAGTATGAAATGCAGTACTACTTTAAAAGTGGTGAAGCGGTGGATGCGGTTATTCATACAAAAGAAGGAATCATCCCAGTGGATGCAAAGTATTCTCTTGATAACTATCAGCGCCTCATGAATGCGATTGATGAAGAAGACACGGCCTTTTATCAAAATGAATTTAAAAAGGATATTCAGAAAAGAATTGACGAGACCGCGAAGTATATTAAACCAGAAGAAGGAACGCTTCCTTTTGCTTTTATGTTTATTCCAGCAGAAGGTATCTACTATGACCTACTTGTTAATCAAGTTTCAAAGGGAGCAGTTAATACGCAGAACTTGATCGAGTATGCCTACAACAAAAAGAAAGTGATTATTGTTTCTCCGACAACATTCTATGCTTATCTTCAATCTGTATTATTTGGATTTAAAGCATTCAAAATTGAAGAGAGCGCAAAACATATTCAAAAGCGCGTGGAAGAGCTTGGGAATCATTTAGCTGCATATGAAGATTACATGAGAAAGCTTGGAGTAACGCTTGGAACAAGTGTGAACCACTACAATACTGCTTATAAAGAACTTAAAAAGTTAGATAAAGATGTACTTCGAATCACTGGCGAAGAAATAGGAATTGAACCAACACTCTTAGATAAACCAACATTTGAGGAAGAATAAGGAATAAAAAAACAGCGCACGTACGCGCCGTTTTTGGAACCAGAGATTGATCTGGCTATTTGACGAGAGGCTCCCCTTTGATCACAGGGCTCATGATGAGAAAAGCGAAAGGGCCGTAGACCATGGTTCGCAAAAACATCTTGCGCTGGAAACGAGTTCCCAGCGGATACGGGCGGAAGGCCCTGTCCGCAGTGAATATCTGGATCAGAAAGGCAACCAAGGCTGCCAACATCCAGAAAATCAGACCCAGCACCAACATCAGACGGTAGTAAGCTGAGAGGTTTTCCCAGGCTACCACGGCGCTGACACACAGCATGAATGCAATGAGTATCTTATGCCAAAGTTTCATACAAAGTCTCCATTGTTAAAGAACTTACTCATTATACAATGTATATGTAGTGTGTCAATAGATACTTAACCCTAGACCTTGCATAGTATTGGCAAATAAGGTATAATTCTTCAACTATGACATTCGCAGTTATTCAAACAGGGGGAAAGCAGTACAAGGTTGCTGTAGGGGACGAAATCGCCGTTGAGAAGATCAAGGGTGACTATAAGGTAGGTGATTCAATCACTATCGAATCTGTTGTTCTTACGGACGACGGGGCGACTACTACTCTTGGAGCTCCATACGTGGCAGGTTCTACAGTAAAGGCTACTATCACTGAATCAGGCAAGCTTGATAAGGTTATGGTGGTACGTTACCGAGCTAAGTCTCGTTACCACAAGCGTAACGGTCACCGACAGCCATTTATGTCACTTAAGATTGACGCAATCAACTAAAACAATCAAACACCCAAAAGGGTGTTTTTGTTTATTTTGATAAGGTTTTTGCTTGTGTTAGAATCGAAATAAATAAACAGTACTTTAACATAGAAAGGTAGGTATCCTGTGAAAAAAGAACCCCACCAAACGAAGCTAATCCCGCAACTTCCTAAAATGTACAAAGCTGGGGAACGCCTACGCTCCTTTGCCTTCTCCATGTTACTGGTTATGGCTATAACGGGGCTACAAAAAGAGTTAGACAATACTCATTTCGCCATTCTCTTTGGAAGTTATTCTTTCTTAATGACGTTAATGTTCCCCGCTCACTGGATTATCTATTTAGGGGAGAACCCTGAAAAATTCTTCACAGTAGACTGGAAAAAAAAGTTTCTCGTCTTTTTTGGGCTCTGGCTCTGGGCTATCTTTTGCCTTATAGTCTGTGGCTTCATAAGATTTGATCCTCTGTTTCTTTTCTTCGAAATCCCTGCCTTGGTAATTTCTTTCCTCTGTCTAGCAATCATTCGCCATTATCGAATGCTGTTCCAGAAGAAACTAATGTTGCCGAAAGAGGAATAACCTCAAGCGCGCAACATTTTTGGAATTCTCCGAAATAAAATAATGTTGCGTGTTTTTATTTTATCTACCTACTTAATTTCTATGTTCAAATGCTGAAGCGAATGTATTTCTATCAACGTATTCAAGTTCCAGTCCACTTGAAAGTCCTCGTGCAAGGTTAGACAGCTTAGCTTTTTCTATGCCCACAATTTGTTTAATCGTCTTTTCCACATATTCTTTCGTAGTGTCTCCGTAATCAGTTACTGGGAGTGCAAAAATAATTTCCTTAAGCTCATCCTTTTCGAGCGTTGAATGTATTCGTAGTGTAAGTTCGCGTATACGAATAATTTCAGAAGGTTTTTCAGTGAGAGGTGGCACAAGGTTTCCAAGAATAAAATAGAGTCCTGTGTAGGATCCTGTTTTTTCAATAGCGTCCATATCGAGCTCTTTTTCAAGAACCATAAGAATAGATCGATCGCGCGTCTCATCTTCACAAATAGAACACATAGTTTTAGTGCTGTTGGGGTTCTTATCACCAAAGTATCTAAAACACATCTCACATTGTTTACCGGTGAACTTGAGTTCTTCTAGAGCTTTAATAAGCTGTTCCTTAAAATGAGAATGTTCACGCAGAAGATAATACACAAAGCGTTTTGCTTGCTTTGGTCCAATACCAGGGAAACGCATAAAAAGTTCTGCCAATCTATCGGTTGCGTTCATATATTAGTTGAGTATACCAGAAGTGATTTGTACGCTTAAAATTCGGGTACCTGCATGTTTGGCACAGTAAAATCACCAAACTCTGATTTATCAACAGAGAGGAACGATGTCTTCTTGTCATCGAAGTAGAGTTCAACCATACCCGTTGGACCGTTTCGATGCTTTTCAATAAGAATTTCTACGATGTTCTTCCTTTCAGTATTCTCTCCATACTTATCTTCACGGTGAATGAACATAACCACGTCCGCATCTTGTTCAATAGACCCTGAGTCTCGAAGGTCAGACAATCGAGGCTTTCCACCACGAGACTCAACGGCACGAGAAAGCTGTGAGAGGGCAATCACTGGGGCATTGAACTCTTTGGCGAGAGCCTTAAGGGAACGAGAGATTTCCGTAACTTGGTTAACCATGTTGTCATACTGGCGTGACGTTCCCATAAGCTGAAGGTAGTCCACAATAATAAGCCCAATAGGCCTGTCGCTATTTAAACGACGAAGCGTACTTCTCATGTTCAAAATAGTATTTGCAGCTTTGTCATCCACAAAGATTGGAGCCTTCATAAGCTCATGCATACCTTGTTGGAGACGTTGGAATTCTTCATCGAGCGTAAGCTTTGCGGTACGAAGCTTCCAACTGTCAACTTGAGATTGGGCAGAGAGCATACGATCAACGAGCTGTTCCTTACTCATTTCCAAAGAGAAAATAGCAACAGGGATATTATGTTTTACTGCAGCGTTACGCGCAAAGTCCAGCGCCAAAGATGTCTTTCCAACAGAAGGTCGCGCCGCAAGAATAATAAGGTCAGACGGCTGGAACCCAGATAATTTATTATCCAAATCACGGAATCCACTTGGTGTTCCACGCATACCACCTTCCTTTTCTGACATTTTCTCAATACGAGACCACGTTTCTTCAATCAATTCATTAAAGGCAATAAGGCGATCGGATGATCCTCCTTTTGTTGTAATTTCGTAAATACTTTTTTCAGACTCTTCTAGAATTGATTCGAGAGAATCTGTTTCGCCGTAGGCAATTTCTCCAATATGAGTAGTGGCTTCAATAAGTTTTCGAAGAAGTTCCTTTTTACGAACAATTTGTGCGTAGTACTTAGCGTTCGAAGCAGAACCAACAAGACCGAGAAGCTCTGATAAGTAAGGCGCTCCACCAATCTGATCAAATTCTTTTCGGCCACGAAGAGCGGCAGATACTGTGAGAATATCAACTGGTTCTTTTCTGTTAACAAGATCCTCGATTGTTTCGTAAATAATTTGGTGCTTGGCAGCATAAAAACTCTGAGAGTTTACAGAGTCTGCAATGTCAAAAAGTGCATCCGACGAGAGAAGGAGTGATCCGAGAAGCGCCTTTTCAGATTCCAAATCTTGAGGAGGAATACGTGGACCACGAAGAGGGTCTTCGACAACAGCTGATTCTCTTCTATCATACCCATATTTTCGACGAGAATTACCCGTGCGCTTATCTCCGCTTTTTGAGAGTTGATCTAGGGGTATCATTACACCGTAGTGTACCAATCCGTTTGCGCTTCCCACAAACGAAATTATGTGTCATTTCGGCTTTTTTAGGGGAGAAAAAGTGGATAAGTCAGCGTAGAGAAAAAAGTCCTTTATTTCGAGATACTTTGACCTTCTGGGGTATCTTTTACAATAAATCCATGTCCTTGTATCTCATCACGCAATCTATCTGATTCAGCGAAATTCTTTTCATGTCGAGCTACAGCGCGTGCATCTAGCAGCGTTTGCACTGCCTCTCCAATTGAAAGTTTCTCTACTTCAACTTTTTCCAACCCAAGCCCGAGGAGCTTATTACAATGCATCAAGGTTGCGTATTTATCTCCGCCAGAAAGCGTGTCGTCTTTAAGCATGGTCCACAGCACTGATAGGGCTTTTGATGTGTTTAAATCTGCGTGCAAGGCCTCATCAAAGCTCTTTACATACTCTGCATGGAGAGTACCAATAGAATCTTTCTCTTGTCGACAAAAGGTGCGTAATTTTTCATACGCAACAACAGCTGCATCGAGCGCTTCAAATGAAAAGAGAAGTTCCTTTCTGTATGTTGCGGACAATAAGAAATATCTATACGCAAGAGGATTGTATCCTTTCTCGATCAACGTAGTGAGTGTGAGAAATTCACCGTTTGATTTTGACATTTTACCCGTAGTATCTAAGAGGTGATTGTTGTGCATCCAATAGTTTACATACGAAGCACCTGTTGCGGCTTCTGATTGAGCTATTTCGTTTGTGTGATGAACTGGAATGTGCTCAATACCGCCCGTATGAATATCGAAGTGTTCACCAAGATATTTCATAGCCATGGCAGAACACTCAATGTGCCAACCAGGGAAACCTTTACCCCACGGAGAGTCCCATTCCATTTGTCGCTGTTCGTTAGTAGGGGAGAATTTCCACAATGCAAAATCTGTTATATTTCGCTTTTCTTTATTCTCTTCCACACGAGCCCCTGATTTAAGTCCTTCAACATCAAGATGGGCAAAGTCTGCATAGCGAACGAACGTTGAAGTATCAAAGTACACTCCATCACCGATTATATATGTGGAACCTTTCTCTTCTAGTTTTTGAATAAGTGCAATTTGTTCTTGAATATGATCCGTAGCACGAGGAAAGAGGTATTCGTCTAGATGAATATTAAGAGCGGAGAGATCTTTGAAGTACGCATCGGTATACATTTTTGCAATATCCCACACGCTCTTTCCTTCACGCTTTGAACCTTTTTCCATTTTATCTTCTGTGTTTTCACCATCATCAACATTGTGACCAACGTCCGTGATGTTAATGATATGACGAACCTCATATCCAGCATTAACGAACATACGATGAAGCGTATCCGCAAATACAGCAGCACGCATGTTTCCTATATGTTGATAGTGATACACCGTTGGACCACATGAATAGATAGAAACAACGCCTGCGGACACAGGAGAAAACGTTTCGATTTCACGACTTTTAGTGTTGTAGAGTTCTATCTGCGGGGTCATAGCTAGTGGCAAGTTATTCCTTTTATTCTAACATAAAAAACCTGTATACTAAGACATATGAATACTATTCTTTCCTTTTTTA
>JAHFMX010000003.1 GCA_023267635.1 bacterium | reverse complement strand
AATGAAAATAAATTTGAGCAGTTGGGTGCAAATGCCACGGAAGAAAATAAGTGCCAGCTTCCTGGAAAAACTCACGCAATGCAGTCACGAGAATAAGCCCAGAATCGTTCCAGTCCATCTTCCCTCCCCAACCGTTCCATATGTTTTCACTTCCCTTAAGGTTGTCTTTGCGGATATGGATTGGTTGTTTTTTAAGAGCTAATCCAACCTTGTCATTTTGACGAGGGAAAATAAGGGTACATTTTTTTGTTTTCATGATGATTCTCCTTTCTTCCATAAGTATGCTCTTTTTGCTGATTTTTGCAAAAAGGAAAAGCGTTTGTCTAGGACAAGCGCTTTTGAACTGAAATCAACCTAACAAGCAATTGGATCGCAACGCTCTGGAGGCGGACTTTTTTCTGCAGAAGAAACAGCTGCGAGAGAACTGTTGGATGTTTCTTCAACTGCATACGGGATAAGAGTAACCGACACTTTTTGATACATTGTCACTTTTCCTATGGCGACAGCATGCACCTCGCCCACCCCTTGTTCGATATAGCTTTGCCAAACTGGCTTGCGTACACCGAATTTGATACTCGCTTCACCCACCGTCACAGTCTTTCCATTATGTTGTTCAATAGCCATTGACGTGAAGGTGTAGGTAGCAACTTTGCCCTGGCACGCGAAGAGCGGAACAAAGAAAATCATTGGGCGAGTAAAGGTTTTACCGACGGGTGGGGCACTGCAGACATGCCACACACATTGGTTTGGTATCGGTGGTGGTATCAGCATTTCAGCTGGCACATCATTTTTACAGTCATGTGTGTACACAACAGTTCCCACCGTTGATTCGATAATTTCACCTTTATACCCAAATACTTCGCCTACAAAAATTGGTCGGCCAGCAACCAAGCGATCAACCATGACAACTTCATTCTTGTGGCGCACAGAATCACCTTCTGTAATAGGTGCATAGGTGATCAAACTTTCCCACACAGACCCAACGTCTGGAACTTGCGGGATTTGTGCAGAGGCTGTTTTTCCTAAAAACATGCCCATAAAAATAAACATGTAAAAGAGCTTCATCGCTGTGTCTCCTAAAAAGTTTGCCTAGCGCAAATATATAAAGAAGCGAAGGACCTGTCAAGAAAACTATCTCCAAAAATCCCTATTTTGCAAATCTTTTTGCAGTAAACGCAAGAAGGAAGGTAACAGAAAGTGTTACAACAGCCATGAACGGAAACGTAATAAATCCATACTCAATGAATGTTGGCGTTGAACAGTCCACAGCAAATGGCGCAGTAGAACATGGTGCGAGAAGATCATATCCGAGCTGAAGATAATGATGATAGAGCGCGATGAGAAATCCAACCCCAGAAAGCATCATTATGTAATCGAATAGCTTTGTGTCATTTTTATACCAAGCCAACCCGAAGATGAATACCAATGGATAGATAAAGATGCGCTGCAACCAACAAAGATCACATGCTGGAATATGGAGATAGTATGAGTAGTAGAGAGAAACGATCATTGCAAATAGCGAAATGAAAAATCCTAGAGGTAATGCTTTTTTTGCAAAGAGTTCGTATATTCTTTTTTTACCTTGTAAATATCCAAATTTAATAAAGAGTAAATCAACTACCCAAATAACCACAAAAATAAAACCGAGAAGCGTAAATAAAGCAAAATTATGATTAAGGGCTGCGATGAGTGCTGTGTGATCGTTCATCATTCTAGTATACCAAAAGAACTGTACAGTCTTGAATATATACAAGTGTTCCCAAGAAACCCTAGGGACTTTTTTGATTTAAAATTTGCCAGACTTTGGTCATACATTAATTTCCTAATGGTTTTGTCGGCGGCCTGCCTTCATTTGAAATTATGTTAATTTGGTCAATTTCACGAGCGGTTTCTCTATTTGGAACATCTCCCCTATTTTTATTAAATTGATTTAGTATTTCTGTTTCATTTTCAGGATTGAATTCGTTAAATTCCAATGTGGAATTTTGCAACCTGTTTATCACAACAAAACGTTCTGCAACCTTGGCATTAAAGAGCACCAGAATAGTCCTTTTAATTCCAATAAAAGCTTCGTTGTGACTTTCTATTTTTACACTTCTCCCTGCCCCGAATAACGTAACAGCTTCGCTGTAACGCGCTCGTATACTTTCAACCGATAATTCATAAGGGGTTGAAACTAAAACAAAAGTTATAGAATAGCCGCTTTCTTTCAGCATCAATGCTGTTTTAAGTGACGTTCCTGGAACTCTCATAGTTCCTTCAACAATAAGATTTAGCTCCTCTTCAGAACATCTATCAATGGCTTTTTCTACCCAAAAATTTACAGCATACTGCGATAAATCAGCAGCATTATCTGGATCCGATTTCATTATTTCTGCGTATCCAGGTAAAAATTCTCGGAAATCATCCCCATTTATAAATACAAAATTAGGATTTTCTTGTAACAGTAAAGATACAGCAGAACTTTTTCCACTTCCTGGTTGGCCTCCAATAATTGCAGCTTCTTTTTTGATTCCCTTACTTTTTTCAAAAATAAGTTCTGGGTATATTTTTGTGTTAAAAATAAATTCCAGTTCATTGGTCGCAAGCATTTCCATATTAATGTAATTTTGAAATCTCCAACAGAGGATTTTCCACTTTGCCAGAATACACATCGCGACGCAACTGAACTAATTCCTGAACCCGAGACTCAGTATTGCCCATATGCCTTATCTCTGCCAATGTAAGCGACAAAACTTGGAGAAGTATCTCATTTTGAATAATTTTATCCTGTGACATGATACTAGTATATATAATAAAAAGCACCTACGCGAGGTGCTTATGGTCTCTTTTAAAGGAGACTTGTGTGCTGATCAAAAATTGGTTTTGCTTCTTCGTAAGAGAGACCTTCCCGTATTTTGGTTCGCAACCTAAATAGCGCAACGGCTACTGTCTCATTTCCCGCATCTCTAACAAGAGATGCGGGAGTTTCCACAGAACCAGCAAGTCGTACTTGCCTTGCGTCTAATTTAACAAACCCTTGTGGAATGTGCATACTTTTCTCCTGTCTATATATTTCAATATATCACTGAATGTAGTCATTGTCAATGAAGGCGTACCCCCCCCACACCTTAGCACCACCTGCTCCATATACACTAAAAGTATGGCATATACAACAAACACCGAATAGACAAAATCGTTACCGTACCGCAATGCGGAGATATTGAACTATAAGGTCCAACCCCGTAGTTCGCCTTAGCGCCCTGACAGAAACCAAAAGCCGCCCCTACGGGGCGGCTTACTGTATTCACTATTTCCTGTGTGCTATTAGCTATTTACTTACCCTTATTCCACACCGTAAGCAAAGGAGATGCTACGAAGATTGAAGAATATGTTCCCACAATCATACCAATGGTAAGAGTGAGTGCGAAGAACTTTGTTGCCTCTGGGCCGAAGTAGAATAACGCTACGAGAGCTAGGATCACTGTAACTGATGTATTGATTGAACGAGTAAACGTCTGCTTGAGACTAACCCCTACAACGTCATCAAAGTTTTTGATATTCCCACTCTTAAGGTTTTCACGAATTCTGTCGAACACCACAATCTTGTCAGAGATAGAAATACCCAATATTGTAAGGAGAGCGATTACAAAGAGCGTGTCGATTTCTGCTCCAAAGTAGTACGAGAGGAGGACGTACACTCCTGTTGGCACGATAATGTCATGAAGGAGCGTTACCATCGCGATAACTCCATACTTCCATGATGACACTGGGCGTGATACTTCACGGAATGAGAAAGCAATAAAGGCTAGAATAGCAAGTACCACAACCGCAATCGCGATACCTGCTTTTCTTTTAAGCTCAAGACCAAGGGTTGGACCAACTGTGTTTACCTGTGTCTCCTCATATATATACTTTCCCTGCGCTACAGCTTCGATAAGGACAGGTCGAAGTTCGTCATATGACTTTGTAGAAATAAACTTATACGTTGATGTCCCTGTTTTGAAACTTCTAATGTCCTGTGCCTGCAATCCTGCGACATCGATAGTCTCTGGCATATCAGCAACGTATCTTGTTTCGATAACTGTTCCACCTGTGAAATCAACTCCCTGTCGAATGCCGAACTTTGCCATAAGAGCAAACGATGTAAGCACAAGAACAACTGCGAGACCGATAAAGATTGATTTGTATTTGACGATAAACATACGTATTTAATTATTTGCTAAAGCCGCTACCAAACAAGAACCTCATAAATCTTCCCAACTTTGCTGGAACAAGTGACGCGAGGAATACACGAGTAATCATTTGCGCAGACACAAGAGAAAGAATTGCTCCTAGGAAGAATGTAATCGCAAATCCTTTCACGATTGATGTTCCGAACATGTAGAGAACAACTGCCACAATAACAGCCGCTGTATGCGAATCACGGATTGAGGTCCACGCACGCGTGAATCCAATATCGATTGCGTCCTTAAGACTTCTTCCGTTTCGAAGCTCTTCTTTCATACGTTCAAATGTGAGAACGTTTGCGTCCACTGCAAGACCAACTGAAATGATGAACCCTGCAATTCCAGCTGCAGTAAGTGTTACTGGAACAAGTCCACCTGGAATGAGGGCAAGAATAACGTACGCAACAGGAATACCGAATAGTATTGATCTGTGAACAGCAATTGCTAATCCAACACATGTAGCTGTGATAATAATCATTGCAGGAGAAATTCCAACCTTAAACACAACAAGGTTGATAATGGTGTAACAAACGAGCGCTACAACCGCTACAAGTCCAGGTAAACGGTACCAAAGAAGCATGAAAGCTGAAACGAGGAGGAAGCCGATAATAGCAGCATTGATACCCTTCTCTACAGACACAGCTCCGAGAGATGGTCCAACAACTGATGTTCCAGCGAGTGTGATTGGGAGTGGAAGTGCTCCAGCGTTTAGTCTTCCAACTAATACACGAGCTTCTTCAATGGTGAATGTTCCTGAGATTACGGCTTTCCCGCCTGTAATTTCTTCATTAACAGTAGGTACAGAGATAGGCATGCCGTCTAGGAAGATAGCAACTTGTTTTCCAATATTTGCTTTAGTGATCTGTGCAAAAAGTTTTGCACCAGTATCATCAAACGTAAGTTCAACCATCGGGCGATTAGTAGTTGGGTCAAAGACAAGAGCGGAGCGCTTAAGGTATCTACCAGTAAGAGCGGTTTGCTCGTACGCTGCAATAAATTCCGCTGTAGAAGTTCCAACTACAGAGTCTTTCTTTGCTGTACGAAAATCAAGGACAGGAGTTTCTCCGATAAGTGTTGCCGCTTGTTTGACATCAGTAACACCAGGAAGTTCAACAACGAGTCTCCATTCAGAAGCAAGACGACTGTATGAAGTCATAACACCTGCTTCTGTAACACCGAAGAGGTTTACTCGACGTTCAACAACATCTCGAAGTGCGTTTACACTTTCAGAAACATCGCTGCCTTCTGGGAGAGATGACGTCTCAATTCTGTAAGTAAGAGCTGATCCACCTGCTAAATCAAGACCTAAAACGAAATCTTTATCCCCTTTTAGTAAAAAGACGCCAAGCGCCACAACCACTGCCAGTACCCACAATGCCTTAATTTTCTGCTTCATAGTGCGCCAATTCTATCACTATTCACTCTACAAGGGTACCCCTTGCTAGCAAGGGGTACCCTTGTAGAGGCTGTGTATAAATATAAACAATATAAACCGGCACAGGCGCCGCTTTATAGTAGCCTTTAACATTTCTTTTTCTATTAACGTGAAAAGTGGAAGTTTTATCTCTCTATTAATTTCATAATAAGGGCTACAATATTTTCCTTGTCTCTAGGATTACTTTCCGCAACCAAAAGTGTGAGTGCGGTGAGTGCTTCAGGTGTCATACGTCCGACATCTAAACATTTAGTTTTTTACAAAAACCACACAAAGGCAAACGCACCGCTTCGTTTATTGCCATCGACAAATGGATGATTCTTCACAACAAAGTACAGCAAATGTGCTGCTTTTGCTTCTACAGTCTCATATACATACTTTCCTCCAAGTGACTGCATGACATTCCCAACAATTCCTTCTAGACTCTCCTTGTGTCTGTCTGTCGCAAAAAGTTCTGTTGCCTCACCTTTTGTAATGAGCTTTGATTTCAGATCAGAAAGCGCGGTGAGTAACTCCTTCGCAGTGAGCTTTACATTTTTCTTGGTCGGTTTCTTAATCACAAGAGACTGTTTGTCATAGGCATCAAGTGATAGCCATGTACGAGCAAAGAGTTCGGCCAAATCAAGTGCCTGTCCACCTGTGAGCGCCTGATATTCTTTAGGAAGGAATTTCTTAGCAGATTCTACTGCATGAGAAAATTCTTCCCAGTTTTTACCTATCATTTTCTTATTAATCGTATACCCTTTTGTAATATGTTCCTTGAGAGTCTTCGTTGCCCATTTACGGAATTCAGTCGCCTGCTTTGAATTTACTCTGTAGCCAACGGAAATAAGGGCGTCAAGATTATAATACTCAATTTCTCGAATAATTGAACGTTTTCCTTCAATTTGAACTGTTTCCATTTTGGAAACAGTTCCCCTCTGATCTAACTCCCCAGACTCAAAGATATTTTTAAGGTGTTTTGAAACTGCTGCTTTCTGAACATTGAAAATATCTGCAATTTGATTGAGGTTTGCCCACACTGTCTCTTTACTCATATCCATACGCAGCTCAACAGCACCATTTGCAGCTTGATAAATAATAGGCTTCTCATTTTTGCCACTGGATTGGGTGTGTATTTTTATGTTCTTGTTCATGGTGTAAGTATACTAGAACATTCGTTCTATATACAATAATTTTGTGGGGATAAAAAGAAAAGCGCGGACGTAGTCCGCGCTCGCAAAGTAAACAATTATCCTCCTCACGTTTGCAACTTTGCCAACCGTATAGCCTCTTTGGTTGACATGGAAGGCGGACCAACTGCAATTGTAGTAATGTAGTGACCTTGAGGAGTTTTATGACACGTCTTGGTCACTACGCCGTGCCTATCTCGGTAGCAGATAACATCAGTTATCGAGGGAAGCCTATGCTTCATCTTACGAACCTTCATTGTACTCTCCTGTAAAGTTAGTACTTTACAGGAGAGTACACTACTTTAACCAATACATCAACACCCAAGCAGTTAATACCTAAAGAAAAGCTACGCGCAATAAATTAAAAAGCACAACACCTTCGGTGTCGTGCTTTTCGTTTCAGAAAATCAATGGTTATTTAGTTAGAGTGCTGATCCACCTGCTAAATCAAGACCTAAAACGAACCCTCCCCCTAATCCGCCTACGGCGGACGGGCGTCCATCTGCAAGAGATCCAGCAGATGGATTAGCCTTTAGTAAAAAGACGCCAAGCGCCACAACTGCTAACAGTACCCACAATGCCTTAATTTTCTGCTTCATAGTGGCCGTATTCTATCCTAAAAAGATTTACATCACATATAGTACAAATTCCAAAATTTAAAGTAGTTTATACAAAATCATTATCCTCGTTATAATATTCTTCTACAGGTAATTCTTTATAGAAATGATAAGCATCATCTATAAAATTGTAAGAGCCGCTACCAATCATTATTTTAGCTAATGACCCAACCTTTGTTTTGTTATCTCGATAATCTGCATCCTTTGTGTATTCGTAAATAATATCTTTACATACCCATTTATAACTGCTCCAAGTGTTTTTTATTCTTTTATCTAAATTATTCATGCTCCATAATTGAAAATCCTCAGTATTGTAAAAAGTAAAATAATTTGTACTTATATATTCTGGTGTAATTTTTGATACATTACGATTAGCGGTGAACACAAGAACTCTCATAAAAACAGTTTGCCATTTCAAAGAAAAATTAATCCACCAAAGAAACTGAAAATTTGTTTTTATTTGAACTGGAGCATTAGCACACAATTTTTCAAACAAATCTACATAGAAAGTATTCATTTCAATATCATTCTCAATAGTATTGAAAAATTTTATAAATAAATTTCTATCATAGGGTTTATTTATAATCTCTTCTCCAAAAATTCTCATAAGATTACCAACAGCATCAGAGCCAAATAATTGATCATTGTGCTCCCCTGTTACAAGTAGAGCATTTGTCCCGACTATATACGGGAAATTTGCAGACGACTCCACTTTAAGTTTTCCTTGTATGTACTCTTTGTAAAAATTAGGATTTTCTGAAATTGACTCCTCGGAGAGTAATACTACTATATTTTTCTTTTGCTCTTCCGTAGCATTTTTAAGCAAGGAAACCATAACCAGTGTAGAATCAATGCCTCCCGAGTAGAAAACACATAGACTTACTTTCATTGTGTCTGCTTTATTTAACAACTCTATCGCTCTTTCGTTACAAATTTCTTCGTATGTCTTAGACATTAACCTAAATTTTGGTATTGGAAATAAAATTTTGGTATGAACTGGTACTTTTATTGTTTTTGTTCTGTCTACAATAACAACGTCATGTGCGAAAATCTTGAAAAAATGAGAGAATTTTTTAATTCCTGGGAGATCATAATTTTCGACATCATTAACTATCCGCGGTTTATAATACAACAATTTATTCATATTTTAATATTAAAATCTAACAAAAATTCTTTGTGCGTATTTTCTAATTCTTCCTTAGAAGAGGATTCTCTTACTTTATTAAAATACTTGAGTCGTAAAAGCTCTGTTTTTGCTAACATTCCATCATCAATACTTGATTTGAGTAATATCGTATCTGCTGCTTGTTTGAGTGATATTTTTTTCAAATCAGCATATTGTAAAACATAGGGGTATTCTAGCAATTCACTCTCAGGATATCCTCTGTCCTTAAATCTCTCTGCTTGATGTTTTTTTGTTAAATATATTGTTTCTTGATAAGGTAAAGTTTTTTTTACACGACCTCTAAAAGAGATTATCCGTGAAGAAATATCCTCCAACAGATCATATTTCGTACTAGCAAGAAAAGATTTTTCCTGTAATAAATTAGTAATATTTTTATTTTTCACAAATAGATTTTTACTAGAATCCCAACGAAAACGGTAACAGTCAGATGAAGTTTCTAACCTAGAGAAAAACTTTTCCTCAAAAAAATTTGAGGAAAAAAGCCCAACCAAAGTGGTGTCTAGTGTATATTCTTTAAGAAAATTCATGCACTGAAAATTTTTTCTTATAACTAATAAACCGCTAGTATTGATGTCTAATAAACAATAATACTTGTAGGTGAAGTCTTTTTCTTTTTTTCTTTTACTAAAAAATTTTAGGATGTTCATTTTTTAATTATAACTTAAAAAAATAAAAAGGGCGATATAAATTAAATATCGCCCCTTACTAAAGGAAACACCTCCTACTATTTTTTTCTTACAGCAAAACTAACCACAAGAACTATTACCCCAGAGGCCAGAACAGTAAACAAGGAACCCCCGATAACCATTGGAACAACTTTATGTAGATTCCCATAAGCAAAAATCGGAAGTCCAACGGAAAGAGATGTGATTATGCCCCAGAACATTCCAACTTCACTCACATCTTTCTTCAGGAGGGTAATAATTGTCGGGAGCAATGTCGACGACCTAAGTGTTCCATAAAACAGAAACAAGTAGAGAATGGTCAGTCCTGGAATATTGGCAATGGCAATGCCACCAACGACCAAAATCAACATCGAGCCTTTTGAATACCTTAGGACGTCTCTCCTGTTGGCACTGTCCCCTTTCTTCCGTTCAAGGATATCATGTCCGGCAAGACTTGATATTGCCGACAGGTTAGAGTCAAGAGTCGACACTAAACCAGAAAGCAACAAATAAACAAAAGGAACAATCACCCATCCCGGGAGGAAATTTGCCACCACTTCCATATTCACTTGGGATGTATTTTTTATGTTTATCCCTGTCCCTGCAGCGATAAAACCAAGCACCGAAAGAGTCAGCGGCACAACCCCAAACACAAAGGCGGCAATCACAAAAGCAGGTTGTACAACTTTTCTTTTTATCGAAAAGGCTCTTTGCCAAAAGCTCTGATCTCCAAATGGCCCAGACAACAAACCGATAGTAACTGGTATGCCAAACGTGTAAAAAACATTCAAACCATCGCCAGAAAACAAATCTGTATACGTGCCAGTTTTTCCATTTAAGCCTTTCCAGACCGTTTCGATACCACCGCTTGCATAAACAGCCCCCAAAACCACTCCTAGTCCAACAAGCAAAATCACAACCATTTGAACAAAATCACTAATGATTGAAGCCCTAAGTCCAGAATATAACGAATAGCCAACGGGTATTAAGGCCAGGATGATTGTTACCGTTACATAAGGCAAACCACTTATTGTTGAGATTATTTGTCCTCCAGCAAGCAGTTGAACAGCAAAAGAACAAGTAGCCAAACCTGTTAAAGCAAACAAATAAACAAAGTGAACTCGCTTGGAATAACGTTCTTTCATATAACCAGACAGCGTAAAACCATCTGGAAACAACGATCGGATTTTCTTAGCGAAAAAGGAAAACAAGATCAAACAACTTATGTTTGGCACAAGGAACCAAAACAAACCAACCCAACCTTGGGTGTAGGCTTTTTCCGAAGACACAAAAAGGGAGGGTGCCCAAATCCATGTGGCGGCGATTGAAAAAGCAGCTGGGATTTTACCTATTTCCCTCCCAGCTACTAAAAAGTTTAGCTTACTGAAACGGAATCCTCTTGAGAAAGACCAGATGACAGCGTAAAGCATAAGAGCGTATACAGCTAATATGACAAGGCCTTGAGTTTGCGTAAACATTTGCATTTTCATCTCCTATTTAAAAGAACTTACTTCTACATACTAACATACCACACACTAATCAACATAAAATAACAGTATTCAAAGTACACTACTTTAATCAAAGCCTTACAAGGTTTATTTGATTTTTAATCCATTTTTTTATAGTCTAACTCCAATACAACTCACTGTGTAACAAATACCCCCCCCCGGATGTCTGTCGACCATAAACAGATCGGGGATTTGGATATTGATCCCCTGCCAACGACACATGACATCTCGTCAGCTTGCTGTGAAGATTTTATTTATTGCCATCTCAATATGGTAAACTATTGAATATGAAGGTTATACTTATTATCAATGGCATAGACGATCTTGCAAAAGCTTTAGCAAAAAGACTTACTTCTAAGTATAGAGTAATAATATGTACACCTCACCCTGTGGAACAGGGTGTAAAAACTACTCAAGGAGTAAAGTGTGAGGGTATTGCAATGGATACAACAAGTCTCTTAAACATAGAAAGTGTCCTGCAAAAAATCATGGAAACCTACGGATCAATTGATTGTTTGATTAACGGTAGTTATTTAGTTGCTGATACTAAACTAGAAAATAGCAATGAAAAAGAAATAAAAAAACTTCTAGAGATGAATCTTTTAGGGCCAATACTTGTTTCTAAAGCTGTGATACCTTTAATGAAAAAGCAGGCAGGTGGATTAATTATTAACATGAATTTGTATAGTGATTTTCGTTCAAAAAATACAGGACTAATAAATAGTTTAAGCAATGGTACAGTAACTTCGTTTAGTAGATTTTTAACAAAAAATCTAAAAAAGGACTCAATACCAGTAACTGAAATACTTTACGAGAAGGTAAATAGAAAATTATATACAAAAGATACCCTAAGAAAGGAAGCTCTTGAGATTATGTACGTTGAAAGAACTGTTGACACAATAGAGCTCATACTTTCACTCTCAAATGGTATAACAATTCCAAGAATAACTATTAAAAATAGTTAGTTAGCTTTCAAGAAATTACTTAAAATCAGCTTCAACCCATCCATTTAACATAAGCCAGGCTTTGAATTCTGGGACTATGTTTGCAATTTTTACTATATTAATAGTGCTATATATATTCAAATCTTCAAATCTTGATACAGATTCTTTAAATTTTGCTTTCAAAACCTTATCTAAAATACTTCCTGTTTTTTTATTTACCTTTGAACTAAGGTCAAGAAAGGGGTAGATTGCAGATCGTAGCTGATTGCTGTTAGTTGATTCAATCAAAAGGAGAGTCGCAGCATTTGTAAGAGACGTAGATAAATAAGCCTCTGGGAGAAAGTGATACGAATACGATACTGCGAAGACGAAAACTTTTTCTGATGAAATTACTGAAGAGAAATCAACATTTAGGGCTTGAAAATATCTTAAAGCAGAAGCATACTCCACGGCACCAATCAAGATATTAAAACTAGGAATGTCTTTTGCGGTTAATTTTTCTTCAACAATTTTTGTGATGGTTCCTTGAGATTTTTTTATAAAAAGAATAGCTTTATTGGTGTCGTTTTGAACTTGGCTTTTACTATATTTTGGGTAATCTAGATCTTTACCTTTAGACTGATTGTCTAGAATAAGCTCTTTGTAATAGGCCATTTTTGCATACTGATTTGCAACTGTCCCGAGTGTTGAAATATCTGCATAATTATTTCTTTCTAAGATTTCAAAATAAGCAAGAGAAGCGTACATACCTTGATCAGAATATGTAAAAGGTAATCGTTTATTTTTCACAAATTCAAACATTTCAGGATAAATAGTCTCGGCTTCTTTTAAGAAAGCTAATTCTTTGTGGCTATCCACATAATTAAATACCTCGTAAATATTTCCACCGTTATTAAAATATCTACGGACAAGAAAATGCGCAACTGATTTTGTATACATATCATTCACACCATTTGCAATGTCTCTTACAAAAAAAGCTTGAAGTGATTGTGGGTTATTTTGGAAAAGATTTTCCTGAATGGCGTTTTGATACTCTGTTGCTCTAATTTGTGACAAAATAACTTTCTCATAGAAAAGCACCCCTGACGTAAGAAACAATACCGCTAGACATAGGAGGGCTACATTTTTCCTCTTTTTTAGACTTTTTAGTAGTTTAGCTTTCAAGAAATTACTTAAAATCAGCTTCAACCCACCCATTTAACATGAGCCAGGCTTTGAATTCTGGGACTTTGTTTGCAAGTCTTAAGGTATTTCTTTTGCTATAAATATCCATTGCGGTTTCCCCTATGTTATCAGGCTTTTTCTCAAATCTTGAGTCTAATATTTTAGGAATAATTCCTATCTTTAAAAAATTAGCATTTCTAGTATTCTTTGTATCAAAATCAAGAAGAGGATACAGGGCAACTTTTATATCCTGAGGAGTGCTTGATGCTAAAATGGCCAGTGTCGAAGCATTTAAGAGAGACGTAAATAGATTTAATTCAGGCACAAAGCGATGAGAGTACTCTGTTGTGAAAGCAAAGATCTGTTCTGGTGTTTTTATTGAAGATGCCTTAACTCCAATTTTGTTAAGTGACTCTACCATTTTAGGTGAAAAATGTTTAAACCCGAGCGCTTCACGATATCGTAGCGCGGCAGCATATTGATTAAGTCCCACGAGAATATCTTGAGGGATGATATCCTTTGAAGTTAATTCTCCGTTGAGTATTCTTTCAACATCTTTTGTAGCAAACACTAAAAAATCTGCAGATTTTTTAATATTTCTTTTTGCGTATTTTGAACGTTCAACCCCTTCATTTTTAGGCATTTCTTTTGCTATTTCTGTTGTAACATAAGCAAGTTTAGCATACTGACCAGCAGCAGTTCCGACTGCTGCAATATCTGTATAGCCATATTTCATTAAGATTTCTACATATGCAAGATAAGCATAGTAACCAGAATCTGTAGCAATAGAAGAGAGGGTTCTGTTTTTTATTTTTTCAAAGACTCCTGGATAAATAGTCTCGGCTTCTTTTAAGAAAGCAAGTTCTGGGTGAAGTTCTATAAAATCATATATCTCATATATATTTCCATTATTATCAAAAAATCTATGTGTGATAAAATACACATCTGATTTTGTGTACATATCGTTAACCCCTAATTTAACATCCTTTACAAAATTTTCCTGAAGAGCGGCTGGCTCATTGCTAAGCAGACTCATTCGATAAGCATTAACACGCTCTTCATTTGAAGTTCCATTTTTAGGGGTTTTATTTTTTGATGCATTATATATATAAATATATAAAAGAGAAAATACAACAATTACACTTAAGGCAATGGTGCCTATTCTTTTATAAGAAGAACTACTTGTTGTTTTTATTGGTTCCATATTTTTATAAATTAACCACCTGCTCCATATACACTAAAAGTATGGCATATACAACAAACACCGAATAGACAAAATCGTTACCGTACCGCAATGCGGAGATATTGAACTATAAGGTCCAACCCCGTAGTTCGCCTTAGCGCCCTGACAGAAACCAAAAGCCGCCCCTACGGGGCGGCTTACTGTATTCACTATTTCCTGTGTGCTATTAGCTATTTACTTACCCTTATTCCACACCGTAAGCAAAGGAGATGCTACGAAGATTGAAGAATATGTTCCCACAATCATACCAATGGTAAGAGTGAGTGCGAAGAACTTTGTTGCCTCTGGGCCGAAGTAGAATAACGCTACGAGAGCTAGGATCACTGTAACTGATGTATTGATTGAACGAGTAAACGTCTGCTTGAGACTAACCCCTACAACGTCATCAAAGTTTTTGATATTCCCACTCTTAAGGTTTTCACGAATTCTGTCGAACACCACAATCTTGTCAGAGATAGAAATACCCAATATTGTAAGGAGAGCGATTACAAAGAGCGTGTCGATTTCTGCTCCAAAGTAGTACGAGAGGAGGACGTACACTCCTGTTGGCACGATAATGTCATGAAGGAGCGTTACCATCGCGATAACTCCATACTTCCATGATGACACTGGGCGTGATACTTCACGGAATGAGAAAGCAATAAAGGCTAGAATAGCAAGTACCACAACCGCAATCGCGATACCTGCTTTTCTTTTAAGCTCAAGACCAAGGGTTGGACCAACTGTGTTTACCTGTGTCTCCTCATATATATACTTTCCCTGCGCTACAGCTTCGATAAGGACAGGTCGAAGTTCGTCATATGACTTTGTAGAAATAAACTTATACGTTGATGTCCCTGTTTTGAAACTTCTAATGTCCTGTGCCTGCAATCCTGCGACATCGATAGTCTCTGGCATATCAGCAACGTATCTTGTTTCGATAACTGTTCCACCTGTGAAATCAACTCCCTGTCGAATGCCGAACTTTGCCATAAGAGCAAACGATGTAAGCACAAGAACAACTGCGAGACCGATAAAGATTGATTTGTATTTGACGATAAACATACGTATTTAATTATTTGCTAAAGCCGCTACCAAACAAGAACCTCATAAATCTTCCCAACTTTGCTGGAACAAGTGACGCGAGGAATACACGAGTAATCATTTGCGCAGACACAAGAGAAAGAATTGCTCCTAGGAAGAATGTAATCGCAAATCCTTTCACGATTGATGTTCCGAACATGTAGAGAACAACTGCCACAATAACAGCCGCTGTATGCGAATCACGGATTGAGGTCCACGCACGCGTGAATCCAATATCGATTGCGTCCTTAAGACTTCTTCCGTTTCGAAGCTCTTCTTTCATACGTTCAAATGTGAGAACGTTTGCGTCCACTGCAAGACCAACTGAAATGATGAACCCTGCAATTCCAGCTGCAGTAAGTGTTACTGGAACAAGTCCACCTGGAATGAGGGCAAGAATAACGTACGCAACAGGAATACCGAATAGTATTGATCTGTGAACAGCAATTGCTAATCCAACACATGTAGCTGTGATAATAATCATTGCAGGAGAAATTCCAACCTTAAACACAACAAGGTTGATAATGGTGTAACAAACGAGCGCTACAACCGCTACAAGTCCAGGTAAACGGTACCAAAGAAGCATGAAAGCTGAAACGAGGAGGAAGCCGATAATAGCAGCATTGATACCCTTCTCTACAGACACAGCTCCGAGAGATGGTCCAACAACTGATGTTCCAGCGAGTGTGATTGGGAGTGGAAGTGCTCCAGCGTTTAGTCTTCCAACTAATACACGAGCTTCTTCAATGGTGAATGTTCCTGAGATTACGGCTTTCCCGCCTGTAATTTCTTCATTAACAGTAGGTACAGAGATAGGCATGCCGTCTAGGAAGATAGCAACTTGTTTTCCAATATTTGCTTTAGTGATCTGTGCAAAAAGTTTTGCACCAGTATCATCAAACGTAAGTTCAACCATCGGGCGATTAGTAGTTGGGTCAAAGACAAGAGCGGAGCGCTTAAGGTATCTACCAGTAAGAGCGGTTTGCTCGTACGCTGCAATAAATTCCGCTGTAGAAGTTCCAACTACAGAGTCTTTCTTTGCTGTACGAAAATCAAGGACAGGAGTTTCTCCGATAAGTGTTGCCGCTTGTTTGACATCAGTAACACCAGGAAGTTCAACAACGAGTCTCCATTCAGAAGCAAGACGACTGTATGAAGTCATAACACCTGCTTCTGTAACACCGAAGAGGTTTACTCGACGTTCAACAACATCTCGAAGTGCGTTTACACTTTCAGAAACATCGCTGCCTTCTGGGAGAGATGACGTCTCAATTCTGTAAGTAAGAGCTGATCCACCTGCTAAATCAAGACCTAAAACGAAATCTTTATCCCCTTTTAGTAAAAAGACGCCAAGCGCCACAACCACTGCCAGTACCCACAATGCCTTAATTTTCTGCTTCATAGTGCGCCAATTCTATCACTATTCACTCTACAAGGGTACCCCTTGCTAGCAAGGGGTACCCTTGTAGAGGCTGTGTATAAATATAAACAATATAAACCGGCACAGGCGCCGCTTTATAGTAGCCTTTAACATTTCTTTTTCTATTAACGTGAAAAGTGGAAGTTTTATCTCTCTATTAATTTCATAATAAGGGCTACAATATTTTCCTTGTCTCTAGGATTACTTTCCGCAACCAAAAGTGTGAGTGCGGTGAGTGCTTCAGGTGTCATACGTCCGACATCTAAACATTTAGTTTTTTACAAAAACCACACAAAGGCAAACGCACCGCTTCGTTTATTGCCATCGACAAATGGATGATTCTTCACAACAAAGTACAGCAAATGTGCTGCTTTTGCTTCTACAGTCTCATATACATACTTTCCTCCAAGTGACTGCATGACATTCCCAACAATTCCTTCTAGACTCTCCTTGTGTCTGTCTGTCGCAAAAAGTTCTGTTGCCTCACCTTTTGTAATGAGCTTTGATTTCAGATCAGAAAGCGCGGTGAGTAACTCCTTCGCAGTGAGCTTTACATTTTTCTTGGTCGGTTTCTTAATCACAAGAGACTGTTTGTCATAGGCATCAAGTGATAGCCATGTACGAGCAAAGAGTTCGGCCAAATCAAGTGCCTGTCCACCTGTGAGCGCCTGATATTCTTTAGGAAGGAATTTCTTAGCAGATTCTACTGCATGAGAAAATTCTTCCCAGTTTTTACCTATCATTTTCTTATTAATCGTATACCCTTTTGTAATATGTTCCTTGAGAGTCTTCGTTGCCCATTTACGGAATTCAGTCGCCTGCTTTGAATTTACTCTGTAGCCAACGGAAATAAGGGCGTCAAGATTATAATACTCAATTTCTCGAATAATTGAACGTTTTCCTTCAATTTGAACTGTTTCCATTTTGGAAACAGTTCCCCTCTGATCTAACTCCCCAGACTCAAAGATATTTTTAAGGTGTTTTGAAACTGCTGCTTTCTGAACATTGAAAATATCTGCAATTTGATTGAGGTTTGCCCACACTGTCTCTTTACTCATATCCATACGCAGCTCAACAGCACCATTTGCAGCTTGATAAATAATAGGCTTCTCATTTTTGCCACTGGATTGGGTGTGTATTTTTATGTTCTTGTTCATGGTGTAAGTATACTAGAACATTCGTTCTATATACAATAATTTTGTGGGGATAAAAAGAAAAGCGCGGACGTAGTCCGCGCTCGCAAAGTAAACAATTATCCTCCTCACGTTTGCAACTTTGCCAACCGTATAGCCTCTTTGGTTGACATGGAAGGCGGACCAACTGCAATTGTAGTAATGTAGTGACCTTGAGGAGTTTTATGACACGTCTTGGTCACTACGCCGTGCCTATCTCGGTAGCAGATAACATCAGTTATCGAGGGAAGCCTATGCTTCATCTTACGAACCTTCATTGTACTCTCCTGTAAAGTTAGTACTTTACAGGAGAGTACACTACTTTAACCAATACATCAACACCCAAGCAGTTAATACCTAAAGAAAAGCTACGCGCAATAAATTAAAAAGCACAACACCTTCGGTGTCGTGCTTTTCGTTTCAGAAAATCAATGGTTATTTAGTTAGAGTGCTGATCCACCTGCTAAATCAAGACCTAAAACGAACCCTCCCCCTAATCCGCCTACGGCGGACGGGCGTCCATCTGCAAGAGATCCAGCAGATGGATTAGCCTTTAGTAAAAAGACGCCAAGCGCCACAACTGCTAACAGTACCCACAATGCCTTAATTTTCTGCTTCATAGTGGCCGTATTCTATCCTAAAAAGATTTACATCACATATAGTACAAATTCCAAAATTTAAAGTAGTTTATACAAAATCATTATCCTCGTTATAATATTCTTCTACAGGTAATTCTTTATAGAAATGATAAGCATCATCTATAAAATTGTAAGAGCCGCTACCAATCATTATTTTAGCTAATGACCCAACCTTTGTTTTGTTATCTCGATAATCTGCATCCTTTGTGTATTCGTAAATAATATCTTTACATACCCATTTATAACTGCTCCAAGTGTTTTTTATTCTTTTATCTAAATTATTCATGCTCCATAATTGAAAATCCTCAGTATTGTAAAAAGTAAAATAATTTGTACTTATATATTCTGGTGTAATTTTTGATACATTACGATTAGCGGTGAACACAAGAACTCTCATAAAAACAGTTTGCCATTTCAAAGAAAAATTAATCCACCAAAGAAACTGAAAATTTGTTTTTATTTGAACTGGAGCATTAGCACACAATTTTTCAAACAAATCTACATAGAAAGTATTCATTTCAATATCATTCTCAATAGTATTGAAAAATTTTATAAATAAATTTCTATCATAGGGTTTATTTATAATCTCTTCTCCAAAAATTCTCATAAGATTACCAACAGCATCAGAGCCAAATAATTGATCATTGTGCTCCCCTGTTACAAGTAGAGCATTTGTCCCGACTATATACGGGAAATTTGCAGACGACTCCACTTTAAGTTTTCCTTGTATGTACTCTTTGTAAAAATTAGGATTTTCTGAAATTGACTCCTCGGAGAGTAATACTACTATATTTTTCTTTTGCTCTTCCGTAGCATTTTTAAGCAAGGAAACCATAACCAGTGTAGAATCAATGCCTCCCGAGTAGAAAACACATAGACTTACTTTCATTGTGTCTGCTTTATTTAACAACTCTATCGCTCTTTCGTTACAAATTTCTTCGTATGTCTTAGACATTAACCTAAATTTTGGTATTGGAAATAAAATTTTGGTATGAACTGGTACTTTTATTGTTTTTGTTCTGTCTACAATAACAACGTCATGTGCGAAAATCTTGAAAAAATGAGAGAATTTTTTAATTCCTGGGAGATCATAATTTTCGACATCATTAACTATCCGCGGTTTATAATACAACAATTTATTCATATTTTAATATTAAAATCTAACAAAAATTCTTTGTGCGTATTTTCTAATTCTTCCTTAGAAGAGGATTCTCTTACTTTATTAAAATACTTGAGTCGTAAAAGCTCTGTTTTTGCTAACATTCCATCATCAATACTTGATTTGAGTAATATCGTATCTGCTGCTTGTTTGAGTGATATTTTTTTCAAATCAGCATATTGTAAAACATAGGGGTATTCTAGCAATTCACTCTCAGGATATCCTCTGTCCTTAAATCTCTCTGCTTGATGTTTTTTTGTTAAATATATTGTTTCTTGATAAGGTAAAGTTTTTTTTACACGACCTCTAAAAGAGATTATCCGTGAAGAAATATCCTCCAACAGATCATATTTCGTACTAGCAAGAAAAGATTTTTCCTGTAATAAATTAGTAATATTTTTATTTTTCACAAATAGATTTTTACTAGAATCCCAACGAAAACGGTAACAGTCAGATGAAGTTTCTAACCTAGAGAAAAACTTTTCCTCAAAAAAATTTGAGGAAAAAAGCCCAACCAAAGTGGTGTCTAGTGTATATTCTTTAAGAAAATTCATGCACTGAAAATTTTTTCTTATAACTAATAAACCGCTAGTATTGATGTCTAATAAACAATAATACTTGTAGGTGAAGTCTTTTTCTTTTTTTCTTTTACTAAAAAATTTTAGGATGTTCATTTTTTAATTATAACTTAAAAAAATAAAAAGGGCGATATAAATTAAATATCGCCCCTTACTAAAGGAAACACCTCCTACTATTTTTTTCTTACAGCAAAACTAACCACAAGAACTATTACCCCAGAGGCCAGAACAGTAAACAAGGAACCCCCGATAACCATTGGAACAACTTTATGTAGATTCCCATAAGCAAAAATCGGAAGTCCAACGGAAAGAGATGTGATTATGCCCCAGAACATTCCAACTTCACTCACATCTTTCTTCAGGAGGGTAATAATTGTCGGGAGCAATGTCGACGACCTAAGTGTTCCATAAAACAGAAACAAGTAGAGAATGGTCAGTCCTGGAATATTGGCAATGGCAATGCCACCAACGACCAAAATCAACATCGAGCCTTTTGAATACCTTAGGACGTCTCTCCTGTTGGCACTGTCCCCTTTCTTCCGTTCAAGGATATCATGTCCGGCAAGACTTGATATTGCCGACAGGTTAGAGTCAAGAGTCGACACTAAACCAGAAAGCAACAAATAAACAAAAGGAACAATCACCCATCCCGGGAGGAAATTTGCCACCACTTCCATATTCACTTGGGATGTATTTTTTATGTTTATCCCTGTCCCTGCAGCGATAAAACCAAGCACCGAAAGAGTCAGCGGCACAACCCCAAACACAAAGGCGGCAATCACAAAAGCAGGTTGTACAACTTTTCTTTTTATCGAAAAGGCTCTTTGCCAAAAGCTCTGATCTCCAAATGGCCCAGACAACAAACCGATAGTAACTGGTATGCCAAACGTGTAAAAAACATTCAAACCATCGCCAGAAAACAAATCTGTATACGTGCCAGTTTTTCCATTTAAGCCTTTCCAGACCGTTTCGATACCACCGCTTGCATAAACAGCCCCCAAAACCACTCCTAGTCCAACAAGCAAAATCACAACCATTTGAACAAAATCACTAATGATTGAAGCCCTAAGTCCAGAATATAACGAATAGCCAACGGGTATTAAGGCCAGGATGATTGTTACCGTTACATAAGGCAAACCACTTATTGTTGAGATTATTTGTCCTCCAGCAAGCAGTTGAACAGCAAAAGAACAAGTAGCCAAACCTGTTAAAGCAAACAAATAAACAAAGTGAACTCGCTTGGAATAACGTTCTTTCATATAACCAGACAGCGTAAAACCATCTGGAAACAACGATCGGATTTTCTTAGCGAAAAAGGAAAACAAGATCAAACAACTTATGTTTGGCACAAGGAACCAAAACAAACCAACCCAACCTTGGGTGTAGGCTTTTTCCGAAGACACAAAAAGGGAGGGTGCCCAAATCCATGTGGCGGCGATTGAAAAAGCAGCTGGGATTTTACCTATTTCCCTCCCAGCTACTAAAAAGTTTAGCTTACTGAAACGGAATCCTCTTGAGAAAGACCAGATGACAGCGTAAAGCATAAGAGCGTATACAGCTAATATGACAAGGCCTTGAGTTTGCGTAAACATTTGCATTTTCATCTCCTATTTAAAAGAACTTACTTCTACATACTAACATACCACACACTAATCAACATAAAATAACAGTATTCAAAGTACACTACTTTAATCAAAGCCTTACAAGGTTTATTTGATTTTTAATCCATTTTTTTATAGTCTAACTCCAATACAACTCACTGTGTAACAAATACCCCCCCCCGGATGTCTGTCGACCATAAACAGATCGGGGATTTGGATATTGATCCCCTGCCAACGACACATGACATCTCGTCAGCTTGCTGTGAAGATTTTATTTATTGCCATCTCAATATGGTAAACTATTGAATATGAAGGTTATACTTATTATCAATGGCATAGACGATCTTGCAAAAGCTTTAGCAAAAAGACTTACTTCTAAGTATAGAGTAATAATATGTACACCTCACCCTGTGGAACAGGGTGTAAAAACTACTCAAGGAGTAAAGTGTGAGGGTATTGCAATGGATACAACAAGTCTCTTAAACATAGAAAGTGTCCTGCAAAAAATCATGGAAACCTACGGATCAATTGATTGTTTGATTAACGGTAGTTATTTAGTTGCTGATACTAAACTAGAAAATAGCAATGAAAAAGAAATAAAAAAACTTCTAGAGATGAATCTTTTAGGGCCAATACTTGTTTCTAAAGCTGTGATACCTTTAATGAAAAAGCAGGCAGGTGGATTAATTATTAACATGAATTTGTATAGTGATTTTCGTTCAAAAAATACAGGACTAATAAATAGTTTAAGCAATGGTACAGTAACTTCGTTTAGTAGATTTTTAACAAAAAATCTAAAAAAGGACTCAATACCAGTAACTGAAATACTTTACGAGAAGGTAAATAGAAAATTATATACAAAAGATACCCTAAGAAAGGAAGCTCTTGAGATTATGTACGTTGAAAGAACTGTTGACACAATAGAGCTCATACTTTCACTCTCAAATGGTATAACAATTCCAAGAATAACTATTAAAAATAGTTAGTTAGCTTTCAAGAAATTACTTAAAATCAGCTTCAACCCATCCATTTAACATAAGCCAGGCTTTGAATTCTGGGACTATGTTTGCAATTTTTACTATATTAATAGTGCTATATATATTCAAATCTTCAAATCTTGATACAGATTCTTTAAATTTTGCTTTCAAAACCTTATCTAAAATACTTCCTGTTTTTTTATTTACCTTTGAACTAAGGTCAAGAAAGGGGTAGATTGCAGATCGTAGCTGATTGCTGTTAGTTGATTCAATCAAAAGGAGAGTCGCAGCATTTGTAAGAGACGTAGATAAATAAGCCTCTGGGAGAAAGTGATACGAATACGATACTGCGAAGACGAAAACTTTTTCTGATGAAATTACTGAAGAGAAATCAACATTTAGGGCTTGAAAATATCTTAAAGCAGAAGCATACTCCACGGCACCAATCAAGATATTAAAACTAGGAATGTCTTTTGCGGTTAATTTTTCTTCAACAATTTTTGTGATGGTTCCTTGAGATTTTTTTATAAAAAGAATAGCTTTATTGGTGTCGTTTTGAACTTGGCTTTTACTATATTTTGGGTAATCTAGATCTTTACCTTTAGACTGATTGTCTAGAATAAGCTCTTTGTAATAGGCCATTTTTGCATACTGATTTGCAACTGTCCCGAGTGTTGAAATATCTGCATAATTATTTCTTTCTAAGATTTCAAAATAAGCAAGAGAAGCGTACATACCTTGATCAGAATATGTAAAAGGTAATCGTTTATTTTTCACAAATTCAAACATTTCAGGATAAATAGTCTCGGCTTCTTTTAAGAAAGCTAATTCTTTGTGGCTATCCACATAATTAAATACCTCGTAAATATTTCCACCGTTATTAAAATATCTACGGACAAGAAAATGCGCAACTGATTTTGTATACATATCATTCACACCATTTGCAATGTCTCTTACAAAAAAAGCTTGAAGTGATTGTGGGTTATTTTGGAAAAGATTTTCCTGAATGGCGTTTTGATACTCTGTTGCTCTAATTTGTGACAAAATAACTTTCTCATAGAAAAGCACCCCTGACGTAAGAAACAATACCGCTAGACATAGGAGGGCTACATTTTTCCTCTTTTTTAGACTTTTTAGTAGTTTAGCTTTCAAGAAATTACTTAAAATCAGCTTCAACCCACCCATTTAACATGAGCCAGGCTTTGAATTCTGGGACTTTGTTTGCAAGTCTTAAGGTATTTCTTTTGCTATAAATATCCATTGCGGTTTCCCCTATGTTATCAGGCTTTTTCTCAAATCTTGAGTCTAATATTTTAGGAATAATTCCTATCTTTAAAAAATTAGCATTTCTAGTATTCTTTGTATCAAAATCAAGAAGAGGATACAGGGCAACTTTTATATCCTGAGGAGTGCTTGATGCTAAAATGGCCAGTGTCGAAGCATTTAAGAGAGACGTAAATAGATTTAATTCAGGCACAAAGCGATGAGAGTACTCTGTTGTGAAAGCAAAGATCTGTTCTGGTGTTTTTATTGAAGATGCCTTAACTCCAATTTTGTTAAGTGACTCTACCATTTTAGGTGAAAAATGTTTAAACCCGAGCGCTTCACGATATCGTAGCGCGGCAGCATATTGATTAAGTCCCACGAGAATATCTTGAGGGATGATATCCTTTGAAGTTAATTCTCCGTTGAGTATTCTTTCAACATCTTTTGTAGCAAACACTAAAAAATCTGCAGATTTTTTAATATTTCTTTTTGCGTATTTTGAACGTTCAACCCCTTCATTTTTAGGCATTTCTTTTGCTATTTCTGTTGTAACATAAGCAAGTTTAGCATACTGACCAGCAGCAGTTCCGACTGCTGCAATATCTGTATAGCCATATTTCATTAAGATTTCTACATATGCAAGATAAGCATAGTAACCAGAATCTGTAGCAATAGAAGAGAGGGTTCTGTTTTTTATTTTTTCAAAGACTCCTGGATAAATAGTCTCGGCTTCTTTTAAGAAAGCAAGTTCTGGGTGAAGTTCTATAAAATCATATATCTCATATATATTTCCATTATTATCAAAAAATCTATGTGTGATAAAATACACATCTGATTTTGTGTACATATCGTTAACCCCTAATTTAACATCCTTTACAAAATTTTCCTGAAGAGCGGCTGGCTCATTGCTAAGCAGACTCATTCGATAAGCATTAACACGCTCTTCATTTGAAGTTCCATTTTTAGGGGTTTTATTTTTTGATGCATTATATATATAAATATATAAAAGAGAAAATACAACAATTACACTTAAGGCAATGGTGCCTATTCTTTTATAAGAAGAACTACTTGTTGTTTTTATTGGTTCCATATTTTTATAAATTAACCACCTGCGCTATCTCCTCCCGCCCCAGAGCACCCTCCACAGCCATCGCCGCCGCCGCCGCCGCCCCAGGACCAATTTCCAAGATCAGCATTAGCAGTAGCAATAAAAAAAGAATCATCCTTGGAATAACTTGTACGAGTATAACTGGACACAAGACTAATAACACTAAGAGTTCCTGTGAATAAAATACCTAAGAAAAGCAGAGGTGTTTTTTTTACTTTTTGAAACATATATCTACAGTATACACCACGCGAAGAAGTAAAAAGCTCCTGTGAATTAGGTTATCCACAGAACTAAGGAAACATGTGAGGTAGGGGATTAAGTTTCCAGTTAAAATTCTCCTTTGATACTGCAAATTCTTCTAATCTGTCACTATCAAATGTACCGTAATATTCTGAGAGGTATAGAGGAAAAGCTTTTGGTATAAATATTTGAGCTACATAAAACCCTAATTCATCTTGAATTTTATTCTTTGGGTAGTACACAGTGGGATAATAAGAGCTTCCTAATTTTTTTAACACCTCAAGACATACTTCAAGTTGACAGGAATCTGTTTTTTCAGAGATTAAATCTTGTTCACACAAGCTATTGTATGAAACCTTATCCCCTGACAGGAACCACTCGAACTGTTTTACCCTTTTGTTTCCTCGCCAATATAACTGTCTTGTAATTTTTCCGATATCAGCAATAAATGGCTCTGGTTCAATATCCTTATATTTTAGCTGTGCTTTAGTGCCAACATAATAAAACATTTCCAAACCTAAAACCATCTCTCTTAAAGAGTTATGTATAGCCTCTTCAAAGGTAAGAGCTGAGGCACCCGTTAAGACAACTTGGGGCGTTTCTGCTTCTTTATTTATAGCGGCAATAAAGATGGAAGGTATTGGAATAGAGGTAACATTTAAGATATAGATTGAGATCCCGAAGAGTTCAAATTCTTTAACCTTTTCTTGTAGGTCCTTTGGAAGTGTTTCTTGTGCAACAATCTGTGGAGGAAATGTTGTAAGCCAATGCACTAAAAAAGCATCTCGTTGTACAACCTCAAGCAATCCTCGTAAAGCAGCTCCATCTTTCGTAAAGTATCCTGCTGCACCGTTGGTTGTTGCATTAATAAAGACCTCCTCAAGATCACTCTCTTCGGTAAACCAACTCGTCATGGTTCTAGGTATATACGTCTTTATATTTGTAATTAAGTTTTTGCCCTCTACCCACGCAATAGCTTTTGCTGGATCATAGTGCAGTTCTGCAAACTTATTTTTCTGAATATTAAGAAAACGATGGTACTTTGGTGGGTATATCACAGGAAACTTTTTAGTGAGATCATTTAGTGAAATTATTTTTATTTTTTTATTCAAATCATACATCCCCGAAACTGCCCTCTCAATCATTTCTCCTAACGCTTTTGAAAGAGCTATTGCCTTGTCTTCTGAAACCCCTTGCCCACTCATAATGCGTACGTGGTTATTTATTTTTACTTTTTTTTCTAAATAGTAAGAAAAATAGCCACGAAAATGTAAGTTTCCTTCTACGTAAGAATCAAAAATAGACTTCTTTTTTAGGAAAGCCAAAAGTACTGTAAAAGCTGGTCCAACTTTACTAGGATTAATAATATATAAAGCTTCTGCAAACCAAGAAAACTTTACTACAATAACCAAGAAGGAGAAGTGGAGATAATCTATAATTCTAAGGGGCAATTTCCAAGTCCCATTATTTTTCATACACTGGATATCATTAACATATTCTTTTATAGGTATATACCCATCACGATTGAACAACTTTGATGAAGTGTTATTCATAACTATTTATAGAAAAAGAGTGTACACAACCCTTTCTCGACTACCTAACCCTATTACTTTTTCTATCTCCTCTGAGTTAATGCCTGCGATTGGAATAATATTTATCCCCTTTTCAGTTCCTGCTAATATCATATTCTGAGCAACGTGACCAGCCTCAAGCAAAATAAGACGATACCCCATACTGCCATATTTTTCAATAGTTCTACTGAAAACACTCGTTACGGAAATCATGCCCACACTATCATGTAACCATTTTTGAGGAGTAAATAGTGAAATATCTTCGTATGAAAAATCTTTAAAAAAAATAGGCTCTAGAGTATGGCTCTTTACCCCGTAATGATACACCCCTGGCTTACATTCATTAACACGCTTAAACAGATATACGTATACCTCAAGGGGGTATCTCTTGCCCCCCGAGGGAACAGTCCTAGATTCTTCACGCCCCTCTTCTTTTGTTCCACCCTGCAACCCGTACCCACATTGCAATATATACGATAATGCCGATAAGGTGATGTTATTATCTAACATATACCCCTCACTAGATCTCCTTTTAACCAATAACTCTTTAAACAGAGCTCCGTTACTTTTCGGAAGAACTATAGACTTAAAAGTAGAATAGTGTTTATACTCTATTTTCTTCCATGAATCTGGCCAATCATTTTTATCCTCAGGAATACTAATGAGACCTTTCTCCGTTCTATCATTGGTCTCATTGTGAAAAAAATTATAAAGAAAAGCAGTCATTGTATTTATAACTATTACATAAAAATAATCTCCTGTAAATTAATTAATTTTTAACAAAAAAAATACCAGATAAACCTAAGAAATCCTTACTATCTAATAAAAAGGTTCTGTGAAAATACTCTTTGTAAAAATAAAATAGAAACCAAAACAGAGTAATTTTTGATTTTAGAAACTAATTTGTTACACTTTCCCTATATGAAAAATATCCCTGGCTTAATAGTTTCAATGGTTGCAAATGGTCTTATCACTGAACACACTGGTGAGTTTGGCACAACTCAATTATACGGAGCTATGCACGCTTATGAAATAGAATTACCTCTTTCTTTTACTCATTTTGGAATAGTTTCAGAAGGTGAGGTCGTCGTTACTATAGATGGAAGGAAGCGGACTTTTTTTGGAGGAGACTATTTTTCCTGCAAGGGAAGAGTCAAAGTAGAATCAGCTGGTATCTGTTTTATAGTGTCCACAAACAGTTACAAGGGCGTTAATGTTTTTGGTGGACCAGTAGAAAATCTAGGAAGACTCAAGTACATAGATGGCTGTAGCGACTCACTACTTATACCCCCTGTTATTAAAGGAAACCCCTGTTTAAATCATCTACATTTTCCAAAAAATATTACCCAGACCCCTCATACTCACCCTTCAATACGCGTAGGACTTGTGTATAAAGGTAACGGCGAATGCCTTCTTGATAACGGCGAAGTGGTTTTGCTTTCTAAGGGGAGTGTCTTCCTTTTAGCAGAAGAGGTAATACATAGTTTTAACACCTCTTCAGAAACAATGGACATTATTGTCTTCCATCCTGATAGTGATTTTGGACCAGAAGACAATGAGCATCCTATGATAAACAGGACTATCGTAGATGGTATAAGTGCAAAAAATAAAGAAGCTATCAGAACTACAACTATTAATTAACATTCATCGCTCTTATTTTATATAACTCCCCTGCATGTGTAGGAACATATAAAAACATACTCCCATCTGGGTCATGTTCAATTTGGATTTTATTAACAATTCTCTCTGTTAACTGAACACTTCCAATAAGCTTACCCGACGGGACATCTATTTCGTACAATCTACCGTCATTACTCCCAATAAAAACACTTTGACCATCGATACACGGACTTGCAAATATTCTTCCTGAAGTTTCAAATACCCACTCAGTCTTTTTGGATACAATATTATAACAATATACGAGCTTATCCAACGATCCGATGATGATAAGGTTTCCACTCATTGCAGCTGTTGCATAAAAACCAAAACGAGCTTCAAACTTGTGGTACAAAGTACCGTCTTTTACTCGCAACACATACACCCCACCATCCATACTGGCGATAATGACTAATCCTCTTTTATCATCAAAAATAGCACCGTATTTCACCTCACCTTTAGTTTCAAATTTCCAGAGTATTTCCCCGTTCTTTGCGTTAAAGGCATAAATATAGTTGTCATTACAACCACACACCACAATGTTATATCTTTTGTTATACGCAGGAGATGCATGAGTGAGTCCAACCATATCGTAATTCTTCCACTTAACTTTTCCTGTTTGGATATCTAAAGCTACAACCCCTCCAGACTTTTTTAAAAGCCCAAACTCAAGTCCTATATACACAACCCCTCTGCCGTAATCAATGCTTGGGGATGAGCCTATCCAATCTGCATCACTAAAAACCCACTCTCGTTTTCCAGAAAACCGATTAAGGCAATAAAAGTTACCGTCATACGCTCCGAATAAGATTTTATCCCTATATATTTGGGGCGACGAAAATATATTTTTACCCTTCGTTCCAAAAAAAATCTTGTATACCCATACAACACTGCCATCATTCACATTTATACAGTAAAAAAAACCATCATCTACTCCCGCGTAAACAAACTCACCCCAAAGAACTGGAGCTGACTTTGGTACAACCAAGTACAAATTAGGCTTGGTCGTTAATGTAAGCTTGTACTCTATTGTATATTTCTTAACAGGTGGACCGTCTGATTTGTTAACTAAATTTTTAACAGGCAAACTACTGCTAAAATCGTTCAGCTCGAAAATACTCACTATCTCTATACCTTTATCCAATAAGTCTTGATACTGAGAAATATCTCTAAATCTAAGGCAAGTAAAAATGGCAGAAACAGTATGCCCCATTTCCTCTAAGATCTTTATTTGTTTTCGTACCGTATTGCCATTATTTATAATGTCGTCCACTAAAATAATGGATATACCTTTTTGAATATCCCCCTCAACCTGATTAGCAAGATCACTTTTTTTCCTAGATTTACGTATATAAAAACTAGAAACATCTACACCTTGTGGAGAGTGTGTGGCGACACCTGCAATAAGTGGAATAGCTCCTGTTTCCATTCCCCCTATTTGAAGAGATGTTCCATATTTACTCTGAAAAATACTCCAAAAAGATTTTGCGTATTCTTCGAGAAAAATCCTTGATAAGGCTTGGCTTTTAAAATCAAAGATCCACGCTAAAGTCTCCCCTTGAGAGTTATAAGAAACTTCTTTAATTACATCATCTTTAAAGATTTTATCTTTAATAAGACTGAATAATACGTGGGACATACAATTACAGAGTAAATATATACTAACATCTAACTTGTATCTACGTATTTAAACTTGATGAGGCAATGCTACAGAACTTGACAAATATTTTAAATAGTATATACTAAAATATGGAAGATATTGATAGGTGTTTGTTAAAAACTACACCAATCAAGACTCGAAAGTACTTTGTTAAACTCTTAAGGAGACTGCTATGCATGTTGTTAAAACTTTTCTGGTTCTTGTGATTTCTTCACTTCTTACTATATCTGCCATGGGTCAAACCGTGACGGCAAAAATGGGCGCCGAGATGATTGGCTCCTGGTTGGTGGAGGTAGAGGGCAGCAATAGGGACAGGGCGCTAATAGTTGTAAACGTATCGGAAAAATCTCAAGACTCTCTCTCTCTCGAGGGTAAGTTTGGGTGGTCTGGCACGGAACAACCTCTGTCTGTAGCTGAAATTAATACCGTAACAAAGGAATTGAAGTTAGTTGCCAAATCAGGCGCCAAGATTACTGCCACTCAAACAGCCAACGGGTCATTTGTTGGAAAATTTTTTGATAGAAATGACCAAGCGAAGGAAGTGAAGATAACCAAGGCGGCCGAGAATGAGCTACAAACAAGAAGGACAGATAGCTCACCAGCTCTTGAGAAGCCTGCGGCGGAAGTGCCTGCAACGTGCGCAGCTTTTGCTGGAGCATGGACAGGGACATGGGCTAATTCAGGAGTCGTGTGGCTTTGGGTGGTTAGCGTGGACACCAACTGTGTTGCCAAGTACGCATACAGCAAAAATCCCAAGCCAAAAAACTTCTTAACGGGTCAAATAAAAAAGGGTGTCCTTGAAATCCCCACATCTGCTGGCATCAATTATTTTGAATTCCGCGGAAATAACCTTTTTGATCGCTTTATTGGTTCTGGTATCGACGATACATTAGCCTTTACAAGGGTTGACGTATCTGAGGGATCTTTATCCAGACTAATCTCAAATCAAAGAATAACAGAGGGTGCGGGTGCTAAAGCAACTCCTCCATCATCAGAGGTCCCTCTGGCTTGCGCAAACTTCTATGGTTCTTGGATTGGGACCTGGGGCTATGGCATCCCCGAACAACTTCTTCGTATTGTCGAAGTGGATGCAAAATGTGTTGCAAAATATTCGTATGCGAACTCCAAAATTGTTTCGAGCGTTTTCAAAACCTCAGAAATTAAAGACGGAGTGTTGTCGTTTATGTGCAACAGTGAAACTGGTGGCACTTGTACCTTCAAAGCAGGCGGGGGTACAATTGATGGAATTTACTTCAATCCATCGGGCGGTAGAAATAGTGCAACTTTCAAAAAAGCCCAGTAGAGGAAAGAGGTTCCAAGGGAGATGCTTCGGCATCTCCCTTTTTTTATTTTAACCCCAAGCATTTGATGTGCATACGTATACTAAGAATTTTACAGTGAAGAAAATAATTATAAAACTATGTTAAAATTAAATAACTTATGCGTAGTTTATTTACAAATGATAAACAAATCTTTAGAAAATTTTTTAACAAGGCTTCTAAAGAGAATTTTTTGTTTAGAAATATAGGCAAAATATTCCTAGGAAGTACTTTATTTATATCTTTTGGTATTTTACTAGTCCCATCCTTCTCCTTCTCTATTGGAGATGTTTTTTTTGGAAAAACTAAGTCACTTTATAACGTAAAATTAGCTCAATTTTTCTATTATACAGCAACACACCCCATAGGATCAGAGTCACCTCCGCGTTATGCTCACTATCAACTATCTAGAACATACTTTATAGAAGGAAAATTAGAAAAGGCGTTAGAGGAGGCAGAACAAGAACTTAGTATTTACCCCGACAGTCTGTCTACGTACTATATCCTTGGTCTTACTTATGGATATATGGGCAGAACCCATGAAGCGATTGATATGTTTTCAATATATATAAAAGCACACCCTGAAACTTGGGCAGGGAGAAACGATAAAGCTTGGCTTCAATTTCGCGTTGGAGATATAGATGGCGCCATGCAAACCATAGAACCTATCGCTAAAAATTTTAAATATACCGTCTGGGTACAAAATACATACTGTGCCTTACTGATTAATAAAAAAAGGTTTACAGAGGCAAAAGAAGCTTGTGGTTATGCAAGAGAAGCAGCAAATAAAATGAACAATGAAGATTGGGGGCATGCATACCCTGGAAATGACCCTCGCATATATATGACCGGACTTAGTGCTATGAAGCTTTCAATAGATCATAACTTAACCCTAATAGAAAAAAATCTTAAGAATTAAACAGACACATAACACAAGACTCAATATGTGAACAACTTTTCCTATAAAAAAGATTATGGGGTATCATTATAGTATCAACTATGAAACTTAATAAAGCTCTTACTTCTAATTCTTCTCATATAATCAAATGTCTCCAAAAACATTCTGGTAAAAGTATTCTTGTTTCTTGTTTCTTACTTATTGCGGTGTTTTTTATAACTCGTGGAATTAGTCCACACACATCAGAGCTGGCATACATTGAGCATTCTACACTTGGAGAAAACGCTGGCTCTGTGATACCTGCAAGCTGTGACAGTGGAAGCCCCTTTACTTCACCAACATCTCAAGGAGGTACTGCTGGTAGTCACTTTTGGAATGACTGCGTTACAACTTGTTGGAATGGGACTGTCTATGATCCATATTTTAATCCTGGTGCTTGCCCTGCACGCCCTACCACTACCTGTTGGGATGGCTCAGTCATAACTCCTTCACTTGGACAATCTTGTCCTGCGCGACCAACTACAACTTGTTGGGATGGATCGGTTGTGACTCCTTCACTTGGACAGTCGTGTCCTCCATATCCTCTACCTCCATCTGTAGGAGCTTCCATTTCTCCTACTTATGTTAGCTACGGAGGAAACTTTAATTCAATGTCATACTGGTCTTCTAATGCAACCTCTTGTAACTATGGTCCAACATCATACACATGGGGAGTGAATGGTCCGTACTACAGTAGTCAGACATGGACATTTATTTGTTACAACGTCGTTGGAGTATCAGCTCAACAGTCCGTAACACTCAATGTATGTCCTGCATCAGCTCCAACGTGGAATGGTTCGATTTGTGTACCACTCCCTACGGTAACTCTTAATCCTTTCTCACCATCTACCATCATTACAGGAAACTCATCTTCCTTTTCATTTAGTTCAACTGATACAACATCGTGTTCGGGGTTTGGCATTGTAACTGGAAATTTGGGAAGTACCGGTTCTACAATATCTACTCCAGTCATGACAACTCCAGGCACCTACACTCAATCAGTTACTTGTACTGGACCTAGCGGCTCTGTGACATCTCAAAATAGAGCCCTTGTAGTTGATGGGCCGGCTTCAATTACGGCAGGTGGCGCTGGATCTGATAGTGGTCTGGTTGGATTTAATATCTCGCCTCGCTCAGTGGACCGTGGTGGTTTGGTGAAGATTGCTTGGGGAATTCACTACCCAAATACGCAGTGTAAGATTACTGCGGCAGTACAAATTCCTGCAACCTGTGATGGAACTTGTCAATCAGAAAGAGCTGCGGCATCTTCCGCCCTCAATTCTACCCTTGCTTCAGGAACGACTAATGCAAACGATCCCTACGGTGCAAACAGAAACATGACAACAGCTCTTACAACAAAAGTTCCTTCTACTCAGTACGCTCGTGGGGAGAAGTCAGTTACCCTCGATTACTCTACGACCTTTACATTATCGTGTGGAACAGGAGCTAATACGTTTACTCCAGTTAAGTCAATTATTTATGTAACAGATAGAGTTGAAGGGTAGTTAAAATCTCTTACAGTAAAGAAAAACCTGAGGCAATGCCTCAGGTTTTTCTTTTTTTATTCCATATGAACCGTATCCCGCTTGTGGACCAGTGTGGCTAAATCAGGATAACTTTGTAAATCTGGGTCATTATCAATAAGTTCACGAGCTTCTGTTCGGGCTACTTCAACCAGCTTCGGGTTCTTGATTGCTTCCATCGCTAAATCACTCATCCCCCATTGCTTACCGTCCATAAGTGTTCCTATCCCCCTAGTTTGCATATCAAGTTCTGCAAGCTCAAAGCCGTTCTTTGCTTCCACTAGATTTTTAAGTCGTTTTTCTGTTCCTTCACCCGTACTCTCTGTAAAAAGATAACAATGTGACTGGTACACACTTCTTCCAACACGTCCACGCAATTGGTGAAGTTGAGCAAGTCCAAATCTGTCAGCGTGTTCAATAACAATAATCGTCGCGTTTGGTACGTTCACTCCCACTTCCACAACCGATGTCGCAACCAAGATGTGGGATTTCTTGTCTAAAAAATCCTGCATCACTTCTTCTTTTTCCTCTTTCTTCATTTTGCTGTGTAAGATATCCACAATGAATTCAGGAAAGATTTCTTCTCCTAGTCTTCTTGCTTCTTCTTTTACGCTCTTAAGCATTCTCTTTTGTTTTTCTTCTTCATCTTGTTCGTCAATTCTTGGACAGATAACATACACCTGTCGGCCATCCGTAAGTTCTTTGCGAATATGATCATACACATTCTTTCTTTTTGAAGCTGGAATAACTTCTGTAATAATTTTCTTTCTTTCCTTTGGCATTTCATCAATAACCGTTAAGTCCAAATCTCCGAATAGTGTAAGAGCAAGCGTTCGCGGAATCGGAGTCGCTGTCATTGAAAGTAAGTGTGGAAGTTCTTTTCTTTTACCTGCCTGCTTCTCGGCGAGTGCTTTACGCTGCTTCACACCAAACCTATGCTGCTCGTCGATAATAACAAGTGCCAAGTTAGCGAACGTTACAGATTTTTGAATAAGTGCATGAGTTCCAATCACAATAGACACTCGTCCATCTTCTAACCACTTCAAAAGCTGCGTTCGTGATATATCAGTAAATCCATCAGCGTCTACTTTACTTGGGAATTTCTTACATCCACTTCCTGTAAGGAGTCCTATCTCAACCCCAGTTCCTTCAAAATATTTAATAAAGCTTTCAAAGTGCTGTCGCGCCAATATTTCAGTTGGAGCCATATACGCAACCTGAAGTGGTTGTCCTGCCTGCGCAGGCAGGCCATTTTTTGAAACAGAAGTAAGTAACGTCGCATACGCAACCGTTGCAGCCACAAATGTTTTACCACTCCCCACATCCCCTTCCAAGAGTCTTCCCATTGGATACTTCTCTCGCATATCACGCGTGATTGATTCCACCGCATCGGTTTGTGCTTTAGTAGGAATAAATGAAAATGAATCCATAAAATTTTTAACATCTTCATCGCTTGTCGTTACAGCGTACGCATGAGAATGTTTTGCGAGCACTCGTTCCTTATATTGCTTAAGCTGCATATAAAATATTTCTTCAAAGGCAAATCGCTTACGAGCTGCTATGGTGAGCTTTTCTTCTTTTGGAAAATGAATATACAGTAATGCTTCTTTGAGTTCAGGTAAATTAAGTTTCTTAAGAATATGCGGTGGTATCGGATCCGTAATATCATCAAGGACTCCACCTTGAACCGCCTTTTTAATAAGCGTGTATATGTAGTTACTCGTGATGCCTTTTGTCTCTCGATACACAGGTGTTAAAAATTCTGGCGCCACGTTAGTGTGGAAAAGAGAATCTTCTGCGTCTGGAATAATTTCTGGTGCACGCTCAATGCTTGGGTTAGATAAAAAGAACCCTTTACTATCTGATTGAACCACACCACTTACTTTCACTTTTGATCCGTCTGGATACATCTTTCCGATATACGCTTGGTTAAACCAAATAGCGCGAACAACCCCCGTCTGATCCGCAACATGCGCTTCTGTCATTGGTATGTGACCTTTAAAACTTCTACGGACAGCAACTTTTTCCATGATTCCATATAACGTTACAGGTTTCCCTTGTTCCAGATGGGTTGTTGCGGTTACATCCCTACTGTCTGCGTATCGTGTCGGGAAATGAAATAAAAGATCACGAATGGAAGAAAAACCAAGACGTTTAAAAGCGTCAGTATGTATCTGATTAATTCTAGATAGATCGCCTATAGGAGAGGTAAGAGAAATCATTATAAAGTTAAGTATACCAATTCCATTTGCTTTTTATCGAGAAGCTTATTAGTATACGGTTGTAGATATTTTTATCTATACTTTGTCAATTTTTAAAGGAGAACGACATGAAAGTAACTGGTCCAAACGGACAACAGTTCACGGTGCTTCCTAACGGTCGCAAAGTGGATGAAGACGGCTTCATTTGTGCTTCAGGCACACCTGGACTCCGCAACCCTACCTGGTTCTGTGTTTCGGTGAGAATTTCACCAGACAAGGTGTCGGTACGGGATACAAAAGATCTAACCAAAAAAACGCTGGAGTACACCCATGCCGAGTGGGAGGCTTTCATCGAAGGCGTTAAAAACGGTGAATTTGATCTTCAGAAGTAAGTCCTCGCCTCGCCCTCCAGCTAATAGGCTAAGTATTCGTACTTGGCCTATTTTATTTTTAATAAAAGAGAATTAATTTCCTTCAAATACTCTGGTGCGTATATATCATGTCCAGTATTTTTTATATTTATAAAATAACTTTTAGATATCTTATTAGAAAGAGCTGTGTTTTGTCTAATAATTTCTTTATCTTCATTTCCCCCAACAAGTATAGTAACTGGTGTATTATTAATACTTTTAACTAAGTCCAATATCTTTGTGTTACTCGCTTCTTGAATTCGCTTCTTACCAAGATACTCTTTTACATTTTTTGGAAAAATAGTTCCAGAAAAAAGAGGCGTAGTGGAGCATAAAATTAAATGTTTATACTTTAACCCTGTCTTGGCAACAGACAATAGAGCAACTAATGCTCCTAACGAAAAACCTAAGATGATGGAATTACTGTCTCTCAACTTGAGCGCAACTTTTTCAGCAACTTGCTTTTGTGTAGAATATTTCCAAAGATAAGAGATTACTTCAACAGAAACATTATTACGTTTACAAAGTTCAATAAGTGGCTTGTAATACACCTCTTCCCCTTTCTCTGCTAAAAGAAATAATTTCATACATTACCTAAACTGTGGACGAGAGTGGTAGATGATAAGTGAAAGCGTTACGAGCACAAGAACAAACAAGAGCATATTAACGACGGTGTAACTATGCTGTGCGAAATTGATATACAGCTGTGAAGAAAGAATGATGAGCGCTACAACAAGAGGAAGAATTGGACGTGGCCAAATAAGAATAAGAATTCCTAGGATAACAAAAAATGAATGCCAGAGCGTGAAAGCAATGGTTGTGGGGATATATTCATTAATACATGCAAACATTGCAAGAGAACCCTTTTTAGCCCCTTGGAGAGCCGCTTGTGCGTGTGGATATATAAAGTAAAGAGAAACTGCAAGTCGGAGAAGATATGGCCAGATATTGAACATGTTTGTAGTATAGCAAAGATCAGCTTATAGGTAATAGTTGATAGCTTAGAGCTAATACAAAAATACACTATAATTTGCTATAGTATGAGAACTTAACTATTAAGTACAAGCATCCATAGCTCAGTTGGTAGAGCCGTTGTCTTATACACAACTGGTCCCTGGTTCGAGTCCAGGTGGATGCACAAGTAATCTTTACAAGTTTTATAAAAGTAGTACCATACACAAAAGGTGCTCTTCATGGTGAAAGCACTCATTTTGTACCATAAAAAACAGGAGAAGAGACATGTTCGTATCAGGTAGTCCAGGCGACGGACTAGAAGGTCGCAGCAACTGGCAAACAGGTCGCGGGGAATCAACATTACCTCCCGCCGCAAACACGCAAGCAGGTGAAGAGGTGGACACTTCCCATCTCGCCGACGTACATGCCGCTGGTGGCTCCCCTTGCCCAGGTGACATGAACGCCTTCAAAGAAGTTCAAACGATGGGTAAATAACTTTTTACTCCATCACATTTATTTGCAGATACTCTGCAAATAAAAACCGCCCCATCGTAGAGGCGGTTTTTCTTTTTATACAATAGTTGCTTAAATTAGAAATTGAATACAATGCGCGGAGCATAAGGATTTTGCGAAGGAGCCGTAGACAGAACTACGGTGACTGAGCAAAATCCTGTAGCGACAAAGCAGTGTGTCAATTTATAAGTTCAGATTCTTTTCGTTTCGGTTTGATACCGTGCACAATAAGAATCTTTTCAAATTCTTCTCGTTCAATATTTTCTACACGCATCAGTTCTTCTGCGATAACATTTAACACATCTCGCTTATCGATAATAATTTTACGCGCTCGAGACCATGCGTCGTCCATAATACGCTTCACTTCATCATCAATTTTTGTTCCCATGGTTTCGCTGTATTCTTTTCCGTATAATCCTCCCCCGTACAATGCTTTTCCATTTCCCTCTAGTGCAATTGGTCCAAGCGTACTCATGCCGTACTTTGTTACCATGTCACGCGCCATTCCAGTTGCTACCTGAAGGTCGTTTGATGGACCCGTTGTAATATCCCCAAAGATTTCTTTTTCAGCAACGTACCCACCAAGTGACATCGCAATATCATCTAAAAAGGTAGCACGACTCATGAGTCGTCGCTCATCAAGTGGGAGCTTAAGTGTGTACCCACCAGCGTGCCCTCGAGCAATGATGGATATCTTGTGTACTGGATCAGCGTCAGGAAGACATGATGCAACGAGCGCGTGTCCTGCTTCATGATACGCAGTAATCCTCTTCTCCTGTGGAGAAAGCACGTGACTCTTTCGTTCGGGACCGAGCATTACCTTTTCAATTGCACGGATAAGGTCAAATTGAGCAACTGATTTTCTTCCTTCTCGTGCCGCGAGAATTGCCCCCTCATTCATCAATGAATACAAATCTGCTCCCGAAAATCCAGGTGTTCGTTCTGCAATAATTTTCAAATTAATATCTTCAGCAAGTGGTTTCACTTTTACATGCACCTGAAGAATTGCTTCTCGATCACTTCTATCTGGTAAATCAAGCGTCACACGACGATCAAATCGCCCTGGGCGAAGAAGTGCTGTATCGAGCACATCTGGCCTATTTGTTGCAGCCATAACAATTACATTTTCTGTTTGTTCAAAACCATCCATCTCAACAAGAATCTGATTGAGTGTTTGCTCCCGTGCCTCCCCTTGTCCCCCCATCGAAGGAGAACGTGCGCGTCCTACTGCGTCGATTTCATCAATGAAAATAATTGCAGGCGCATTTTTCTTTGCCATATCAAACAAATCACGAACGCGAGATGCTCCCACTCCAACGAACATCTCTTCGAATTCAGAGCCTGAAAGGTGGAAGAATGGAACACCTGCTTCTCCTGCTACTGCACGAGCAAGCATGGTCTTACCCGTTCCTGGTGCACCCATAAGCAATACTCCTTTTGGAATAACCGCACCAATGTCAGTAAACTTCTTTGGGTTTCTTAGGAACTCCACAATTTCTGAGAGCTCTTCTTTTGCCTCCTTTGCTCCTGCAACATCTTTAAAGGTTACTTTTTCTTTTCCATCATCTGGGTGAATCATCTTCGCTCTCGACTGTCCGAATGAAAGCGCTTGCATGTTTGCACCTTTGATTCCACGAGCAAGCCACCAGATCATAAATCCTAGAAAAAGAATTGGGAGAAGAATTGGGATAAGTGAACCCCAAAATGAAAGACCTCTATCATTTTTTACCGTAATAGTAGTTGCGGCTAATGTTGAAGTACTAACATTATAATTTCTCAATGTATCTAACACTGAAGCACCTGCTTCATTTTTTGTTGTAACACTCGTCTTGTCTGCTTTCGTTCCAGTGAGTGTGTCGCCTTCTACTACAATAGAAGTTATTTCTTGAGAGTTAACAAGTGCCGCGAACTCAGAAAGTGGAACTGTTGGAGATTGTTTTTTGTCAGTAATAATTGAATACCCCCACGTGAGAAATAGAAAGATGATGAGCGTGCCCACGAGTTGCTGAGAAAAACCCCCCACCTTTTTTGCGGCTGAGATTTTCTTTGAAACACCTTGCTGTAACATGTCTCGCTTACTACTATTTTTTTCTTGATTTTTACGAGTGTCTTTTGCCATATGAGAATAGTAGCATAGTTGATAGTGGGTAGTAAGTAGTGAACCCATGAAGTTTATTTCTGCTTATGTAGGCGACTATCAACTATAAACTACCTACTATATACTGTCTATACTATGAAACTGGTTGAGAACAAAAAACTCCGCATGGTATATACCGTATTGGATACCTCCCAAGCTGGAATCGAGCTTCTGGGGTACGAAGTAAAATCACTACGTCAAAAACTTGGAAGTTTAGATGGGAGTAAAATTATCATTCGCGGTGGCGAAGCTTTTTTGGTTGGATCATACATTCCTGCTTATCAGCCGGCCAACACGCCTAAATCTTACGACGAACACCGAACTCGCCGACTTCTCCTTACGAAAGAAGAGATCGGAAAACTGGCTTATGAGGAAGAAAACAAAGACTTGACATTGCACCCTATTTCGTTGTATCTTAAAAATAACCTCGTTAAGTGCGAAGTAGCGCTTTGTAAAAAGTTGCAAAAGCATGACAAGCGAGAGAAGGTAAAAGAAGAAATCTCACGACGTGAAATGCGTCTTAAGGAATAGAATATGTATTTTGTATACATCCTGTACAGTGAGAAAGATGGAGAACTATATGTAGGGTGTACATCAGACATTGGTGAGCGTTTTAAAAAACACTCCAGCGGGCAAGTGCCCGCAACCGCTACAAGACTCCCTTTAGTTTGCATACACACTGAAACATTTGATTTAAAAGCTGAAGCCTTTAATAGAGAACGTTTTCTAAAAACCCTCTGGTCTGCAAATGTAAAAAAGAAGATAAAGAAAAAATATTTAGACAATCGGAACAGTATTTGATTATAATGAGATACTATTCGGGCGGTTTAACGGCTAATCCGTCTGCAGGGTCCATGGCAGACGGACGCCCGAACATTTGGTTACAAATGTTTTAGGGGAGCGTACTTTGGCTTTGATATATCGATAATGATTGTATGTGCTGTGTCGAGACTGCATGAGTACTCGTAAACATTCATGTACACACGTTGCAAACAATTCTGCAACAGCGATCCGTTCACCATACGTGAATGGACTCGTTCCAGCGTTCGTCTAATTTAGACCGACCTGGTGTCGTATCTTTTCGCATCTACGGGAAGGGTAACGGCATAATGACAGTAGATGTAGGTTAGTACTCCGCATGAGGTACTCACTGAAATAATTCATGCACATCCTTATCTGCTTTCGTTTGTTTCTTATAGATAAGGATTACAACGAAGCAAACTACACACTAGTAGAGTCATATATTGTTCCGATATACACGAGGGTTCGAACCCCTCCGCTTCCACAAAATAAAAATAACCCCAACTATTGGGGTTATTTTTATTTTGTGGAAGCGAGTGAGTGAACAGTTTCACTCACGTGAGGGGTTCGAAGGCCGCAGGCATATTTTGCAAGCATGCAAAATGCCATACTCCAAGAGTCATTCTGCTGAATGAGGTGCGGTTTGCGATTTCGTGGACGAACTAGCAAGTTCGCTTCTTGGAAGTTGTCGACGACATGAAACTTGTGGAAGATTACCTCCGCGATAATTTCTGCACCTAAAAGAAGTCTCCTCTCATTGTTTTTTAAGGGTTTATTTGCTAGTATTACCTTATAGCAACAACTAATTACACACCATTTTGGCAGACAAAGTAAGCATCAACAACAACATACGTGCACCGAAACTCCGTGTTATCGGTTCTCAAGGTGAGAACATTGGAGTTATCACTAAAGAAGAAGCTCTTGCTGCGGCAAAAGCAGTGGGACTTGATCTTATTGAAGTATCACCTCAAGCTGATCCTCCAGTAGCTCGTATCGCAGATTACGGCAAGTACACCTATGAAATGTCTAAGAAACAAAAGGAAGTAAAGGCTCGAGCACACATTACAGAAACTAAAAATATTCAGATTAGTGTCTCGATTGGAGAACACGATATCATGATTAAGGCCAAGCAAGCCTCAGAGTGGATTAAAGAAGGACACCGTGTAAAAATCGAGCTTCAGCTCAAAGGGCGCACTAAATACATGGAAGAAAGCTTCCTCAGAAGCCGCATGGAACGTATCCTGGCTGTTATCCCTGCTGAGTACAAAGTGGCGGAGCCGCTCAAAAAAGTGCCAAAGTCTATGATGATCGTTATTGAAAAGGCAAAATAATCAAAAAACTGTTTCACCTACTTTGTTGAGGGGCCCATATTTTTCAGTCAAAGTACTATTCGTACATTTTCTTCAAAATCCTCCCTCGCCTCGTATCTAAAACAGTTTTTTGATTATTTGAGCATTTGATTAGTTTATTACTAAAGAACCTCAATTTTACTTGATTAGAAAGATAAATCGTGATAGAATAGCGAAACTATCTTAGAAGGTACAGAAATATTATGAAGACAAACAAATCATTCTTAAAGCGTCTCAAAGTGACGAAAAACGGTAAAATCATTGGTCGCAAGCCAGGACTTAACCACTTCAACGCAAAGAGCACACGTCGCAAGCAACTCGCAGGAAAGCGTGGGCAGGAGTTTGTTATGACAGGTAAGGAAAAGTCACGTTTCCTTCCTGGTCTTCTATAATCCCCTTGTAAGCATTTACTTATTTAAAATCTACTACTATGTCACGCGTAAAACGAAGTACAATAGCGATGAAGCACCGACGTAATGTCCTTAAGCAAGCAAAGGGATATCGTTTTGGACGCAGCAAGAAGGAAGTTGAGGCAAAAGTTGCTATTCGCAAGGCAGGCGCATACGCGTTTGCTCACCGAAAGGATAAGAAGACTGACATGCGTCGTCTTTGGACAACTCGCCTTAACGCTGGACTACGCGAAATCGGAGTAACATACAGTGTATTCATCAACAAGATGACAAAGAAAGGAATTGTTATCAACCGTAAGATGCTTTCTGAACTCGCAGGAGAAAACCCAGAAACATTCAAGCGAGTTGTTGAAACAGTTAACGCTTAACTACTACATAAAAATACGGACCAACTGGTCCGTATTTTTATTTTCTTTTTATAGTCGAACTTCCACCTCCCCTGATTCTTCCTTCTTCCTTACCATTTCAATAAGTTTTGTAATCATAACCTTTGGATCTTTTTCAAAGATTACATTCTCATTCTTGCGATCACTGTTATCAATAATATTATGAATTACTTCGTCTGTTGGCCAATCTCCTATTAGCACTCCCATGGGCATATTTGCCTCCCAGGCAACGGTAAACTCATGAATAGTACCAATGCGCCCACAACCGATAACGATAGCATCTGACGACCTCACAAGCATTAGGTCACGCCCTGGAAAACCGAATCCAGTGTATACAACGGCATCCATTGCTTTAAGAGGAAGTCTGTATACTTCGACGTGCTCTTTCTTACTTGCCGCAGGAGATAATCCAAATGAAAATCCTCCAGCCTCCTTCGCCCCTTCCGCTGCATACATTGGAAAGCCTGATGTTGCCCCTGTTACAATTTGCGCACCTTGTCGCGCGATCTCACGCCCAATTTCTTTTGCGATTGGAATAACAGTTGGACCACAGTGTGCAATCTCTGCAGCGCCTGAGACACTGATGGTAATTTTCTGAGCTTTCATTACAGTACAGTATATAGTAGGTAGTGATTAGTGAGTAGTGGATTGGATTTTATGTATTTCTATTCACTACAATACTACTCGCTAGTCCAACTCGATCACATCCCCTTTTTCTGGAACGGTCACGTCAACCTGATATTCCTCATGAATTCTTTGAGCCAAATGATACGCACTCTTTGGCTCACCTAATACAACTATCACTTTTTTAAGACTGTCTTTTGTTGAGCTAACAAACTCAACTAAATGATCCGAATCTTTGTGTGCTGAGAATCCGTGTATATTAATAACTCGCGCACGAATCTGTACTGGTTGATTATGAATATATATTTCCTTCTCATCGTCAACAATACGACGCCCAAGTGTATTAGCGGCTTGATACCCAACAATGATAATCGTGTTCTTCGGATCAGGAAGCAACCGCGCTTCATGATGAACAATACGGCCACCATTACTCATACCACTTCCCGCGATAATAATCTTTGGTCGTGTATCTTGATTGATTGCCTTACTTTCTTCAGGTGACGGAGTTTGAATAAGGCCTTTGAAGGCAAAAATATCATCTCCGCTTTTAATTATCTTTTCAGTATTTTCATTAAACCAGTGCTCATACTTCTTATATATTTTTGTGATATTAATCCCAAGTGGTGAATCAAGATATACAGGAACTGGTGGAATCTGCCCACTCTCGACAAGCTCATTAAATGCCAGAAGAATTTCTTGTGTACGCTCTATAGAGAACGCAGGAATCATCACTGTGCCACCTTTGTGGATAGTGGTTGTTACCGCTTCTTTTAATATCTCTACACGCTTATCTTTGTCTTTATGATTTCTGTCACCGTACACACTTTCCATAACGAGATAATCTATGCCGTGAAGTAATGTTGTGTCCCGCATTAAAGGAGACGGTGTGTTTCCGAGGTCTCCAGTAAACGCGAGTTTCTTTCCTTTGTATGCAATCTCGATAATTGCACTTCCTAAAATATGTCCTGCGTCATGAAGTGTAATAATAGCGTCTTCGTCTTCAGTCTTAAACGTAAACGGCTTCTCATACTCGAGTGTCGTTGTCCAAAGATGAACAGACTCGAACACATCTTTCTCTTCGTATAACATTTCCACATTTGCATTTGCTGCTTCTTTGCCTAACACACCCATAGAGTCGAGCATGATGAGTTCCCCCATCTCTCGTGTTGGTTCTGTACTAATAATAGTCCCCCTAAATCCGTCACGGACGAGTCGTGGTATACGTCCTACATGATCCAAGTGACCGTGTGTAACGAAGAGAGCATCAATGCTCTTTGGGTCATAGGTAAACGGTTCACTGTTAATCGGTAGTGAATATTTTTCCCCTTGTACGAGTCCACAATCAATAAGAATTTTCTTGCCTCCGAATTCAACTAAGAAATTTGACCCAGTAGGCATCTGTGCTCCACCCGCAAAAGTAATCTTGAATGTAGACATACTTATTTACGAACAAATAGATAAGCAATACTCATACCGATAAGGCCATTCACATAATCTTGTGCTGTATCAAATACTCCATTCCATTCTGCATACGTTACGATATCTTGTACATATTCATATAATTCCCACGCCACAGCAACAACAGTGTATATAATGAAAAGTTTCCAAAATGATACAGGTTTATTGAAGTAAGTAAGCACAGCAGACGCAAGAGACGCCACCCCAAAGCCTCCCATGATATGCATCGGAATGTCTAACCATCGCAATTCATAATAGAGATAGGTTGGCTCAAACACGAAGCGGGAGACAGCAAATAATGTAAGGAGGTAAAGCGCGGAAGTAATAATCTGTTTCATGCTAACAGTATATAGTTACTAGTCTGTAGTTACTAGTGGGAAAGAAAAAAGCCGCTCAAATGAGCGGCTTTTTTCTTGGGAGACTAGGGCATCTTCCTGATGTTTTAAGTCAGGTGGGTAGGAAACGAATAGCACCACAGTGCAGTTCTCAATATTCCACAACCCTAGGATGCAGTATCCAGAAAAATACCTAACCTCCCTGTTTTTATTATATCTAGTTCTTTAAAAAAGACAAATAAAAAAATGCAGACATTTCTGTCTGTATTTTTTAATGATTTTATTATTCGAGAATACCGTCCAAGTTCACATCATAAAGCATTGCTTCTGAAACAAGGCGATATTTTACAATTTCTTCCTCTGTAAACCAGATACCAATTTCTCGCTCCTGCGCCCCTTCTCCATCAGCTGGATCAGTACAGTGAATAAGGTTACGCATTCCTCGTGAACCATCAACATCACATAGGTAGTATGAATCAATCGCGAAATCTCCGCGGATAGTTCCACTATCAGCTGTTGCTGGTTCTGTTCCACCAACAAGACGCTTCACAACCGCAGCAGCATTGTTCCCTTCAAGGACAAGTGAAACTACTGGACCTGCGCGCATGTATGACACAACAGCACGGATAATATCCTTACCATATTCAATCGCCTCCTTATCGATAGTGTGGCCTAGAGATTGCTTATTAATAAGAATCTTCTCACCTTTCTTAAGGAACCATGCATCATCCTTGTTGTAGTGAGCCCAGAGCTTTTCCTCGTCTGCCATGTGCATTTTCATACCAACAACCTTAAGACCAATTCTTTCAAAGCGAGAAATAATTTCTCCAATAAGTCCACGCTGAATAGTGTCTGGCTTTAAAATAACAAATGTTCGTTCTTTCTTTGGGTGCATAGTAATTTGATGGTTAGTGGTACCTAATTAATAGTTGTAATACTAACAAAAAAGCAGCCTTTTTGGAAGGCTGCTTTTTTGTATTATACAAAGTTATTTATTTTCAAGCACCTCAATAATAAGGCTAGCATAATGAAGAGCCTGAATATCATTTTCATTGCCAGCAGACTCTAAGTTATCCGAGAGCTCAGATAATTTATTCCACTCTTCATCTGTAAGCTGAACTTTTTGCAGTTTAGAGAGATTTGTCTTGAACTTTTCAAGAAAATCAGGTCCCGCATAAAGCTTCCCCTCCTTACTATTTATTACACCTTCTAAAACTTTGATATCATAACCTATGTTTTCAATTACTGACTCTCGCTTAGATGGAGAGTTCTGATTTTGTGGCATTTGTTCCATATGTAAAGAAGTATATATATCAAATTACAAGCAAGAAAGTAAAATCAGCCGTAAAGGCTGATTTTACTTAAACTCTCTATTTCTTGCTAAAACTAGAAAATTGCTTTAGATGCGAGGCGCACAAGATTTTTTAGACCAAGATGTACGAATAGTACTTCGCGGGAGAAAAAATCTTGTGCAACGAAGCAGATGAAGTGATTTTGTAGTTTTAGTGAGCTACGTATGGGAGAAGCCCCATAAACCGTGAACGCTTGATTGCGTTCGCAAGAGATCGCTGATTCTTTGCCGTAAGGCCAGTCTTTCGACGATTGAGAATACGAGCATGTGGGTTCAAGAACTTAGCGAGGATTTCTGTATCCTTGTAGTCGATGAACTTGATGTTGTTTTGGTTAAAATAATCTTGTTTATGCATAGTGGTGGTAATTAGAATGGAATATCGTCTACATTGATGTTTGCATCTCCGTAATCGATTGTTTCAAGATCAGGAATCGTTGATGGTGCAGTTTGTGCGTTTGATGACTGTGTTGGAGAAAACTCACCAGAGGCTGGAGCGGCTGCGCCTTGTCCTTTTGGACCAAACTGTACAGCGTCTGCAACAACTTCTGTTCTGTATTTCTTCTCACCTGTCGTCTTGTCATCCCAAGAACGAGTTTGGATGCGGCCTTCGATCATCACACCCTGACCTTTCTTAAGGTACTGAGCACTTGTCTCTGCTTGGCGTCCGAATACTACGATATTGTGGTATTCAACTTGTTCTTGTTTGTTTCCTGCCTGATCCTTGTAGACACGATTAGTTGCTAAAGAAAACGAAGTCACCTTATTTCCGTTAGGAAGAGATTTCATCTCTGGGTCACGGGTTAGGTTTCCGAATAAAAATGCTTTATTGAGGTACATAGAATAAGTTTACTCCTTATTTTGTCTCCTCGCTAGGCACTGATTCTACCTTTGTTTCTTCTACTTCTTTCGGAGCTTCTGTTGCAACAACGTCTGCCTCCTTTGTTGTATCGATGTTTACATCATCTTCGTTGTTAACGAGAGATTCTGCTTTAACCACTGGCGCACGCTTTGTGTACACAGTGTTGTCGCGAACTGTCTTTACAACGATGTAACGAACAACTTCTTCGTCGAGCTTGATAGCCTTTTCGAAGTCCTTGATCTTGGCTCCATCAAGTTCAAACTTGATCCATCCGAAGTATCCTTCATTAAAACGAACGTTCACATTGTTAACAACGCGAATCATTTCATAAGCGAGCTCCCGCATGTACGGGGTCTCCTCAGAAATGAAGCTACCGCCTAGGGTAGCAATAGACTGCTTGAGTGCGTTACTCTTTTCAAGCGCCGTGCCCTCATCTAGTTTGTTATCAAAGATGAAAGATATTTCATATACACGACTGTCTACTGTGGTTTCATTAATTTCTGTCATAGTGCTGTATTATAACACGATTTTAGACAAAAAGAAAGACCCCACCGAAGTGGGGCCTCATTCTGTTCCAGAAAAGATTTTCAGAAGGTGCTGCCTTCTTGCGTACGTTTCCAACGACGATATTCGGGGCTTCCCCTCCATTTATACGTCGTACGGAATACCTTTTCTGGCTTTGGATACATCGGACTGAAGCAATCAATGAGATCTTGAGTGACCGCAACACCTTGCTCAAGCATTCGCAAAAGTTTGATGCGCGGACGACCAAAGACAGCAATGATTCTTCCATCTTTGACGATGATCATCCTCATTTTCCCAGCTTGAATTTTCGCAAGTCCTGGGTCATCGGGAGACACCCTCAATCCACCACCCCGCATGAGCCCTATCATTCCGAGAGAAAGCTGAGGGTTCGGCGGTGGCTCAATTACTCCACACAAACATTCATAGCGCCTCTCCTCAGAAGAGGTATCTCTTTGTCTCATGACACACCCCCTTTCAAGGGAAAGTTACAACTGCCCCTATCCTGCTCTTTTACGCTTAGTTTGTCAAACCAAATACCCGTACGGCATTTTTCACTAATTGCACCCTCACCTCTTCTTTGGTGATACCTTTTATTTCTGCAATCTTCTCATAGATGTGTTCAACATAGAGCGGGGTGTTCCTTTTTCCTCGATGAGGCACAGGTGTTGCATATGGACTATCTGTTTCAGCATGAATCATATCGAGCGGAATAGTACGAACCAGTTCTTCATACATTTTTGCAAACGTAACCACACCAGAAAAAGAAACAGTAAACCCAAGATCATTGAACTGCTGCGCAATATTCATGTCCCCTACGAAAAAATGAGCATTCCCTCGTACTTTGTCTCCGAGGCGAGCTTTTGCATTTTTGAGAATGAAAAGCATATCCTCATATGCATCCATTTCAACATCAGGTCGCCCGTGAAGCATAAGTGGCTTATCACACTCTGCGGCTAATTCTATTTGCTCCATGAAAAGAGTGTGCTGCCTATCAATCTCTGCATCTTTGTTTCCTTCAAAATCTTTAATGTGAAAATAATCCAACCCACACTCCCCGAGTGCTACAACCTTTGGATGTATAAGTAAGGCTTTATATGCATCTCGATCAAATATTTCTGTACGATTATCAACGGGGTGCATTCCCACCGTTGCCCACACATGAGAATATTTCTCAGCAGTCTCTACTGCTTTTTTACTTTCTACTATATCTGTTCCCACAGTAATTGTTGCAAATCCTTTCTCCTCCATTTCTAAAATAACCGCATCTCGATCTTCGTCGAATGCTTTATCGTGAATATGTGAATGGACATCAATAAAATTATGCATATGCTTCTTTAAGGATATCATCTGTTAATTGTGTCAAAATTTCTATTATTTCTGGAAACTTATCTCCATATGTATCTCCTAATGATTTAGTTTGATTTCCATAATGAGACAGTGTTTCTTCTTTTGTTTTACCTTCCTTTTTTAAATATGCCCCCGCATTCATTCGGTGCGTTAACTTCGTCATCACTTTATCAACGACTTTCACAAATTGTGCTTCATCAGTCTGTAATGATTCATACTCTTCTATCGTTGTCGGAATCCAAGGATACACACCATTAAATTCTGATTGTATTCTTGTAAGAGCTTCTTCTTCGCGCTTTTCTTTTTCAACCCTTCCAGCGTCACTTAAATTAAATGTATTCGTATCCCCAGCGTACGCTTCAACCAAATCATGAATAATAGCAAATTGAGCAACCTTACCAATATCAAGGTTCGGGTATAGTTTTGAAGCTAAAGAACACGCACAAATGGATAACATGACCGTGTGATCAGTATCAGATTCTGGAGTTATTCCATCTTCGTATAACGTTACGCGCTTTACTCGTGCAAAAGCAAAAACAAGCTTTCCGATTTCTATTAATCCTTGCTTATTTGAGATCATAATTATTCTTTATCAAAGTAATCAATACTTTCTAGAAATAGCCCCTTCTCAAAACCCCCTTTCTTTTCCTTTTTTGCATCTCGAATAGCTAGAACTTCCGAAAGTGAAATATCATTATGAAATAAAATAGCATCAATAACTTCAATCACATCAGCAATCTCTTCTTTAAGATGAGTCTTATCCTCGTTTCCGTAGGCTTCAAAAACTTCCTGAGCTTCTTCAAGTAATTTATCTTTCAAACGCTCCAGCGTTTCTTCGCGCTCCATATAGCGAATACTGTAGTCGCTTGCGCTTATCTTGTTCTCAACATCATGCTTGTAGATATCAATCATCTTATCTCGCACAAGTTTGTTGTAGATTTTTTTCATAGTCAATTATGGAAGCCGTGCGAAGAGAGGCTTCTCTGGCATCTTATTCTCATGAACACAATTTCTTATAAAGATAGCTGTTTTTGGCAAAAATACCTCTAACTCATAAGAAGACTGTAGAAGATGATGTAGTAAATACGCGACATCTTTTTTTGCTTCTGATTCATCTAATTTTATTTTTTTAAATGGTTCTTCGCGTTGAATATACACATCTAGAGCAGCAAAAGTTCCAAAGAGATTTTTAATTGCAGAATTTAAATTAAAAGATTCATAATCTTTAGACCATACGCCAGGATAATTATATTGTTTTTCGTCTAACTCACCCCCTCCTAGGTAGTCTGTATACAAAACACCATAGGTAGTAGCCATCTTCATAATTCTGTTAGTAAGATTTCCGATTCCGTTTGCAAGGTACGCCGTGTAGGCGGTCTTAATTGAATCAATAGTTATATCTCCGTCTTCAAACGAAGGCACTTCGTGGAGCAAAATAAATCGGAGTACATCTTCTGGGTAGTCAGTCACCTCTTTAAACATCTCAAGTACATCAAAAGGATTGATAACATTTCCAATAGACTTACTCATCTTCTGTCCGCCTGAAATAATAAATCCGTTAATAACGATATGGCGTGAGTTTGGCAAACCAGAAGCCATGAGCATAGCTTGCCACATAGCAGATTGCTGACGAAGATTATCTTTACCACAATACTGCACTGGAGCACCCTCTTTCCAGTAGTTGAAACTCCCTGCTTCATCTGGCCAATCGAGTGTTGAAATATAACTAGTGAGCGCATCAAACCACACGTACATAACATGATCGTCGTCTCCTGGAACTGGAACACCCCACGACATCTTGCTCTTTAAACGAGAAATAGAAAAATCTTCAAGACCTCGCTCAATAAAACTTTTTATTTCATTAAAACGAAAATCTGGAATAACAAAATCTGAGTGACTAGCATAAAAATCAAGAAGAGGTTTTTGGAATTCTGAAAACTTGAAGAAATAGTTTTCTTCGTCAATGAGTTCAATCTCCCGATTTGGATGAATTGGACATTTTCCGTTCTCAAGCTCGCTATCAGTTTTATTAAGTTCACACCCAACACAATATTTTGTCTGATATGTTTTTTTATAGATGAAGCCATTGTCATAGCAACGCTTCCACATTTCAACTGCAGCCTGTACATGTTTTTCATCCGTTGTGCGAATAAAGTGTATATCACTAATATTGAGCGCCTTGGTAAGCTCTTTAAATGTTGCCGCATAACCATCGACATATGTCTGTACGCTCACCCCTTGAGCCGTTGCGTTCTGATAAATCTTTGCACCGTGCTCGTCGGTACCTGTATTGAAAAATACATCATACCCTTGCGCTCGTTTCCATCGAGCAATTACATCTGCACGGATAATTTCCATAGCGAATCCAATATGCGGGTCGGAATTCACATACGGAAGTGTTGTTGTAATGTAGAAAGGTTTCTTATCACTCATAGAATAGCTCTTAACCGAGTGGTTCTTGTTTTCTTTTATTATGATCTGAGGCCAGCTCCATAAAAATAGCAGCGAGAGGAACTGAGAGGATTACACCCCAGATTCCTGCAAACTTTGCCCCTATCACCAGCGCAATAATAACAATCACTGATGGAACGCCCACCATTTTATTCATCACACGAGGATACAGAACATGATTCTCGAGCTGAGAAATAATGAAGTAAATAAGTGCTACGATTCCAAGTAATGGAAGCCCTCCATGAGTCCATGCAATGAAGAGTGCAGGAATAGTCGCAAATGTTAAACCAACCATTGGGATGAGTTCACCTCCAAAAGCAAGCACACCAAGAAGTGCAGCGTATGGCATACCTAGGATGAGCATCGGAATATAGACCAAAAGTGCAACAAGGAGCGATAGGAGAAGTTGCCCCTGCATCCAGAGTCCAATCTTTTGCTGTGAGCGCATCCAGAGATCTTCTACATATTTCTCGTTTGTCTTTGGCACAATAAGAGAAAGAAACTTTTGTACTCCCCGCTCTTCAAGTGCGAGATAGAATGCGAGAACAAACGTAAGAAGAAGATTTACCACTCCTCCGATTACTGCAGCTGAGGTTGCAAAGATACCAGTTGTTCCCACAAGGGTGTTTTTAAGGATAGTAAGGATCTGGCCTTTATCAATAGTTTTTGAGAGTTCTTGCACAGCAAGGGAGAGATCGCGGAAGCCCATATCGCTACCAAAGATTCTTATTGAATTAAGAAGCTGCGGAAGTGTTTGAACAAAACGTGCAATGTCGTCTGCGAGCGGTGGAACAAAGATAAGCGCAATTGAAGCAATAATCGCAATGAAGGAAAGAAAAAGGAGAGAAACAGAAATACCGCGTGATAATCCCCACTTCATCATTGTCTTCACTGGCATCTCTGCAGCGGAAGCAAGCACCACCGCAACAAGAAGCGCTATGACGAAATCACGAACGTAAAATAACGCTGCAAATATAGCAATCCACAAAATAAATTTGATAATTGTCCCCGATGTAATTGTTACCCTCATAGATTCTTTCATACTTGTATCCTAACATAGCCAGACACCCTTTGCCACGGAGCTTTTATCTGTCAACCACCTTTGATGGATCAACATTCCATGTTTCTCCTGAAATAAACGTAGTAAGTGGTGAGATTGTTGTACGAATGTGTGCGCGAGACTCAACCTCATCAGCATCAAGCACAATGCCCCCCGTTATGTTTGGACTTGTATTAACATGAACCTGTGAAGGGCGTACTGAAAGACCTATATCGGTTGCCGTTGTTTTCCCTGCATCAAGATTTCCAACATTCCACGTTACTGTGCGAGTTTTCGAATCATAGGACGTTTTAGAAGAATCCGTTACTACATTTCTCCATGAAACATATGCAGGCAGTACGAATGATACTTTTGTATTTGTAAGAGCGTTCTGAGCTGAAACGGTGAGATGAACAGTATATGTCGTATCAACATTTGGCTCTGGTGGAATTGGTCCTGTATTTTGAAATGGTGAACTCTTGTACTGTGTTGCCGCAGAAACACTAGCGCTTCCTTGAACCGTGAATGTTTTTGAGAGCGTAGCAACCACATCATTAACTTCATTAGAAGTTCCTTTGCCTGTAACAGTAAGTATAAGCTTCGGTGAATTTGATCCCTTGTTAACTATTGGAATGTTAACTAGAAGTGTCCCTTCGGCGTTAGGTGCAAGTGTTCCTAATTCTTGCATTGTTGCCCTACTCCAGGTTATGGTACCGGTTGTGGAATCATAATACCCCCTATCGCCACTTACGTCTTTAATAACAGCCGCTGTTCCTTCAATCTTTAACGTAATCTCATTGTTTAAAAGTGGTGAGGCGCTTCCATTTTTATAACGAATAGAAAGAAGCGCTCGATCACCGTAGCGAACATTTTCTCCGTTACCTCGTTCTGTGTCGAGTGTCATTGATAAAGAAAGTGGTGAGGTACGTAACTGTATATCAAATGTTTCTGATGAATATACTACACCAACATCTGTAAGAGAGCCCCCAACTGAACCAATGAGTGCTTTCATGGTTGCTGTTTCCCCTTGGCTTCCTGTAAGAGAGCCTGTGAGTGTCACCACTTCTGTTGCCCCGGCTTCAAGCGACTTTATTTGCCACAATGTTCCGCGTGTACTTGATTTTGGGTTAGTACTTTCAATTTGAAAATTAGTAGGGAGCGTTGCCAAGAGCAAACTTGCTGCCGTTGTTGTTCCTGTGTTGTTTTTCACTGTGAACGTAAATGTTCCGATTTGCCCAACAGACAAAATGGTTGGGCCTTCTATATTAACTGAAATCGGCGGACTTTTAAGAACAACCTGCGTCACACCAACTTTACTAAACTTTGCATTAGACCCTTTTACTTTATATTCCAATTTTACTGTTATATCTCGTGCTTCACCTTCACTTCCAAACAGAGTCACTTCGAAATCACTCCTCTTGAAATCACCCTGATCAACAGTCCCTAACTCTTTCTTTACCTGAACCTTCTCCTGTTCATCTTGAGCTCCTGTCCCCTGTTTGTACATAAGCGTGAGCGATGCTTCAGTGAGCGCTACTTCATTTCTGTTTTGAAGACTTACAATAAATGGTGTAGCAACTCCACCTTCAATATACGGAGTAACATCGAGTGTCATATCAATATTTTTATCAGATACAACGTTTCGAGACGAAAGAACACGCCATGCAGTAAATGAAAGAACTGCAATCAGAAGAAGCGTTGCGCCAATAAGAAATTTTGCGCCAAATGAGAGGCCTGTTTGATCTTTAGATTCTCGTATAATAGGTGTATCTTCACCCCACGAAGTAGGCAAGATCTTTTCTTTTCTGTCACGCACATGATGCATTGCTGTATTATCTATTTTCCCTTTCGGGTCATAGAGCGTTTGCTCGAGCGTCTCTAAAGCACTTTGTTCATTTTCAGGTCTTTCCATGGTATCCAGTATATCAGTAAAAACACTCCACCCCTTCAGCCACATCTCACTTATAACTGTGTTTCCTTCAATACTTCATGCACATGTGCTCGAACCTGTGTATATGAAAGAAGAAGGTGTGTATACAAATCACCTACATTCCAATCAATGTACTCTTTAATATCTTTTGCACCAATTACTTTTGCATCAGCATATCCAAGTTCAACAAGCACAATATAGTGCACGAGTAATCTTGCTTTTTGTTTATCGAACACAGAAGCTTCAGAAAGAAACTGAATCAATCTATCGTAGAGTGCTTTGTGTGCACCTTCACCACGAATGAACCGTTTAATAAGATGGGTTACTTCATGTAACATTTCATCCACACTTTCTGCTTCTTCTGCCCCAGTTAATCTCCACACTTCACGTCCTTGCACAAGCGTGATGAGCGCAATAGATCGCGGAGTTATATGGGCTCGTAACTTACTCTCCAATTTACGTACACTTTTTGCGTGAACCATGAGTAATCCAAACTCACGAGTAAACACCTTATACACCCTGTCATGCTCCCCTTGATCAAAGGATTCTATGACAATTGCTTTTGTGGTGTATTTTTCAATAGCCATTTATTGGATATCAAAGGAGATAGTGCCCGTTGATGTTTCAGCTGTATATGTTCCGCTTCCCTTTTCTATTGAACTAATTCGACACGTATTCATGAGAAGAGCTTTGAACTGTTCTGGGACCACAAACTCAGTAGTAAGAACAATTGAATCTTTCGGCGTGAGTCCTTTATCCTTGCGAGCATCTTGAACCGCGCGCATAAGATTACGAACATCTCCTTCTGCTTGCAGTATGTCTGTCACCGTAGTATCAAGTACACAAGCTTCTGTCTGAGTTTCATCAAATGAAATTTCCTTTACGTTAAGCTCGTCAAGAATTGTTGAAACATACTCCTCTCCAACCTTCTCCTTAAGAATAAGTTTCTGGAGTGGTTGTCTTACAGCAATCTTTGCTTGTGTGCGAAGTGACAGCGCTACCGTTACAAGTTCGCGAACCTTTTTCATAGTAACCAATAATTCAGTATCTACTGAGAAAGTCTGAGGCCAGACTTCCAGATGCACTGATTCTTTTTCTCCTCCAACAGTACTGTACACCCTTTCAGCAATGAAAGGCATTACTGGAGCAATTACTTTTGAAAGAGTAAGCAGTACGTACGTTACTGTTTCGTATGCTTGTTTCTTTTCTTCAGCACCAGCATCTCCTTTAAGGCGGTCTCGACTGCGTCTGACATACCAAACAGACAGGTCATCAATAAGTTGGTCGATTGGGTACGTAGCTTCATCAAGCATATACGTGTCGTATCCTTTAGTCACTCTCGCAACGACCTCATGAACCCTTGAAATAATCCATCTATCCAAAACATTTGTAGAAGTGGCCACCGCTTGCACCCCTTCTTCTTTATTCATTTCATACAAAGAGAGAACGTTCTCCAATCGAGAAATTACTTTTTTGTACACATCCTCCACGGTCTTATCTGTAAACAAGATATTTTCTCCCTTAACCACAGGACTCGAAAGAAGTGCGTATCGCATTGCGTCTGCCCCGTACTTCTCCACAAGCTCCATAGGGTCAGTATAGTTTTTATCGCTCTTTGAAAGTTTAAGACCTGATTCCGCCATCACAAGACCGTTCACAATAACGTGCTTATATGGAGCCTTATCAAACAATCCAACCCCTAAGTTAATAAGCGAGTAGAACCATCCACGTGTTTGATCTAATCCTTCAGCAATAAATTCAGCTGGATAGTTCTTTTCAAAGATTTCTTTGTTCTCAAATGGATAGTGAAGTGACGCAAACGGCATAGACCCAGATTCAAACCAACAATCAAAAACATCTCCAATTCGTTTATAGATTACTCCATCAATTTCCAGTTCTATTTCATCAATATACGGACGGTGAAGATTAACAGCCCCTGTTTCATCTCGCGGAACGAGTTGAGGATGCACAGGCACCACATGGGCGTGCGCAGGAGATGTGTCTTCGTGCATCATCATGTCCGCAACAATTTCCTCATCAGTACGCAAATGAGCTGCTGCTTCAAGCATCCACACAGGAGATCCGTGTGTTACGAAGAGAATTTTTTTACCCACATATTCTTTTTCACAATCCTCAAGAACCTGCATAGTGCGGTTCATGAGATCACGATGAGATTCCCCTTCTGGTAATTTAGTGTCGAGATCCATGAAATCAGCTCGCTGACGTACATGGAACTCATCAACACTTGTGCCCGAAAAGATTCCCGTATCAAACTCACGAAGCCGCTTATCAACAACTGATTCTGCTCCACACATCTCTTTTATAATGCGAGCTGTTTCTTCTGTTCGAAGCAATGGTGAATACACGATAATATCTATCCCTTGTTCTTTTGCAAAGTGCCCAGCGTGACGAGCTTGTTCTTTACCAGTTTCAGTAAGGTGGTTGTGTGGGTCACCATAACTATCCAACACTCGATTAATATTACTCTGCGCTTCGCCATGACGAATAGCAAAATACGTATTCTTTGGTTTATTTTTATTCAGTGCAGCAAGCTCTTTAAGTGAGCCAATGATTTTCATATCTCCGGCTTCATTTTTCCACACAGGAAGAGGAGCGCCCCAATATCGTGAGCGTGATACCGCCCACTCATGAGCACCTTCAAGCCACTTACCAAATCTTCCATCTCTAATATGTGACGGAGTCCAACCAATATTTTCATTTTCTGAGAGAAGTTTCTCTTTCATTTTAGGAACATCAACAAACCATGAAGATGTAGCGTAATTAAGGAGTGGCGTCTTACATCGCCAGCAAAGTGGATATGAGTGAATAATTTTATGCTTCTCAAAAAGTTTTCCATTATGAGCTAGATACTTAATAATTTCAATATCAGCTGACTGTGTATCATCTTTTTGCTTTACCTTCATTCCAACAAAATCAATCACCTCGGTTGTAAATGTTCCATCCATCTTCACGTGTTTGATAACTGGAATTCTGTGCAACTTTGCAAGATCCATGTCTTCTGCTCCAAAGGCTGGAGCTTCGTGTGCAACACCTGTTCCAGTATCAAGCGTAATAAAATCAGCGTGCCAGATTTTCCAGATATTTTCTTTATTATCAATTTCTTTATCTACGAAATATGGGAATACTGGCTTGTATGATTTTCCAATGAGCGTTGAACCTGCAAACATTTCTTTCACTTCATACTTCATATCTTTTAATACGTCTTCTTTTCTCTCGTTAGCAAGAACATACATTCCTTCCATTCCCTCAATTAATACCTTTATATATTGAGCGGTCTCACAAAGTGCGAGCGCTGTGTTTCCTGGAAGTGTCCATGGTGTTGTAGTCCACGCAAGAACGTATGTCCCTGGTTCGTCCACCAGTTCAAACTTTGCAGTTACTGAAAGATCAGTTACATCGTGGTACTCCATACCCACCTCAGATTGAGCAAGTGTTGTCTCACATCTCGGACAGATATGCATTATCTTGTACCCCTCATAGGCAAGTCCTTTTTCGTATAATGTTTTCCATGCCCACCAAATACTTTCTGTATACGTTGAATCCATTGTTTTGTAGGCATGCTCCATATCAACAAAACGTCCAACTCGTGGAACAACTTTTTTCCATTCTTCTTCATACTGAAGCACTGAATTAAATGCATCTTGATTGAACTTATCAATTCCAAATGCTTCAATGTCTTTTTTTGAAGCAAGACCTAATTTCTTTTCAATAAGATTCTCAATAGGAAGCCCGTGACAATCCCACCCCCAAATACGACGAACAGAATTACCTTTCATTGTCTGATACCGAGGAATAGCATCCTTGATTGTTCCAGCGAGAATATGTCCGTGATGAGGAAGCCCTGTAGCAAATGGTGGCCCATCATAAAAAGAGAATGACCCTTTCGGTATTTCGCTTGCAGGATTTTCTACTGACTTCTCGAAGATGTCATTCTGTTGCCAGAAAAGAAGCGTTTCCTGTTCTTTCTCGTTTATTGTTTTTGGTTTGGGTAAAGTATTGTCAGACATAGATGTGTAAATAAATAAAACTCGTCCACAGAAAACAATATTGCTATTATTTTCCAAGGACGAGTTTCATGTTTGAAATCGTGGTACCACCTTGTTTTTAGGATATTTCTATCCCCTCATTGATAGGTTCTACTTACCCAGCCCCAGTTTTGTTTCACTGTTTCCAAAACTGGGGCTGGGTGTTCTTCCTGAAGCTCGGGGGTGATTGGTCCCGTCACTGCTATGACTTTATAATACCTCACTAATTGATAAAGGTAAACAGGCTACTACATTCGACTTGGAGCGACAATGCCGAGTGTATAGAGTCCGTGCGCCAAGATGTTTTTGGTAGCCGTTGCTAACATAACGTAATACGCACTAGTTTCTGCATCCTCCTCATTCACAATTTGCACGCGACCGTACATATTGTTAAACGCACGAGTAAGCACAAGAAGGTGCTGAACGATGTGATGTGGACCCATGTCTTTGTACGCCTTCTGTAGCACTTGTGTATACCCAATGATAACTTGCTCTAGTTCTCGTTCAGAATGTTCTATCGCATAACTCTCAATTGAGATTCCTGCTTCTTCTGCTTTATCAAGCAACGCCGAGAGACGAGCATGTGTGTATTGAAGATACGGTCCTGAATCCCCTTCAAACGAAAGAGACTTCTCAAGATCAAAAATCATATCCTTCCCTGGGGCTGATTTAAGAATTGAAAACTTAATTGCCCCAACGGCAATATCGTTAATAAGCTGCACCTTCTGTCCCTCTCGCACCTTCATATCTTCCAATCGTACAGCAATACGCTCACTTACTGTGGCGATGAGCTCTTCTGCAGGAATCACGTTTCCTTTTCGAGATGACATCTTCCCTTCTGGGAGACGAAGCATGCCATGAGAAACATGAAGTAACTTATCAGCAAGTGGTTTATCAATTTGCTCAAACACTGCTTTCATAACTTTAAAATACTCATTGACTTCATTTGCGGTAACCACAACAGAAAGGATTGAATCTGGGACCAAAAGATCTTTCTTGTAGGTGTTGCCTAATTCTTTCGCTTCATATGTTGGAAGCCCTTGAGAGTTTATGAATACACGAGTATGCAGCCCAATATCTTCACCCTTAAATACAACAGCCCCATCTGATTCGTGGAAAATGGTACCGATATTCTCTTTAACAATCTGAGCACCATCTTTTCCAACTTCGCTTTCAAAAATATAATGATCAAACTGCGTTCCAAGTTTTTCATAGATCGTTTCAAAGTACTCAAGGCTCCACATCTTACCGAGGTCATACAAACGATTTATTTCTGAGTCACTCTTTTCAAAAATCTTTTTGTTAATATCTTTAAAAGCGTTCTTTTTCTCTTCTAATGTTGCAAAGGTATACAGCTCTTCGTCTGTAAACATGGTATTACCAAGAGCGTAACAAGCGCCAAGAAATTGTATTTTATGAACAAGTGCAGTTTCATCGTTAAAGAACAGATCAATCTCTTTGTTTTCATTTTCATGAGCAAGCTTCCACTGAATACCAAAAATTGCCTGCGCAACGTGCATACCAACATCTCCCTGATAGCATACTCGTATTACATCGTACCCTTCTGCCTCGTAGATACGCGCGACTGACTCTCCAATCGCATTTGGTACAAGGTGTCCAATATGAAAAAGCTTAAATGGATTTGGGTCGGTATATTCAACAATTACTTTTCCTTTTCCGCCAACGTTTGTGATATCACTGAGCGCAACTGATTCTGCTTCGTCTGTTCGTACGTCATCTTTCAAAAAGAAATTAATAAAGCCAGGGCCAGCAACTTCTGCTTTTTCTACAACATCTTCTAACTCAGTCATAAGTGTAGAGATAAGCTGCTCTGCAGTTTCCTTGGGAGACACACCTGTTTGTTTTGAAAGAAGAAAAGCTACGTTTGTAGCGTAATCACCATGAAGACTATCTTCTGGCATATCCAAAGAAAAAGAAGATTCAACCCCTTTTTCCTGACATAGTTCTGCAAGTGTGTCTTTGATGGTCTCGTACGAATTCATGCATCTATACTACCTTATTTGAGAATTAATAAAAAGAAAAACCAGCACAAGGGCTGGTTTCGTTTCACGCTCGCCGCTCAAGCGGAAAAATATTTGCTTCCACCTTCGGAGCGACACCGATGTGCTCGCGAAGGATCTTGAGCACATCTTCTGCCACTTCATCTTTTCCTTGCTCAGCATTCACAAAGCGGCAGGGTGCTTCAACTTTCTGTGCAAATTCCTTGAATCCGTTCCTTACACGCTCGAAGAACTCGGTGTTCTGCTTCTCGAAGTTATCCGCCTCATTACCTCGACCAGTCATACGTTGAGCAGCAACAAGCGGATCGAGATCTAAAAAGACGTACAAACTCGGAAGAGGTGCCATCATAGGGCGCGTCTTCCAATACAAATCTTCCAGATGATCAAGTTGTCGTCCCCGCAATTGGTAAGCGAACGTTGCTGAATCTGACCTGTCCGAAATAACGTTCACGCCGCCCGCCAAAGCAGGATGAATCACCTGCTTGCGACCATCATCCCGCTGTCCAAGAAACAAGCAGAACTCAGAAAAGGAAGACATGACGTCACTCAAAATCATGCCCCTCAACTTTTCAGCAAGAGGTGTGCCGCCTGGCTCACGAGTAATGATGGAGTATTTACCGACAGGTCCCTCCATCAAAATTTTTTCATACCCCATTTCAGACGGCGGACGAGGGAACTCCTTTTCAATTCTCTTAAAAATTGTCCCTTTGCCCCCACCGTCGATCCCATCGATAACAACGTATTTCGCTACTGGAACGATATCTGAAGTCATGAGAATCTCCTTCGCCTTTCGGCAATAATTTAAAAATGAACCTATATCAAGCCTACAGGAAAGGAAACAATGCCACAAACAAATAAAAAACAGGCACCGTCAAGGTGCCTGTTTGAAAGATTTCAGGTCATTAAGCTTTCGCCACAATGTCCTGAGTGCCCCGATTCACATCAAACCGACCCATGTCGGATTCATCGATGTAGACAGGAACACCGATCTCGCGGATCTGTTTACCTATTTCCTGCGCAACTTCACGAAGTGTGGGATGCACAGTAGAACCAGAGCGAAGCTCCACAAGATACACCAATGCTGGAAGGTCCCCCGTAACACGGCAAGCAACTTGCTGCCCCATTGGAAGGTAATACTGGAGGGCAACTTCTCCGTGATTTCTCACGTTTCGTTCCCACCAGTGCTTGATTTCCAGGACAAGCTTCTCCGCCTTCGCACGAAGTTCAGGTCCCAACTGATCAAGATACCAGTCATGGAACCCAATCTTCGCTGTTAGCATCGGCATACGCTGAATCACAGCCCGCTGCCGTTGGATATCACGGAAAGATCCGAAATCGAGAGCAAACTCGAATTGGAGCGTCCCCGCTTCAGCCAAATGCTTCGGCAATTCTGTCCGCGCTGGACGCGAACTTATCGCTTCAGCGTGTTCAAGCACAAGCTTGGCATCAAGCGTATTGCGGGTGAGGATCACTTCTTCCTTCCAATACATCGGCGAGAAGTAGTAATCCTTTTCCATGCAAACTTCGCGATATGCCTCGCTTGCTGCATAACGCTTATGACCGAACGAATTCGGATGCGCCTGCTGCAAAGCTTTCTCGATCATGTCGGCAATGTTGTGCACTTCCGAAAGTGGATGAGCTCGCAACCAGCCAAGCTTATCCGCCGCTTGCCGAAGGTTTGTGGTCCACGACAAATTGGTTGCAGCACCTGCGGGCAAAAACGCACGAAGGATATCAAATGCACGAGCCGCAATCGCCTTCTCATAGACAGCTTCCTTTTCTTCTGGCTGCATCGGATACCTTACCCTCAACTCCTCCTTGAGTTTAGGCATGGCGTCGACATAGAACTTGCGCAACCATTCCTGTGGATTTTCTTCATCCGACAGTCCAAGCTGATTGATAAATACCGCAACAGCAAAGTCCAGGTAGCGCGTAGACACCTCCTGTCCGCAGTAGAGTGCCCAGTCCTGAATCGCCTTGGCAACCAGCATGGAAACACCTTCAATAAAGATAGCTGTGTCGCCGCAGTCGCCGATTGATTTGTGTCCATAGCCGACATAGTACTGAACCATGAACTTGCCGGAGCCGACTTCGGCCAGCTTCTTCAGATGTCCGAGCACCGACTGTGGCGAACGAGAATACAGCCCTTGAAGCATGGCCAAATCTTCGGCCGTAATCAGTGCTCCGTCATACAGAACAAGAACGAAAGGCCCCTTGCTTGGGTCACCTTGGGTGAAATGTTTAAGTTGACTAATGTCCATGAGGACCTCCTAAATATGGTTTAGATTGATGAAAAAACTACCGTACTCAATCCTACAGGTTTGTGAGAGCAAAAGCAAAACTACTTTCCCGTACTTCCAAAACTCCCCGCTCCGCGTTTAGTTTCTGAAAGAGTTTCTGATTCTTCAACTTCCCACAGCTCAACTTTCTGAATAACCATTTGTGCCACCTTGTCCCCTGACTCAAACGTATACGGCGTATCATTTAAATTATGAATTGGAATAAATAATTCTCCTCGATATCCAGAATCAAGAACACCCCCTAAGGTTTTAATTCCTTTTGAACCGAGTGATCCTTTATCCCAAGCAAACACACAATACCCGTCTGGTACTTCGTAAGCAATCCCCGTTGAGACCTTTACTGTTGTGTGTGGAGGAATGATTGTTTCTTCACAACAATAAATATCAAGCCCTGCATCATCGTGATGTGCACGAGTTGGAAGCTTTGCATTAGCGTGCAATTTTTTCACTTTTAATTTCATGTATCTTCATTGTAACAAAAAGAAAAAACCTGCCCAAGGACAGGTTTTTGGAACTTGAAACCAAATGATTAACAAGATCCGTGCTTCAAACCATCGGGATCATAGTTGTTAACCTTGATCCAGTTTTCAAGAAATGATGATGTGTACTTTTCAACAGTAACACCCATCCTTTTAAAGTAATTAACAGCCTCTTCATCTCGTCCATATTCCCAAACATAGTAAATCGTGCGTATGCCTCGATTCACAATTTGTTTGGCGCAAACATTGCAAGGATGAAGAGTTACCATCATTCTCACATCTTGATAGAGAGAAGTGTCAGTTGTGCAATTCCCGATTGCATTTAATTCTGCATGTGAACCCCGACAAAGACCGCCACCTTCTTTGAGCTCACCCCCAACGATGCGGGCACAGCCAGCAATTCGTGGGTCAACATCGCCTTTTGCGGCGCCGTTATAGCCATCTGAAAGATGGTAGAAATTTTTTTCATGCACATGGAAAATTGTTGCACCGACTTCATAAAAAAGACATGTGCAACGTTTGGAAATAATAATCGCTTTTTGAGCTTCAATATCCAAACGAGATGGCCGCAGATACTGAGGATCAATCTTGTGCTTAAGCATTTTATCTAAAGCACGACTGCTCGTACCTGGGATCCATAGAAGTGGCACTGTATTTTCTGTAGCCATGGAGTTTCCTCTCATAAAAACTAACAATTACCAATTCCCTTTCGGGACCTGGCATATAGCCTACGCCCCAAAACAAAAAGCCGCAATATTGCGGCTTTTTGTTTTTATGGTGTAAATTACTTTACTTTGATACCGATTGAACGAGCTGTTCCTTCGATAATCTTCATTGCCTGTTCTACAGTGTGAGCAGTTAAGTCTTTCAACTTAATTTCAGCAATTTCGCGAACTTTCTCAGGAGAGATTGTTCCAGCGTTACCTTTAGAGTTTCCTTTAGCAACGTTTGCTGCCTTCATAACGAGAGATGTAGCAGTAGGAGTCTTGATAACGAAATCGTATGTTCGATCTTCGTACACATAAATCTTTACTGACATACGCCCCTGCTGTCCTTGAGTTGCAGCGTTAAACTTGTTAACGAAATCTCCAATCTGAACACCAGCCTGTCCAAGGGCAGGACCAAGTGGAGGAGCAGGAGTAGCTTTACCTGCTTCGATTTGCACCTTTACGTATTTTGTAATTTTCTTTGCCATAGTATTGTGATTTGAAAAGTTTGCTTATTCTATCAGGTTTTTCAGGTTTTGACAACCCTCAATTTTCCCTTAAAAATATAGAATTTGCTTTAGGTGCAAGACGCAGGAGATTTTTATGACCAAGGCGTACTTTGACGTACGGCGCGGGAAGAAAAATCTCCTGCAACGAAGCAGATGAAGTAAATTATATTTTTTTAACCTGGAGGAAGTCTAGTTCAACTGGCGTCTCGCGCCCGAACATATTTACAAGTACCTTAAGCTTTCCACGAGCCTTGTCCACTTCTGACACCTTTCCTTCAAAATCCTTGAAAGGTCCGTCAGTAATTGAAACAAGTTCCCCTACTTCCATACTGATTTCGTGAACCACTTCACCTGTATTCATACGGCTGAAGAGGAAATCAATTTCCTGCTGACTAAGTGGCACAGGTGTAGTTCCTGCTCCAACGAATCCTGTTACACGAGGAGTGTTACGAACAACGTACCAACTGTTATCATCCACAATCATGTCCACAAGAACGTATCCTGGGTAGATTTTTTCTTCCACCTCAACACGCTTTGTTCCCTTCACTTTGATTTTCTTTTCAAGTGGAACAACAATAGCAAAAATCTTGTTCTCCATTCCTAGAGACTCAATACGCTGCTTCAAGTTACGCTGAACTGCGTTTTCATAACCACTGTATGTGTGGATTGCGTACCAGTGACGCTCTCCTGTGAATTCTTGTTTAGCCATAGGTTAAAAAATATAAAGTAATAATTATCGAGCGAGGAGTTTGATAAGACCTTCCTTAAGTCCGAGGTCAACTGCTCCGAGAAGTGCTGCAACAAGGATAGAGAGTGTAACTACGGCAACCGTGTATACGATTGTCTGTGAAAGAGATGGGAATGTTACTTCCTTAAGCTCAGCCTTTGTTTCTTTGAAATAATTGAAAAGATTCATAGAGTTTTGATTAGTGTAATAGTCTTATTCTAAAAAACACCCCCGTGGGTGTATCTGTATTTCAATTATACTAGATGCTATCACTGTTGTCAATGAAGGAGTTCTTGCTCCGTAAAGAGAAAAACCACTGCTTAGCAGTGGTTTTTCTCTTTACGTATCCCCTCTTTATTAGTTGAGGCTGTAAGTAATAGTCACGCGTGACTTAATAACATTTTCGCCCACAGGAAGAGAAACTTCTGGAACACCAGAACCCTTTGACTGATTCATAACAGCATCTCGGGCGTAGTACATTGGATAGTATCCACCTGCATCTTCTGAGAACTGCATTACTTCACCAAGGTCAGCATGGAGAGCCTTAGCTGTAGCTTTTGCTTTCTCTCGAGCTTCTGCTATAGCCATTTCCTTTGCCTCAGCTTGAGCTTTATCCATATCTTCTACAGTAAATGAAGGGCCTGAAATTTCAGTTATGTTGACTCCACCAAGAGCTCCAACGATTTCACCTGCCTGTTCGATATTACGAATCTTGATTTCTACCATTTGAGAAACTTCGTATCCAACAATTTTCTGATTGGTAACCATACCAGAATAAATCGGTGAGGCAACTGCCACGTTTTCATACTTTGGATTTACTACATACGAAAGTGTCTTCTGATCCTTCTCTTCAACCCCGAGACCTGAAAGAGCGGTTATTGCTGCAGCAACTTTTGCCTCAGCAAGTTTCTGAGCATCTGGAACTGTCTTTGCAGATTCACGGATAGTAATAACTACGGTAGCAATATCAGGAAGCGCTGTTACTTCAGCTTCCCCTGTTACCGTAATAGTTCCTACTTGCCCATTTGGATGATCAACAGATTTCCACTCTGATGCACCAAGCGCTACACTTCCAAAAAAGATTCCAATAAGAGCAAACATCCCCGCAACCCACGTGTACTTTTTGTAATCAAATGATTCCATAACGATATATATTATTAATTAAATTTAATTGCCAGTAACCCCTATAACAGTTGAAAAGAAAATGTGTGACACCACGCCGTGAGTACACTCCGCGGTGCGCAGCACGGTACACGAACCGCCCTTCTACCTTTAGGGCAGAATTTGCTTTAGATACGCGAAGCGACTAACTTTTTGAAGAAAATGTACGGATAGTACTTTGACTAAGAAAAGTGACGTCGCGACAAAGTAGGTGAAGCAACTTCTGCCCTAAAGGCGTCCGTTGCTGTACATATACCCCAACAAGAGGAGGATAACGAGTAACATAATACAAGCCATTATCACCAACTTCTCATCTCCAGATGAAGGTTGTGGGGCTGGTGTTTGAGTTGGAATGAAAGGCTGAAATTTTGTTGGAGGAGTATACGCAACTCTTTCTTCTGCCTTAGGTGTTACTTTTATTTCTGGCTGAGATGTTTCCGTGTGAGTTTCTTCTGCCACATTTCCATAAAACACATCCTTGTATCTGGATAGCGGCCAAATATGTTCAGATGTTTCAAACGGACGCAATGGTAAGTTATGTGGCAAACCGTCTCTTGTTTCAGAGCTATGAACTAGTGCAGGCGAAACAAGAGACTGTTGTTCAACAACAGGAACTACAACAGGCACCGCTTCAGTTGGCTTCTCCTCTGATCCTTCGTGTACTCCGTGCTCTTCAACAGCTTCATCGTCGTTGTGAGCAAGTAACAAGTGTTTATCGTCGACCATAGGCGGCAAGACCGCTTCAGTTTCTACCATAGGCAACGATATATACTCTTCCACAACCCCCTCTTCTAAGCTTCCAGTTTTAAATAACACTCTTGCTTCTTCTACTTGTTTTTCCTCCCACCCTCCAGAGCGTAAGAGAGTAACGAGCATGCCTTCATCAAGCCCTGGATGACGAGTGCGGAGTGTGTCTAATGTTTGTTCTATCTCATGTAAGGTCATTATTTTTTAGGCGTAGGTTCTACTTGAGGTGACAAAGATGTAACAAGCGCTTGAAGGTCTGCATTGTCTGCATTTCTTCTTAGAAGTTCTTCGGCGATTGGTTTTGCTAAATCACCACGTCCCCCATCTCGAAGAGATAGAGCGAGAAAATATGCAACGTTTGCATTATTTGGATCTTTTTCAAGAGCTGTATTAAGCGCCGTTACTGCATTCTGATAATCTTTTTTACCGTAATACAAAAGACCTGCTTGTGTATATACCAATGGATCTTGTGGAGCATTCTTTACTGCCTCAAGTGCGTACGCAAGAGCTTCATCAACCTTATCTTCAGATGCTTCGAGTTGGCTCATCAAGTACAGCGCATCTGCAAAATTTTGCTTCTTCTTTAAAGCTTCACCTAATTGAACACGAACACCTTCTTTTGTTCCAGCAGATGCCTCAAGCCGCGCCAACATCACATAGAGATATGGATTATTTGGATACAACTTAACAGCTTCTTCGTATGATTTCTTCGCACGATTATATCCTTCCTCTTTTTCAAAAGGAATTGTCAGTTCATATGCTCTACCGAGTGAAACATAGTTCTGATAGTTATTACCATTTACTTTTACTGCATCTAGTCCTGCATTTAATGCAGCTTGTGCTTTCTCTAGGTATTGTGTTTGAAATGCCGCCTGATCTTCTGTTGCGTTAGAAACAAGAACGCGTTCTCCAGCAATATAGTACTCAACTAGCGCTCTATGGAATCCATCATACTGATACTTTGCTGTTGCCCCCGCAAGAAGTATTCCAACTTCATTGATTGGACCTTTTGTAGTAAACAATGTTTGGGCCTTACTAAACGCTGAAAAAGCTTGTGCTTTTTGTGCAATGATCACAAGATTCACCACAAACAAAAGCACGAGTGGGATAAATAGAAAAGCGAGACGCTTGCTTGGATGATACTCAGATAATTGAGCCTTAGCTAAGCCGAGTCCAGCAACAACCATCCAAACAACCAGCATTGCAAATGATAGTGGGAGCACCCAAGAAACAATCGCCATATACAGAAGAACCAGTGCAAGAAATCCTGTAATAAAATGATCCTCTGTTTCTCTTGTTCTAAGATAACTTACAAAAGTACTGAACAGCGCAGAAAGCGTTAACGTGAGGAAGCTGAGAAGCCCCACAATACCAACTGTTGTGAGTAATGTGGTTACCGTACTAAACCCTTGATTGAATTCGTAGCCAAAGTATGGGGAAGCAATAACGTTCATTGGGCGATAGAGTTGCCATGCACGCGTGTAGTCCCCTGCCCCAATTCCAAACACTCCGTCTTGGAACAACACACTTTTTGCAACAACAAATGAACTTGAAAAGTTAGGGCGCACAGCATCAGCTGATGCAATACTAACGATCCATGCAAGAAACACCATTGCTGTTGTTATAATTATAAGCTTATAGCGATTTTTAATTTTTGCTTTCTTTGAAAAGAAGAAGGCCCCGAGCACAAAGATTCCTACATATGCACTAAATGAAACTGAGTTTGAAAAACCTGAGAAAGCGTTCTCAAATGTATCCATAAATGTTCCATTAAACATTCTTCCCATCATGAGAATGAGCGCGGAAACCCCTAAAATGATTGCAAGAATATATTTCATTCGTAAACGAAGCGTGTCAGGAAGTGTTCGAACGAGATACACAATAACAGGAAGCGCTAAGAGGGAAACTCCTGCCAAAGGATTAAAAGCGTCCCCGAAGAGCGCACTTCGTTGGTCACGCGCAAATACCACAGAAAAGATGACCGAAAGAGAGAAGGCAAAGTAAGAAATAAACTCAAGTCGAGACACACTGTGCCACTGACGCTTTAAAACTGCTGATACAACATATGAAATGAGTGCAACGGACACCACCATCATCATGGTGATGTAATAAGTAATCTCAGGAGCAAATCCAGTTCCTGGAATAAAGAAGAGTGGTGACCCTACAATAAGAAAAACGGTTGCATACTGGTAAAGTCGTGTTAAAAAAGAAGCTAAAAATTTCATTGTATAAATAGAGTTAATGTAATGCGTGTATACATTCAGTATAGCTCTTTTAAAGTACATTTACTGTGGACAGTAGGAGTGAAGATTGAGGCCGTCTGTAGGCTATACTGTAGATATCTATGAACGAACAATTTACTCCTTCTCAACCTGAAATAGCTGCACAGCAACCGAGCGCCCCTACTCATTCTTTTTTACATAAAATGCTTTTCTTTTTCTTTGTAATTCTTTTTGTGACTGCACTTGTGTACCTCGTATACCATAACGGCAGAAGCATCTATGTTAACGGTATCTAAACATGAAGGTGCCACTGTCCCACCTCTTTTTGCAGACCTTTCAAAAATAATTCTGGGAGATGTTGATTGTTCACATCTTGCAATAAAAGCACATAGCACTGATGGATCACCGTACAGCGTGCGCCCTCAAGCAATTCTCTACCCAAAAACAACTGGAGATATTAAGCATGCGATTGCTTTTGCTCGTGAGTATCAAATCCCCCTCACTGTTTCTGGTGGACAAACATCAGCAAGTGGAGGTGCCTTAAGTGAAGGAATACTTCTTGATTTGACGAGATATTTTTCTCATACCCGAACAATGAATGCGATGGAGCATACAGTGATAGTGGATGCTGGCGTCCGAATTGATGACCTTAAAGAAAAACTTGCTTCATGGAATATGGAAATACCTGTACTTCAAGATGAGCATGGGGATGCAACAGTCGGCGGATTGGTTGCAACAAAGAGTGCCACCGCAAGCACCTTTTACGCAGGAACTATTCGTGAATGGATTGAAGGAGTTACGATTGTTGTTGATACTGGCGAAGAACATCATTTGAAAGATGGCATTAGCCCAAGTGGTAGACTCTTAGGTATTTACCAATCTGTCTTCCCTCTTCTTTCAGCTTCTGGACCGACACTTCGTGCAGCTCGGCGAGAATGTAGTGATGACGCTACAGGATATTCACTGTGGAACGTGTCCATCGGACCTCGCCAACTTATTGATAACCTTGTTGGCTCAGAAGGAACGCTCGCAGTCATTACTTCCGTTACGTTTCGTGTAGTGCAAAAAAAGAAACACACGCTCACCCTTCTTCTCCCTGTGTCTGACTTTACAAAAATAGAAACCTACGTTGACATTGCAAAACATCACCGCGCACATCGTCTCTTTATATTTGACGAAACATTCAGAACTCTTACTGACACCTTCCACACAGGACTCTTACAAAAAACACTTCCTCGCTCCCCGTTTACTCTTGTCATCTCTCTCCAAGGAGATGACCTCCCTCTTCTTACTAAAGAAATAAAAACTCTTTCAAGCGCCCTTCTTGGCAAAGAAGAGGTTGAACTACTCGATGAACGAACAGCTTCAAAAATCATGAGCAATTCTTTTCTCACTTCACTTTTTCATACCTATTCAAAAGGTCTCCACATGATTGCCACCGCAGGAAACGGAATCATTGTTCCTATGCGCTCATACAATGAGTGCGCACAAGCCCTTACAGCACACATGGGGTTAACAGGAAAACTTTTTACGCTTACAGGATTTGTAGGAAGCGGACATATTGCCATAACTACTGCATTTGATTCTCAAAGCACCGCCTATGAAAAAGAATTACAATCATACCGTGAAAATCTTTTTCATATTGTTGAAACATGGAAAGGTGGAATAAGCGCGGTTGGTGGTGATGGACTTGAGAGAACCGCAGCCCTTTCACATGTATACAACGAAGCAACAAGAGAGATATTCAAAAAAGTAAAAGAAGCGTGGGATCCACTTTCTATTTTTAATCCAAGCAAAAAAATACACATCTCAAAAGACTATCTTATTCAACATGCAGTACGCAGCTTAGAGTAAGCCTACTTTAAAAGATGTTTTATCTGATCTTTGGGATCGAAACTTCCTCGAACAATCTCTCTCGCCCATATACGAAATTCTTTTCCCCATTCCCCTTTGACGCGAAATCCGAGCGCAATCACTACGTCAGGATTATATACAAAGATTTTTCTTGAAACCTTTTTCTTTCCTTCAGCTTGAGTAACCATAAGCTCACGCTCACTCAAAGATTTAGTAAGCTCTTTCTCTCGATAGATTTTTTTTAGATGATCATTAACAGTTGGAATACTTCTTCCGTAAATACGTGCGATTCTCTTCTGTGTACTCCACACTTCATTGTCCAAAATGAAAACGCCTTCTTTTACCAGTTTTGGGTATTGATCCATATGCACGTGCATAAGGTTAGAGTTTTTCATACTACAAGTATATCACTTAGAGTTCGTTACCCTTTCTCACCTCCTTTCGTACTTCCATCCATAATTTTCCAAGATGATTCTGCCCATCTTTATGTGGGCCCCAGCCCCAAAAATCATCTTGCCAAGAATCTTCAATAAGCTCTCTGTCTCCGGACTCAAGTAAATTCTTTAGCACGTACGGATGTTGAGCAACTTTTGCGTGAAGAATTTCTTTCATAACACTAAGTTTTATTTCATTCCAATCAGGCCGCTGAAGCGACTTGTTCACTTGAGCATAGGTAAACGCGTCATGTGCTGAGCGCATACCTGCAATAGTTTTTTTCATGGTTTCATCTAGAAAACGCTCTGCGTGATATGCATGCTCTGATGTCATCCAGTCCACCCCATTCCGCTCCAGCATAAACGAGGAAAAGTTTGAAAACATGTAATACTCATGTTCGTAGAAGCAAATAGGTTCGTTCATCAAAAAAGTATACCATTTACGCTACGGAGCTTCTGGGTAGAGAATATCTACGTAAAAAGTAATATTTTTATATTAAAGATAACTCGCAGGAAGCGCCCTAAACACACTCCCAAACTCCTATCTTCCTCGTTCTTGGGGTGTACCAATAATCGAAGTATACTCTTTTTGGCTAATGTACTGCGGAGTATATACAGCGCCTTGCGCTTGCAGATTTCTCACGAAAGCACGCAGGTGATTACGAGAACCTTTTTGTAAAACGTTATACGTAATCAAAATATCTTCCTTAGAGGTTTCATTTTTAAGTTGTTCCAAATCGTAAATATCAAGATCTTCAATGGTCGCCCCAACAACAAGAGCTTGAGCGAGGGATGCCTTTCCTGAAGCAATAAACGTATCATAGAGTTCTTGCATAGCTTCTGAATGAAACACTCCCACAGTATCATCTGTTACAGGGTCACTGATTGCATATTGAGTAAGGAGCACCTTCATTGCATCGGCGTGTGTCTGTTCAGAGCTTGCTATATTTGAAAATATTTTCACTCCCCACAGAGCTCCTAGCGTCGTGTATACATCCCGAGCTAGTTTCTCTTCTTCACGCATCTGGATAAGACCAAGCTTCTCTTTTTCTGTAAGCCCAGATGTTTTGATTCCTTCAATAAGAGCTTGACCATTAACCATGTCATTTGCATCTACTATATACTCTGGAACATTCTGAGTTGTCACAAGTGTTAGTGCAGATTTATTAGAAACAACACCCCCTTGTAGCTCGTAGATAGTCTGTATACCATTTGCTTTCATAACTGAAATAGCCTGTGCCGATCTATTTCCTGATTGACAGTACACAAAGTACGACCTAGCAGGATCTAGTTTTTTAATTTCTGATACGAAAGATTGATCTTGAAAATCAATATTAATAGCTTTGTCTATGTGTCCCGCCAGAAATTCACTCGGGGTTCGTACGTCTATTAATAGCGCATTGGAAGTACTGTTATATTTTTCTATAAAATCTACAGCGGTAAGCTTTGTAGTGCTCTTCGGAAGAAATAGCACCACCAGAATAAGTATGGCCACCCCTACTACCCCCACCATCGTGAAAATATTGTTTTTCTTTTTCATATTTATTGCAACTTACTTTGAAGTGTTTGCCATCCGCCTCCGTTGTAGACATTCTGATACCCTGCCGTATGCAACACTGTCTTTGCCATAGCACTTCTCCCGCCCGACATACAGCATGTAATAATGTCTGCATCTTTTCCTGTAACTTTTTCAAGTGCAGCAGGAAGAGTTTCTAGGGGCACATTAACCGCACCTGCAATATGTCCCCCCGCAAATTCTGCAGGGCTGCGCACATCAATAATAATAGCCCCCTCTGTAATAAGTTCTTGTAAATCCCTCTCTTCTGTTTTTTTGAATATGTTTTGTAGTATGCTCATAGTGGTAATATATATCTAATAAATAAAATCTTCTTACGTACTTTTTGAAGACTGCTTCTTGGAGAAAATTGAATTGACTGGCACGACAAGAACAACATCTCCGTTACTCATGTGCGGCAACTCACCTCCCCGTATGTTGGCTTGGATAGACGGAATGATGAGGCGAGGCATCCCAAGCTTGGAGTCTCGGGCGTTTCTCATACTGACAAAGTCTTCTTTCGTAACTAATGTTGAAAGATGAATATTCTTTGCCTTTTGTTCAGCAATAGTAGTTTCCCAAACATAATCCTTTCTTCCTTCAGGAAGATAGTCGTGACACATGAACATCTTCATGGTGTCTGGAAGGGTATACAACTTTTGAACTGAAGCATATAGCTTCTCTGCACTTCCTCCAGGAAAGTCACATCGAGCAGAGCCATAATCAGGCATAAAAAGAGTATCCCCCACAAATACAGAGTCCCCAATCACATAGGCAATGTCTGCTTTGGTGTGTCCAGGAACATACAGCGCTATGGCAGGGATAGACCCGACAACAAAGACCTCGTCGGTCTCAAAAAGTACATCGAAATGGATGCCGCCTTTAAAGACCATTTCATCAATCAAGAAAGCTTTACCGAAAACTTCTTGGATACCAATAACTGCTTTGCTTATCGCTATCTTCCCTCCGACTTTTTCTTTAATATATTTTGCAGCAGAGAGATGATCTGCATGCACATGAGTTTCTAATATCCATTCGACTGAAAAATTATTCTCTCTAACATACGCAAGCACTTTTTCGGCGCTTTCGTATGAAATAGTAGCTCCATGTGGCTCATAATCAAGAACACTATCAATAACCGCGCACTTCTTAGTAGAAGGGTCTGTAACGACATAGGTAATAGTGTTGGTTGCTTCATCAAAAAAACTTGCAACAAGCGGGTGATGGGTACGTAAGGTTTCGTAGTTCATAGTAGAAAAAATTATTTATTCCATGGCATCTTCAACAAGATGAGGGCCATCCCACACCAGCCAGTGAGACCAGACACAGCAAGTCCTGCTCCCACAAAAACTGATAGGAAAATGAATGCTGAATGCACGGTAACCGAAAGAACATAACCGAGAAGGACAAGCGTCCCTGCTGCAAGCATTACCTGACGCATGAGTGGTAATTTTTTTGTAAGCGATAGTGTTTGGAAACCAGCTGCATCCCACGACAGCAGTCCACCTTCCACGCTTACGAGTTCCGCCTCTACCCCAAGGTCTTCGAGGATCTTAATTGCTTTCTGACTTCTGTTACCAGAACGACAATGAATATAAATTGTTTTCTTCCCCTTGAATTCACCAAGGTGACTTTCTATTTCATCAAACGGAACACTACGAACCCCTTCAATGTGTTTTTCCTTGTACTCTACTGTGGTGCAGACATTAATAAAATCGACCGTAGAATTATTTTTCTCAGTATCCAGAACCTCCTTAAACGATGTAGTGCTAATATGTTTCATGTCGTAGTGTATATGTTTATTGTTTAAATTAATGCTCCAAAAGTAATTGCGCCACTTTCAACATCTTCGTATCAGAAACACTATAGATCTGACTTTTCCCCTCTCGTAGACAAGTCACAAGATTCGCCTCTTTCAGAACCTTCAAATGCTGAGAAAGAGCTGACTGAGAAAGAGTACACTTCTGAAGAAGCTCTGTAACAGAGTGTGGTTTCGCAAGACAACACAGCAAAGTTAATCGCTCATAGTTCCCAAAAACTTTTAGCAAATTCTCTTGTTTCTTTGTGCTTTTTAGCATCTTTACATATTAGCAAATACTAATATGAAATGCAAGTAAAATATCGAAAGACGAAAGCGCTCTAAAAAGAGCGCTTTCGTCTCATGCATACCACTACAGGGCTAAAACTTTTCTGTGTAAAAAACACTTTTTAGTTTTAGCACATCTGAAAAATCAGTTATCTGTTCTGGCGCATGATTCAACACATTAAACCCCTCTTCATTGTAACGAGGAACAAGATGCCAATGCACATGTTTTATTTCATCAAGGTACAAAAGATAGACCTTTTCTAAGCCATACAATTCACGCAAAGCTTTCCGAGACATTTCAACTACATCCATTAGGTATTCATACTCTTCTCTTTTTAATGTTTGAATATCTTCTCTTCTCTCTTTCCAGACAACCACGGAATGTCCTTGTGTTATAGGAAATGAAGCAAGACAAACGTATACCCTATCGTCTTCATAGTAGATAGATTCTAAAGGTGGAGTTAACAGGTCTTCCATGTTGCTAGGCAGTATACCAGTTCATTCTTTTTAGCATAGATTGTGCTGGACTTCGATAAAAACTAGTGCCCCTCCATGTTTTGCATAACACCATACTCCGTTTTTTCATTTATTATTTCTTGCCGTGAAGACGCTGTAGAGGTTGAATTTATTTTATACTCATTTGGTACTTGAGAATATAGGCTTGGATTTTCGTCCCCTGTCACTTCAAGCACAGCCCACGCTCCCTTATTCATTCGAGAAAGAGCGTGGTCTACAAGAAGAAACTTTCCTGGTACATCAACCGTAAACTCTACAATTGTTGAACCTCCAGGCAACACCGCAGTTGTTTGAACATTTTTCAGCATGCTTGACCCCTCGCCCATTCCACCTTCTGGATACACAGTGTCAAAAATTTCTCCGATAACATGAAACGAGGAGATAAGATTTACTCCACCGTTACCAACATACATACGAATCTTATCACCAACCTTTGCTTGCATGCGAGGGGTATTTTCAATCTTTCCATTAAAAGTTACATAGTTCGGTAAACCGTCTAGAAGTGCCTTGGAATCAAAAACTGTAAGCCCTTTCTTTCCGAGTTGCCCCATAGTATAAAGTTCTCCCTGCACAATATAAAATTCTTTATCTACTTTTGGTAGTCCTTCTTTTGGTTCTACCAGAATCAGTCCATACTGTCCGTGTGAATTATGTGTACTCACATTTGGCATCGCACAATGATATATGAAAAGTCCTTGGTTTATCGCTTTCCATTTAATGGTTTTAGTTTCTCCTGGCATAACGTTTGTAAGAGATGCTCCTCCTCCTTGTCCTGTTACAGCATGAAGGTCTATATTATGATGATGAAGACTAGATATGTCATTTGTTATAGATAAAATAACGGTATCTCCTTCTCGCACCCTATACATCGGACCAGGAACAGTTCCATCAAATGTCCAGTAATTAAAATAAATCCCTGGAGCTACTTCACTAATAACTTCCTTTACATGAACATCTATCTTAACCTCTGTTGGAGATGTGCGTGTAATGGCTGACGGAACATCATTAGGATCTCTCCCTATATCCGCAACTCGATCAAAACGAGTTTCGTTTCTAAAAAAATTAAATACATTTACAAAAGGTAATGTTGGAGGTACTTTGCCTGGTGCCATTGAGTGCATAAATAATGGCATTGCAAATCCAGGTGCATATGTTTTATTAGAAAACACTCCAATAAGAATTGAAATGAGCATAACAGCAAGCGGTATCCACGCCCATTTGCGTTTTAAGAATATGCGCACTGATTTTCTTTGTATTAAATGCTCGAGAAAAACAATGAAAGCAATCACCCCTGCCGCCCATGCAAATATTTCAAAGATTAGATAAGTGTACATACAACGATGTTTAGCAAGTAATACAATAAGTATACCAGCTCCTTCTTTCTTTTTTTTATTTTACTTTTGGTGTACTGTGGAGGAAATGATTAGAACTCGAATTGAAGTTACTTTACTTTAGTTCTCTCAATACTATATTCAAACAACTAGCAATATTTATTGAACGTCTTGAGTGGATTTGATTTTACAATATTCTCAGCTTCTAAATATCCTTCACTGTAATCAAAATTCCAACGAGGAGGTAGCGCAAATACATACATGTTGTTTCTTCCTAACTCAGCCGCAGCAATGGGGGCAGCTGATATACTAAAATTTCCACTAAGATATGAGTTCCACTGCACTAAAGTAAAGACCAGGACAGGAATGTCTTGATATGGAAGCTCTGTAGTCCATTTTGGATTTCTGATTAAAAGTTTAGCACCTGTTTGTTTGGTGGCGGTAGCTGTTAGCGGGTTTCCCTCCCAAATATTATTAATAACAGTAAAGCCTTTCCAAGTATCGGGTAGGGTAAACCTGAATCCATAATCTGCATTATTATATACAGCACTAGAAGTGCTTGAGGCTGTAGAATTAGAGACTAACTCTGTTTCATTCTTAAGGTTAAAGATATACATTAATAAACCAGTAGCCAATATGGTTACTAAAATAATAGGAAGTGTTTTATTGTTGTTCATATGTTGTGTATACCATAAATTATAAACATATATAATATTTGCAGATTTATTGAAACTAAGTACAGAGCCGTAGAACCAAGTTGTGACTAAAAATCCCCTCTTTGATGAGGAGATTTTTAGTATTTATTGATTGGTGTACTGTAGTAAATAAAACTAGAACTACTATTTAAGTATGAGACATGTAAAACGTACAAGGTTGGCAGTTTATAGAGTTATATAACCACGAAAAAGCTATTGACTGTCTTTATACTGTGTAGTACTATAATTATACTTTTGCCTGGCGTTGAATACCTCGCATTTCTCGCGGAAGCTCCTCCGCTTACCATGTTCAAAATATTTGCACTATCTACTGGTACCGCAAATATTTTCGTAATCTCGACCCTCTCGATAATACGACATGCATCATTATGTTGTAATAAGAAAGCTCATCGGGACAAGTTTAAAATGGTCAATGCCATGTTCCTTTAACCAATTTAATTACAATTTATCTATGATAAAAATCACCACAAAAAGAGCTACGGCACTGATGTCCCTCTTTCTTTTACTCACAACATCATCTGCAGCATTCGCGGCCACTACCCCGTCTTTTGGAGCAGTTTCTGGTTACGGGGTACTCTCTAGTACGTACACAAATACATCACCCACAACAATAAATGGAAGTGTAGGGTTTACAACAGGTCCAGCCGTTACTCCTTCTGGAACACATGCAAATTATGGCTCTGGCGCTCCATATGCCTCTGCGGGTACAGACCAAGGAGTGCTTTTAAATGCTCTTAATGTTCAACCGTGTACATTTACCTTTGCTCCAGGCGCTATAGATCTTTCTACGGATACAACGCATGGTGCTATTGCTTCGTACGCTCCTGGTGTGTATTGTAGTTCAGGTGCAATGAGCGTTAGTGGCCCACTCACGCTAAGTGGAAGCGGTACTTATATCTTTAGACCAGTTGGAGCCTTTACAACCGCAGCCGGAACCAGTATTTCAGCAAGCGGCGCAAATGCTTGTGATGTTTTTTGGACTCCAAGCGGCGCATCTACCCTCGGTGCGAATACAGCATTCTTCGGAAATATCATTGATAATGCCGGAATCACTGTCGGAGCAAATACTACATGGTCAGGTAGTGCTCTAGCTTTTGGAGGAACTGTAACAACTGATACCTCAACAATTACTCCTTCTATGTGTGGAGCTCCTGCCGTTGTACCCCCACCAGTTGTTGTTGCAACTACAACTGTACCTGTTGTTGTCGCAAGTACAACAGTACCAGTTATTGTCGCCACATCTACTATTAGTGTTCCAGTGCCAGTTGTTATTGTTCCAGTCGTTACTTACCCAACACTACCAAACACTGGGATTGCACCACAAAGTGAAAATACTTTACTTGTCGTGTCTCTCCTTACGGTCTTTATATCGATGACGGGACTGCTCGTTATCTCATCTAGAAAAAAGATAATTCTATAATTCTTGGTGCTTAATAAAAAATCACCCGTAACGGGTGATTTTTTGCAAATTACCTTATGTTCAAAACATTCTTACCAAAATTACTACTTGCCTCCCTCATTGGGGGGCTTGTGATGACCGCGTATTCCTTATTCCTTATCTATAGGCAAAATACGACTTTCCCTAATTTGACTGTTCCTCCCGTAGTGCTGCCTGAAAAGGCTTCTGAGACACCTGTACAGTTGCAAATTCCTAGTCTTCATATAGATGCCCCCATCGAATCTGTTGGAACAAACGCAAGCGGAGAGATGGATGTGCCACAGGACATAGAAAATGTAGCATGGTTTAGCTTGGGTGTCGCTCCAGGCGAAACTGGAAATGCTGTCATCGCTGGACACTATGGATGGAAAGATCAAAAAGCCTCTGCTTTTGATCGTTTGGAGGAGGTGCAAATCAACAGCTTGATTCATGTCACTTCCGCTAGCGGAACCCTGGTTACATTTAAAGTGCGTGAAGTAAAGACATATGCATGGAATGCAGATGCTAAAGAGATATTTATTGCTGCCGACGGAAAGTCGCACCTTAACCTCATCACATGCGCAGGAACTTGGGATGCAAAAAATAAAACATATCTGGAGCGTGTTGTGGTATTTACAGATAAGTTGGAATAAGGAAATTAAAATACAAAAGCAGTCATCAGGCTGCTTTTGTATTTGGTGTCCATCCCAGGATTCGAACCGTCTCGGTCTATTTTCCGCTCTCACTGCTTGGTGTGCCTATCGAGGAACCTCACAACCTTCATTCGTTGTCATTGGGTGTTATATTTGTCTCCAACTATAAAGAAACCATCACCATTATTAATTTTATTATATTGAATAGAGATAGACGCTTCATCTTCCCACTCATTCCATCCAAAGCTTTCACCAGAGGTTCTGCATTCGATTGCTTTTTCGAGCATGGGAGGCAATGCCCAACTACTGTACCCATCTCCTTTTACGTCTTCGCTAGTTTTGAATATATCAAGATTAAATAAGGGTTTTCCTTTGTAAAAAAACTCAAAATGATAAGCTCACCAGTTTGTATATTCTGGTGTTATCTTTATTTCAAATCCTTCGTAATCTTGTATTGACGCCATATGTATATGCTATCAAATTTTAAATTAAGTAAGAATCATGACATTCGTTTACCTTCAAACAAAGCGCTGTATAGGTTTTCTAACTCTGCGCGAGTTAAATCTACAGAGTGTCTTCCACACATGTAAGAAATTATAACTTACTAACGTCATGATTGGCAGATGTACGTTTACCATACTTGCATCATCATGAAAGGCCACCAAAAAGTCTTTTCTTTTTATAGAAAACATAAACGGATGCCCCTACTCTGAATTGGCTAATATCTTTTCCTACAAGTCTAGAAATCCAGCAATTAAGCTATCTGCTCGACTTGTGGAAAGTGACTTCATTTCAAAAGACAGCAAGGGGAAACTTATACCAGATAAAACTTTTAGTGAAGTAAAAGTCCTTGGATCAGTATTGTGTCTAAGTCTTTATGGTAGAAGGATACTATTCTTGTAGGGCGTTGAATGACCTACATTTCGTAGATTTATCTCTACTTATATACATTCAACATTTGAATACCAACCACTCTCGTACTCTCGACTCTATTGATACCACAAAGAAGATATTGTGACTTCCTCATCAAGGAAGACAAGTTTACATGGTTTGAAACACGTTTCTTTTAGCCAAATTAACAAAACTTTAGTATGAAAAAAATAAAATAATAGCTGGAACAATCACTTTCTGTGTCCTTGGATTTATGGGATTTACTACCGTGAGTGCAGCAACGTTGCCACCACTAGGTGCATCCGCAAGCTTCTCAGTTTTAGGACAAACATTAATCACTGGAATTTCTACTATATCTGGGGACGTAGGAATGAACAGCTCTGGCGCTAATATTACCGCATTAACGACTCCCAATGTAGCAGGCACAATATATGCCACTAATTTGTCCGCACCAAGTGAAGGTATTCTACTACCAGCTGTTCAGGCTGATGCTTTAGCCGCATACACAACAAATATCCCTGGACAAGCCATAGAAGGTACCCCTATTGTCGGAGGAGTGCTAGATGCGGTAACTCGTGGCCCAGGTGTCTATGATTTAGGCGCTGGAACATTATCAGGTGGTGTGCTTACCCTCGACGGACCAGGTATTTATATCTTTAGAACAACAACAACCCTTGTGTCTTCGGGGTCTATTAATTTTATTAATGGAGCTAGAGCTTGCGATTTGTTTTGGCGCGTCGGGTCTGCGGCGACCATCAATGGTACTTCGTTTGCAGGAACAATTCTCGCAGGGACAGGTATTCATTTTGGATCCAACGTAACCTTAGACGGTAGAGCGCTAGCGATCGGAGGTGATGTAACAATGCTTAACAATACAATTTCTGGACCGACCTGTGCTGTGCCTCCTGTTTCAAATACTGGTATTGGAGGTGTCTATTCTATGCCTTGGGTAATGCCAATCATTGACGTTGTTAAAAATGCCACTCCAACTTTCTTACCTGCTGGCCCTGGAACCGTAGTCTATGACTACATCGTTTCAAATATCGGAGCAACAGCAATCAACACAGTTACTGTTGCTGACGATAAATGCTCCCCTGTCATATACCTTTCGGGAGATACCAACAATGATGCAATTTTGAATCGGACAGAAATCTGGAAGTACAGCTGTACATCGACCCTTGCCGTAACGACAACCAATATTGTCACTGCAACAGGCCGCGCTTTCTTTTACACCACAACTGACACAGCAAGCGCTACTGTTACCGTCGGCACCACAACCGCACCAGTAGCTTCTACTACTCCAATCGTGGTTGCAGCAACTTCCACTGTAGTAATCCCTTCTCTGCCAAATGCTGGCGTCACCCCGTCTGATAAAGCGGGCTCCTGGACAGCTATAGGCATCCTTATCGGTTCTATTGCACTTGCTTTCACTAGCAGGAAGCAGTTTGTTAAAGCGATTAATGTGCGTCAATAAAGAAGACTAAGGGGATGGTGTTTTAGTTCTTTATGCTACACCCCTTCTTGTGCGTATGAAAAATATATTAACAAAAGATTTACTTATAGTCAGCTTAGGTTTTTTGTTTATTTTTTCTATGGACTTCCTTTACGCCACAGTTTCCACATACAAGCAGAACTTAACGAGCAAGGCTGTGAAAGCTCCTTTTGTTCCGCAGGAAGTTGACCCTGTTGATCCCAAGGAACTCCCCGTGATTTTAAGAATAGAGAAGACGCACCTTTCTGCCCCTGTTGAGCCTGTTGGCATAAATGCACTGGGCGAGATGGAGACGCCACAAAAGATAGCTAACGTTGCTTGGTTCAAGTACGGAGTTCGCCCCGGCCAAATTGGTAGCGCAGTGATTAATGGGCACTATGGATGGAAACGCTTTGAAGCGTCCGCCTTTGACAATCTTCACACGCTCCGGATAGGAGATACCGTTCAGGTTGTGGATGGCAATGGCGCAACTCTTACTTTCGTCGTAAGAAAGTTGCAACGCTTCGCTTGGGACGCAGATCCGAAAGCCGTTTTTGTTTCTACTGACGGCAAATCTCATCTTAATCTTATTACCTGTGAAGGAACGTGGGACCCCGAGAAAAAAACATACCTTGACCGATTGGTAGTGTTTACCGATAGGGTAGAGTAAAAGCAGAAAACCCCTTTCGGGGTTTTCTTAGATTGGTGTGCCTATCGAGATTCGAACTCGAACTGAGGGCTCCACAAGCCCGCGTGCTAACCATTACACTATAGGCACCATCTGCAACATTCCTTTGGGAATGAGGGTTTTACTCTAACACATTTTCTCTGTTTTTTGAAGGGTAATAGGATTCTGATGTTTAGCTTATGCAAACAAAAACCGGCTTACGCCGATTTTTTATTTTGTGCCCAGGAGAGGACTTGAACCTCCATGCCGTTGCCAGCGCTACCACCTCAAGGTAGTGCGTCTACCAGTTTCGCCACCTGGGCATATTATGTTGTTGCACACCTCTCTTCTTTAGAAGTATTGAAATACTAACATAAAAGGGTTAAAAACTAAAGAGCGACGCTTTCGCGTCGCTCTTTGTTATGCTGTTACTTCTTCTGGAGTTTCAACTACTGTTTCTACTGTAGTGACACCGTCTTTTTTAACAACACGGACATCTTTCTTAAGCTTACGACGTACATCACGTAACGCCTTGTCACGAACGTAGTAGAGCTTACTTCGACGTGTGTGTGAGTGACGAACCACTTCAATCTTGTCGATCATAACTGAGAAGAGTGGAAATACACGTTCAACACCAACTCCTGAAGCTACACGGCGAACAGTAAATGTCGCACCGATTTCAGTTCCATGCTTACGAGCAAGTACCATTCCTTCAAAAGCCTGGAGGCGAGTCTTTCCGTCTGCTTCTTTAATCTTATTCCACACTCGAACGACATCACCTGAAGCAAATTCGATTGCTGTACGGGCTTCCATGTCGACTGGTGTTAATTTAATCGTCGTTTTCATACGTGGTTTTATGTTCGGCTATGATATCACAAAAAAACTATATAAGCAAGAGCTTTTCTAGTACCTCTTGCATGTCTTGTGGCACTTCACAGGTGAAGGTTTTTTCAATATATCCTTCAGATTCACCTGGGATATTGATAGTAAGTGAATACGCGTGGAGCATTGAACGAGGAGCAACATCTCTTCCAGCCTTTGACCCATATAAATCATCTCCAATAATTGGGTGACGAATACCTCTAAAATGCGCTCTAATTTGGTGTGTGCGCCCAGTGAGGGGGTAACACTCTACATAGCAGTATTGTTTGCCATCTGCTGCAGTTGAACGCTTAAGGACTTTATACCGTGTAATGGCTTCACGCTCCTCCCCTCGTGCGTCTCCTGAAAACATGTCGACAATCGTTCGTTTTCTAAAGTCTGATTTGGCACGGGCAATTGGAAGTGAAATCATCCCTGTGTCGTGTTTTATGTTGCCTTCAACAATCGCTCGATAGATTTTGCGTGTTGTGTGATCCTTGAACTGCTTTTTAAGCGTTGTAAAAGAAATATTATTCTTCGCAAGAATAAGTACACCTGTTGTATTTCGATCCAGCCGGTGCACGATTCCCTCCCGCCCCTTATCCCCCACTCCATCCATTGGGTACGTTTTCCCCATCCAATCTGCAATAGTTTCTTCGTCCTGCCTATCATCAGGATGCACCATAATACCCGCTGGTTTATTAATCACAAGCGTGTGCTTATCTTCGTAGACAATAGGGAGATTCATAAATATAGTTTAACAAAAATGACACGCAACCGCGTGTCATTTTTGCATTTGTGGGCAATAGAGGATTCGAACCTCTGACCTTCGCTGTGTAAAAGCGCTGCTCTACCAACTGAGCTAATCGCCCGACTTTTTGATATTGCTCAAGCTGACGCAAAGTTTTTCTTTATATTACTTCGCAGCGCTTTAGCGCTGGCTGCAATACTCGTAGACTCGTAGCCAACTGAGCTAATCGCCCAAGTACGTAAATACTACAACATTTTATCTTTTTTTGCTAGTATATGGTAATCCAAATGCCCTTGTAGTTAAATGGATATAACTGCGGACTTCTAAGCCGTTATTGCAGGTTCGATTCCTGCCGAGGGCACAACAACGTTTACAGCGGTATTTACATATTCATATCCAGCGCTACACTCAATGGTAAGTGTTCCCGTTCGTAAACCCAACTGAGGAGAAAAATCATGTGCCGTGAATGGATTCAGGCGCGCAACGACGTGATCGACAATCCTGAAGTAATTGGTGTACCGCAAAAACCAACCCTCCAACAAAAACCCTCTGTGAAAAAACGCCGCAGACCAATTTTCCATGATGACAATTTGCGTGACGAGCAACCTCCGCATCTTGCCGACATCCCCAACGTCTCACACGATTTCTAAAACCACATTGCGAAAAGCGCCCCAGGAAGGCGCTTTTGTTATTCGTATATAACCACTCTACCTAATCTATCTTCTAATTTTCTTCCTAGCATTCTTTGCGCATCCCCTGTGCCGCAGACCACCACTTCATCGTTTCCAATTTTATGAACAATACTATCAAGCACTTCACTTATTGCTTTTGTAATTTCTTCTTCGATAAGAATTTTTCCAACAGGAATAGTTTCCCCATCAAATACAATATAGTCATCAAAGATACACACGTGATGTTTCATGTCTTATAGTATACCCAAATATCTAAGCCCAACATAGAGCGCGATGAGTGTAATGAGCCCTATCGTTACTAATTTTGTATGCTTCAAAATATATTCACGAGCTTCATCTCCATATTCATATGAAAAGTAAGCAACAATACCTACACGAATTAAACGACCTAAAAAGAAAGCAGTTACCACAACAACAAAAGAAAGTGAAAATACTCCAGACAAGAACGCAAAGATTCTATCTGGGAGCGGAGTAAACGCTGCAAGAAACATGCTTATAAATGTATTATGCTCAAACATTGTTTGCGTGTAGGTTGCAAGGAGAGATGAATCAAAAAAGCTCTGGAACCAAGCTTCGTAGGTGCTATACAAATATTTTCCAACAACATACAAAAGGGCTGCTCCTGCGGCAGACCCTAGAGCTGAAATAGCACTGAGGAGTTTCCATGAAATATCTTTTCTGTATGAAAGCACGGCAGCAACAACAAGCTCTGGTAAAAGCGGAGATATTGTTGTTTCAAGAAAAGCTACAATAAACACCCCTGTTTTTATCCAGGACCTGGTTGCAACATACGCAATCCACCTGTCTATCATCTTCACCTCTTTCTGAAGTGTTGTATTAACGAAGTTTTGTTCCATTTGGAAGAGGTACTGTTGGATTAAGGAGGGCAAAAGCTTCGTCTGTTGATCCAGCTAAAATCATTCCTTGTGACTCATGTCCGCGCAACATACGCGGCGCTAGATTTGTCACAAAAGGAAACTGCTTTCCTAATAAATCTTCTGGCTGCACAAACTCTCTAATACCTGAAAGTATCTGTCGTGGAGATTCCTCACCAAGGTCAACTTGTAATATATACAATTTATCAGCACCCTCAACAACGTTTACTGACATAACAGTTCCCAATCGGATTTCTATTTTAAGAAAATCATCAATCGTAGCAAACACCTTTTCAGGAATCACTTCCTCTTTTTTTATTTCTTCTGACTCATTCATATTGTTCACTTTACCAGTTATCACTTCCTCTGTCACTTTTAGCCTCATCCTCATCATCCTCTTCTTCAAATTCTTCATCACTTGAAATGACTGGACCATGAACCTTATCAAGATATCTTTGAAGCACAATAGCGGCAGCTTGATCATCTACCTCCCTAGTTCCTTCGTTTCCTGGTTGCTTTCGAGCCTCTACTGTTGAGTACCATTCTTTTTCATACGCAATAATAACGTCAGCAGCGGACTCCAATTTAGCCCCAAAGGCTCGTGCTTCTTTTGCAACAGGATTTGGTTTTCCTTTCTGATCAACACTTTCACCAATAACAATTGTTCCGAACTTCATTTCACGAATAAGTTCCATCGTGTCCTTGAAGAGTTGTGCATCGTTCGGCGAAATCATAAGAGGAAACGCTAAACGTCCCTCATCATCTGATTGTGCAAATCCAACCTTCTTCGTACCAAAATCAATTCCTAAATATTTCATGTTCTGTAGTATACCAACTAGTTTTCTTTCTTTCCCCATCTCCAGCCTGGCTTCTCACCTTTTTTGTAAGAAACTATAATAAGTAAAACTGTAGCTCCTGCCATCAAGAGATGGTAGTAGATCGGCACTCCAGAACCACCACCATCTAACGCTTTGTCCACTGTTGATCTGGCATAGATAAAAACAGAAAAGAGATACAAAGCTATTACTAGCCACCCTTCCCATGAACTTGGTGTCCACCCCCATCCGTATGTTTTTGCCCTAAACCAAAGTTTCTTTTCCATATACCGTAAGTATAGCGTAGATATTTCAAAAAAAGGTAAACCATGATAGAGTAGTACAACAATCGAAAGTTGGAGGAGTGGCAGAGTGGTCGATTGCACCTGTCTTGAAAACAGGAGTCTGGGCAACCGGACCGTGAGTTCGAATCTCACCTCCTCCGCAAAATCGCGAGTCCGCAAGGACGACCAGATTTTGCGCAGTGCAGAATGGCAAGCGTAATCGCGACCACATTCTGCCTCCGCAAAAAAGGTGCGCTAAAGAAAAAAGCCGAGGCTTATAGCTTCGGCTTTTTTCTTTGTCACACAACCCCCGACTGAACCGTTATACTTACTATAACCCCATAACACTATGACCTTATTTAAAAAAACCGCCATTTTATTTAGTCTAGGAATCTTTGCTGTATCTTCAGTTGCTTTTGCCTTTGAACCAAAAGAAACTGCTCGTTACTTTAACGGACCAACCGTTTCTGGAGAAACTTCAACAAGTGCTACATTTTCACTCTCTTCTTCAGTGCTTGCTGGAATGACAACTGAAGAGAAATCACGTGTGTATTATGAATACATAGAAAAAGAGCTTGTGTGTATCGCGATATACCCAACCCCTGCCGCCTGTCTTCCAAAAAAGACAGAAGCTGGTAAAACACCTGTGGAAGTAAAAGATCTTAAGCCGAACACAACATACACCGTTACATACAAAGCGGACAATACTATCATGTGTATTACTACACCATGTCCAGGAAACGAATTTGAAAGTCAGAGCGTCGAATTCAAAACACAGACAACGGTAACCCCTCCACCACAAGCAGTAATTACGAAGAACTTATTTATAGGAAGTCGTGGTTCACAAGTTGTTTCTCTCCAAACGACTCTCATTCAAAACGGACACATGCGCGGCACAGCAACAGGATATTTTGGACTAGTAACATTCCAAGCCGTTCGCGAATTCCAGCGTGCCCACAGTGTGCATTCAACAGGATTTGTTGGTCAACTTACTAGAAAAGCACTCGCTGATCTTTCAGCTGCCCCTGCTTCAGTCGGAGCAGAAACATTTGAAGGAACCATCACGGCATACTCTCTAGAGTGTTTCGCGGACGGCGAATGTAGTATTACAGTAGATGGAAAGAAAATTGTAACAACAACCGGCTGGTCACAAATGACTGTTGGAACAGTAACGGGAATTCCTGATTTTGGATCTATTGCAGATAAAGTAGGGTCTCGCGCAAAAGTATACGCCAAAAAAACAGCTACTGGCTACACACTCTACGGAAGCACAGACTACTACGTACACGTACAATAAATTCGTAAGAATCCCCTCTCTTCTGCCGTCATCAATAGAGCGAGCCTCATGTGGCCGTTTTATACGCCCCTAAACAAATAACTCTATGACAACAAAAACAGATTTCGAAACAAAGCTTGCTGAGACAGGAAAGAATATCGATGAAATGATTCTCGACACTCGTGAAAACTATCGAGAAGAGCGTCAGGAACTACGCAACAAGTGGGACAAACTTGAAGCAAGGAGAGCTGAACTTGCAGATCAAGGTGATGACAAATGGGAAGAGGTAAAGACTGAATTTGAAGAAGGTTGGGAAGAAGTAAAAAATTCCTATGACGATTTGAAAGAGAAGCTTTCAGATAATCATGAAGGACCTAAGCATTAAAATAAAAAAAGCACCCGAGGGGGTGCTTTTGTTATTAAGAGTATATAAATAGAAACCGCCGACAAGCAGCGGAATCTGCTTGTCGGCGGCGGTTTCAGCCAACGACTACGGCGTTGAAGTACTGTACATTTCCAGTCCGGAAGTTACCCTTCACAGGATCCCAGAAGCTGAGTTTCTCTTCGAGAAACCACTCCAAGAACTCCACTGGATGAGGCAGGCCATGCACGTGACCCCTCTGTCCTCGAGACCAACGTCCTGTCAGGTGTACGACACCAACCCCTTTGGGTGGAATCAACTGCGTGCGGTTAGGCACATCATCCAAGATAGAGAGACCTCCATTATAGACAATGACAGCGGGATTGTTGCAAGGAATGAAAGACTTGACGTCTTCCACATCCAATGCCTTAAACCCTTTGCCTTCTGCCCAATCGAGCAGTGGGGCACCTGACGATTCACGATGCAAAAATAACGGTTCAAACATTACGTTCTCCGGTCCAACACATCTGCCTAGATGTTGGATAGTTTCAAAATGAGGAAGCAGCCTCACTATATACAGTGTAGCATAAATATTGATGTTTGTCAATACTATCTCAACTAGATAGCGTCGGCAGGAATCGCCTCTCCCTTCAGTCGAGATCCTACATTTTTAGCATTCCCTTCGTTCATTAAAAATGTGGACCTTCGGTTCGATTCCTGTTGAGGGTAGATACCGACGAATAGAAAATAACCACCTCATCGGTGGTTATTTTCTATTCGTTGTGCCCTCGGCAGGAATCGAACCTGCATCGCAAGTACCGCAAACTTGAATTCTATCCATTGAACTACGAGAGCATGTACCGGATAGATCCGGTTGCACCAAGATTACTTAGCAATCTTAGCGACTGCGCGTGCTAGACGTGCTTTCTTGCGATCAGCTGTTCCTTTCTTGATAATGCCTTTCTTTGCAGCCTTATCAAGTGCCTTGTATGCAAGAGAAAGAGAAGACGTAACAGCCTTTCCTCCTTTTGCGACGATATCCTTACGAACATCTTTCACAGCTTCTTTCATCGTACGTCGTCGGCGGTCATTAACAACACGCTTTCTGATACTTACACGATTTGCCTTCTTTGCGTTTTTTGTAATTGCCATATCTTTATTGAGTAGGACAACTATACCACAAAGTCAATGATTTTTCAAGGATTCAAAGATTCCCTGCGTGGTATACTTT
>JAHFMX010000037.1 GCA_023267635.1 bacterium | reverse complement strand
GCCGCCATTTACGGAAAGATAGATGACCGTTCTTCTAAGTTGTATGACGAACAATTGAAGAGTAACAAGGAGAAACAAGCCGCTATGCTTAAAGATGCAGCCGAAGGCGCCTTAGAAGATATACAAAATATTGCAGCTATCGCAAGTGAAGCCAATAGAACCTTTGATGATTTCAAAAAGAATACTCCGGATGAGCTTGCTAAATTGGTTGAGCAGTCAGGCAAAAGTGAATTTGAATTAAGAAACGAGTGGAATAAAGCTGTGCCTGCAGAAAAAAGACCTATTACTAGCGAATTCCAGGCGTCAAAAGATGAAGCAACTGGCGGGACAAAGATGACTCGTAGTATTTACAATCCGATAACTGGCAAGCCTGAATTTGAGAGTTATGTAGACCCAACTCCATACAAAGCAAACGGTCAAATCAAAGAAACTAAGGATGGTGAAATCGTTAGATTCAATGAAGACGGAACGGTAGATGTTCTAAGGGCGCATACCCCTACCGAGTTAGAGAAATCACAAACTGCTAAGAACTACGCAGACGCCGCACAAGGCGGAAAAACTACTACTCAGATAACTGATGAGAACTATGACGCCGCCAAACAAGAAGCGGTGGGTAAATTCAAACAGAACCTAGGAAGCGACGGCAAGGTAGACCCGGAAATATTTAGACAGATGAGAGACCGCATTCCGTCTACAAAGAAAGATGACTTTGATAAGTGGGCTAGAGATTCAGGTTATTTGAGCGCTGAAACCATGAGCATGTTTGGAGTAGTTCCGAAGAGTAGCGGCGCCGATGTTACCGAAGAGGACATTCAGGCCTTGGTGACAGGATTGAAGAATTTCAAATAACAAATGGCATTTTTCCAAGACATAGCCGATAAATTCGGACAACTTGGAGCATTGGCTAAACAAACCTATAAGACAGCGCAAGCCAAGAAAACAGCGCGAGAGACGGAAGCCAAGCTACAAGAGAAGAAGGCAGCGCCTTCCCCTATTAAACCTGCTATCCCAACTCTGCCTCAGATTGATCAGACATTACGAGCTAACGTTCCGCAGTTTGTAAAACCACAAGCTGATTTTGGTTTAATTCCTAAAGAGATAAAGGAGAACATAACGACTCCTATGTTGAAAACTATTCCTATTTTGGGAAAAAGATTCACCGAAACTCCGGAACAAACTAAAGCACGTGAAGAATTTTACACCGAGAAAGCTAAAGACTATTCATTTAAAGACTTAGGGAAAGACATCTCTAACCTGGGACTCAACATGACCGTAAATCCGCTTTCCAGAATTGGTATGACCGTGACCGGCGAACAGACCCAGGCGGGAGAAGGATTTGGATTTAAAGATGCCAAGTCATTCCCTCCTGAAGTTATAGGTTCGTATGCACAAATATTTGAAGACAATAAACGAAACGGAGACTCCCCTGTTGTTGCCGGACTTAGAACCGCCGTAACGGTTGGTTTTGATGCTTTGCTTGCTGGCAGTTTAGCAAAAGAAGGACTCCCGGCTGCGCGTATTGCTGCGCGTGAGTTACCTGAATCTATCCTATTTAAAATAAAAACAGACAACGTTCCAGTTGAAGAAATCCTGGGTTCACTTCGCGGTACGAAACCAACTCCCAAAGGTGACAAGTTTATCTCCTCTTTGACCAACGATGAGAAGAAGGCGTTGTTTAATTTGTCACGTTCTTATGAAAAGACCGGAGTCACAGAAATGCCAGTTGTTACTAAAGAACCTACCAAGATAGGTGAATTTGCCGGCGCCAAACCAACCGAGGTCGTTCCTCAAATCATCCCAGAACAGCGACTCCCTGGACTACAGATAATCGGCAAGCCACAACCTAAGTTTGGTATGCAGATTCAACCAGTTGAACCAGTTGGATATGGTGGTGAGTTTTTCGGCGACATAGGCAAACCAGAAACCAATTTACCTGCCAAGGCTCCAAAAGCTGAGAAGGCTCCTCCAGTTAAAGAATCTCTCCTCTCTGAAGCCAAGAAATATAAATCAGCAGATGAGTTTGTGAATAGCATAAAGGAATTACCAGAAGCCGAAAAAATCAAGATTACTGAAAAGTTGAGGACTAATTTTGACTTAGAACAATCTGAATTTTCTAAAAATTCCGTAGTTAAAAAATTATTTCACGGAACACCGCACGAATTTACCGAATTTAAGTTAGGCGTTGGTAGCAGGACTGGAGTTATGGGAACGGATAAGAAAGTAAATAATCTTGCTATTTTTACGACAGAGAATAAAGAAATGGCAAAATACTTTGGAGCTAATCGTGCAGATAATAAAGGGTTCAAGATATTAGAATTGAACGCAAATATTAAGAATCCGCTGGATATTAGAAATGGAATTGTTAATGATAGAGAAATAAAGAATCTTATTTTTAGTAGACTTGAAAAATGGGATGGAATAAAAAGAACTAAAATCCCAGTTAATTTACAATATTTCGTAGTTGATGACCCGCAAATAGTTTCACTTGTTAAATCAAAGGGGTATGATGCTGTTCATTTTAGAGAGGTAGGAAAACCGAATGAAACAACCTACGCTATTTTTAATCCAGAGAATTTAAAAATAAACAATGGCTTTAACCCAATATCCCAACTAACAGAAATCTGGAATCAGGCGAATAGATCCCAAAAACAAGTAGTCAAAGAGACCCTAGCTAAAGGACCCAAAACAATTGAAGTTGTTGAGGATGTAATAAAGCCACGACTTACTCAAGCCATCTCCAGCCAAAAAACTGGCGAAGCTGCCAAAGCAACGCTCCCAACCAAAACAGAAACGAAAGAGACGCCAGTCGCTCCATCCCAGCCGAGTGAAGCCACCATATCCCCAGAGCCGAAACTAGAAAGTAAAATAGTTTCATTTGAGGACACTATAGCACAACCGCTAGCATCTCAGCAAGAAGCAAAAGATGCGTTCATGAAATTTGACCGAGAGGAACAAATGAGGATGGAAGGAATTGATTCTTTAGGAATAGATAAGCTAACAGACCCAACACAGTTAAAGGATATTGCCGGGTTCACCGGACAAGCTAGGGATGTATTTCGTAACTTTGAACACGTTTATGGTCCTCAGTTCCCTAAAATTAAGAAGGAATTATTAGACCCATTTGATGCAGCGAAGGGTAGATTTGTTGATGTTCAAAAGAAACTTACCGATGAACTGTATTCCGAGATAGTTCAGAAATTGAAAATCAAAGCTGATAGTAAAGAAAGTGCCGCAGTTATGGACTATGGAGAGAAAGTTAAAACCTTAGATGAAATAACTAAAGAATTCGGCGCCAAGCGAGCTAACGATATAGTTGAGGCAGATAAATGGTTCCGACAGAAATACGATGAGTTATTAGATGAAGTAAACCAGATCCGCAAGCAGATATACCCTAACAGCCCAGACAAGCAAATCCCTAAGAGAAAAGACTACTACCGACACTATAAAGAACTTGGCACGGATTCTGAACAGTTAAAGACTCTATTTGAAACTCCTTCCGGAATTTCTCCTAAGCTATCAGGTATTTCTCCGTTTACGAAGCCTAAATCTAAATTCCTATCATTCGCGCAGAAACGACTTGGTAATTTATCAAAGCGTGACGCTGTCGGAGGATTCTTAGAATACGTGCCGGCTTATTCATACGCTAAAGAAATAGACCCATTCGTCGGAAAGTTCCGAGGACTAGCTAATAAGTTGGCGGAGGAAACAGAGGAGCTTAAAAATGTAAACAACTTCATTGAGTTCTTGCAGGACTTTTCTAACGACTTGTCAGGGAAAACTAACCCGGCGGATAGATATGCCCAGAAGATAATAGGACGTACTGCGTTTAGAGTAGTTAACTGGTTGAACAGGCGAGTTAAAGCCAACACGGTTTTAGGTAATTTAAGTTCTTCTATCTCTCAGATATTCAACGTCCCGCAGGGAATTGGATTATCAAAGCAATACGCAGTTCCTGGCGCAGTTAAAACCCTTGGAGGGTTGTTTGAAAATAACCCGGACATGGCAAAGTCTTCGTTCATAAAAGAGAGATACATGAACTCTATGTATAACAAGTTTGAAACTGGGATGATGAAAGACGTTAAGGGGTTTGCGGTGTGGTTAACTGGAGTTTTGGATGAAGCCGGAACCAAGTTCACATGGAACTCCTTATATTTAAAGGGAAAAGCTAACGGAGTCGCGGATCCGATTAAATACGCTGATGACCTTACAAGAAAGATGGTCGCCGGACGTGGAGTTGGAGAAGTTCCACTGATACAGAAATCTAAATTGTTCCAGATAGTTGCTCCGTTCCAACTGGAAGTAGGTAACGCCTGGTGGGTTATGAAAGACATGGTTAACGAAAAACAGTTCGGTGCATTAGTTCTGATGTTAATAGTTGGATGGTTGATGAACCGAGTAGCTGAGAAGGTTAAAGGTAATGACGTTGTTTTTGACCCGATTCAAGCCGCCTATGAAGGAGCCATCTCGTTCAGCGAAGAAGACAACAAATGGATAGGGCTTGAGAAGTTCCTAGGTAGAATGGGCGGAGAGGTATTGAGTAACGTTCCTCTTGGACAAACACTAGCCTCAATGACTCCTGATACTCTGCCAGACTGGACTGGTGGATTGACTAAAAAAGAATTATTCGGAAAAGGGGACCCGACTAGATATGGCTCAGGGTTGCTAGCTACGAAGGCTTTATCTGATCCATTGTTTAAATTGTTACCGTCTTACGGCGGAGGACAGCTGGAGAAGACATATAAAGGAATTAAGGCATACACGGAAGGCAAGGTTGAGTCATCTTCTGGCAAGACTAAGTTATTTGATGTAGCTAAAGGAGAAGTAAATCTAGCTAAAACCGCTTTATTCGGACCATTTGCAGCAAAAGAAGCTAGTGAATATTTTGAACCCAGTAAAGAGTCAAGAGAACTCACTGCCTTGAATAAGAAGGAAACTGAGCTTGCTGCCCAGTTTAAGTCTGACGCCGAAGACAAAGTTGCTGAGTTAGCCAAAATGTCCAACGAGGAACGGGGACAAGAACTCCAGAGGTTAGCCAAAGAAAACCCTGAAATGATTAAAAAGATAATGGCTATAGTAAAAGATGCGGCGCGCGGGCTAACTAAAGAGGATAGACAAGTTCTTTCCCTAGGAGTTGATAACGGATTCCGAGCTAAATACATAGTTGATAAGATAAAATCTCTCTCTCCGGAAGAGCGCCAAGCGTTTATAACTGATTACGTTCAGAAGAAAATCATAACTAAAGAGGTCATTAAGCAGATAATTGAGATGGCAAAGTAGTTGCCCAAAAGGTCAAAATGTTAAAATAATCACATGCTAAAAGATATAACTAACGCCATCGGAGCTAAATTACAGAAGGCTTCAGTTGGTCGCAAATTAACTCGCAAATTGGTAAGTAACATAGGTTCTTCAACAGTTTTGGGTCAGAAAAATACTGATACCTATTACAGCCGTATTGGCAAGATGGTTAAAGAAGATAAACAGGAGGAAGCTATGGAGTATTCTAAGTCAGAAGGGGACAAAGTAATGAGAGATAATGGTCCGGCAAGAAGAATTAAAAAATAATGAAGTTTATAAAGCTTATAAAAGAATGGTGGTATTCAAGTAAGGCGCTTGGTTCTGTTACTCCGATAACTCCGTGGATTTATGGAACTCCGAGTCCAATGATAACTCCTACAATACCTACGAGTTCGGTTAGAATTCCTTCGCTTCCTAGCAAGTCTTCTTTGGCTACAGATGCCAATGGAACGATTATAGCCGGATCCGGCGGAGCCTCCACCCTCGCAGACATTTCCCTCGGCTCTACCGATGCCACAAAATCTCTCTACA
>JAHFMX010000036.1 GCA_023267635.1 bacterium | reverse complement strand
CTCCTTCACTTGGACAGTCGTGTCCTCCATATCCTCTACCTCCATCTGTAGGAGCTTCCATTTCTCCTACTTATGTTAGCTACGGAGGAAACTTTAATTCAATGTCATACTGGTCTTCTAACGCAACCTCTTGTAACTATGGTCCAACATCATACACATGGGGAGTGAATGGTCCGTACTACAGTAGTCAGACATGGACATTTATTTGTTACAACGTTGTTGGAGTATCAGCTCAACAGTCCGTAACCCTTAATGTATGTCCTGCTTCAGCACCGACGTGGAATGGTTCAATTTGTGTACCACTCCCTACGGTAACTCTTAATCCTTTCTCACCATCTACCATCATTACAGGAAACTCATCTTCCTTTTCATTTAGTTCAACTGATACAACATCGTGTTCAGGGTTTGGTGTTGCAAATGGCAACTTAGGAACAAGTGGTACCGTTGGAACTGGTGTTATGACTACTCCTGGTCTATACACTCAATACATCACCTGTGTTGGACCTAGTGGATCAGTGCAATCTACAACACGAGCTCTTGTGGTTGATGGTCCTGCTTCTATAATTCCAGGTGGTGCTGGATCTGATACTGGTTTTACTGGATTTAATATCTCCCCTCGTTCAGTGGATCGTGGAGGACTTGTTAAGCTAATGTGGGGAATTCACTATCCAAATGCACAATGTAAAATTACTGCAGCAGTACAAATTCCTGCAACCTGTGATGCAACGTGTCAGTCAGATAGAGCTGCGGCAGCTTCTACACTTAACTCCACCCTTGCTTCTGGAACAACGAATGCAAATGATCCATACGGAGCAAGTAGAAATATGACAACAGCTCTTACAACAAAAGTACCGTCTACTCAGTACGCTCGTGGGGAGAAGTCCGTTACACTCGATTACTCTACGACCTTTACATTATCGTGTGGAACAGGAGCTAATACATTTACACCAGTTAAGTCAATTATTTATGTGACGGATAGAGTGGAGGGGTAAACTGCTTTCTTTTAAAGTTTTAAAAGGGATATGTTGTGCTCTGATATACTGATGTGATTCATGACAATCCAAACTATTTTTGACGTCTGTGTTTCAGTCACACTCTCATTGTTGTTGGTTGCAATCTTTAACGATGATCAAATATTAAACCTTTTAATTATCCTGGGGCAAGGTCATTTTTTAATATCCTATCTTTATACGCATAAAGCAGGAAAAATGAACTCACTTTTTCGAAAGAAATTTTTTGGTCTAGGATTTATTGTGTTAGGTATATGTTTGTATGTTTTTAAACACCAAGAACACCTAAACCTGCTAGCTTTCTTTACGGGTGTACTGTTCATATTCCATTACTACAACGATGAACTTAAAATCCAAGGCATCAAACGATATCGTTTTTTTGTCCTAGGGTCTCTAGCCAGCATGTTAGCCTTCTCGGGTGTGTATGCTAACAAGCTATTTAATTTTTCTTCCCCACTATTATATATACTGAGCATTGCTTCTTTGCTGGTATTTTTTTACTTCTCATATCTAGCTGTAGGGATTAGAAAAAACATAGGAAATAATGCTTTCGTATATGTACTGTTTTTTACATTCCTAAATTGGGCAATCCCAACCCTGCTGATATCAATCCCCTCTGTATCTGTTTACCAAATATTTGGCTTTATAATTCTCTTCCATTATTTTAGATGGTATATATACTATGCAAATATTTTTAAAGATACCAGAGAACCTCTTTATTTTTATCTTAAAACTATTTTTAATATTCATTTTTTACTTATTGCTTTATATGTTCAGCATGTATTAATGAAATACAGTACATATCTTGTTTTCATTTTTAATCCAATTTTCTTCTATGGGTGGACAATTATGCATATACTGTTATCTGTGAGAAAAAATGACTACTAATAATATACATTTCAAAAAAATACTTACGACGTGGACAGACCCTACGTTTATCTCGAAACTATTTTTTAGTTTTGGTTTCTTTACTCTCTCTTTAATTATTAACTACTATGCTGTGAGGTATGCAACAGTCAATGCCGGCGAGCCGATCGGCGACCTTATATTAAACATACTTCCAAAAATTGACACTACGTTTATTCACGAAAAGTTAGCAAGCATACTCCAAACGATTACTGCTCTTATTTTGGTCTGTAATCCAAAATTAATTAACTTCACACTGAGGGCCGTTGGCGTGCTTGTTTTAACACGAGCTGTTTTTATTAACCTAACATTTCTAGGGCTTCCACAGGATTCAGTACCTTTACAATCATTTTATACATACGGAGGAGATTTATTCTTTTCTGGTCACGTTGCTCTGGCATTTATGATCGCCCTTATTTTTTGGAATATACCAAAAATAAAATATCTCTATTTAATAATTTCTTTAGGTATGGGAATAGAGGTTCTTGTGGGTCACTATCATTACAGTATTGATGTATTTGCTGCCCCTTTCATCACCTATGGAATATTCATTCTGTCCAAGAAACTATTTAAAGAAGATGCTTACGCTTTAGAAAAAGATACCCGAGAGTTAAGATAGAAAAAATAAAAGAAAACATAACGATTAAATCTCCATACTTTGTATAAAAAGTTTTACTCTCTATCAATGGGACATCGACGGTATGCAGACTTACCTCATACGGATTTGAAGCGAATACAACCTCCCCTTCATTACTAATAATGAATGAACTATTTTTATTTGTTGATTGTATAACGAAACGATTATTCTCAATTGCTCGAACTTTAGCAATTGAGATTGTTTGATTCAAAAGAGATTTGGAGTTAGGGAATATCGCATGAGAAGCCAAAGCAACGAGTACATTTGCCCCCGTTTCTGTTTGCTTTCTAAAAAAGACGGGTGAAATTATCTCATTACATAAAATCCCCCCTATTTTTATTACCCCGCTTTTAGCTACATCAAAATAATTAGTTACATACACAGAAGACACTGAACCAGGTACGGTGGCTCTTTCTACTTCAAATGATTCAATCCATTTTCTTTGATTGAAAATAGCGGCAAAATATTTTATGAGATAACTACTATACTCACCTTGAGGCAATAGAAGTTGTTTTTTATAATACTCCACCTTCTTCTCTTTCATATACGTAAGAAGATACTCCCCTTGATACCTGGCAGAATCTAAGAAAAGTGACCTCTCAAAACCAAGCAAATTTTTGTCATGAATATACGGTGATTGAGCAATAAAATACGTATTTTCAGGAAACATGATTATGTCTGAAGTTCGTATTTCTGGATGTTGTACTATCTGTGTATTGAATATTTCTTTACTATCTTCATATCTATTTATTTTGTGTATCATTTTTAAACTTACTGATTCAAATTGGGTAGTGAAGAACGAAACTTTGATTTTATCCAAAGATTCTGTTTTTTTATACGAAATAAAGAATTGAGATACAATAAGTATGAGTAAAAAAAGAATTATTAGCTTTTTGTTATTTTTTTTGAAAACAATAAAAGCAACTAAAAAAATAACAGCAAAACTTATCGCATACATCCCTCCCCAGGGTAATAGCTCAGAGAAAAAATCTGACCAGACGAGCGTGTAAGCAAGAGAATGGTACGTAGCGTGAGGATACAGAAGGCTTTGATCTCCGAAAAAGAGAAGACTGTGACTTACAGCTCTCAGGTTTTCTGCAACAACCCAAAAGGAAGCAACAGAGAGAGCTTTTATTAAAAAAGGTACTTTTGAAAAGTATATTCTGTACGCAAGAAGAGAGAAGAACCCGAAAGAGATGGACATATACAATGGAACTATTAACCATATAAAAACAACCAAGGAAGCAGCGAATGCTGGACTACTGATACCCATCCATTCCAACGGGAAGGACTTTATTATCCATAAGAAAGAAACTGCTAGGAAACTAACTTCAAATAAAATCCCTCCCAGAAAAGCAGATTCATTTGATTTTAAAGTAACAATAAAGACTAGTAATAAAAAGATACTGAGTATTGCTGCAGGCCAAAGAAATTCTGCAAAATTATTACTAACACCACATAAAGCGCCAGCCAGAAGAACTGGAAAATAATGCCTAAAAAAGACAAATACCTTCTTCCAAAAAGACGAGAGCATTGTCTTAGAATATCACAACAACCCGTGAAATACGTTGAAACGCAAGCGATTGTTTCTATTGACAAAATGTATAAAATCTGCTATAATTAATCTCGACAAGCTCTTTCTCAACTTATTGCCGAAAGGCGGAGGAAATCATGAACGTTCGCACTCTTATCGCTCTAGTTTTTTTGGCCCTCACTTCAATCTTCAATCCAGCACACGCTGTTGTGATCGGCGGAAACGAGGCCGGCTGGACAATTGATTTTGCCAGGGTGACCCCTGAAGAGAAGCAGCAGTTCGGCTGGTCAGACAGCAACGTCAAGGTGTCGGGGTTCAGAAAATTTTCAACCAGTTACTCGGTACCTGGCTACGACAAGTGGACACTCGACGGACAACTTGTGGGATCACACTCAGTGGGTGGACCTGCTCTTTTTCTGGTTGTTGAACTCTTGGAAAAGGCAACGCTGAACGATCTGAAAAAAGCACACTTTGCCGCCATGTCTGAAAGGCAGGGTTTCAAAGAAGACAAGTGCGCTCCACTCACAAACGGAGCACTCTCCTGTGACGTATTTCTCAGCAACTGGACGCCAGCAAAAATGTTCCATGCCGTTTTTTATGAATGGAAAGTCGGCGACAGGACATTCGTGCTTGTTGTTCGAAATGCTCAAGCCTCCCCTGACCGAGAAATCCCTGAGAAGGCAATGGGTGTTCTGATCCCTTTGATCACCCGCAAATAACACGACTGAAAGTCAGTCGTGGAGCACCTTAAATACCTGAAGCATTGCTTCAGGTATTTTTATATACAATTCTTTCTCTTCTTTTGTTAATAAATAAATAATAGTCATATAGATTAGTGTTACACTAGTAACATACAAATGTAACGTACATATCTTATGTCAAAAACTCTTACTTATATACTTTTAGCTAGTATTTTTGTGATTTCTATTCCCCTCATTGGATACTTATCTAAACCTCAACAACAACCCGTGAAATATGTAGAAAATATTTCTCAAATTGATGGGGACATGCAATCCATTCTTTCACACTTAGGACTGTACTTACCTTTGACTGCAGCAGAAGCGGCAAACATGAATTGTGTAAAAGAGAGACTTCCTACTGTTGAAAATAAAGATTTGCCCTTGCAGGCTGTTTGCGAAAACAAAACTGGACACCCGTACGTTGGTATCTTCTGGAAGAAAATTGACTATCAAAAAGTAACCTTCCAAAAAGAAATTATAAATCGATTTCTGAAAAACAGACCCGCACGTGAACTTATCACTGAGACGGGTGAATTTTCTTGTACGGAAAGTGCTGACAAAAAATATTCAAATAAAGATTCAGTACGATCAGACTGTGTTACAACCATATTTAATAGCACTACCACGCTATACACAACATTTATCTATACTTATCCAATTGAATCTGCTTCGTTACACGTAAATCCTGTTATTGTTATTTCTAGCGGATCTAAAAGCGAAACCGCAACAGTTGTAGAGTATATCTTTACCAAGCTTAATAAAATGACACTCTTACCTACTCCTAAAAAAGAACTCGTACAAAATACTTTTTTAATTGAGAGAGCGTACGCAGGTGGAGGTGGAGGTGGAGATGGAGGGGCGTCGTGCTCGGCAACAGACGCTGCCGCTGCATCAGCTTCATCAGCTTCTGCTTCCTGTTCTTCAGCTGGATCAAGTTCAGCAGGAGAGGTTGGAGGTGGTGTCGACATCTACGGAAATCCTTGGATTGGTGGTCAGACTATTACTAGTTGTTGGGACGGATCAACAGTAGTAAGCTCACTTGGAGAAGTTTGTCCTGTACGACCAACTACAACTTGTTGGGATGGTTCGGTTGTAACTCCTTCACTTGGACAAT
>JAHFMX010000035.1 GCA_023267635.1 bacterium | reverse complement strand
GAATACATGGCAGATTTTCGCAAGACGTCTGGCTTGGTGTATAAGGAATTTGATCGAGCAAAGCATTTATTTACCGATGAATTACCGCGATCTACGGTTGAGGTATTATGCGGAATTGATTGGGGATATACGAATCCGGCTGCGGTGTTAAAGATTATTCGTGATGGAGATTCCACCTTTTGGGTTATGAGTGAATGGTATGAACGGGGGAAGACAACACAAGAAATAGTAGAAGTAGCATCCGCACTCCATGCAACGGCATACTATCCAGACCCTGCCGAACCTGATAGAATATTAGAGTTACGTCGTGCACGCCTGCAAGTACGAGATGTGAGTAAGGAAATTGAAAAAGGTATTGATTCTGTTCGTACACTTTTCAAAAACAATAAAATCAAGATTCATTTTTCTTGCAAAAACTTGATTTGGGAACTAGAGACGTATGCCTACAAAGAAAAGCAGGCGAATAAGAATGACCCGGAAGAACCAATCAAGGAAAACGATCACCTTTGTGACGCATTGAGGTACATCGTGCACATGCAAACTCCATATATAAAACGCAATACCGTACATCAATTTTTTCCTAAGCCCACTTATGCAAGAACTCACAATTTCCGATCTTCCTGATAACAAATGTTTCATTCTCATCAAACGCCACGGAAAATTAGACATGGCCTTTTCTTGTACATTACCAGATGCGGATTTCCCTAAAGAGTCCTTTGATGCTCTGATTGATACACAGGTTGAATTATTGAAAGAATCACTATGATTACACAACTTTCGTTAGAACAAGACAAAAAGACTGGAGAAATCCTTGCAACAGCAAGTGGCTATACTCCATCACAGGACGTGAAGGATCGGACCGCACAGGTGATGGAAGATTTTCGTCAGGCGGATACCTTACGGAATAAACCGTACCTAGAATTTAACAACTTTTCTCTGGTGAATCGGATGAACGCAGACCAGATGAGTTGGAATGCGTTTGTCGATTCTCCCAGCCAAGATCCGGCAGAAGCCTGGAAATCACAAGCATTCAGACCAATCGTGCGGAATAAGATCGTGGCAATCGCTGCACACATTACGGCTTCTGTGATTTACCCTAAGATTTACGCTCAAAATTCCAATGACGTGGAGGATCGTGACGCCGCAGAAGTCATGCGAGATATCATGGACTGGGTGAATGAGAACTCTGGGTACGACAAGACATTCATGACCGCAGTGATTGATGCCATGGTGAATCCATTAGCTTTTGTTCATGTTGAGTTTTCTGAAAAGTATCGAGACGTAAAGATTCGTGATGAGAATGGAAAGATCCAAGTCAAAACCATATTGGACGAATTATACTCTGGATTTCAGAGTTCCATCGTCTCTTGTGACGAGCTTTGGGTCGCTGACTTTTATGAGCCGAACATTCAGAAGCAACCATACATTATTTGGCGTCGTGTCATTGACTACTCCACGGCACAGGCGAAGTATCACGGAAATGAGATTTTTGATCAGTATGTGAAACCTGGGATTCAGTTCTTGTATTCTGACATGCGAAATTTGTTCTACCAGGTCTACGATACAGAATTGGGTAATCGCTTGGTTGAAGAAGTGATTTACTACAATCGAGAGGCAGATTTGCAGATCACGTTTCTGAACGGGATTTTATTGGATGACGTTAATAACCCAAACCCTCGACGAGATAAGAACTATCCATTTGTGAAGATGATGTACGAGATGATCACGGATCGGTTCTTTTACGGCAAGTCCCTTGCCTACAAGCTCACTGCGGATGAGGTGGTGTTAAACACGCTTTATCGCATGGTTATCGATGGGACGTATATTCAGATCATGCCTCCATCAGTAGTCTTCGGTTCAGAGGCTATTGGAAGCCCTGTAATCGCTCCAGGAGCCGTTACAACGATCTCTAATGAGATGAACCCTCACGCGTCATTTCAGACCATTGCGACCAATAATAACCTTACAGCTGGGATGAACATGATAGGGATGGTAGAGAGATCAATGAGTGAAAGTTCTATTGACCCTATTAGCGCTGGGATGAACCCTCAACATCGGGAAACAGCATTTGCGATGTCTAAAATGGAACAGAACGCACGGACTATTATGGGGTTGTTTAATAAATCAGTCACTCATTTGGTGCGTGATCTTGGCCTTTTACAGATTTCAGATATTCTTCAATTCATGACTATTGGTGAAGCGGTACAAACGATGGATGATACAACGATGCTTAAATTCCGATCCATGTTGATCCCGAATAAACGATCTAATGGAAAGATGAAGACACGAAAAATCCAGTTCGATATGAGTCTTCCGAGTGAGAAGGACATTCCAAAGAAAGATTTAGAGAAACTTCAATGGGATGTTTGGGAAACAGAACAGAAATTTGGGGACCATATGCAGATCTACAAAGTTAATCCAGAACTTTTTCGTAGTTTGCAATTTAAGATTCAAGTAGATGCCGAAGCTATTGCTCCAAAATCAGACGCACTAGAGAAAGCAATTATGTTGGAAGAATACGGATATGCGATCCAGAATCCCATGGTGGATAAAGAAGCGGTTACACGTGATCTTCTGCTTGGAGCGTATGATAAAACGAAGGGAGATCCAGAGAAATACATGATCAAACAAGGAACGGGAATGCCTGCTAATCCTATGTCAGGAATGGCTGGCTCTCCTAACCCTTTCGGATCTCCAGAAGAGATGATGCAAGGCGCTCAAAGCGCACAAATGGGACAAGGAGGCGGTCAACAACAACTTCTCAAATCGTTAACTCAAGGTGGTAAAGTCCCGCTTGGCGCGTAAACTCTATGAAAAAATGTATCTCGATTGCTCAATGGCTCCAATTAGATGCAGATATTCGACGTCAATTGGTCTTGCATTTTGGTATCCCTAAGACAGGTATTCCAGAAACATACAATGGGAAAGTGACTTGTGATGGGGTAACACAAAAAGACTTATTTTCATTAGATATTCCGAAGATGATGGAGTATCTGAGAGATATCCTTCCATTTTACCGTGAAGATCTTTGTGATTTCTTGTTTTCCCTTTTGTTGAAGAAGTTTCTTGGTGAACCTATCGATACCTTTGAGCCTAAAGAAATCCAGGAAGAGGTTAAAGTTCCATCAGAGGCTAAGCGTGGTCGTCCTAAGAAAATCAATCTTAACCCTGAATTGATCTCCGTATGAAAATAAAAGAACAGATAGAAGAACGAAAGTTTGAAGATCTCAGTTCAGAGGAACAGGCAGAAGTGAAACGAAAACGATCGGTATTTAAGGATCTCCATGACAACTTCCAAGATAAAGAAATCTACGATGTCGAGGGAAAACTTGGGATTATGGAAGTGTGTATTAAGCAATCATTTGAGAAAATGATGCCTCTTTTACGCATTAGTGATCTGAAATTTCCTGATGCGGATGATGATTTTATGACAGCGATGAACCTCCTCAAAGATCACACTGTGTTTGATGCATTGGATGCGATTAAGCATCTCGTGAATGGAATGCAATTTGAACGGTACACACAGACCAAAAATTTAACTCTCAAAGACTTAAATTTAACCATATATGAGTAATTTTATGGGTAATTCTATGGGTAATTCTATTACTGCGATTTTGGTAGCTCTAAAAAAGACTGGATCCAATATTTCGCAAGAAGCATCGAACGTTTCCTCTAAAATTATTGAACAAGCTATAAAAGTTTCTAAAAAGATCAAAAACAAATGAAACCTTGGAGAGTGTGGATAACAAATAAGATTCTTCGACATCTTTTTTGTGCTTTTTCCGCGAATGATGTAATCCACATCCGATGGGTCGATGAACAAAAAAAGATTGCTTCGATCTTTATTGGGAACCAGAAACTTTACACGCCAGAAGCATTAAACTTGGTCAAAGAGCTTCGTCTGTTCAAAGAATTGCCTTCTTTTCAGAAGACATTAAATTCGATGAAAGGAATGTCTAACGAAATGATTTTTACAAAATCAAAGACTACGGATGATTTGGTGTTTTCAAAAGCAATGCTGTATACTATTGATGTATTGGAGCGGCTCATTTTATCTATCTCAACAATTGAAGAGATACGTTAGATCAGACCATGACATGAGAGGGCGCATTTGCGGCTTCTGTCGATCTCGTCATGGTCTTCGACATGAGTCGTGAATACGCCCCCTCAAAGGGCCTTTTTCATATCTGGTAACTCGCACCAATTAAGCGAGGTTAAAGAAGCAACGTGAGCTTTTAATCACGGTTTTATGGAGAACAATGAGAATCGTTCCGTAGCTCCTACGGACAACGTGGAGAATTCAGAAAATATAGTTGCTACCTCAGTTGAAAATAAAACAATCGATGGTACATCTGAACAACAAGAATCGGTAGAACTTCCGGAAAGAGTAAACTACCGTCAACTCTACGAAGAGACGGAAGATCGTCTCAAAAAAGCTGAGTTTGCTCTGTATAAGAGGAACAAAGCAGAAAAAGAAAAACGGAACATTCAAGAACCTGTTGATACGCAAGATATCGAACATCTTGTTGAAACAAAAGCAATTGAAATTCTTGAAGCGCAACGTCGTAAGGATTCGGAGGATTTACTCGAAGAAGAGCTTATGCGTTCTTCTGGTAACTCCGATGAACGGGACCTTATAAAACTCATCTACGACAATCGCATCGTGAAAACGGGCTATTCTCGAATGAGTATCCGCGATGACTTGGAGAATGCAAAAATACTCGCCAATAAACCGCTGATTCTTAAAGAAAAGAAGGAACTTGTAGAATCATTAAATGCAAAAAGATCTGTCAGTTCTACTTCTATTGGGTCAAACCAATCGAAACCAGTAGGTCAAAAAGACGATCTCAGCAAGAATTTTTCTGTACGAGACTGGCAATTCATTAAGGAACGTGGTTGGGACGAGAAAACCATTCGAAAAGCCATTGAAAATAAAGGAAAAGGAATTGCTTAATCAATAACAATAAAATTTATGGCATTAGGTGATGTGAACATCATCTCTCCGCTTGGGAATAACCTTCCCTCTGCTCGCACAATGCGCACAGAAGCGAATACGACAGTCATCAATCCTGGTGAACCTGTTGTCATTGGTGGTACAAACAATCATTACGCAGTAGCTTGCGCAGATGCAAAACCGATTGCTTCTGATGCAACATTTGCAGGTATTGCTGCTTCGTTATCGAACCAAACCGTTGCCTTGAACGGAACGGTTGATGTGTATCCTGCGGTTCCTGGTCTTGTCTACTCTTGCAAAGCAAAAACGGCTTCTGCATTTGATACAGACGCAGAAATCCTTGCTCTCGTGAACTACTCGGTGTACTTCGATCTTACGTCTTCTGTGTACTCGATTGATACGGGGAACGCGGGGAATAACAACACGAACGGTCTTCGCATCGTTGGTGGAGATTCGACGTCTTCTACTGTGTATTTCACGGTTCTTCCAGGAGCTGTGTTTCCTTCCTAATTCATAATTAACTCCATAAAAAAATATGGCCGTTACAAGTTCCCTGAGCCCAGATGTCGTCAAGACAGCCCTTGATGCCGTGTTCGTGCAGACGTACGAATATCCGGTATATCCTGGGATCGCGACAGCGGTGACTCCAGAAATTTTTAAGCAAGTTACGCTTTCAAATTCTGCACATATCGAAGAAGTTCTCTCTGGTGGTGGTGGTTACTGGCAGGTAAAAGGTGAAGAAGCTCCAGTTCCTCAATCCTCACCTCGTGTCGCTAACCGTGCAACGTATACCGCTTCGACCTTTGCAAACTCATTGCAGATTTCTCTTGAATTCTTTCAAGACAACATGCACAACACCTACGAAAGTATGGTGCGCAAGTTTGCCACGGATGCGCTTTCAACGCGCGATCAGAGTGCCTTCGGATTGTTCCGCAATGCGTTCACGACAACATTGACTGCTGATGGTGTTGCCTTTATTTCGGCTTCGCACGTCACCATTTCTGGTGCAACCGTATCGAACCGATTGTCTGGCAATACATCTTTGACACCAACCTCGTTGAATTCTGCGATGGTTCAGATGCAAGAGATGAAAT
>JAHFMX010000034.1 GCA_023267635.1 bacterium | reverse complement strand
GTAGAGTCCTACGGTGCCTGTTGCGGTGAGTTTGAAGGCTGTGGAGGTGGTGCCGATGCTCACACTGTTCGTAAACGTTGAAGACGCCGCAGTAATGTTATTGAGGAAGTATCCGTCACCTTGTACAGTGAGGAGTCGTGAAGGGGAGGTGGAGCCGATGCCGACGTTGCCATCGTTTGTGATTGCCATGACTGCATCACTGAGTGTTGGAACCGTAAGGTCAGTTATTGAATTTTGTAAAAATAAGAAATCTCCGCGCCCGTAGTTATTTTTTGCTGTGTAAACGAGCGCACCTTTGGCTAAACTGGAATCAGTGTCATTAGTAAATGCGATACCTGTAGAAGTCAAACTTGTTGTGTTGTTTGGATTTTGAAGGCGCAGAGCATATTGGATATTATTTGTACCAGAGGTAGTTATTTGTACTTTTTGAGTTGGATTCCTCGTCCCGATGCCGACGTTGCCAAGCATATATATTTCACCTGCATTTTTTATTTGGAACAAGGTTGTAGAAGCGTTGTTGGATGCGACAAAATTACTACTGTCGTTAGTAGTTCCACTGCCCCATACAGTCAGACGAGATGTAAGCGTGTTTGTAGTTGTACCAAAGGCACTACTTCCACCTCCTCCTATATAAAAGTGAGGAGATGTGGCAGCTGTCCCATAGACTGCTACGCTCGCACCACCGTTATCAGTCCAGCGGTTTTTGACAAGCAATTTCGTTGTAGAATCATTTGTTGTGTAGTTCCCTATTTCTAAAAGAGCGTTACCAGAAAACAACTGTGCTGATAGACCAGCCGTTGGCGTTGTTGTCCCGATGCCAACACGACCCGCGAAGGTATTTAGTGCAGATGTACTTGTGCCAACAAAATTAGCCGCCTGTGCGAAGTCAGTAGAGGTAGAGGTGCGAAGTCCGCCTGAGATGGGTGTCCAGTTGGAGCCACCACCTCCGCCACTTCCACAGGCACTTGTTGAGACAACACCACTTGCGTCTGTTATAAGGCAGTCGTTTGATGACTCTAGCCCCGTGAGTTTAATAGGGGTACTTGCGACGTTTTGTGTAATGTATACACCACTTTTTTTCCATTGGTCAAGTTGGTTGAGTGTTCCTGTGCCACCTGCGAGTGATTCTGTTTCCTGCGGTGCTTCTACTGTTTTGGAGTAGCGTAAAAATACTCCTATTGCGAGTGCAGTGAGTGAGATGGCTATGAGAATTTTAAGAGTAGTATTCATGGTAGATATTGTAGCGGATTAAGGGATGTGTGTTACGGTTTTTTGTTAGCCTTCCTCCATATGTCGGTGAGTTGGGATTTGGTTTCCCACAGATGAGTGTAAAACTGATTGACAACCATATTACTACCTGATAAACTATAACTATGAAACACGGAATGTCGGGGACTAGGTTCTACCAGATTTGGTCGTCTATTCAACAACGGTGCTACTACCCCAAGCATAACAGATTTAAGAGTTATGGTGGGCGAGGTATTGAATGTCTGTGGAAATCCTTTGGTGAGTTCAAGAAAGAGATGTACTGTTCGTACCTTGCTCATATCAAAGAGTTTGGCGAGAAAAACACTTCCATTGACCGCAAAGATTCTAACGGAGACTACTGTCTTGATAATTGTAAGTGGAATACTTTGTGGAATCAAAACCTTAATCGCACGAATAATCATCTGCTCACCTACAAAGGAGAAACCAAGCCACTTACCCAGTGGGCGAGAGAAAAAGGATTCAAGCGTGGACTTCTTGAAAATCGTATTAGACGTGGTTGGTCTACTGCGAAGATGCTGGAAACGCCAGTTATTAGTAAGTTTAGTCATTAAATCATGCAAATTACTAAAGACCAATCTTATACTTGTTATCGCTATTTCAAGACAATGCGTCCACGCGTCTTGAAAACCAAGCTCTCTAAAGAGGAGGCTATTGAGTTTTGCGAAGCCACGCCAACTCGAAAAAAGAGGGGGGTTGGTAACTTTAATTCTTTCGTTGGTTTTAGTAAGGATTGACATATTATTTTTGTGGAAAATATCCAAACTCATTTATATCGTCCCCAGCAAATTGGATGTCTTTTGCCTTAACTTTAAATGAGTAGACCTTAACACCTTCTGTTTTTGACTCTCCGTCTGCATATTTCTTTGAGAGAGAAATCCAATCGCCATTATTTAACTCATTTTTTGGGGATGCACGGTACACGGTAACTTCTGCGTTAGGCTTACCTTTAATCTTTAATATTGCTCGGATAGACTCTTGGCTTGCTTCTGTGTTGCCAAATACATACTGTTCTGGGTTGCTGTAAAAATCCTTAGGCATTAGACCTTTGTCAGTTAAATCAAACCCAGAGCCAGACTCAGACGGGCGATGTCCCATCTCATAAGATTTTACTGATTTTTGTCCAGTAACTTCCTCCCAATATTTTGTAATCTGTTCTTGACCACGAATCCCTTTGTCCCTTAGTTCACTTAGATTTTTACTGCCCATTCTCTGGTAGAAGTCCTCCGCACTCTTGTACTTCTTGGCTTCTGTGGTTAGTTTGTCGGGCAACACTGTCCCCAGTCCCTTACTAGACTTTTTAGCTTTTGGGGGTATAGTGTCTGGTAATGATACTGATTTTCCTTCTGATAGTGATTGTGGGGACAATAGCTTGGTTGAACCCTGAGTAGGTGGTAATTGTATAGCTCCTGCCCTTTCTGGTAGTGCCTTTTGTGTTCCATAATATTGAGGTGATGGTGAGACTCCTTTTTCTACAGTTGGAGCAGGGCGTAGCCGTACTGTTTCTCCTTGCACCGAATTTGGATTCCCAGCAGGGAGTCGCAACGTATTGTTTTGGACTCGTTCTGTTTGCATCGCATTATTACGTGCAATATCTTCAGATGACACACCTTTTGGCTGTGTTCCTTTCATTTGTATGTACGATGGTTCATCGAGAAGTATCCGCGTCTCTCTGTCGAGCTTTTGGGTACGAAGCCAATTCATTGTATTTGTATACGAAGCGGGGTCTTTAGTTTGTAGGTTCTTTAAGAGCATCCGCTTTACTGGATTTGCTACGTTGTTTGCGATAATAAGCTCCCCAATGAGATTTCCTCCTAGTGCGCCAATTATCTTCCCAGGTAAAGTTGAACCTGCTGTAGAGCCAATGAGGGTAGTGACGTATTTTAGTAAACGTCCACCCTTAATAGTCTTTCCATTAAGTTCTTCAAGGAATTTTGCTGCTTCTAGTCGGTCTCCAATTTCACGGTTCAATTGTGCGACATCTTTATGTCCTGCTTTTTCTGCAATATCTTCTATACTTTTCTGTAGAGATTTCGCAATCGCGTATTCACTATTCTTTTTCAAAACATCAGCTTCAATAAGTCCTTTATTACCAAATACATTATCCCATCGTGCGGATTTTATATCATCTACTATATTAAGAGGGATAACCCCATTTTTATATTCTCGTCGAAGAATAGCAAATTCTTTACGAATTTCCCGTTCCATAGACTGAATACGACCACTGTTTATATTTTGTGGAGTCCTTGCATAATTCAAAGCATTAGCTTCAAGTGAATCTAAAGATACAGGAGCAGTAGAAAGCCCCACTTCTTTAAGTGCTGTTCGGTTTGCATCCCGTAATGGACTTATCGTATTTCGATAATCCTTCGATTGTTCAAAAGTGTCTAGTTTGGTTCCTGTTCGTTCTGGTATCACTCCTGACTCCGCAAGAGTCCGCATTGGTGTTTTTCCTTCTGTTCCTGCTCGATTTAATCCCTCTGTTTTTGCAGTAATCTTATCGAGTTTCTTTTTACCAGCAGTTGTACCGCTATAAAGGTCTGAATATGTTTCTTCAAGACTATTAACAGCTTTTTCAGTAGCTTTTTTAGTCACGGGGGTCACTATTTTTTCTATTGGTTTTGTAATAGGAGAGGCTGTCTTAGATATTAAATCATCTGTTATCCCTGTTCCTTTTATCTTGCTTGTAGAATAAAGCATTGATGGTATCAATGTCGGGTCATTTATTATTGTTTCTGCAACCTTGCTTGTGCCTTGTCCTAGAGATACACCAAGCCCACCGAGCACACCCTCACTTTGTATATTCTGCTTTACATTCTGTTCTAGCCCTTTTCCAAGTTTTCCAAAAAATTCAGCAGGTTTTTTACCAATGGTATCGTATACACCACTTGCTATATCCCCCACACCTTTCAATCCACGATTTTTGAAGATGTCGCCAAGAGTACGAGCACCTTGTACAAAATTGCTTCCTATATTCATCTTATCCTCTGTATCAAAAGGATTTACTGGTGCAATAGTGTTCTTAGCAAGATTGTATGTTGCACCTGGAATGTTACCCGCGTATCTAAGTATATTTTCACCAACACCCCCACTTTTATTTGCAGGAAATGCTGCCTTCCCTTGCATTACATTTTCAAAGGCACTAGGTTGCTGTGGTGGTGTAATGGGTGGTTTTGCTACAGGTTTAGCCTTCGCCATGAAAGACGGCTGTTTGGAAGTCGTTGTTGCTACGGGTCTTATTTTGTCTTGAAAAGAAAGTGCCATGATTATTCATTCCATCCTGCATCCCGTGCTTCTTGTATTTCTTCTGGTGTAAGGTCAGCGATATTCACTTCTTGCGTGCCGTCTGGTGACGTAAGTGTCCCGCCAGAACTTCCAGTAGCAGTCTCCGTTGGGACTTTTGATATCTTATCAGCCAGTTTCTTTTGGATAGACTCAAACCGTTCTTTGATAAATGCTTCGCTCTGAGTTCCTTGTCCCTCAAAACCTGATGACATCGCTTGAATAAATGCAAGGTCTTTATCAGACATAGCACCTTTGAGGAGTCCTAGATTATCACGAGCAAGAATAGCTTGAAGCTGTTGTCCTTGAGCCATTGCATCACCGTAGGCAGTTGAATATTGCCCTCCAAAGATAGAAGAATACCCACCTAATGCTTTATACGCTTTACTATTAAGCATTGCGTCTACAACCTCCTTGCCGTCTTTAAGGATTTCGTATGACTTTGTAGTAAGTCCACCTTGTGCATTAAGACCTGCCAATACTTCGTTGCGAAGTTTCTGTGCAGCGTTACTTGTCCCCTTTACAAGGTCATCAAGGCTTGCTCCAAGGTTTATTTGGTCGATGATATTTTGTGCTGCGGGCGATACATCTCCAGTATCAATTCCAGTACCCGTACCTGCCTGTGCTTGACTTGGCGTAAGCCCCTTATTTATCGTCACAAGATTCGATGGGTCTCCATCCCAATTATCAGGAATAGCAAGGATTCTATTTCCTGCGTCTATTGTCTTTGAGTAGCCTACAGGTAATCCAAGGTCAAGGGTTTCAATGGTACTTTTCCCCGTCAAAGGGTTCTCGTAAATCTGTATGAGTTTGCCACCTTCTATTTTTCGTTCTACTACTTGTTCGATAGGGCGATTGAGAGTAAATGTAGCTTTCACAAGTTCTTCACTTCCCAGTTGCTTTACAAGATGCTGATACCCTTCTGGGTCTGTATTCTTGTATCCCTCTGCGGTTGCTCCTGATTGTGCGAGTAGCTTTGTATTCTCTTGTGCCTTTTTATAAAATTCCTCACGGTTTGCTCGCTGTGTTTCTGCGTCAAGTCGTGATTCAGTCCGTTCGTATTGATATTGTGATTGTGCGTCTTTACGGATAGCAGAAAGAACGCCTTGTACTTGTGTTTGTACAGCGTTTCTTATTTGCTGGTTCGCTTGTTGTCCTTTTGCGGTAGTTGCTTGCTGGTTTATGTTTGCCTCGGTACTTCCTGCGAGTCCTGTAAGAGTGTTTATAGATGCAGTAGAACGGTCATCTTTTGCGTTTATTCCTTGCTGTTCTTGGAGTAGGTCGCTCTGGTATGCGTAGAGAGAGTTGATTTCCTTTTGAGCGGCACGAGCCATCTTCTTTTGGATGTCTTCGAGATTTGGTTGCTCTACTACGGGTTCGTCTTCGTTTCCATAGCGGGAGTAGCGTCCCATTCCTGTCTTTATCCCTACCGCGTTAGAACCTGCGGGTGTTGTAGGAGAGTGTGCCATTGAAAATGCTTTTAGTGCAGATGATGCTTTTTGTGAAGCGGCGAGTGCCTCTGCTTGTTTTTTATCTCCACCTCCGCCTTGA
>JAHFMX010000033.1 GCA_023267635.1 bacterium | reverse complement strand
CTAGCCTCAAAGTTCGATGAACCTGCAAAAACCCCACAATTTCATAGAGAACTGTGGGAATTATGTTGCAGTAATGCACGATTAGTTGCTGTAGCTGCACCTAGAGGTCATGCTAAATCGACAGCAGTTAGTCTAGCTTATCTATTAACTGCTGTTCTGTTTAGGAACTCTCAGTTTGTTCTTCTACTCTCTGATACAGAAGGACAGGCAAAAGACTTCTTAGGTGATATTAAGAAGGAGTTTCAGTCTAATGAGGATATTATCTCACTATTCCAGATTAAGGAACTCACAAGAGATACTGAAACTGATATTATTGTAAAATGTACAGATGGATACCAGTTTAGAATCATTGCTAAGGGCTCAGAACAGAAGGTCCGTGGTCTAAAGTGGAACCACAAACGTCCTGACCTCATTATTGGGGATGATTTAGAGAACGATGAGATTGTAATGAATCCAGATAGACGGGAGAAATTCCGTAACTGGATGATGAAAGCTCTAATACCTTGTCTTTCTCCCACTGGTAAGGTTAGAATTGTAGGAACTATCCTTCATCTAGACTCTTTTTTAGCTCGGGTATGTCCAATTGATGGGCAGATGTACTCTAAAAGGGAATCTCTTAAGTTAGTAAACACTAACCCTAGGGCAATGTGGAAGTCAGTAGTATATACTGCACATATTGGTAATAACCCTAATGACATTAGAGGTAAGGAAGACATTCTGTGGTCTGAAAGATTTGATAAAAGTTATTTTATTGAGAAGTATAATGAAGCAATTGAGATAGGACTACCAGAAGCATATGCTCAAGAACAACTTAATCGGCCTCTTGATGATTCTAACGCTATGTTCCGCAAAGCTGACTTCGCTCCAATGGTTCAAGAGGACAAAGAAGCCATTGCAGGTGGAACAAAACCTTTAACTCATTATTGTGGTGTAGATTTAGCTATTTCACAGAATACTAGAGCAGACTTCTCTGTATTTCAAGTTGTAGGCATGGATGCCAAAGGTTATTTATATCATCGTAAGACTATTAAAGCACGAATGGATGGTCTCGAGATTGTAAATACCTTGCTAGAACTACAGAAGAACTTCAATCTACAATGGATTGCAGTTGAACAAGATAAGATTGGTAAGACAGTAGGATCATTCCTTAGAGAGAAAATGCTAGAAACTGGTATTATTATCTCTCTTGTTCCTATTCCAACTGTGCAAGATAAAGTCTCTAAAGCACGCTCTATTCAAGCTCGTATGCGTGCTGGTGGTATTAAATTTAATAAAGAACTAGAGGAATACCCGGATTTAGAGTTAGAGTTTCTTCAATTCCCTAGAGGTAGACATGATGACCAAGTAGATGCAATGTCATGTATTGGTCTAGCTTTAGATAAGATGATTACTGCACAAACAATAGAAGAAGAAACTTACGATCAAATGGAAGAAGAGAAACGCCACTCTGGATTAATGTGGGCTGGTCGTTCTAATACTACAGGCTATTAATAATGCTACCAATGCAAAATATGCAACAACCTGATCCTGATGAAAACACTAATGTTCAAACAGAACCAGGTGATTCTAGTGACAGTGCTGTAGACATTGATACAATTATCTCTAGTTTAAATATTGCTGATACTCTTGATGATGACGAGTTGCAAGAGATTGGACAAGAGGTTGTAGTTGGTTTCAAAGCTGACTTAGATTCACGAGAAGCTTGGGAACGACAAACTGAAGAATGGATGAAACTAGCTTTACAAATTACTGAAGAGAAGACTTTCCCTTGGCCTAAAGCTGCTAATGTAAAGTATCCTCTTCTTACAACTGCTGCACTTCAGTTTGGTAGTCGTGCTTACCCTTCACTAGTTCCATCATTTGACATTGTTAAAGCTCGTGTAATTGGTGAAGATGATACAATGCAAATGACAGATGTAGCTTCCACCATTTCCACACATATGAGTTATCAGATTCTATTTGAGATGGATGGTTGGGAAGAGGATATGGATAAACTCTGTCTTACTCTTCCTATTATTGGGTGTGCATTTAAGAAAACTTATTATAGTCAATTTAAGCAGAGTAATTGTTCAGAACTAATCTTTCCTAAAGATTTAGTAATTAACTACTGGGCTAAATCTCTAGAAACAGCTTTCCGTAAGACTCATGTCTTTTGGTTAACTCCTAATGAGATTGTTGAGAGGCAGCGTTTAGGTCTCTTTAAAGATTGGGAAGATTTTGAGTTTGGTGCTGGTACAGATCAAACTCGTGATGAAACTTCTGATAAAGTATCGTCACAAGCTCCTCCACAGATTGAGGAACAAACTCCTCGTCGTATTCTGGAGCAACATACATTTCATGATCTAGATGATGATGGTTATATGGAGCCTTACATTATCACAGTAGATTATGAAACTGGTAAGGTACTACGCATGACTGCTCGATTCGATGCTAAGAATGTCGAAAAGAAAGCCGATGGGAAGACGATTGCGCGTATTGTACCTAACGAGTATTTTACGCAGTTTAATTTTATTCCTAATCCTGATGGGGGCATTTATGGAGTTGGCTTTGGTCTCTTGCTTGGCAGTATTAACGAATCCGCAAACTCTGTACTCAACCAGCTTATCGATGCGGGAACTTTATCAAATATGCAGTCGGGCTTTCTTTCAAAAGGACTACGATTAGGTAAGATTGGAGATTACAAGTTTACACCGGGTGAATGGAAGTGGGTGAATGCTTCCCTTGATGATTTGAAGAAAGGAATCTTTCCCCTTCCAGTAAGAGAACCTTCTAATGTTCTCTTTCAATTGCTTAACATGTTAGTGTCATCTGGAAAAGAATTAGCCTCTATTTCAGAGATTATGACAGGTAAAATGCCTGGGCAGAACACTCCTGCATCTACTACAATGGCTACGATTGAACAAGGTCTAAAAGTATTTACTTCTATTTACAAACGTATTTTTAGGTCTCTCAGCAAAGAGTTTCAGAAACTATATAAACTCAATGCAATGTACTTGAATACAAACCCCTCTAAATTTGCATATGATCGAGATGGAGTTGTAGTTAGTGGCACTATTTCTAAAGAGTTATATCAGAAAGCAAAGCTTAAGATTGTACCTTCGTCTGATCCTAATATGGTAAGTGAAACGCAGAAACTAATTCTGCAAAGTGGTCTACAAGAACTAGTGCCACTAGGACATATTAATACAGAAGAAATGACAAAGCGTTCTCTTGAAATGCAAGGACAACCAGGAATCTCTAAATTAATGAGTATCCAACCTCCTGGCCCTCCTCCTGACTTTCAAGTTAAGATGCGCCAGCTTGATATTGAAGAGAAGAAGAATAAAACAGATGCAATGTTTAAAGCTGAAGAACTACAATCACAAAGTCTGGAGAGACTATCTAAAGTATATCTGAATCTAGCGCAAGCTGAAGCCGCAGGGCAAACTGCTAGTGTGAATCTACTAATGACTCAAGTTGAAGCATTAGGTAAAGAAGAAGAGCGTCATCGCGCTCGTGTACAGATGGCATTAGATTTTGCCAATGCAAATGCAGATCGTGCTCAAGCAGCACAACAACAGGAGGCACAACAGAATGCTGGAACTAACCAAGGAGCAGTGGGAGGAGTGGCGTAGTCATCCAATCACAGAGTACTTCTTCGAGAAGATTAAAGAACGTCGAGAAGAAGAGATTGAAAGATTATCGTTTGGGGCATATCTAGAATCAAAAAAGCAGGATATCGCATTAGGTGCAGTTGGGGCATATACGCATATTATGAATGCGGAATTTGGGGAATAAAATGACTGAAGAAATCAAAGAAGTTGTAGAAGAGGTTAAGGAAGAAGTTGTTAAAGAAGAAATTACTTATACAGAGGATGAAAAACGAGCTATTACTCTTGGATGGAAACCTAAAGAGGAATGGCAGGGTTCTGAGGATGATTGGGTTCCCGCAAAATGGTGGTTAAAGTATGGTGATGTAGAACAGCGAGCAGTTAGTCTTGAAACTGAGACTAAGAAAAAAGATCGAGTAATTACTGCAATGAAAGATCACTATGTTCGTGTTAAAGAAGATGCTAAGAATGAAGTTCTACAAACCATTAAGCGACAGAAGCAGGAAGCTGTTAAGAACGAAGACTTCCAGCGAGTTGCTGAACTAGATGCACAAGCAGATGAAATTGACCATAATCTTAATACTCGTTTCACTAAACGTGATACGGATGTTGCAAAAGATGTCAATGTTCCTGCTGGTCCACCTGTTGAATTTTTTGAATGGAACAAAATCAATCCTTGGTATAGGTATGGTGTTTCCACAGATGAACTAACAAATGAAGCTGATACTATTGCAATTGGATTTGCCAACAAGAATCCTCAAGCAGCTTATGGTGAGGTCCTAAAATATACAGAGGAACGTATTAAACGTATGTATCCTGATAAGTTTGAACCTAAACCAACACCTGGAACTGCAGTTGACGATGGTGCTGGTAGACGTAGTGGTAGTCCGGCAAAGCCATCTAATAAAACTAAGTTAGATGAAGCCCAAAAAGCTGCTGCTGCAGAATTTGGTATGACAGAAGAAGATTATTACAAGAGCATGGTATCTTGGGAAAAGCGGAGAGGAATGTAATGAAAATCCTTCCTGCTGGACATAAGTTACTTATTAAACCTGTAGAAATTGAAGAAAAGACTAAAAGTGGTATCTACTTAGCGCGTGACAAAGAGCGCTATCAGGAAGCCACTACAGAGGGCACAGTTGTCGCAATTGGGCCCACGGCGTATAAAAAAGTAGATGATGGCACTATCTGGGTTTCAGTTGGTGACAAAATCTCTTACGGCAAATACGCGGGAGCACTTGTGGTCGATCCAGAGACCGAAGAAAAGTTTATCGTTATCCACGACGTTGATGTGGTTGCAATTCTCAAAGACTAGGAGATACACATGAAAGACGAAAGAGTAAATAAAATTGAGAATCGTCCCAGTAGAGCGGACACTCGCGCAGAAAGGGCTGAACGTGTTCCTATTAATGGTATTAAGAACATTCTTAATGTCACTGGAATTCGTCCAGACTTCCATCCATGTTGGGTGAATGAAGATAAAGTTCCTCAATATGTTGATGCGGGTTATACCTTCGTTGATAATGATGTGTCTTTTGGGTCGTATCATGTCAATCAGGCAAATCCGCTTGGAGCCCGTTATGTGCGAAATGTAGGACTGGGAACTTTAGCATATCTCATGGAAATTAAAAAAGAATACTATGAGGCAGATCGTGCAGCAGAAGAGGCAGAACGTTTGTCCTCTGAAGCAAGCATGGTTGCTGAAGCTCGGTCTGCGGGACTCGATCACGGAGACTTAAATCTATTTCGCTCACGCGAACGCTCTAAGTAATCTACCGTGACGGGTCATTTTCATTCACAAAAATAAGGAGTAATTTGAATGGCAAATACAAGCCGAATCTCTGGCTTTAGGCCCGTCAAACATAGCACTGGTGCTCCATACAATGGTCAGGCGAATCTATACTACTTCCCTTCCACTGATGGTACTGCTGCTTACGTAGGTGATGTTGTTAAACTAGCGGGTTCTTCGGATACTGATGGTAATGCGCCAACTGTTACACTAGCTTCGGCTGGTGATGCTGTATGTGGTGTTATTGTTGGTTTTCTTCCTGATCCTACTAATCTTAACGTAGCTGGACAGGGTCGTGCTGCATCGACTGCCCGCTATGTTTGGGTTGCTGATGCGCCTGATACTGTCTATGAAGTAGAAGCAAGTAATGGTACTCCTGCTGTGACTGATGTGGGTCTTAACATCAATCATGCAGTTGGTACACCTTCTGCTACTTTTGCGACTTCTGGTGCTTACATTGATTTTGGTACAGAAGCTACTACAGCCACACTAACTTTCAAAGTTCTTAGTTTTGTAGCGCGTCCTGATAATGCACCGGGTGCAGCGGCAAAAATGTTAGTCAAGATCAACAATCATCAGTTTGCCAGTTCCACCGGCACTGCTGGTGTTTAATAAAGGAGACTGACAAATGTCTATGCCAATGACCACTGGTAGTCTAGCAAAACTACTCTACCCAGGTGTAAATTCATTCTTCATGACTAAATACAAGGACCATGAAACTCAATGGACTGACCTATTTAATCAATACAAGACTA
>JAHFMX010000002.1 GCA_023267635.1 bacterium | reverse complement strand
GAGTATATTAAGGTCATCTAGGCGCGAATGGAAACCGTGCCGATAGCGTAAGGGCATAAGATGGCTTGACTGTAAGACGGGCATGTCGAGCAGACACGAAAGTGGGTCCTAGTGAACCTACTCTTGGCTTTAGACGCCGGAGCAGATTAACGGATAGAAGCTACCACGGGGATAACAGGCTAGTTGTGCCTAAGAGTTCATATCGACGGCACAGTTCGGCACCTTAACATATCGGGGTGCGTCAGGAGTAATCCTGTAGCAACATATGTACAATCGTCAATAAATAATTTGTATAGAGAAATTCTTGGCTTATAACGGTGAAACCCTTGTATCTGAACAACACAAGGGCAATACCGTGGGAAGTTTAGACGTAAGAAAGCGATCACTCCATTAAAAATGGAGAGCTGCACATCAAAAAATGTGATTACGTTTATAACCTCGTAGAGACTTGTCACGTTAGTGCGCGTAGTTGCAATCTAACAAAGTGACGGAGTGATGGAGAAGATCCATTGCTAAAACGCCAACGCCACCTTTGATCGGGTGGATGAAGATATAGTCCGATCCTTCCAGTAATGGAAGACAAAGTACGACAGCGATGTCGGCTCATCTTATCCTGGTGGTGGAGAAGCTACCAAGGGTATGGCTGTTCGCCATTTAAAAAGATACGTGAGCTGGGTTCAAACCGTCGTGAGACAGGTTGGTTTCCTATCTTCTGCAGGCGTTCGAATATTGAGAAGATTTGCTCCTAGTACGAGAGGACCGGAGTGAACTGACCTCTGGTGTGTGGGCTCTGGCGCCAGCCGGATCGCCCAGTAGCTATGTCGGGAATGGATAACCTCTGAAAGCATCTAAGAGGGAAGCCAACTTCAAGATAAGTATTCGTTGAAGGGTCGTAAGAGACTATTACGTTGATAGGGTCTAAGTGTACGCACAGCAATGTGTTTAGCTGAGGACTACTAATTACCCGAATCCTATTAGGAAACATGATTATCACGAGATAACATTTGTGTGGTTGATTACAACTTTCATGTGTGTTTCTATTTTAAGTCCTCAGTTCTCCTGATTTGGTCCTGGGGTCACACCTCTTCCCATTCCGAACAGAGAAGTTAAGCCCATGTACAGCGATGATACTGACTATGTCGGGAAAGTAGCTTGTCGGGAGAACTGAGGACTTAAGATGAAACGATTCTGTGCTTTTACATACAAAGCAAAAACCACCCGCAAGGGTGGTTTTTGCTTTTCCTATTAGAGCGTTCTTGCTTTTGCTATACTACTACACATGAACTTAGAATGGGCAAAGAAAAGAAAAATAATCTATGGTGCGATAACTAGTATTGTCGTCATACTCGCTAGTATCTATTTTTTCAGAAATATTATTTTCCCTGTACAGACATGTTTTGATGGAAAGCAAAATAACTTTGAATCAGGTATTGATTGTGGAGGAACATGTAGTTTACGTTGCTCACAAGAAGTAATTCCACTTTCAGTGCTGTGGGCGAGCCCACTTGCTACATCGTCTTCGACCTATGACTTTGCGGCACTCATCTCAAGTAAAAATATTGATAATGCACCACGAACCGTCGCGTATACATTTATTGCGTACAATAAAGATGCACAAGAGATAGTAAGAGTGCAGGGCACTACTGTTGCACCTATTGACGGAGACTTTCCAATTATCGTGCAAAATATTCGTCTCGCGGAAGTTCCTGTCACCGTGAGTGCGACCATTGTTTCAAATGTTCCTCATTATACGGTACTTGAAAAACCAACTACACCAACGCTACGTATTGTGGGTTCTCGGTTTGAAGCAGGGAGCACACCACGAGTGTATGCAACAATTATCAACACAAAACGCTTAACATTAAAAGATCTCCCAGTGCGAGTGTTCCTCTATGATGCTGATGGTAACGTGTTTGCCGCTGGGCAGACGATTATTCCAGTTCTTGATAAAGAAGGAACGAAGGATGTTGTGTTTACCTGGGACAGGGCGTTTCCGATTACTCCTACAAGGATACGTGTATTTCCAATACTTGATCCATTTCTAGGCTCTCTCTAATACTATGCGTAGTTTCTTATCTCTTTTCAAACGTATTGAGGCGGCACTTTTTATTCCACTTTTTTTTGTGTTAATTGCAGGACTTCTCACGATGAGTTCCTTCGTAGGGCAAGATGCTTATTTTTGGAAGCAAGGATTGTTTATTATAATTGGTTTAGGAGTTTTTTGTGCAGCATCGATGTTTGAATATCGCTTTCTCAAACAAACGCAAGTGGTTGTGAGTATCTATGCCTTCCTTCTCTTTGTGTTGTCGCTTTTGTTTGTGCTCGGACGTGTAACAAAAGGCGCACAATCATGGTTCTCTGTGGGAGGGCTTTCATTTCAGCCATCTGACCTTATGAAGCTTGCTCTTATTATTGTGCTTGCGAAATACTTCTCTCGTCGCCACGTGGAAATTGCAAACATTCGCCACATTATTGTTTCTGGAGTCTATGCGCTTATCCCATTTATTCTTGTGGTACTTCAGCCCGATTTCGGCTCTGCGATGGTGTTGTTTGCGATCTGGCTCGGTATGGTGCTGGTCTCAGGCATTTCTAAGAAACACCTTCTCATTGTATTTGGGGTTGGATTGCTATCATTTCTTTTGGCTTGGAACTTAGTATTTAAACCATATCAAAAGGCTCGTATTATTAACTTTATCGACCCGCTTCAAGATATTCGTGGAACTGGTTATAACGCGTATCAGTCTACGATTGCTGTAGGGTCAGGCGGGCTTTTAGGAAAAGGGATTGGGTATGGGACACAGTCTCGTTTGAACTTTCTTCCAGAGTATAAAACTGACTTTATATTTGCAGCATATGCCGAAGAATGGGGGTTTATTGGCGCAATTCTCCTTTTACTCTTTTATTTTTTAATTCTGTTTAAACTTGCTTCCTACGCGCTCATTGCGGACTCAACGTTTGAAGCACTCTTTACATACGGTGTATTGATATGGTTTTTAACACATATCGCAATTAATATTGGAATGAACATAGGCATCATGCCAGTTACAGGAATTCCACTTCCTCTTATGAGTTATGGAGGGTCGCACTTAGTTGCTGAATGTCTTGCGCTTGGTATGGTAGTTGGTATGCATGCGTATGCCAGAGCTGGACATAAGTACCATATGAAAAATGAATTTTTAGGGTTAGAGTAAAGTATTTCGCACTAGGTGTTGAAGTTATCGCGAATAAGTTTCTATAGTTTTACTCATCATGTTTTCAAGTGAAAACTTTTCTCGGAGATTTTCTCGCGCAGAATTTTCTATTTTCTTCACAGGGGAGCTGAATACTTCACGTAGTAGTTCCCGAGTGGTTTCGTTATGCATATCTACAAGCTTTGTTCCTGGATCGGAGCTGAGGACTTCTGGTATTCCTCCCACATCACTTGCGATAATTGGTAAGTTTGTCTGAAGCGCTTCAAGTGCAACATACGCTAGTGCTTCTGTTCGTGAAGGTAAAAAGAAAATATCAAAAGCAGAGAGATATCTTGAGGCATCTCGTGTGTGTCCCATGAGACGAACACGAGATGAAAGGTTGTATTTCTTGATAAGGCCCTCAAGTGCCATGCGTTCGTGCCCTTCACCTAATATGAACCACTCCCACGAGAGATCTTGTACATCTTTAAGGTACGAAAGGGCCAAGTCAAAACCTTTACTTGGGTGTAACTCTCCGATGGAAACAAGCGTTACTTTTTCTTTCCGCATACAATGTTTTTCTTCATAAAAAGCGGTAGGGGCTTTAAAAGCAATTGGAGCAATGCCATTATGAATGACAACACATTTTTTAGAAATGAATAATGGGGCACGTAGATCAGCGAGCGTTTTCTTTGAAACACAAATAGTTGTATGACTAAAAAATACTGTTATATAAGCAAGAGTTCGCAATAGTGCTTTTTGCCAAGTCGCTCGTTCTTCATTAAAAGTCCACCCGTGTGCAGTAAATATAATAGTAGGAACACGAGCTAGTCTTGCAGCAACTGCTCCAAAGAGTCCGACTTTAGAACTGTTTAGGTGAACAACGGTCGGCCGCTCTTTTCTATACAGAGCAATGAGTTCAAAAAATGATATCAGACTTGTAAATGGATTCATGTTGTTTTTGAGTTTGCGCAACTCAATAACACGGACACCCGCCTCTCTTAGTTTTATGGAAAGTTCTCCGTTTCCTCCGAGGGCAACAGCAACATTCACCCGTTGCTTGTGGAGTGTGGTTGCGATGTCATGGACGTACTTTTGGGCACCGCCCCAATTTGACTTTGTAATGACAAGAAGCACTTTTTGTGGTGTTTTGGTTATTTCCATGTGTATATGATATAGTACATTGTAACAAAAGGCATGCTGAAACTTAAGTCAAAACAAGTCGCCCTTTTTGCAGGGGATACCATTATTGCAAGCCTCGCACTCTTTCTTGCTCTTACACTTCGTTTTTTTGATACTCCACCAAGTGAGCGTCTCGCCATCCACACACAGTTATTTGTGCCAATTTACGCAATGCTTGTGGTCATGTATTATAGTTTTGATTTTTATGATTTTTCTGTATTTCAGACAAAATTAAAACAGCTTTCAAGAATTATTAATATTCATATCTTTGTTGCACTTCTTGGGTTTGGATATTTCTATCTCTTTGCTTCTATTACAGAGCTTACTCCAAAGACCGTTCTTGTATTGTATACAGCTATCCATATTATTCTTGCCATTCTCTGGCGAGTGTTTATTGTTCCATCAGTTTTAAATCCTGTCACTCGAGCCAAGACACTTTTGATTGCCGAAGGGGAGGAATATGAAGAATTAAAACAAACAGTAAATGGTCACTCATTTTATCCTTTTTATATTGCCGATCATTTAAATTTAATACCAGAGGATCTCGCTTCTGGTAATACACTTACTCAGCTTAAATCTATATTAGAGCATAATGGAATTTCACAAGTTGTTGTTGATATCCGCGACGAGAGAGTTGGAGAATTATTGCCATATCTGTATAATCTCGCAGCTCAACGAAAGATTCATGTGTTCGATGCAGCACTCGTGTACCAAGACATCTTAAAGAAAATGCCGATGAGAGGAATTGGACACTTTTGGTTTTTTGAATCTGTGCATTTAAATATTCAAGCGTACGAGGCAGCAAAACGTATCATTGATATTGCTGTTGCTCTTCCAGTACTACTTCTCTACATACCATTTGTGCCATTTATTTATCTAGCAATTAAGCTAGATGATAAGGGTCCACTTCTCAGTATTCAGAAGCGTTACGGGCGTGGAGGGAAGATTGTAAATATCTATAAAATTCGTACTATGGATTTCACGGATGAAGGTGAATGGGTTACTCAAAATAAAAATAATAAAGTCACTCGCGTCGGAGCGTTCTTGCGTAAGAGTCGACTGGACGAATTCCCCCAGCTTATCAATGTGCTTATCGGGGATGTTTCTTTGGTTGGTCCACGGTCAGATATTTTGGCTAACGGGGGTAGGCTTTCTGCTGAAATTCCGTATTACATGATGAGATATACAATCGTGCCAGGGCTTTCTGGTTGGGCTCAAGTTAATCAGGAGTTACCACCAAATTCACTAGAAGAAACAAAGGTGAGACTTCAGTATGATTTGTACTATGTTAAAAACAGATCACTTCTTCTCGATTTTATTATTATGATTAAAACATTCAGAGTGCTTGTTCTAAGGACTGGTATGTAGGTATGATAGAATCATTAGTATGAAACAGAGACTTTTTATTACAGGTGGGGCGGGGTATATCGGAGCTATGCTTGCGGACCAGCTCTCGGCACGTGAAGACGTAGAAGCTATTCTTTTACTAGACAAAGAACCTGAAACTGACCTTACAAAAAACACAGCACATAAAGATAAGATTTCGTATATACAAGATAATCTTGGAAACACAGAAACAGAAAGCTCTTGGATGAAGCAGGTGAGGGACTTTGCTCCAACGGCTATTATTCATACTGCGTGGCAGATTAGAGATATCTACGGAAATTTACCACTCCAAAGAAAATGGAATATAGATGGAAGTAACCATGTGTTTGATTTGGTATTTACTGTGCCTTCAGTTCATCGACTTGTGTATTTCTCAACAGTTGCTTCATACGGCGCATTCCCAGACAACAGTATCGATTACCGCTACAAAGAAACTGATCCATTCAGAGTAACTGACTATAACTACGCAGAAGAGAAGCGAATGGTGGAAGAAAATCTCGAGAAACGCTACGAAGAAGCAAAAGCTTCAGGGTGGCATGGACAAGTGTATCTAGTTCGTCCTGCTGCAATCACTGGTCCGCGAGGGCGTATTGATCGTGTGCGTTTCGGGCTCCAGTCAGCACTCTCAGGAACATTAAAAGGTAAGTCATTTATTTATAGTGTTATTTCTGCACTCGTGTCGTGGGTGCCCGTTACCCCTAAGTGGCTTCGTCAGTACATTCATGAAGATGATGTGAATGATATTGTTGAACTGCTTACATTTCAACATGAAGTACGAGGAGATATTTATGAAGCTTTCAATATCTGCCCTCCAGGGGAGGTCGTGCTTGGGAAGGATATGGCTCGCGCTGTGGGGAAGAGAACACTCCCAATCCAGCCTTGGATGGCGCGTTTAGCTTTCTTTTTCTTCTGGCATGTGACTCGAGGCAAGGTTCCAACTTCTCGTGGTTCATGGAAAGGGTATTCGTACCCAATTGCGGTAGATGGTTCAAAATTAACAGAAATGTATGGATATCACTACAAATACCCTTCTACAGAGGCATTTGTAAAACGAATTGGACGATACGCTAAAGGAAACTAGCTATAGCTTGATAAAAGGCCTTAAATAGGGTATAATCCTAAAACTATGACTAAAGCTTTGCTCACATTAACAACAGTTCCTCGCGCCCGAAAGGAGACTAAGAAAGATGGTTTTATTCCAGCCGTATACTACGGTTCACACTCTCCGTCTGTCTCAGTTTTTATCGATGCAATTGAATTTAAGAAAGTTCTCGCTGGCGCTGGTGAATCAAGTTCTATCGAACTTATCACAGCAACAGGAACTGAGAACGCCATGATCCATGATGTTCAGGTTCACCCAGTAAAAGGAATGCCTATCCATGCTGATTTTTATCTTATTGAAAAGGGTCAGAAAGTTCACGTTAAGACTCCTCTTGAGTATATCGGTGAATCGCAAGCGGTAAAAGAAGGAGGTGTTCTTGTTAAGGTGATGCATGAACTTTCAGTTGAAGGTGAACCATCAAAGCTTCCACATGAATTTATCATTGATCTAGCTCTTCTTACAGCAAAGGACAGTGTTATTAAAGTTGGAGACATCAAACTTCCAGCAGGAGTTGAGCTATATCACGTTACTGCAGATGATGTAATCGCATCTATCGCAGAAGCTGTTGAAGAAACAGAAGCTGCTCCAGCAGAAGTTGATCTTTCAACTATCGAAGTTGAAGCAAAGGGGAAGAAGGAAGAGGGTGAAGCAGAAGCTGCTACAGAATAAGGAATACATATCTACAAAAAACGATACGAGAGTATCGTTTTTTGTTTTTCTGTCACATTACTAAGAGTAGTTTGTTATACTGTATATATGAGAAGTCTCACGGCATTTTTTATTGTTGTCACAGTATGTTTGGGTATAGTGTTTATTGACTCAACACCAGTACGTGCACAGCAGTCTCGTGAGCAACTGGAGCAGGAGCTTATTGATTTAGAGGCTCAGATTAAAGCGCTTAACGGAAGTATCACACAAACGCAAGCTCAGAAGAATTCTCTCGCAAAAGATATTAGTTTACTTACTCAGAAAATTAATCAAAGTAAGTTAAAAATAAAAGCCCACGATGCTGCTATTTCAAAATTAAATCAGAATATCACTGAGAAAAATAGAAATATCAATACACTTGATGCAAAGATGGAACGAGAGAAGGATTCACTTGCCCAAATCATGAGAAAGACGCAGTACTTAGAACAGTACTCCCTTCTTGATTTTGGACTTCAAGCACAGTCTCTCTCTACTTTTTTTTCTGATGTAGATTCTTTCTCTACACTTAACCGTGCGCTTAATCAGAGTTTTTCAGATATTCGAGCAACTCAAAATGAACTCGAAGAGGTAAAATCTGAGCTAGAAATTGCAAAGGACGAAGAGACACAAAAGAAACTTGCCCAAGAGTCCGAGAGAAAGAAGGTGGAAAGTAATCAGAAAGAAAAAAATACACTTCTTACTCAAACTAAAAATCAAGAAACGGAGTACAAGAAAGTTCTTGCTGCACGCGAGAAAGAGGCTGCATCAATCCGTTCTCGGTTGTTCGAGCTTCGTGATACGAGCGCTATTTCTTTCGGACAGGCATATGATTTTGCGCTTGCTGCAAGTAAAACAACGGGAGTTCGTCCTGCGCTTATGCTTGCCATCCTTATGCAAGAATCTTCTTTAGGAACTAATGTGGGGGCATGTTATTTACGTGATAATAATACAGGAGCTGGTATTTCAATCAAAACTGGTGCAGAGAAGCTTCGTACGATGAGTCCAACGCGAGACGTTCCACCATTCCTCGCCCTTACTTCACGTCTAGGACGCGATCCAAGCACAACCCCTGTGTCATGTTGGATAGCAATGTATAGCGGAGGAAGTCCAACTGGTTGGGGAGGGGCGATGGGTCCTTCACAGTTTATTCCTTCAACCTGGAAGATTTTTGAGAAAAGAATTGAGAATTCTACAGGCGCCGCTGTAGCTAATCCATGGAATCCGTACCACGCCATTACAGCTATGGCTATGTATTTGCAAGATTTAGGTGCCGTTTCAGGCAATGAAGCATCGGAGAGAAACGCGGCGTGTAAGTACTACTCTGGGCGAGCTTGTTCTTCTTCAACGGCTGGAGCTGGGTATGGAAATGCGGTTATGAAGAAAATGTACGCAACCCAAGCAGATATTGATAAGCTTCAAAGATAGTTTGTAAATTCAAGAAAAAATAGGCAACTTTGCTTATAAAATCCACCCTACACACCCATTGCATGAAGCTCTTAAATGTGTTAATATTGTAAAACTATGAAAGCAGACATTCACCCAACATATTATGCAAACGCGGTAGCAACATGCGCATGTGGCGCTAGTTATACTGTTGGTTCAACTCACGAGACTATCTCAGTTGAAATCTGTACAGCGTGCCATCCTTTCTATACTGGACTTGAAAAGGTTCTCGACACAACAGGACGTGTTGATAAGTTTAAGAAGCGATCAGCAGCTGCTACAAAGAAGGCGTAACGGAGATATAAGCGCGAAGGGCCTAGAGCTCTTCGCGCTTTTTCTATGCTAAAATTATTTCACATATGACTCTCGATGATTTCAAATCAAATCCGCGCACAATGTATACAGCTCAAGAATATGAGCGACTTTCGGCTACCAAAGAAGAAGCTGAAGGTCTTCTTGCTGATGAAAGTTTACGTGAGTTAGCAGAAGCTGAGCTTGCAACACTTACGCCTCAGCTAGAGGCACTTTGGAAGCAAATGGAAGATACTGCAGAAGCTGCAAAGGAAGAAGAAGCAAAGCCTAAAGCTATGATTCTTGAAATCCAAGGTGGAGCAGGAGGGGATGAATCATCGTTGTTTGCTGCAGAACTTGCACTTATGTATCAAAACTATGTTGAGACTCGTGGATGGGGATGGAATAAGCTCGATGAATCAGTGTCAGATGTTGGAGGGTACAAAGATGTGTCGTTTGAAATTAAAGGGAAAGATGCCTATGATGCGCTTCGTTTTGAAACAGGGGTACATCGTGTACAGAGAATTCCTGAAACAGAAAAGAACGGACGAGTGCATACTTCAACGGTGACTGTTTCGGTGATGCCTCTTCGTACAAATACAAAGGTAACCATCCCAGCGTCTGATTTGGAATTCGAAACATCTCGTTCAGGTGGAGCAGGAGGGCAAAACGTGAACAAGGTGGAAACAGCTGTGCGTGTTATTCACAAGCCAACTGGTATTGCTATTCGTTGTACGATTGAACGTTCTCAGTTGAAGAACAAAGAACGTGCACTTGAAATGCTCCAAGCAAAACTTGATCAGCTCGCTCAAGAAGAAGATGACAGAAAGCATGCTTCTGAAAAGAAGTCTCAAGTTGGAACAGGGGATAGATCAGAAAAGATTCGTACCTATAACTTCCCACAAGATCGTGTAACTGATCATAGAATTGGGCAATCATGGCACGGACTTCCAAAGATCATGGAAGGAAGCATGGAACCTATTGTGGATGCTTTACAGAACTTTACAGGGGAGTTTGGGGCAGCTGGGGATGAGTAATTGGACTATGTATTGGTATTCACAAAACCTTCATTTTGTGCTAGAATAATCCCTGTTACATCCAATCGGGCACATCAGGATTTGGACACCTGAGCACACCTTTCGAGCACTACTGACGCGTACAAAATCTTGTACTACGGAGAAAGGGCGTTGTGGCACGAGGCAAATGTTTATTAATTAATTCAATCATCATATGTCAATCACAAAAGAAGCTTTATCAAAAGCAGGACTTCAGTACGGTTACTCTCGTACACGTCGCCACCCATCAATTAAGCCTTACATCGAGGCTAATCACAACGGTGTAGACTTTATTAACCTCGACAAAACAGTTGACCAGCTTAATGATGCTCTTTCATTTTTGAAATCAGTACAGGGAGCAGGGAAGGTTATTCTTTTCGTTGGTGTTAAGCCAGAAATTCGTCAGATTGTTAAAGAAGTAGCGCTTTCAGTTAACGCACCATATATCTCTGAACGTTTTATCGGTGGAACGCTTACTAACTTTCCTCAGATCAAGAAGCGTATTGAGAAACTCCATGATCTTCTTAAGAAGAAGGAAACAGGAGAGCTTGCTGTGTATACAAAGAAAGAACAACTTCTCATCCAGCGTGATATCGATCGTTTGGATCGTGATTTCGGAGGTATCTCTTCACTTACAAATATTCCAGCAGCAATTGTTATGATTGACTCACGACACGAAGATATGTGTCTTAAGGAAGCTAAGCGTCTTCACATTCCTGTAGTTGCACTTGCAAACACAGACTGTACACTGGAAGGTATTGAGTACCCAATAGTTGGAAATGACGGATCAGTAGGTTCTGTTCGTTTCGTGCTCGAAGCGATGAAGGAAGCTCTTGCTATCACAGCATAGTTAGTCGTTCGCTTATTTATTGATCATTACATATATTATTTATGGACACTATTAAAGAACTTCGTGAGGAAACAGGTCTCTCTTTTGCGCAAATCAAGAAAGCTCTTGATGAAGCAGCTGGAGATAAAGATAAGGCACGTGAAATACTTTCTCAGTATTCTGCTGCGCAAGCAGAAAAGAAAAGTGATCGTGAAGTAGAAGCAGGTGCTGTGTCAGCATACGTTCATTCAAACGGAACAACTGGAGTGCTTCTAGAACTTGCATGCGAAACTGATTTCGTAGCAAAGAATGAGGAATTCGTTGCACTTGCAAAAGATTTAGCAATGCATGTATGTGCTATGGCTCCTACATCAGTAAATAATGAAGATGGTCTAGGAGATGAAACGTCACTCCTTAAGCAATCTTTCATTAAAGATCCAGAGGTAACAGTAGAAGGTCGTATTCAGGCGGCAATTCAAAAGTTTGGAGAGAACATCAAAGTTACAAAATTCACTCGCTATAGTATCTAGGTAGCGAGAAACAACACATGCTAGTAATCCTTTTAGTAATAGCAGGACTTACAGCTGCACTATCTGCGGGCTCTATTCTTATACTTCAAAGCTATAGGGTATCTCATGGAAAAGTAATTGTTGAAGAAGGGTATAACGGACCAGCAGAAGTTTCTCTTACTCTGCATGCGATTATCCGTTACGGACTTAAGAGAAGTGTTCATGCTCGAAAGTTTTTTATTCAGTATGTAGCCCACCTCGCAGTGCGAGTGATGTATTACATCGATAAACTAACAGCATTTTTGTATGCAAAATCAAGAAACTGGTTTGTGAAGAATGCTGTACGTAATAGGGGTACCGTACCTCACTTTTGGGAACATTTGAAGGTGTATAAACAGGAAATGGATAAAGAAAAGGAAGAGGACTAGCATCATATTTCTTTCTATAACAAAGGAAAAGTGGCGCCCTTGGTGCCACTTTTCCTTTGCCTCTATATATCTTGGTACACATGACAACCTTCTTTTTTTATGATAGGATATTGAGTACCAATGTGTATATAAATTGCCACTTTAGCTCAGTTGGTAGAGCAACGGTTTTGTAAACCGTAGGTCCTCAGTTCGAGCCTGAGAAGTGGCTCCAAGCAATATGATAGACACGAGAAAATACATTTTTACGTTTGTCTTAACTGCCGCACTTTTTGCAACAGCCTTTTTCGCCTCATCTTTCTTTTCAGGAAAGCGAGTGGAGAGTGTAAAAGAAATTCAGGATAACATCGCTATCGATATCCTCTCATCTGAAACACAGTTTGATCTTCTCAAGGAAGTTTCTTGCAGTAACGTAAATGACAGCATGCTGTCACCTCAGCTTTCAGAAATAGGAGATAAACTTTCACGTACTGAAAGCGAACGAGGAGGAACAGATCCTGATGTTGTATACCTCAAGAAATATTACACACTACTTGAAATTAAGGACTACCTTCTCTCAAAGAAGTTGGTTGAAAAATGTGGAGCTGCAAAGAAGCCTGTATTTATTATCTACTTCTACTCAAACAAAGGGGATTGTCCTGAGTGTGAGAAGGAAGGATTTGTGCTTACGCGTCTAAAAGAAAAGTATCCTGAACTTCGTGTGTATTCATTCGATTATAATCTTGACCTTTCAGCGGTGGACTCTATGAAGCGTATCTATAAGATCACATCTAGTCTTCCTGCTCTTGTGATTGAAGATAAAACATACATCGGGTTTAAATCTGTTGAAGAACTAGAACTCCTTCTCCCAGATACACTTAAAGAGAACGTCGCTCTCTCTGCAACAAGTACAGCCTCTTCAACAACTAAGAAGAGTAAGTAGTCTCATATTTTTATGCTCGAGCAAATTTTATCTGCGCTCATGTATCCGTTTCTTTTTCTTTCAATGTTTTTTCAGGTGCTTTTGCTTATTTCTTTTTTTGAAAATAAAAAGAAATATGACGAAGAGGAATATCATAAGCTTGAACATTTCCCTAGCGTGGCTGTAGCTATTCCTTGTTGGAACGAAGAAAAGACACTCCCAGCAACACTTGATTCTTTGCTCGCACTTGATTATCCAAAAGATAAGCTCTCAATCATGGTAGTTGATGATGGGAGTAAAGACAGAACATATGCCATCGCACAAGAATATGCCGCAAAGTACCCAGGTTTAATTGCAGCTATTTCAAAGGAAAATGGTGGTAAGCATACGGCTGTAAACTTGGCACTTGCTCGTTCTACATCGGACTTATTTGGATGTCTGGATGCAGATTCATTTGTTGCACCACACACACTTAAGACAATCGTTTCTTATTTCGAAAGAGACACTGAAATCATGGCAGTTACGCCATGTATCCATATTAGGCGACCTAAGACATTTATTCAACGCATGCAAGCGGTTGAGTATTTGATGGGAGTGTTTATTCGTAAAGCATTCGGGTCTCTCGACGCTATTCAGGTAACACCTGGTCCATTTTCTATATTCAAAAAAGAGGTGTTTGAAAAGATCGGTAATTATCATAAAGCTCACAACACAGAGGATTTCGAAATCACGCTACGTATGCACAAAGCGCATCTTAAAATTGCCAACTCACACAAGGCGCTTGTATACACTGTTGGCCCTTCTACTGCGATAGGTTTTTTCTATCAGCGTCTTCGCTGGGCGAGAGGGTTCCTCGAAAATGCGCTAGATTATCGAGAACTATTCTTTAAGAAAGAATATGGAAACTTTGGAATGTTTACCTTACCAATGGCATTCATGTTTGTTTTCTACGGGCTCTACGCTGCACTCTTTGCCGTCTATACATCAGCAAAACAGATTGCTGTATTGATTGAACGGTGGCTTACGGTAGGTATTCATTTCCAGGTTCCAACATTTGATATTTTCTATTTCAATACTAACGTTATGTCGTTCATTGTGATGGTTATGCTCACTATGTTTCTTTTGGTTCTGTACATTAGTAACACACTCACCGATGACCGACAGCAATTTTTTAGAAACTTTCCAATATTTTTTATACTGTATCCTTTCTTCGTTCCACTATACCTTGGACGTGCGGTGTTTGATACCTTTCTTAAGCAGAAAAATGAGTGGGTTCTGCAGGATACCAAGAAATAGTTGGGCCACACTTTTGTGATAGAATAAGAGATATGAATGGTCATTTTCACCCCATAACTAAAGCGATTGATAAAGTCTCGCGTATATTTACCTCGATTGGATTTGACGTCGTGGACGGACCAGAACTTGAAAGTGAGTGGTATAACTTTGATGCGCTGAATGTCCCACGGGACCACCCATCACGAGATATGCAAGATACCTTTTGGATTAAAAATGAAACTATTGAAGGTCGTCATCTTACAGTGTCTGAACAGAAAGTGTTAGCAAAGGGGTTACCTCTTGGACACGTGCTACGTACTCATACTTCTGGTGTACAAGTAAGAACGATTGAACGTTGGGTTAAAGAAGGAAAAGAGTTTCCTCTAGCGGTAGTTGTGCCTGGTAAGATATATAGAAATGAAGCAACAGATGCGCGTCATGAGGCACAGTTCTTTCAGGTAGAAGGATTAATGATTGGTAAAGATGTTACGCTTGCGAATCTTAAGGGTGTGCTCGAGCACTTTTTTACAAAGTTTCTTGAGAAACACGTAGAAGTGCGTTTTCGATCATCCTTTTTTCCATTTACTGAACCAAGCGTAGAAGTTGATATGCAATGTTTCAAATGTTCTGGAACAGGGGATTCGGGAGATGGGCATTGTCCCGTGTGTTCATCGTCAGGCTGGATAGAAATTATGGGAGCTGGAATGATTCATCCAAATGTATTACAAAACGCAGGGCTTAATCCTCGTGAGTATCAAGGATTTGCCTTTGGTGCAGGGCTGGATCGTCTTGTCATGCTTCAAACAGGAATAGATGATATTCGTATGCTCTATAATGGTGACCTTCGTGTTGTAAACCAATTCTAACTATATGAACAGTCGAAAAACACAATTTACCATTATCGGACTTCTTACAATTTTTGTAATTGCTTTGGTATATGGTCAGTTTACCAAAACTTCACCACAAGTTTCCCAACCAATTGTTGAGACTCCTGTTCAAGTGGAAAAGATAGAAAAAAATACAGACGTTTTAACTGTTGAAGTTACCTATCCTACTGTTCCGGGCACTATTCAAGAAATTAAACAGACAAATGAAAGTTTAAAGAAGCTTATGGATGAGAAAATTGCAGAATTTGAAAAAGATGCCGTAGATAGTACAAATGCAGAGCTAGATATTCCAAAAGAAGTACACAGTACCGTAACAGGGAGTCCTTCAATTGAAGAACAAAATGAGAGATACGTTTCCATCTTTATGGGAATGGAATGGTACCTTCGTGGTGCAGCACACCCATTTCATACCATAGATACGTATGTTTATGACTATCAAAATAAAAAGTTAGTTACAGTACCAGATCTTTTCAAGCAAGGTGTTGACTATGTGGTAGTACTCTCTACGTTATCGAAGGAAGATTTAAAGGCACAACTAAAACAAGGGGATGCGGAGTACGTCTATAACGAAGAGATGGTACGTGAAGGGGCAGCGCCCACTAAAGAAAATTTTTCAAAAGTGCTTCCTACAAAAGATGGTCTAGTAATTTATTTTGATGAATATCAGGTGGCGCCATATGCTGCAGGACCTCAGCAGGTGGTGATCCCTTATGCAAAATTAAAAGACATTATAGACACTGAAAGTGTTCTTGGTTTTTACTTTAAATAATTATGAAATTTTCATTACATTGGCTGCAGGAATATAGCAAAGAAGCTTTACCTGAATTAAAAAAACTCGAGGAGATTGTTACATTTAACGCCTTTGAAATTGAAGAGATTATTCCTTTTGGTAAGGATACTGTTTTAGATATTAAAGTGCTTCCCAATAGAGCTCATGACGCCCTAGGACACAGAGGAATGGGCAAGGACATAGCCGCTCTTGCAGGGAATACATTTGTTGACCCGCATGAATATTGGAAAGGTAAGGTTTCAAGTGACGTCACTTCGCCTGTAATTGTTACAGAAGATGTACAAGCTTGTCCACGTTTTATGAGTGTGCGCATTGATGGTGTAGAAGTTACTGAGTCTCCAGCATGGTTAAAAGATAAACTTCAGGCAATTGGACAGAAAAGTATTAATTCAATTGTAGATATTACTAACTATGTTCAGTTTTCACTTAATAAACCAATGCATGCGTATGATGCAGCTTTGATTTCTGGTAATACGCTCATGGCCCGCCTTGCACAGACGGGGGAGACACTGACAACACTTGATGATAAACAACTTACACTCGACAGTTCAACACTTATAATTGCAGATACTGAGAAGCCGCTAGGGCTCGCCGGTGTTAAAGGAGGAAAGTTTTCTGGTATTAGTTCATCTACCACGTCCATTATTCTTGAATCGGCAAATTTTAACCCAACACTTATCAGGAAGACATCGCAGAAGTATGGAATAAGAACTGATGCGTCTAAACGTTTTGAGAATGAGATAAACGACATTCTTGCTGAAGAGGGGCTTCGTATGACGATTGCGCTTGTTAAAAAATTAAATCCAAAAGCTCACGTTGGTGAAATTGTTGATGTGTGGAATAGAAAGTCATGGGAGTATGTGGTCTCTGTTTCGACGCGAGAAGTTAATGGGTTTCTTGGAACTTCGTATGGAGACAAAGAAATAGAGGGTGTATTTTCTCGCCTCGGTTTTATTGTAAAGAAGGCAACAACGAAAGAAATAATTGAAGAGAAACTACAAGTAGCTGAAAGAGCAACATATAAAAATCCGTCCAGTATGCGAGAAGACGCTCCTGTTCACTTCTCCTGTTCATCGCTCATGAGTTTTATTTTTTCAGGTATTTGGCAACCAAGTATCTCTATTGATAAATATGTGTATGGGGAAAAAGTAACAGAACCAATATGGGGAGATTTAGTTTTTTCAAATACAGGTGAAGGGAAAATTCGATATGAGTCGGTTGGATTTTTGCCAGGCACGAGCGTTCCGGAGGGGATAGATCATGTCGGGTTGTATGTTGGTGACGGTAAGGTTACTCATATTTCTAAAGATTCTGGAAAAATAATCACAGAAGAAATTACAGAATCTAAGAATTTTAAAAACGGTGTTTTGTACGCTCGCATGATTGATGTGGATGAGACTCGATTCTTTATAACTGTTCCGCATGAGCGCCTCGATATCCGTATTAAGGAAGATCTCATTGAAGAAGTTGCTCGCATACAAGGACTTTCTTCAATTAAGGGTGTGCTACCAAAACTGCAAAGAAGAGGGCTTCCTCACAAGCGACTCTATTATGAGAATAAGATTAAAAATATTCTTGATGCTAATGGGTTCTCAGAGATTATGACGTATTCATTTGGAGATGTTGGTGAGGTGGAAATTGTAAAAGGGTTAGCAATGGATAAAGAAAAATTGCGAAATAGTTTAAGTGGCGGAATCAATAGAGCCTTCCAGATGAACATGTTAAATGCTCCATTGCTGCATATTCAAACTGTAAAGATGTATGAGTTTGGAAACGTGTTTACAAAAAGCACAGAACAGAGACACTTAGCATTAATTATTGATGATGGTAAAAAGAAGTCATCGTTTACCGACGAGGTGGACATGATACTTTCACAAATTAAACGTGACCTCGGAGTTGTGAATCTTGAATGTGAAACAGTGCAAGTAAAACCATACATTATTGAGCTTAATTTTGATGCGGCCATTGAAGGATTACCTGAACCAACTTCGTACGAACCTCTTACACCGCATACAGATTCTGTTGTATACGAAGCAGTCTCTCCGTATCCGTTTATTGTTCGTGATATTGCTGTGTGGACTCCTGCTTCAACATCATGGGACAGTATTCACAATCTCGCTCTACAAGTAGATTCTCCTCTTGTGGTTCGTATTGACTGTTTTGATACATTTACAAAAGAGATAGAAGGAATACAAAAAACATCATTTGCGTTTCGTTTTGTGCTCCAAGCAAAAGACCGAACTCTTACCGATGCAGAAGCAAATGAAGTAGCAGACAAAATGTACAACCTCCTTAAAGAAAAAGGATATGAAGTCCGCTAGTATGAAACTTAACGTTCCATACTATTCACAATTCGTTGATATACAAGATCCATTTTGGATGTTGCGAGGGTGTGGGGCAGTAAGTTTTGCAATGGTTACTGAATTCCATGGAATAAAAATTCCTAGTATCACGGATTTCTGTAATGAAGCAAAAGATACAGGTGGATACGATATGATAAATGGTTGGGTACATGAATACCTAGTGAGCAAAGCAAAAGAATATGGTCTTCAAGCAGAGAGGAAAGAGGGACTTACGGACCTTAATGAAATTATGAGCTCTCTAGAAAAAGGAAACCCTATTATTGTTTCAGTTGAAAAAAGAGTCCTCGAACAAAAGCGTTTCCACATGTTAGTTGTTGTTGGGTGTGAAGATGGAATGATTGTGTATCACGAACCAGAATCCACAGATAAGGGGCGCGGACAGTATCGTACATGTGATATAGAAACATTCATGAACTACTGGCGAGGTAAAGCTGTCTTTGTGTCTAAAAACGTTCTAGGGTAGATTTGAATAAATCATTGTGATCATCAATGTGTCTTTCTGTATCACTTCTACAGAGTGACTTTAAAAGAGGGGTGTCATGTATCCATGTTTCTCCGTTCCAAAACTCCAGAGGTTCGACGTTAGTTTTGTAGAGTGCTTTTTCTGCGTAACATGTTCCAAAATAGAAATATTTTTTACTGCTCGTAGCAAGTTCTCGTATGTAATCAAGCGCAAGCCACATACCAAGAGATGTTTTTGTGTAGTCGTGTTTATAAAATGAGAACCAGTAATGAGACATGGTCTCATCTTCCACTAATAGAAGGTAGGCTTGAGGAACTCCATCTTTTGAATATTCCAGCACAGAGCTTACAAGTCCTGTGTCTAAAATAAGTTCAAGGCGTTCTCGAGGCATAACACTTCCGTGTGCGAGGTTAAAATACGAAAGGCACAGCTCGAAAAATGTTTCGTTGGTACGAACTTCCTCGACCTTTCTGATCGTCTTTTCAAAGTGGCCATCAAACATACGAAGCACTCGTCTGTTTTCACTCGTTGGCTCCCAATTAGTTATGTCAGCACGCGTACCGCGTGCCATATAAAAAATATCACTAATACCCTTTGAACCTGAGTAAGGGAGAAATCCTTTCTCATAAATTTCTGAGAGAGTATCTCCAGCTTCGCGCCTAAGGTACAGACTGTATGCAAATGAGTATGTTTCGTACGAGTGTCCGAATTCTGAGGCAAATAATTTCATGGTGTAAGGATTGGAAATTTTTCTTCTAATGCAGCAATGGTTTGAGGAATGAGTCCATCCATCCCTCCTGAGCTTAGAATAAGGATAACATCGCTTTCTTGTGTTTGGTTAATGAGCTCAATAAGTCCCGTGGCTGTGTTTTCAAAAGAGGTAACTTCTATTCCAGAAGCTCGCACTTTTTCTCCAATTTCATCAAGGGTTAATTGGTCATGGGTGCCGCTCCCATGCTCTGGCGGTTTATACATGAATACATGATCAACGTCTTGGAAAGCAGTGTCATACCAATGAAGCGCCGCTCTGTTGCGCCATGAAAATGTGTGGGGCTCAAATACAGTCACTAGTCGTCTCTGAGGAAAATGAAGCTTAATTGCTTCTATCGCTGAGCGTGCTTTATCAACGGATGAGCCAAAACCTTCATATACAGGAATAGTTGTTTTCTCACTCTTTCTATCGAGTCTCCGTACAATGCCCTTGAAAGAAGATATACCGTGCATAAGTTCTTCAATCGTTATTTTCTCTGTTTCAAGGAGAAGTGCTGATACTCCAACAATGTTTTGAATATTATGCTTTCCAAGAAGGGATGTTGTTAGTCGTGTGATTCGCTCAGTTCCCTTCATAAGATCAAACGAGCTCACAAGCCCAAATTCAATCTTCTCTGCGCGGTACAAAGCGTTAGGGGTGAGTCCATACGTTATTATCTCACGGCTGATGGTTAGCAGTGTGACCTGAATTGTTTCATCATCAAGGCACATGACAAGCTTTCCTTCTTTAGGTAATTGGTTTATCAACTTAATAAAAGGTTTAAGGTAATCCTCATGTGTTGGAAATATATTCACGTGGTCATGAGCAAGTGCTGTAATGAGAAGATTTTTTGGATTAAGAAAAAGAAACTTTGATGTCATGTCCCAATTAGAAGAGGGGTATTCATCTCCTTCAAGAATAAATTCCTTTCCATTGCCAATACGAGCATTGCTGTGTGGGGTGAGCGGAAGAGCTCCAATAAAGTAACTTGGATCTTTATGATTAATTTCTAGACACCACGAAAGAAGTGCTGTACAGGTAGACTTTCCATAACTGCCAACAGCAACAGTATTTTCTTTTTCTTGCGTTAGCTGGTTAAGTACTTGGGGGAAAGAAAGAATCGGCACTCCTTTTTCAAAAGCTACTCGTACTTCGTCGTTTTCTTCGGGTACTAATTTTGCATGTTTTCCTATGACAATATAATCAACATCATCTGGAATGTTAGCTGGAGAAAAAGGCGTTGTGCATGGAATTTTATTTTCCACCAAATAATCAGAGATAGGGGGATAGAATCCTTCATCACTCCCGGTGACAGTTTCTCCTTTGTCTACAAGAAGTTTGGCTACTGCGCTCATTCCGGCACCGCAGATGCCAATAAAGTGGTATTTCATAGAAGGTGTAGTATAGGTCAGTATACACGTGAAAAAGAGGCAAAACAAAAGACGGTGTCTAACGACACCGCCTTGGTTATTTGTTCACCGTAACAGCTATGAGATTTCTCTCTACACCGTTGCGAACATTTGAATACCAGACTGGTTTCCCATCCCTCATGTCTGAACGGGTGCACACGGAATCAAGTTCAATGTTCTGCTCTTTGACTTTGCACTGAATGAACTGTCGCCGAATGAGCTTTTTGAGATCCAGCCATCCGAGAGCACCATTCTGCCCGTCATCCTCGAAGCATTCCGCACCGTATTCCCTGGAGACAAATTCCACCAGTTTTTTGTTGTGCGGGTATGCAGCACTGTTCACTGCATGTTGAAAATGAGGTCCAGCTGAAATGGAGAAACCAATCCATACTTTCAGTTTCTGAAGATCTCCATCTTCAGAAGAAACGATTTCGCAGATGTTTTCTACAACACTTTTACGCATCTCCTGGGCTTCGCCTTTCATAAACAGCATATCGATAACACTGTTTCGTCCTGCGTGAGCGGCAATGGTTATTTCGTCGCACTTTACCACCACAAGCGCACAGTCTGCGGCAGACATCACAAAACCTTGTGAAGGGCTCAGCCCTGAAAGTCCGTCGGCACAAACCCCTCGGTGCAAGTAGGCGTTTTCGGAAAACGGCAGAGTCCATTGTTTATGGGACCGGCTGTATTTGAAGTCATCAGGGGTGACAACTTCAGCGTTCATGTGCACCGGGGAGGGGGCAAAGTAATTTGAAGTCGATGAAATCGAACCGAGTGCTGCAAAAATCGCAGCATGGGTAGTGTGAGGGTTTTTGCTCTCATCGATTCCTTTGAAGGAAAAGTTTTGACCGTGTTCACACCCAAAGGCGTCAACACGGACTTCTCCTCCGAAAAGTGAAACAGACTTCGTCGGCTGGGTATTGTTCAGAACAGTCATCTTATTCTCCATCTAAAAGTAGGGGAGCTCTTCAAATATAAAGAGCGGCTAATATCAACACTACAATATGAAAAGTAACTTGTCAATTAAGGCTTTTTGAGCGGGTTTTTCACTGGTATCAAACCTTCAAAAATGCTATAATGAAGAGACTAATTCATCTACATTTATGGCCAAAAAAGAACCGAAAAAAGGAGAGTACGGAGCAGATTCAATTCAGGTTCTTGAAGGGCTAGAGCCAGTACGAAAGCGCCCTGGAATGTATATCGGTTCAACAGGACCTGCTGGACTTCATCATCTTATTTGGGAAATTTTCGATAACTCTCGCGACGAAGCTATGAACGGTCATGCTGACCGGGTTGAAGTTGTACTTCTTCCAGATGGGTATGTTCGTGTAGTTGATAACGGTCGTGGTATCCCAACTGGTATTCACACTAAGACTAAAGTGTCTGCGCTTGAAACGATTATGACCACACTCCACGCTGGAGGTAAGTTCGGAGGGGACGGATATAACGTGTCTGGAGGTCTTCACGGAGTGGGAGCTTCTGTTGTGAACGCGCTTTCTATCCATACTCGTGTAGAAGTTCACCATGAAGGATCTTGGTTCATGCAGGAATATAAGCAGGGTATTAGAAAAGCTGCTGTAAAGGAAATGGGTAAGAGTAAGTTCAGTGGTACGATTGTAAACTTCAAACCAGACGCAGAAATCTTTAAGGAAGGAACAGAATTTTCATGGGACACAGTGGTGAGTCATCTTCGTCAGCAAGCGTATCTTGTGCGTGGTTTAACGATTCATATTATTGATGCACGCGGATACGAAGGTAAAGTAGATTTTGATGGAAAGACATATCTTTTTGATCTTGGATTAGAATCTCCTTCACAGTCTTTCTATTTTGAGGGTGGACTTAAGTCTCTTGTGAAGCACTACAATGAATTTGCAAAACCAATTCACAAGAATATTTTTTATGTAGAGAAGGAAGCTGAAAATGTAGGTGTTGAAATTGCTCTTCAGTACATCGATGACATGACGACAAAGATTGCTGCGTTTGCTAACAACATTCCTACAGCAGAAGGAGGAACACACGTGACTGGATTCAAGACGTCTCTTACTCGTCTCATCAACGCATACGCGCGTAAGAATGGAATTCTTAAAGAGAAAGACGAGAACCTTACAGGAGACGATGTACTAGAAGGTCTTACGGTTGTTATCTCTGTGAAACTTCGTGAGATTCAGTTCGAAGGACAGACAAAAGCAAAGCTTGGAAGTATGGAAGCACAATCAGCAACCGCAACTGTGTTCTCAGATGCTTTCACACTCTTCATGGAAGAGAATCCAGATGATGCAAAGGAAATCATCAATAAAGGATTACTCGCTCTTCGTGCCCGTAAGGCCGCAAAAGCTGCTAAGGACTCCGTTCTTCGTAAAGGAGCGCTTGAAGGATTTTCACTTCCTGGAAAGCTTGCTGATTGTCAGAGTAATGACCCAGCAGAATCAGAACTATTTATCGTGGAGGGAGACTCAGCGGGTGGTTCAGCTAAGATGGGGCGTGATCGTCGTACGCAAGCTATTCTTCCACTTCGAGGTAAGATTCTTAACGTTGAACGAGCGCGACTAGATAAAATGTTAGGAAGTGAACAGATTAAGAATCTCGTGCTCGCTATGGGTGCTGCAATTGGGGATACATTTGATATTAATAAAGTTCGTTATCACAAGCTTATTATTGCAACGGATGCCGACGTGGACGGTGCTCACATTCGTACACTTCTTTTAACATTCTTCTATCGCTATTATCGTCCAATCATTGAAGCTGGCTACGTGTACATTGCTCAGCCGCCGCTCTATAAAATTGCCTACAATAAAATGGTGAAGTACGCCTATACCGATGAGGAAAAAGTTCAAGCACTTAAGGAGCTTGGATTTGATGATATGGAAGAAGGGGAGTCTCCAGCTGAACAAGAAGTAGAATCTGATGCTGAAGCAGCAACGGACGATGAAAAGGAAGAGAAGCTTGTAAAGAAATCAAACAAGAAGCCAAGTATCCAGCGTTACAAAGGTCTTGGAGAAATGAACCCAGACGAACTTAAGGAAACAACAATGGATCCATTCAAGCGCGTGCTTAAGGTTGTTGGAGTCGATGAAGCAGAAGATGCTGATCGTGTATTTGAAATGTTGATGGGAAGTGAAGTTGGTCCACGAAAATCATTTATTCAGACATACGCAAAGCAGGCGAACCTTGATGTGTAAGTCTTCCTCTTATGAGGGAAATATATGAAATGGATACTCTTTACAGGAACATGGAGATTAACTGATGAAAACGTTGAACGAGATGTTCGTGCTGCTGCGCGTGAAGTAATAGAACGCGGGGACGGAATCGTAACAGGCGGAGCGACAGGCGTGGATTATTTCGCGATGGATGAAGCGCTTACTTGCGACCCAACAGGGAAGTCGCTGAAGGTGATTATTCCAACGCACCTCGAGAACTACGTTCTGGATTACAACACCAACTGGTGCAAGCTTCCCGTTACCAAGGCAACCATTATTGAGTTGCAGGAATTGCTTCTTCGTCTAAAAACGATTCAGCCTGATCATCTCGTGGAAATGCCTCATGAGAACGAAATCACACAGGATCACTACAACCTTCGTCATGACGAGGAAGTTGCTATTTCAGACGAGGTGTATGCGTTCCAAGTAAATAATTCTACCGGGACTCAAGACACTATTGATAAATCTATTGCAGCTGGGCTTCCTGTCACGCTTCACAAAAAGTATTCAATAGAGGAGTAGTATTGACAATACTTAATAAAGTTGGTACTATAAAAGAGTAGTTCTATTCAACTTTGTTTACCAATCAAGGAGAAGTTCATGGGCGTATTTATCGGAAATGATGATCATATTGACCTGCACAAGGGGTTGCGCATTGGAAAAGCGATCTCTCCTCTTGTGGAGGGTATTCACACGGGAAATATCAAGACGGTGACCTCGCAGTCAAAAGCAGGTCTCGGCACTCAAGGTGCGATTCAAACCCATTCCTATCCAGAAGCGCTCCCTGCGCCGAAGGATATGGAAATACCCGACTGATCCGACGGATCAAAATCAAGCAAAGGCCTACACATGCAAATGTATAGGCCTTTTCATTTACCTAAAAATGTGGTAGTATTGTAAGTCTTGTAAACAAACATTGGAGTTCCTTATGAGCCTTCAAGCTCAAGCAAAAAAACCAGCACCCGTTGCTGCGAATGATGGTGGTCTGCCTCAAACAGCGTGGCGAGCACCTCAACAGCCAGAAAAAGTTCCGCCAGTGCTTCGCCTCATTAGCAGGCAACAGCAACAGGGCGGTGGTCCGTCAGACATCAACATGCGCCAACAGCAGTTGGGCAAAATCTGTCTGTAAAAACCGGATACCTCGTGTCCCCAAAGCAAGCGCTCGTCGCTTGCTTTTTCTTTTGCTTGACTGTGATCATACGAAGGATTAGTATCAGGGCAGTTGTAACTTTTTCTGTAAAGGTATGTATGAATAATGTTCTTGAAAAAGGTGAGGTCCTATGTGGGCAAGTTCAGGTGGTCATTGATAGGTTGTATGTGAAGCACAGGGAATCACCATTACCACAGTATCTCAATGTGCATCTTTTGGTGAGTGCCTTTGAAATGATGTTTCCAAAGTTACTTCAGGCGCACTACGGATTCCTTGTTGATGTTGCGCCTGAGGTTGCAGGCTCTTTAATGAACTCAGATTGGAAGCCTCATAGCTTGATTTCAAGAACGCATGACTCATTGCCGCTCCCAGTGGTAATGAATCAAGTGCCACATTCATGGCTACTGCATGAAGAATCAGGAACTATGATTGATGTGATCCCGTTGGGTTGTAAACCAGGTACTACGTATCCTGTGTGTCGACCACCACATCCACATCGTCCAAAGTACATTTCGAACACAGCTCATTTTAAAATCTTGGGAGGGAAACTACCTGAGATCAAAGAAGTTAATCAGCTTCGAAAAGAGCTTGAAGAATGGTCAAAGGATATTGCTCCAGCTTTTATTTCTGCCTAACTTCAGTATCGAAAAAGCCCCCGCGTGCGGGGGCTTTTTTTATTTCTTATTCTTTATTTCTTCTGTCAGTTTTGAAAGTAGTTCTTCGATTTTTATTTCTCCAATCTTTCCTTCTGTTCGATGTTCAAGTGTTACGGTTCCGTTTGCAACTTCAGCATCTCCAATCACTGCCCAGTACGGAGTTTTCATTTCCCGTGCTGCACGTATCTTTTTACCAAGTCCTTCCTTTGACATATCTGCTTCTACACGAATATTAGCCGCTTGCAGCACGTAATGAACATTCTTTGCATGTTCATGATGTGCCTCTGCAATTGGAACAATAGAAATCTGAGTAGGTGAAAGCCAGAGAGGGAAGTTACCCGCTGTGTGTTCAATATACACAGATAGGAATCTTTCAAGAGAACCTGCGATCGCACAATGTATCATTACAGGCATCTCACGCTTTCCTTCTTCCGAAACATATTCTAATTCAAAGTTAGTTGGCTGTACGAAATCAAGTTGAATTGTTCCTACTTGATGACTTCTACCAAGCGCATCTTTTGCCATGAAGTCTATTTTCGGTCCATAGAAAGCAGCTTCTCCTTCTCCGTCTACCCATGTTCCAGCCGCTCGTTCATCAAGGAGAGTTCGTATTGCTCCTTCAGCTTTTTCCCATAATTCAATATTTCCTTTGAACTTTACATCATCATTTCTACGTGAGAATCGTGGAGTGAGTGAATTAAATCCAAAGGCAGAGTAGAATCTTTCTATAAGAGTCCACACATTATTCATTTCTTCCTTTAATTGTGACTCTCGACAGAAGATGTGAGCGTCGTCTTGCGTTATAGAAAGAACTCGTGATAGTCCATTTAGTTCACCTGATTGTTCATCTCGGTACACCATAGTTGTTTCACTGTAGCGTATAGGGAGTTCTTTATACGAGCGAAGTTGACTTGCGTAAATTTGAGCGTGATGAGGACAGTTCATCGGTTTTATACAAAGCTCATGTCCGTCGCGTGTTTTTACTTTAAATAAGTCATCTCCGTATTTTTCATAGTGCTGACTTTTAATGTAGAGATCAGGTTTAGTGAAATGAGGAACTGTTACGCGCCCATAGTTATGCTCTTTGCGCAGCTCTTGCACAAAGTTGTCTATCTCTGTTCGAAGGATTGTTCCTCTTGGCGTCCATAATGGAAGTCCAGGTCCAACAAGTGGAGAAAAAATAAAAAGATTAAGCTGTTGCCCAATGATACGGTGATCTCGCTTCTTTGCTTCTTCTTGTTGCACAAGGTACGCATCAAGTTCTTCCTGTGTATCGAATGCTAGCCCATAAATACGAGTGAGCATGGCGTTTTTTTCATCTCCTCGCCAATACGCTCCAGCAATTTTATCTAACTTGAAACTTCCCACAGCAATTTCCCCCGTGGTCTCTGTATGACCTCCAACACAGAGATCAAAGAAATCATCTCCTGTGTAATAGAGGGTAATAGTTTTCCCATCTTTCTCAAGTCCGTCGATAAGTTCCTTCTTGTAAGGGTTTACTTCAAAATATCCTCGCGCTTGGTCTGCTGTGACTTCTTCATGGCGAAAGGCTAGGTTTTGAGATACGATTTCTTTCATCGTTTTTTCTATTTTCTCTAAATCTTCCAATCCAGGCTTTCCGGATGTTCCAAAATCAAAGTCATAATAGAAACCATTTTCAATAACAGGGCCAATAGTAGGGAGCGCGTGAGGGTAATGATGCTTTACAGCCATAAGAAGCACGTGGGCTAGGCTGTGGCGCTTGGCGGATAGGTAATCTGTTGAAGTTGACATCTTTTAATACTACCAGAAAAACCTTTTTATGATAAGAGTAAATCAAGAAATCTCAACACATCTAGAGTATTGGAGTTAAATTTCTTTCCTTGACATAGGCGCCAGGTTTTGTACTATGAATATACCTCCTAGACGTGAACACAGATACGTCCGAACGCTAGGAGACATTTACTTTAGATTTATGTCACCACTATATATTGGAATTGGTATCGTTGCGGTTCTTGTTATCATCGTTATTGCTATCTATAACGGGCTTGTTACTGCGCGCATGCGTGTGAAGGAAGCTTGGTCAGATATTGAGGTTCAGTTTAAGCGTCGTTTTGATCTTATCCCCAACCTTGTAAATACGGTAAAGGGATCAACAAATTTCGAAAGCTCTACGCTTGAGAAAGTTATTCAGGCTCGTAGTCGCGGAATGGAAGCGCATACTCCTGCAACGGCAGGGGAAGCTGACATGGCCATGCGTGGCGCTCTCACTGGATTCTTTGCACTTGCAGAAAGTTACCCTGACCTTAAGTCAAACCAGAATTTCATTGCTCTTCAGAATGAATTGTCAGACACTGAAAACAAAATTCAAGCTGCTCGTCGTTTCTATAACGGAGTGGTTACTGAATACAATACAAAGGTCCAGACAGTTCCTACAAATATCTTTGCTAAGATGTTTAGTTTCCAAGAATCTGAATTCTTTGAACTTGGAGCTGATGATCAGTCTGCACGCAATCCTGTTGAAGTAAAGTTCTAAACACCAACTATTCTAGTAGTTACAGATACTAGTTTATTGGTTATCTCTACCTATTATGGCTACTCTCTATTCCCATCAGGCGTCAAATATTAGAAAGACATGGTTTCTCTTAACAGGATTCCTGCTCTTTATTATTATCATTGGATTTACGCTTTCGTTCTTGTATGGAAATCCGAACTTGCTCTACATTGCCATCTTCATTAGTATCTTCCTTAATATTTCAGCGTATTGGTTTTCAGATAAGCTAGTTCTTTCGATGGCTAATGCCACCCGTATCGAATCTAAAGATCAGTACCCAGAATTTTGGAACACTATGGAGAATCTTTGTATAACAGCGGGACTTCCAATGCCTGCACTCTATGTTATCGATGATCCTGCACCAAACGCTTTTGCTACAGGGCGCAATAAAGAAAAAGCAGTTGTTGCAGTTACGACAGGGCTTCTTCCACTTCTTAATAAATCGGAACTTGAAGGAGTGCTCGCGCATGAGCTTTCTCACATAGGGAACAGAGACATGTTGGTGAGTACGGTAGTAGTAGTATTTGCTGGGCTTATCTCCTTCGTTGCAGACTTTGCTCTTCGAGCTTCAATGTTTGGAGGAGGGGGAGATGATAAGAAAAATCCAATCTTTTTAGTGCTTGGTATTTTTGCAATTATTTTAGCTCCGATTGCAGCAACGATTATCAAGCTTGCGATTTCTCGTGAACGAGAATTCTTAGCGGATGCAACAGGAGCACTCATTACACGTTATCCAGAAGGATTAGCTTCTGCGCTTCAGAAGATTGCAAACTTTCATCAGCCAATGCGCGTACAACATAACGCCATTGCTCACCTTTTTATTTCCGATCCATCTGGAGTTAATGATGAATCTGAATTACGTGAACACGAGAAGGTTTCTTGGATTACAAAAATGTTTATGACACACCCTCCCGTTGCTGAACGTATCGAAAAGCTTATCGGACGTAAAAATGCTTAGTGATATACTACTAGGTATACATTAATTATTTTTTACTATGTCTCTTGCTATTTTTATTGGAGTTCTTATCTTTGCTATTGCAAACATCATAGGCCTTTTAGGAATCTCTTTTATCTTGTGGATGGCGGTGGATGCTGCAAAAGGGGATAAGTACTGGTGGATAGTATTGATTATAGGAGTTCCTCTCATCGGAGGAATTATCTATTTCTTCGTTGAAAAGAAACATGAGTATGCTAAGATTTCTAATGCGTAAATAAATACATACGGAAGCGTCGGATAGTAGTTTGGTGCGCCACATTGCTCCCGACTTTATTAAGTTGTAACCAACTTGTTTAAAGCCGCAGTCCAGTACAAAGTAGAGTATTGTTTGTTTTTAAAGCGGAGGGTTCGCATAGTGGTCTAGTGCACTACCTTGGAAAGGTAGCAACGGGGTAACCTGTTCGAGGGTTCAAATCCCTCACTCTCCGCTTTAAAAACAATCCTTTTACTTTGTGTCGGAGAAAGGTGGCAAACCCGAAAGGGTTTCGAGAGTTCGAATCTCTCCGCCTCCGCAAAAATCGCGAGTGTATTCACGACCAGATTTTGCGTAGTGCAGAATACGAGTACGAGGTACGACAATATTCCGCCTCCGCATAATATGTTATACTTAGCATACTAACTATCATTATGAAAAACGCCATTGCTATAGAAAATCTTAAGAAGACATATAAAGATAAGAAAGGGGATAAAGAAATTCTCCACGGTATTACTCTAGAAATTCCAAAGGGTCAATTCTTTGGATTGCTCGGTCCAAACGGCGCTGGAAAGACGACAACCATTAGTTGTATCACGGGAATATCAAGCCCAACAGAAGGTACTATTACTATGATGGGGCATGACGTGGTCACTGACTATCGAGCAGCACGAGCAAGCGTCGGACTCTCTCCTCAGGAATTTAATATCGACGCATTTCAAACTGTTGATGAAATTCTCGATTATCAAGCAGGTTTTTTTGGAATCATTGGATCTGACATGAAAGAGCGTCGGGAAGAAATGCTAAACAAGTTTGATCTTGTGCCTCACCGAGATAAGAAGTTTCAGTTCCTTTCAGGAGGGCTTAAACGCCGAGCAACACTTGCTAAGGCAATGATGCATAATCCCGATGTTCTTATTTTGGATGAACCGACAGCAGGGGTTGATGTTGAAACACGTCACGCGCTATGGAAGTTTCTCCGTGAGCTTCATGCTGGCGGAAAAACAATATTGTTAACCTCTCACTATCTAGAAGAAGTTGAAGCGCTCTGTGAACGTGTGGCTATCATTAAGGACGGAATGATTCTTATGGATGATAGTGTTAAGAAATTAACCGAAGACAAGAGTTTGGAAAAGGTCTACTTAGAAGTTGTAGGACACGTCGCTTAATACATATGAAAAAAAACATTCAACCAAATATAGCCGCATTTAATTGGGCAGGATTTTATACGCTCGTTCGTCGTGAAGTTGGGCGAACAAAGCGAGTGATAGGTCAGGCAATTATAACGCCAGTTATAACAGCATCTCTATATATTTTTGTGTTCGGGTATGTTATTGGTAGTAAGATTGAGCTCATTCAAGGAATACAATATATCAGTTTCGTGTTTCCTGGTATTTTCGCTATGAATCTTGTAATGGCAGTTTTTTCTGCGACATCATTTTCAATTTTCTTTATGAAATTCCAAAAGACTATTGAAGATATGTTAACGCTTCCACTTTCATATGCTGAGTTAGTTATCTCCCTTATCTTCGGTGGTGTCGCTCGAGCTATTGCAATCACCCTTGCGCTTTCATTGGTTGCTGTAGCTTTTGGGGTAAATGATTTAGCGCATCCACTTGTTCTTGCGGGATATGTGTTACTTGCGAGCGTACTCTTTGGACTGCTCGGTGTTATTGCAGGAATTTGGGCTGATAATAATTTTGAAAAATTTGGTTTTGTAACAAACTTTATTCTTACACCACTGTCATTCTTAGGAGGCGCGTTTTATTCAATTACCATGCTTCCAGAGAAGTGGCAGTTTATTGTTCACTTCAATCCAATATTCTATGTGGTTGATGGAATTCGTTATGCGTTAACTGGCTATCACGAAGCATCTCTCCTTCTCGGTGTGGGAGTTTTAGGCACTCTTTCGCTTCTTGCTCTAAGTGTCTGTGTTTGGATTTTTACAACAGGGTGGAAATTGCGCGCATAGTGTGATCACGTGGTAGGATGAGGGCATGAAAATTGTTGTACTCGATAATATTAGAAGTGTCTACAATGTGGGTTCTATTTTTCGTACTGCAAATGCAGTAGGGATTGAAAAGATTATTTTGTGCGGCATAACTCCTACACCTTTGGACAAGAAAGGTTTACGAAGAAAAGATTTTGCGAAAGTCGCACTCGGGGCTGAGGATACGGTTGCGTGGGAATACGTGGAATCAACTGTAGAAGCTTTAAGGGGTTTACATAAGGAAGAATTTTACACTATCGCAATAGAGCAGAGTGAAACCTCAATAGATTATAAATCTGTAGATGTGCAAGGAAAAGAAAACATTGCTTTTGTTATTGGATCTGAAGTGGACGGTGTTACTAAAGATGTCCTAGGCATATGTGATGTTATTGCAGAAATTCCTATGAAAGGGACGAAAGAATCCTTGAATGTAACTATTGCCTTTGGAATTGCAGTGTATTCTATTTTGGGAGTTTAGTAGCGCATGAGTTTTTATTTTTAGATATACTCTTATTATATGAGAGATACAACCCTTTTATTTTTGGTTAAAAAAGATAACGGTGTAATTACTGAGATTTGTTTAGCTATGAAGAAGCGAGGCTTTGGCGTGGGGCGTTATAACGGAACTGGTGGAAAAGTGGAACAGGGAGAAAGTATTCTAGATGCTGTTAAACGAGAGACCAAAGAGGAGATCGGGGTTACTGTTGATACTGTAGAAAAATATGCAGAGCTTACATTTGAGTTTCCTCATAAAGAAGAATGGAATCAGTTGGTTCATGTATATATTGCTTCTGTGTGGGAGGGAGATATTCTAGAAACAGAAGAAATGAAGCCAGAATGGTTTACAGTGGATTCTATTCCCTATGAAACTATGTGGCCTGATGATATTTTCTGGTTACCGAAAGTGCTAGAAGGAAATCATGTAGAAGCAAGATTTGTTTTTGCGGAGGGGGACGTTATTGCTGAGCAAGAAGTTAAGGTTGTGTAAGTATATGACTCATCCTTATTGTGTATATGTGTCCACACTTACCGATATAGCAAACGTTGATAAAAAGTATCACGATAATCACTATGGGATACGAATAGAAGATGATAACGAACTTTTTTGTCGTTTAGTGATGGAGATAAACCAAGCAGGACTTTCATGGCGAACCATTCTTATGAAGGAGCAAGGATTCCGAAAGGCATATCATCATTTTAGTATTAAAAAAATTGCAGGGTATAGCGAAAAAGATTTTGAACGTCTTATGGCAGACGCTTCTATTATTCGTAATCGTCTGAAGATTAATGCGGCCATCCATAATGCACAACAAATTTTACAGATTCAAAAAGAGTATGGAAGTTTTAGAGTGTGGTTGGACATGCAGGCAAAAGAGTTGAAACAGGATAAGGCCGCATGGTTGAAACTTTTTAAGAAACAATTCAAATTTGTAGGAGGGGAAATTGTCGGGGAATTTTTAATGAGTATTAGTCTACTCCCTGGTTCACATGATCCAAAATGTCATGTGTATAGGAATATGCTAAAATAGAAAAATATGAAAAGAACTCCTTATACACAGAAAGATTTTGATTGGCATAAATTAACTCCGAAGCAAATAGAGAAAGCTGGAATTGAAGCTGTTATCTATAAAAAAGCTGTATACAAAAAAATAAAAGAAATTCTTCCAGAACATAGAACATATGAAAACACTCTGTATGCACTTGAGCGTTCAGAAGGTCCACATGGAGAATTGTTAAGAAAGGCAGCACTTCTCGGTGAGGTTTCCCCTAAAGAAGAAGTTCGAACTGCAGTATCTAAAACACTCATTGAGATTTCATCTCAAATGGTTGATATTGAATATGACCGTGATCTCTATATTTCGCTCGTAGAGTACTACGAAGGAAATTTCAGAGACGAGAAAAAGAATTTAAAGAAAGAGGATATTAAACTTCTTGAGGATACTATTCGAGAATACCGCCGCATGGGATTTGATTTGCCTGCAACTGCTCAGAAAAGATTAAAAGTATTACTCAAAAAATCTTCAAAGCTTGGTGAACAGTTTAGGAAAAATATCACTGACTATAGTGACTATATTCTTTGTACAGCGGAAGAGTTAGAAGGGGTCTCTGTTCGATTTATTGAATCACTTCCCAAGGACGAGAAATCAGGTAAGTATATGGTTACGCTGCAATATCCGCACGTTGGGCCTTTTATGCAGTTTGCTCATAATCGAGAGAAACGTGAAGAACTTGCTAAGAAGAACCTACAAAAGGGTGGAAAGAAAAACCTTACAATTATTAATGAGCTTGTTGCTATTAGAGCTGAGATTTCAAAAATTCTTGGATACGCGCATCATGCAGATTTTAGAACAGAAAACAGAATGGCTAAGAAAGGTGAAGTTGCTGAAAAGTTTCAGAATGACCTTCTTAAAAAACTCATTGTTCCTGCAAAAAAAGATATTGATGAAATTCGCGCTCATGCAAAAACGCTTGGCATTGAAACATTGGAACACTACGATGTTGCATATGTTGGAAATAGTTTGGAAAAGAAACTGTATGAAACTGATCCAGAAGTTATTCGGGAGCATTTTCCACTTAGTTTTGTTATGGAACAAATGCTTAAGCATTTCGGTAAATTGTTTGGAATTAAGTTTGTACAAAAAGATATAAAGACATGGCATAAGGATGTGACCGTCTACGAGGTGCAGAATAAAGACAACTCTCTTATCGGGTACATGTTCTTTGATTTGTTTCCACGAACAGGGAAGTATGGTCACGCTATGTGCGTCGATACTGCTATTGCTCACGAAGAAGGGTTTAATAGTGGAATCTTTACAGTGCCTATTACAGGAATTGTGTGTAACTTCCCAGCCCCTTCAAAGAAGAGTCCTTCGCTTCTTTCTATTCGTGAAGTGGAAACATTGTTCCATGAATTTGGTCATGGTCTTCATATGACGCTATCGACCTCTCGACATGAGTCTCAGGGCGGCTCAAACGTTGCATGGGATTTCGTTGAAACACCATCACAGATTATGGAAAACTGGGTATGGAATGATGAAATGCTAAAGAAGCTTTCTTCTCATGTGAAAACTGGAAAATCATTGTCTAAAGAAATGCGAGCAAAAATCCTTGCAGGAAAGAAGTTTCAAAATGCATATCATTTTATGCGTCAGGTTCTTTTCGGAAAGATTGATATGGATCTTCATATGGGTAAAATTAAAGATGTAAATGAAGCATGGAGAGCTATGGTAAAAATGTATATCGGTATTGAGCTCCCACAAAAAGAAACATTATTTGCGGCAGGATTTGGACATCTTGTTGGATATGATGCAGGGTATTATTCATACCTGTGGGCACTCGTCTATGCACAGGACGCATTTTCAGAATTTGAAAAGGAGGGTTTGTCTAATGAAAAAGTTGGATTGCGATGGAGAAAAGAAGTTTTGGAGAAAGGTTCATCAGAAGATGAAATGAAATTAATTACAAACTTCCTCGGACGCAAACCATCAGACAAAGCATTTCTTAAGGAGCTTGGAGTTAAGTAAAGAAAAAAGCGACCACGTGTGGCCGCTTTTTTGATAGACCAGGGCCTATCAAAAGGGGTGTTAGGTGCTAAGGCGGTAGATCACATACATCGCTTCTTGTATTCCACGGTAATGGAGTGTCAGCGCGTACGGAGGACGTTGATCCTAAAACCTACTTGATGCCTCAGCACTTCAGATACTACACCTATTCGACGACTAGCACAATAGGCTAATTTGTGGTATTATATTTGACATCAATTAGTTAGGTAATCGGCGCAAGCCGCTTCGGCTTAAGGCCGATTTTTATATCATTTATGCAACAGGAAATCAGAAATATCGCTATCATCGCTCACGTGGACCATGGAAAGACCACACTTACAGACGCACTTATGCAACAGTGTGGAGTTGGAGTTGCCGGACAAACAATGGACTCTAATCCGATGGAAAAAGAACGTGGTATCACTATTACTGCGAAGAATACGTCTGTTCCGTACAAGGGAGTGAAGATTAACATCCTCGATACACCAGGTCACGCCGACTTCGGAAGTGAAGTAGAGCGTGTGCTTCGATCAATTGATTGCGTGCTTCTTGTTGTGGATGCCCAGGAAGGTCCAATGCCTCAGACTCGCTTCGTATTGAAGAAGTCTCTTGAGCTTGGACTTAAGCCAATCGTTGTTATTAACAAGATCGATAAGCCAGCAGCTGATCCTAAGAAAGTTCACGACGAAGTATTTGAACTATTTATGGAACTCGGCGCACAAGATGACCAATTAGACTTTACAACGGTGTATGCTATTGGGCGCGAAGGTGTTGCGATGAAGGAACTCGATGACGAACGTAAGGATCTCACACCACTTCTTGATACTATTATCGAAAAGGTTCCACGTGCTACTGGAGATATCAACAATCCTTTCGTAGGGCAGGTGTTTAACCTTGCATACGATAACTTCCTTGGACGCATGGCGGTATGTCGCGTGTACGACGGAGTTGCTCGTGTAGGTGAAGAAATTATCGTTAAGAAGCCAACAGGTGAATCTCGTAAAGGTAAGATTACAAAAATCTTTACATTCAACGGTATCCAGAAGATGGACACACAAACGGCAGAGGCTGGAGACATTGTGATGATTGCAGGATTCCCTGATATTTATATTGGTGAAACATTCGTAAAGAATGCTGATCAGACTCCAATGGAAGCGATTCACATCGATGAACCAACTATTGCTCTTAACTTCCTTGTTAATGATTCTCCATTTGCAGGAAAGGAAGGTAAGTTCGTAACAGGTCGCCAGATTCGTGATCGTCTAGAAAAGGAACTGGAGATTAACGTTGGACTTAAGGTAGATTTTGATACTGATAAGTATCTAGTGTACGGACGTGGAGAACTTCACATCGGCGTACTTCTAGAAACAATGCGTCGTGAAGGGTACGAACTTCAGGTGTCACAGCCTCAGGTTATTTTCCATGAAAAAGATGGAGTTAAAGAAGAGCCATATGAAGAGCTTGTTATTGATGTGCCAGTTGAAGCAGCTGGAACAGTGATGGAAAAACTTGGACGACGTAAAGCTATGATTACTGACATGTCAGAAAAGCACGGCGTGAATCGTATCAAGGCAGAGATTCCAACACGAGGACTTCTCGGATACCGTGGAGAATTCGTTATCGATACGAAGGGTCTTGGAATTCTTTCAGCGCGTTACCTACGTTTTGGTCCATACGCTGGTCCAATCCAGCGACGTCTTGTTGGTTCTATGACATCTATGGCAGCAGGGAAGTCACTCGCGTTCTCTCTTTGGAATCTCCAAGATCGTGGTGTGATTTATATTCTTCCTACAACAGAAGTGTACGAAGGTATGGTTATTGGTAACACGTCAAAAGGTGAAGAGATGATGGTAAACCCAACAAAGGGTAAAGCGCTTTCTAACATGCGTTCTTCTGGTGCGGACGAAGCTATCGTTCTTGTTCCAGCGTGGGAGATTTCAATTGAACGTGGACTTGAAATCATGAACGCGGATGAATATTTGGAAGTTACTCCAAAGTCAGTTCGACTTCGAAAGCAATTACTTACTGAAAGTGATCGTGCAAAAGCTGGACGAAAAAGCTAACTCATAAACATTGACTGATTATCCTACGGTAATCAGTCAATTTTTATATATACTGCATACATGAAGATACTCACTACTATGAATCGTAAAAATAAAATAGGAATTATTATTGTCGTACTTTTTTCTCTCGCTATTCTTGCGTATGGGTACACCTGCGGGTATCAAAAAGTGTGTAAGTTAGCTGTGATTGAGAAAGTTGTACGAAGTGGAAAGGAGATAGATCTTCCAAAAGGAAAGGTATATGCAGAAATAGTGGACACTCCAGCTTCACGAGCCCAAGGGCTTTCAGGGAGAACAGGTCTTAAGGAAGATGAAGCTATGCTTTTTGTATTTGAACAGTCTGGTAAATATGGATTCTGGATGAAAGACATGCTTTTTCCAATTGATATTATTTGGATAAATAAAGAAGGTGTCGTCGTACATGTTGTACACAGCGCAACGCCAGAGTCATATTTTAATCAAGTTCCTCCGCAGACATTCATTAATTCTCCTGATGCAAAATATGTACTTGAAATCCAAGCTGGTTCAGCTGAAAAGTTTGGGTTGTATCTTGGAACAAACGTGGTGCTGGGGGAATAAGCTATACAGAATGGTTCTTTCGTTGTAGTATGTGTAGGTTCTTTGTTGGGTAGACGCGCGATAGTAATATCGTGAGGAAAGTCCGAACACATAGTCATGTTTACATGACAAGCGTAGCGGGTAATGCCCGTCGTGGGTGACCACCGTGTTGCGAACAGAAACGATCCGATTTAATTCGGCTGAAACGGCTAAATACATACGTGTGTGCAAGACCGTGCCTTTTGAGTAATCGAAAGGAGTGTCGCTTGAGGTGATAGGTGACTATCATCCTAGATACATGTCTACACAAACACAGAATTCGGCTTATAGACAAAGAATATATGAAAATACCGTCCCACAAGGGCGGTATTTTCTCATGGTATAATTGCTCTATCATATGATTCTTAGAAACTCTGCAATTCTAGCTTTTTTCAGTATAGTCTCGCTTATATTAGGTATTTTTCGAGACCGTCTTCTTGCACAGGTTGTAGGAGTTGGTCCGATGCTTGATGTGTATAATGCGGCGTTTAGAATCCCTGATCTTCTTTACGGCGTTTTCTTCGCTGTTGTTTCAGCTCAAACAGTTGTTCCCTTCATTACTAAAGCAGTACATGAAGATGAAAAAGATTTGGTTGAGAAATTTAACTCTTTGTTTTTCTTTTTTGGGTTTACTCTTATTGTAGTTTCAATCATTACCGCCCTTTTTCTTCCGTTTGTTGCGCCGTATGTTGTTCCTGGTTTTGATGAGTTCCAGCGTCACTACTTTGTTATTGCTTCCTTGATTCTTATGGTTCAGCCGCTTTTCTTGGGACTCTCTGCACTCGTTTCATCGCTTGCTCAGGTTAAGCATAAGTTTATTCTATATAGCACTGCTCCGCTTATTTACACACTGACTATTATTGCTTCCATTCCACTTCTTTATCCACGATATGGAGTGATTGGAATTGCGTGTGGAGTGGTGGTTGGAGCGATTCTTAGCTTTGGTATACAGTCATATACTTTATACGAAGCAAAAATGAAACTATCGTTGTCTATGTTTAGTTGGGCGCATATCATGTCGCATATGAGGGTTGCGGTGCCTCGGTCTCTATCCACTGTTGTTTCCAGAGTTCGTGAACTTGTGTACGCTGCGATAGCTACAACTCTTGGGGTTGGAGCTCTCTCCGTATATCTTTTTGCACAAAGAGTTATTGAAGCTTTTATACAGGTTATCGTCCAGAGTGCCGCTACAGCAACATTGCCGTTGCTTGCCAATAAACATAGTCGAGGGGAACATAAAGATTATACTAAGATACTAAAAACGAACATCATTACTATATTTACAATGGCAGTGATTGCTGCTGCCTTTATTATTTTCTTCAGAGATACAATTGTGCATGTTTTATACGGAAATACTCCACGTGCTGCTGATATAGCATTTATGGTAAAGTATCTTGCCTTTACCTTGCCTGCGTATGCTATGAGTTTCTATTTCGTAACTGCATTTAGTGCGACCAAAGATACTATGGGTCTATTCTATGCCAACGTAGTAGCTACAGGTCTTGGCGTTGTTGCCTTGCTCACTGCACGAAGTATGGGAGAAGGATTATTCTCTCTTGTGTATGCGTCTTGGACCATGAACGTCGTCTATCTCTTGCTACTTGGGTTCTTTTATAGTAGAAAGAAGAAGCTTTCTCAGTAAGTATGAATATACGAAATTTCTCTATTATTGCCCATATTGATCATGGTAAATCGACTCTTGCAGATCGACTTCTTGAGGTTACCTCAACAGTGGATAAGCGCCACATGAAGGAACAGGTCCTTGATTCAATGGAACTCGAGCGAGAGCGTGGTATTACCATTAAAATGACTCCAGTACGCATGGGGTGGAAAAGCTCTGATGGTAAGGAGTATATCCTCAACCTCATCGACACTCCTGGGCATATTGATTTTTCGTACGAAGTATCACGCGCACTTCAAGCGGTAGAAGGTACGCTTCTTCTTGTTGATTCTACACAAGGCATACAGGCTCAGACACTGACAACTCTTGAAATGGCAAAAAACTCTGGACTTACTATTATTCCTGTTATAACTAAAATTGATAGTCCACTTGCTCGTGTGGCTGATGTGAAAGAAGAAATCGTTGCACTGCTTCACTGCGATGAATCAGAAATTTTAGCAGTATCTGGAAAAACGGGAGAGGGTGTACAAGAACTTATTGAGGAGATTATTAAGAGAGTACCAGAACCAAAGAGTGAGTTTGTGAATAGAGATGGGAATCAAGCTCGTGCCCTTATTTTTGACTTTGAATATAGCAATCACATGGGTGTTATTTTATACACACGTGTTTTGGATGGAAGTGTTAAAGCGGGGGATACGCTTTTGTTCGTACAGTCTAATCATAAATTTATTGTTCGAGAGGTTGGAAGATTTTCTCCAGAGAAGCGCCCAACAGATACGGTAGGAGCGGGTGAGATTGGGTACATTGTGACAGGCATCAAAGAGCCAGGTATCGCACGTGTTGGAGATACAGTTACCACAGCGTCTCGACCGCTTGCGGCCTTCCCAGGATATGCGGAGCCTGTGCCAATTGTGTTTGCTTCTATTTATCCTGAATCTCAAGATGAGTTTGATGATCTTAGAAGTAGTCTCTCAAAACTAAAGCTCTCTGATTCATCATTAACCTTTGAGGAGGAATCGTCAGGCGCTCTAGGGCGCGGATTTCGTTGCGGATTCCTCGGAATGCTTCACTTAGAAATTGTGACCGAACGTTTACGGCGTGAGTTCGATCAGGAACTTGTTGTTACAACGCCTTCTATTACCTATGAAGTAAAACTTAAAAACGGAGAAGTGGAAATGGTGTACACGCCGATTCACTTTCCAGACCATGGTATGTATACATCGGTTCGCGAACCTTGGATTATTCTTACCATCATCACACCTCATGATTATGTGAGTCCTTTAATGCAGTTATTCCCACCACATGAAGCAACCGTTGCCGATCTTGCTGATTGGGGACATGACCGAGTAAAGATAACGCTTAATATGCCACTTCGTGAGCTTATGCGAAACTTCTTTAATGAAGTAAAGTCAGCATCGAGTGGATACGCTTCAATTGTGTATGAAAAGGGGGAAATGAAAGATGCCTACGTAACACGTTTGGATGTGTATGTTGCTGAAGAACGAGTATCTGCTTTTTCTCGCGTTATTCCTGAATACAGAGCGAGAGAAGAAAGTGAGGAAGTGGTGGAGAAACTAGAAAAGATTCTTCCTCGAGAATTATTCCGTGTAAAGATCCAATCCTATGTTCATGGAAAAATTGTTGCGTCTCGTTCAATTGCACCTATGAAGAAAGATGTAACAGGGTATATGTATGGAGGAGACATTACTCGAAAGATGAAACTACGTGAAAAGCAGAAGCGCGGAAAGGATAGAATGGAACGTGAAGGAAAAGTGCATATTTCTCACGATACGTTCCTCAATATGATGAAGCCAACAGAGAAATAAAAAAGCGAGGCTTGCAGCATCGCTTTTTTATTTCTGCACTTATGCAATAAGTGCTACGAGTGAGAATCCTACCATGCCGATGATTGCGAGAATCGAAATGAAGGCCCAGATACGAGTAACTAATTTCTTGTTTTTTCCTGTGAAAATCATAGTTCTTTATGTTAGGTATGTTAAAGTATATCTTATACTAACCCATATATGCGTGAATATCAACAAAAGCACCAGATGCGGTCAATCCTCTATTCAAGAGTAACTATTGTTATATTATTCCTTCTCTGTGTTCTGTTGTTACGGTCAATTGTCGAGTTAAATAATAAGCGTATTGAAGTGAGTAGACTCCGTGCAGAATCCTTGGCAGAGCGGCAAGATTTAGAAATGAAGGTTAAGAGAGCTGAAGAGAAAAATGATGCCTTAAGCACTCAGCGAGGATTTGAAACATACGTTCGAACTACGTATCCTGTAGTAAAGGAGGGTGAGGGTGTGATTGTTATTTACGATGAAAATAAGAATTCTGTTGCCGAAGTAAAGTCAGATATGACTATCTGGGAGCATGTAAAAGTATTTTTGCAGGGACTTTTTGCCAAAGAATAATGTGGAGTGTATAATGAACTTATATGGATACAAACACTAAAGAACATAAATTAATTGAGATTTACAGTACGCCGACATGTCACTTTTGTCATATGGCAAAGGAGTGGCTATCTGCAAAAAATATTCCGTATACGGACTATAACGTTGCAGAAGACATGGAAAAGCGAAAGGAAATGGTGGAAATTACAGGTCAGCTCGGAGTGCCAGTTATCAAAATAGAGAATGATGTTATGGTCGGGTTTAATCCAGATCAGATGGCAAAGATTCTCGGGGTTGCCGCGTAATAGAATGTAAAGAAAAACACCTACAAATTGTAGGTGTTTTTCTTTTGGTGCTTGGACCCAGGCTCGAACTGGGGACCTATTCCTCTTCAGGGAAGCGCTCTACCAACTGAGCTATCCAAGCATGTATGTCTTTCATACTATCATAAAATAAGCACCTAGAAAAGTACGATTATCCTTGCGCTGTCGTAGAACTTGCTTCGTTAGTATTTTTGAATTGATTGAAGAATTCTTGGAATGCTTTCGTTTCTGGAAATTGTGAACGGAGATTTTCAAACTGGTGAATAATCCCATCTGCTCGTGAATTACTTGCTGCAATAGAATCCACAAAGGGGCGAACGTAGTAGTATGCTCCTCCAAGAGCTCCAAGTATTGCTAGCCAGTACACAATACGTATGATGATGGTTATGCGATCACGATTCTGTATTTTGTGAAGAATGTGGTTGTTCTCAAGAGTGAGACGGTATACTTCCTCTAGCTTTTCCTGGTTAGTTAAATCTGGGTCAGACATAGTTTCTAGTATACCTTATTTCATATATTCGTCAGTGGATAAAATGTGTTAGAATCGCTGTACGCCTGCCACGCAGACAGGTCCTCGTAGTTAAATGGATATAACTGCTCCGTCCTAAGGAGTTATTGTGGGTTCGATTCCTGCCGAGGACACAAAAAGAAGAATCCCCGAAAGGGGTTTTCTTTTTGTGTCCTCGGAGCAAGTGACCTGCGTCACTTGTGTCAGGAATCGAATAGGGGTCGCGAGAGCTTCTCGAGCGAAGCGAGTGCTCTTGTGACCGAAAACGAAGTGGTTCCTGCCGTATTGCAATTTTGATATGGTTTGTTATATTTAATTTATAAGAGTGAAGTAGTCAATACCGAGTAGATAGTTTGTTTTTTATTAAAAACAGCTCTAAGGGTATTTTCTATTTTGAAATACCTTTTGGGCAAGGTAATCAAAATAGAATGATCGAAACAATTAATCTCATAGTTTTACTAATTATTGTCAAACAGTTGATGAAATAACAAAATCCGCATCTTAGATGCGGATTTTGTATTTCTTACTAAATACTTTTAACCTTAAGCTTTGCTTGTCGTGCTTTGTCTAGTTTTGGAAGACGGATGATGAGGAGTCCATGCTTCTCAACAGCTTCTGCTTCTTCAATCTCTACTTCATGTGGAAGGAGGATAGTACGAGTGAATGATCCCCAGTAGAGTTCTTTGTAGAAGTAATCGTCATGCGTTACCTGAGTGTTACCATCTCGGCGACCCTTAATAGTTACCATGTCTCGTGTTATTGAAAGGTGAAGGTCTTCTGGTTTAACGCCAGCAACCATCGCTTCAATAATAATTTCGTTTGATGTTTGGTACACATCTACTGAGAGCTCTCCTTCTTCCATTGCTGTATCGTCGTCATCATCATGATCTTCAATATGTGCAATATGTTGGCGATTTTTTGGCATAGGAACTTCAGCTCTTTTTCCTACGTGTTTAATTGGAACTTCCTCCTCATCTTCTTCAGGAATGAAGTCAATCTCATCTTCATCATCAACGCTTATCGAGCCAGCAAGTCGCTCGAAAAATGATTTCTTTTCTTTAAGCATAATAAAATTTGTTAGGGGTGTATAAGTGCAGTATACAACCACTGCTGTCAATATGTGCGAGAAGTTATACACAGAGACCTAACTCACAGAAGAAAACAACAAGAAAAGAGAAATGAAATTACCAGCGTGTAACCATCAAGAGATCATCGGCATCATCTTTAACGTACTTCCAAAGTTCCTCTGAAATAAAAGGCATGAATGGATGAAGTACAATAAGTTGTTCACGGAGGAGCTTCATGAGAAGTGTTTGAGCACTCGCTTTGTCTTTATCTTCTGCAATACGAACCTTATGTGTTTCAATAATCTGATCACAAAAAGTCTTCCAGAAGTAGTCATATATTTTCTCCGATCCAAGATGGAGGCGGTAATTCTCTAAATCGGAAGTAATATCAGCCTGTACCACTCTCCATGCATCGTAAAGTGCTGTATCTTCAGTTGTAAGCGGAGCAGGGGATTCGAGGTCAACTGTTCTATCAAGAACAAAGCGTGAGGCGTTCCATATTTTGTTTGAGAAAAGCTTGTAGGCTTTAATCTTGTCTTCGCTTAGCTTAAGATCATTCCCTGGTCCATTGCCCACAAGAAGTGCCATGCGTAATGAGTCGGTTCCGTATTTAAGTGAAAGTTCACGAGGGTCGAGCGCATTTCCTAATGACTTACTCATTTTGCGTCCCTGAGCATCTCGAACAAGTCCATGAAGGTATACATGCTTAAAAGGAATTTCATTAAGTGCGTATGTTGAGAAAAGAATCATACGAGCAACCCAAAAGAAAATAATATCTGGACCTGTTTCAACAAGAGAAGTAGGGTGGTAGATTTTCATGTCATTGGTTTGTTCTGGCCAACCAAGTGTTGAGAAGGTCCACATACCAGAAGAGAACCACGTATCAAGCGTGTCTTCATCTTGTACCCACCCTTCACCAGTAGGAGCTTCTGTTCCGCAGTGAACTTCATCACCTTTGTACCAAACAGGGATTCGGTGTCCGTACCAGATCTGACGACTAATACACCAGTCACGCAAGTTTTCAATCCAGTGGAAGTACACTTTTTCGAATCTATCAGGAATGATTGAAGTTTCTTTGCTTTCAACTGCCTGAATCATAAGATTCTTGAGTGTTGTTTCCTTTCCAAAATGATTGAATGTCTTATGTACTGCAACGAACCACTGTAACTTTGGTAACGGCTCAATAACGCCACCAGTTCGTTCTGCTGTTGGAATATTTTGTGTTACTTCCTCTTCGCTCGTAAGAAGACCTTCTGTACGAAGCCACTCCACGATATATTCTCGTGCTTCTGTAACTTTCTTACCGTTTAGCTCTTCGTTCTCAAGTCCGAACATCTTTGCATATTCATTGATAACTTGTCGTGAAGGTAACCCGTGTCGTTCTTTAATGTCCCAGTCAATTGCACTGTGCGCTGGAGTTACCCCAAGAGCTCCTGTTCCAAAGTCTTTCTCAACAGCAGTATCAGCAATCACTTTGATCGTAATAGGGCACCCAGCAAACATCATAGAATATTCTTTTCCTACGTATTCTTTATATCGTTCATCGTCAGGGTGAACAGCAACTGCAACGTCTCCTACTTTTGTTTCAGGTCGTGTTGAAGAAATAGCGATAGGGAAGTCCTTGCTGTATTTAAACGTATAGAGGGTCCCTTTACGTTCTTCTGCTACAGTTTCATCATCACTAATAGTCGTTTGACCTTTTGGGTCCCAGTTCACAATGCGTTGTCCACGATAAATAAGTCCATCATCATACATTTTCTTGAACATCGTACGTACTGCAAGGTTACGCTTGTCATCCAACGTAAAAGCAAGTCGCGACCAATCAAGGGAAGCTCCCATAGAACGTGTTTGGGCAAGAATTGTCTTCTGGCTTTCAAGTGCGAACTCATTAATACGTGCAAGCATCTCTTCACGTCCAATATCATGTCGAGATTTTCCTTCTTCTTTATAAATCTTTTTTTCAACTACTGATTGTGTGGCAATTGCCGCGTGGTCTGTTCCTGGAAGCCACAAAGCTTTATATCCTTGCATACGCTTGTATCGCATAAGTGTGTCCTGAATTCCAAGCATGATTGCATGTCCTGTGTGAAGTGTTCCCGTTACGTTAGGTGGAGGTAAAACAATTGTATACGCTTCTTTTCTTTCACCTGGAAGGTTATCTGGATTGAAATATCCGCTCTTCTCCCACATCTCGTATAAAGGGGCTTCTACAGAAGCTGCATCAAAAGGTTTAGTTAATTGCTCTGGAACTTGTTTCATATACTATGTATCCTATCATTTTTTTATAATTTTTACCCCTGTTTTCTTGCTGTGTGGTGTCTATATATAGTATGCTTTCATGCATTATGACAAAGAAAAGCAAGACGGCCACGAAAGCAGTTGGAAAGAAGTTAGACAAACAGTCAAAGATTTTAAAGAAAGCATCTGTATCAAAGAAGAAGGTGATTGAAAAAGTATCACCAAATACTAAGAATTTACCAGATCATCACTTTAAAGTGGTTAAGGTTAAAAGAGGGCTTGCAGGATTAGGGCTCTTCGCAGGAGAGAATATCAAGAAAGGGGAGTTGATTATTGAGTACATTGGAATTATTTTAAATAAAGAGGAGTCAGACAAGATTACAACTAATCAGTATCTTTTCGAGATCAATCGTAACAAGACAATCAACGGACAGGTGCGATGGAACATTGCTCGCTATTGTAATCACGCATGTGAAGAAGCCGCAAACGCTGAAAGTGATATCAAAAAAGGAAGAGTATTTATATCAGCAATTAAAAATATTAAAGAAGGAGATGAGATTGTGTATGATTATGGAGAAGAATTTGTGAAAGAATACATTTCACCGTACGGATGTAGATGTGTTGCTAAAAAACATTCTTACGGCGCTAAAGGAGTTAGCGAAACAGAAGAAGCAGAGAAGAAAACTAAATAATAAAAACGTACCAATACAAAAGCGATGCGATAAGCATCGCTTTTGTATTGGTACATAAGCGCTTTATGTAGATAGTAGTTCGTGTATTTATTTTGCAATATCTTCGCATTTGCATGTATACACATACAAGTATTTTCTTTTTATTTTTAAAAATTATTTTAAATTTTTTTTACTAAAAAAATAATTTGAGTTATCCACACATAAAACTATTTTTTATCTTGTGTGTAGTTGTATGAGTGTCATACTTATATAAGAGAGTAGTGATCATGGTCGTGATCATAAAAACAAATTACAAAACACTCTCTTATTTGTATAATAAAAATAATTTTATGGCAGCAAAGAAGAAAGCAGCAAAGAAAGTAGCAAAGAAGGCAGTCAAGAAGGCAGCAAAGAAGGCTACTAAGAAAGTTGCAAAGAAGAAGTCAGCAAAGAAGTCAGCAAAGCGTGCATAGTCATCGCTTGCGATTTTCAAAAAAGCACCCACTCCCACGGGTGCTTTTTTGTTTATATGTCCACTTGCTTTGTAAGGTGAAGTCAAATGTTCCTTCGCTTACTAGCTACGGGACTCTTCGTCGCTCTTCGCTCCTAGATCCGCGTCGCGCACCTGAAACATCTAAATAAAAACATCAATACAAACGAGGTAAAATACCTCTAAATATGCTATAATGTAACCCTTATGTCTCTATTTTCTAAAGGAATTGCGTCTATTTTCCCAGACGAGTCAAAAAAGCTTATAAAATCTCTCCAACCTGTTGCTGACAAGGTATTTTCATATGAGGAAGAATTAAAAGGACTCACTGATGAGCTTCTTAAGAATAGAGGTCTTGCCCTTAAAGCCCGCGTTATGAAAGAGCTTGAGGGTCTCAAAGGAGATGAACTAAAGCGTGTTGAAAAGAAAGTACTTGATGAAGTTCTTCCAGAAGCATTTGCTCTTGTGCGTGAAAGTGCTCGTCGTACACTTCATATGATGCACTACCGTGTACAGGTTATTGGAGGAATGCTTCTTCACCGTGGACATATTGCAGAAATGAGAACAGGAGAAGGTAAAACACTTGTTGCGACACTCCCTGCGTATTTGAATGCGCTCACTGGACGAGGTGTGCACATTGTTACCGTGAATGATTATCTTTCACGTCGTGATGCAGTATGGATGGGTCAGGTATATGATGCGCTCGGTCTTTCTGTTTCGGTCATCAACCACCAGACATCATTCATGTATGATTCAAGTGCTAAAGTTCAAACAGAAGAAGACGCTATTCGTGATGAAGTTGGGTCGTACAAAGTTGTATATGATTTCCTTAAGACCTGTAATCGTCAGGAAGCGTACTTAGCAGACATTACCTATGGAACAAACAACGAGTTTGGATTCGATTATCTTCGCGACAACATCGGATACAGTAAAGAAGCTATTGCACAGCATACTCATCACTATGCGATTGTGGATGAAATCGACTCAATCCTTATTGATGAAGCACGTACTCCGCTTATTATTTCTGCACCAGCGCAGGAATCAAGTGATTTATATAAAAAGTTTTCACACATTGCTAACGACCTTATTGAAGGGGACGATTATACAGTAGATGAAAAGCAGCGAGCTATTTCTCTCACAGAAGCTGGTATTACAAAAGCAGAAAGTGCGCTCGGTATAGCAAACATCTATTCTCTAGAAGGAGTAAAGCAGGTGCATCATTTGGAAACTGCTGTTAAAGCAAAAGCACTCTTTATTCGTGAACGTGAATACGTGGTACGTGATGGTGCGGTTGTGATTGTGGATGAATTTACGGGTCGCATGCAACCAGGACGTCGTTGGTCAGACGGGCTTCATCAGGCAGTAGAAGCAAAAGAAGGAGTAAAGATTGAGCAAGAGTCACGCACACTTGCGTCTATCACATTCCAGAACTACTTCCGCTTCTATGAAAAGCTTGCTGGAATGACAGGAACTGCAGAAACATCAAAGGAAGAATTCTATAAAGTGTATGGTCTTGTTGTAACACCTGTTCCAACACACAACGAAATTAGACGTAAGGATCATGAGGATTATATTTTCCAAACAGAAAAGGGTAAGTGGCAAGCACTTACTAAAAAGGTGAAGGAACTTAATGAGAAAGGACAACCAGTTCTTATTGGTACTATTTCAATTGAAAAGAACGAAGAGATTTCAGAATACCTTAAACGTGCTGGTGTGCCACATGCTGTTCTTAATGCGAAGAATCATGAGAAGGAAGGAGAAATTGTTGCAGAGGCTGGAAAGAAAGGTGCCGTAACTATTGCTACAAACATGGCGGGTCGTGGAGTGGACATTAAGTTAGGTGGTCCTTCAGCTACAGAATCAGAACGAGAAGATGTACTTTCATATGGAGGTTTGTATGTTATTGGTACAGAACGTCATGAAGCTCGTCGTATCGATAATCAGCTCCGTGGTCGTTCAGGACGTCAGGGGGATGTTGGAGAAACACAGTTCTTCGTGTCACTTGAAGATGATTTGATGCGTGTGTTCGGTTCATCAAACATTAAAAACATGATGGGACGCTTCGGTATTCCAGAAGATGAACCAGTTGCTTCAAAGCTTGTATCTCGTGCGCTTGAAGGGGCTCAGGAAAAGATCGAAGGATTCCACTTCGATACTCGAAAGCACACACTTCAGTATGACGATGTTTTGAATCACCAGCGTACAAGTATTTACAGTAAGCGTCGCAAGATTCTCTACGGAGATGAAGGAATTGTTGAAGAAATTTTTGCAGAACTTGTTGCGGAGAAACCAGAACTTGCTGACACTATTAAAGCTAAGGAAGAAAAGTATTCGAAAGAAGCTGTGCACCACATCGTGCGTGTTATGATGCTCCAGATTATTGACACATTGTGGATGGAACATTTGGATTCTATGGAACATCTTCGTAGTTCAGTGAACCTTCGTGCATACGGACAACGAGATCCACTTGTTGAATACAAGAAAGAAGGTCTTCGAGCATTCAAGAATCTCGAAGCAACACTTCGCGGTGAACTTGTTTTGTTTATAGAAAACCTAGATGGATTTTTTGCGCAACAGCAAGCACAAGCTGCTGCCGCTCAGAACTTTGTACCAGTTATTCCTAATCAAGGAGGAGCGGAGGCAAGTACTACAAAAGAAAAGATTGGACGTAATGATGAATGTCCATGTGGATCAGGAAAGAAGTGGAAGAAGTGTGGAGAAATAAACACAGAAGAGCATCAGCAGTTGATGGCTGCAAAGTAATAGGAGATACATGAGAGCGACACCTACGGTGTCGCTCTCATGTTATAATAAACAGATTCTTAGTAGGTACTAATTTAACTGACCTAACGTCAAAAACTTCATTCGCCCTCATGAAAGACCTCTTTAAACCTCTCATTATTAAACTTCTTACATGGGAGGCAAAGCTTATCCTCGCCCGCCAGAAACCGTTTATTATCGGAGTGACAGGAAACCTTGGAAAGACTTCAACCAAAGACGCCATCTACGCGGTGATGAAAGATAGTTTCCATGTACGCCGTAGTGAGAAAAGTTTAAATAGTGAATTTGGAGTACCTCTTACTATCTTAGGAGAGAAGTCAGGATGGAGTAGTCCTGCACGCTGGGCCGGGATTTTGGGACGTGGATTACTTGTTCCGTTTAATAAACAATACCCAACACACTTAATTCTTGAAATTGGTGCAGACAGACCAGGGGATATTAAAGCAATTACAAGTTGGCTAACACCTGACATCACGGTTGTTACTCAGTTCGGACAGGTACCAGTACATATTGAATTTTTCAAAGACCGCGATGCTGTAGTTGCTGAAAAAGCACACCTTGTATCTGCACTTAAAGAGTCTGGTCTTTTTATTTACAACGCAGACGATCACGACGCAGCAACACTGCTTACCAAGACAGAGGCTCGAAAGGTGGGAGTAGGTATTCATGAACAGGCTGATATTAAAGCAAACAATGTTCGTATGTACGGTACTCCACTTGATGGAACAGAAACCGATGTGATGATTGATGGAACATCTCACCACCTTGTACTTCCAGAAGTGGTTGGTAAATCTTCTGTGTATTCTGCGCTTCCAGCTCTCGCCGTTGCTCGTGAGCTTGGTGTATCGCTTGAGATAGCGTGTGCCGCACTTCGTGATGGAGATAAGCCAAAAGGACGTATGCGAATTCTACAAGGAATGAACGGATCAATTATTATCGATGACTCGTACAACGCTTCTCCTAAGGCGGCGGAACATGGACTTGCAACACTCGGAGAGATTGATACTAAGGGTAGAAAGATTGCTGTACTTGGAGACATGCTTGAACTTGGTGAGTTCACACGGGATGAGCATTATAAAATTGGTCTTGAGGCGGCAAAATCTGCACACAAGCTGTACACGGTTGGTATTCGCGCGCGAACCATAGCAGAAGGGGCACTCGATGGAAAAATGCTCGATGAAAACATTATGCAGTGTGATACATCAGTTGATGCAGGGAAAGAACTGGTACAAGTTCTAAAAGAAGGGGACGTGGTCTATGTGAAGGGATCTCAAAGTGTTCGTATGGAATACGCAGTGAAGATGATTTTAGCTGAGACGCATGATCCGCGAAAGGTTCTTGTTCGTCAGGAGAAGCAATGGCTCCTAAAGCCTTAGGTGAGTAACCTACTTTGTTGTAAAAAATTTTTCTTCCTGCGAAGTACTATTCGTACATCTTAGTCATAAAAATTTCTCACGCCTCGTATCTTACTTCACCTAAGGCTTTAGGGATTTTGGTTGAGAAGGATTATCTCTTTGCCTTTGAACGCTGCATCTTACCAGAGTTTCTAATATCAGCTTTTCGGCACTTACTACTGCAATACTTTATTGTGTCCTTATCCTCACGTGTTTCAAAACCACTTCGAGTGTTTAAATCGATTTTACAGAAGAGACATTTTCTACTGAAAGGGGTAGCTGAAGTAATCATATGTATGTATCCTAACATGTTTATATGATAAAGCACCCCTCGTGAAAGGGGCGCTTTTGTTGGCGTAGTTTGTGCGTTAATTTTCACGTTTGTAAATCAGATGGCTTTGGACTACACCATATTGACTAACAATGCGACTTTCGTAAAAAGGGAACGAGTAGGTTCTCCTGTAAAAATCCCTAGTCACAACCTCCTCGATTCCGTCAGGGAGATATATCTTGAATGTCGCCCGTCGCCAGTCGTTCAATGTCACCAGGGTATAAAAGAGAGGAAAGCTATTGACCACGAGGTCAGTTTTACTGTCACGCTCTTCAATGTACCCGTAGCTCCGCTCACCGTTCTCCATCTGGGTTGGGTGGAGAGTGAGCCTTTCTCTGAAGTAGGTTGATTGACCCGCTTGGTGGATTTCTCTGAACCAGTTTCTCTGGATGTGTTTTTCAAAGAGCTCTTTTTTTGCAGGATCTTCTTTAACGACTTCATAGAGAGAATTCTCGTCTTTTGGCTTTTCTGCGGTCCAAATTTCCAGTCGACTTCTTTTTATATCCAAAACGTCTGTCACGGTGTACAGGATTTGGCTCATTGCGCCCGTGTGGAGGGAAGCAAAAAGAATAGCCGTCAGTATGGTTTTCATGGTATTTCTCCAAGTTGATTGTTAGGAACTGATCTCCTATATAGCCTATTCTTTTTCGGGAGACAAATCAATATAAAAACCACCCGTGCAGGATAGGTGACTCCCTAAAGGGACTGCGACTTTTAACAAACTGAATACAGTTTAAAAAAGTCGGGAGGGCCAAGCCACGAATCTGCTGATTCGCCTACGGGTCACAATATGAGAAAACCAGCCTTTGGGGCTGGTTTTCTCATATTGTGAGGGTTCTCGTGATAGAACCTTGCAGGGTCGTTACCCCACAAAGCTTTTCTAGTAATTTTTAGTATGTCATTTTAACCCTTCTCGTGCGTCTATTAAAAAGTGACAAAAGTGACACATCCTCGACTTATAAAATTACACCTCACTGTAACTATTTAAGATGTGTTTGGAAGAAGTAAACCAACAAACCGAAGACAAAAACTACTGTCAATTGAACGATTTTTCCGTAAACACCAGTTGCCACATCTTTAATAAAATGACCAAGTAAACTAAAAATCCAACTAATTGGAACCCAAATCAAGATATACAAAAGCCATCCAATAAAATTAAACATGGACTCAACGAATCCTAATATTCCATTGTTTCTTCTATCGTCGAACATGTTAAGTTATATCTTACTCTCTTTTACCAGTCTCCAATAATGGTAACCAAGAGCAGTTAATTTACAGCTTTTTGAATTCTGTGCAGCATAATACATATGCTCTTCACCAACAGGAACAACTAATCCTATGCTGACTAGTTTTTGTAAGTTCTTTAATATTGCAACTTTCTCTGGAACTGCAATATCTTTGTTATCAAACTCATAGGTTGGATCAAGCTTGTATTCTTGTTCTGGAGTAGTAAAATATTCAGTAATTTTTCTCAATACTTCAACTGAAACTTGTGGATTGATTGTTCGCAAAGATGTAAACCTTGTAACATTTGTTTTAAATACTGGTCGCTGATCCCATGCCCCTAAAGCTTGGTCTATGTAAGCATATACACTGCCTGGAGTTATATGACCACGAAGGTCTGCCGCACCCCCTTGTAATGCATCAATGAGTAGATTTGTGAACATACCATGTCCATTAATCTCTATAGCGCTTTCATCTGGTCTACTTGCTGTTAAAATAACAACACCTTCAATTATTTGTGCAGAATTACTACCTGTGATTGCTGGTGATCCAAACGCACCAGAATTACAACAATCAAGTATAATAACTTTATCTTTTGCTTTTGATTTATTTGCTAATACAAGAATTTCGTCCATTGAAACACCCTCATCGTTTCGTTGATGGTCAGGTGTAACAATGTAGCCACCAATCTCATTTACAAAACCATGACCAGAAAAATATAGCAACGCAATATCACTATCTCCCTCAAACAACTCTTTAATCATTGTTTTCAATTCTGATTTTGTAGAAATATTAGTTTCTAGTCTTACTGCAAAATTTGGAGACCCATCACCATTTTTCTCTATTGTGGTAGCAAATGCTGATGCATCGTTAATACAACCTTTGAGAGGTGCTGTCGTATAGTTATTTATACCGACTACAAGTGCTTTTCTCATGGTTATTTGTTTTTACCTTCATTCATTAATTGATCAATAGCACTTGCAATTTTTACCCAATCCCAACTGATTACTCGGTTTCTTGCTAGTCCTGTTGGCAAAGTGCTATTGGTGTTTGCTCCATCAACATACACACCAAAAACTGGAACATTATTTTTGTTAGCAAAAGCAATTTCTTTTACTACTCCGCCAGCTGACCCCATACTTTTGCCCACGAGAACAACAACCATATTTGATCTGTTGATTTTATCTTCGATTAACTTCTCCCATTGATTTTGTGGAAGGTGAGATTTTGAAGACCAGTCTTCAATATTAAATGGTGTTTTTGAATTTTTTGCTTGACCTGCAAACAGATACTTATCTGTTTCATTGTGATCAAAATCGAAACTTATAAATACTCTTGGATGTGACATAATATTTTTTATTTAATTAACTTTTAATAATACCCACGACTTTACCATTTATGATAAAATCATCATCCTCACCTAGATAAATAGGTAGATACTTTTTAGTTGAAAGAGCTTTTAAGACTATTCTGTTGTTCTTTAGGTCTCTATGAAGCTCTTTTATTGTTGCTAAACCATCAACGACAGCTACTACAATGTCTTTATCTTTGTAAACCCTATCTTCACTATCTACTAGTACAAAATCTCCACTTTCTATACTCTTACCGTTTATGTTACACATATTCATACTGTCGCCGTCTGCAATTAGTGCAAATAAGCCACTTTTCTTTTTTGGTAACATACTGGAAGAAACTTTTAAAAAGTTTTCTATATTCTGTTCAGCAAATATTGTTGGTAAACCACAATTAGCAGACCCTACTACTGGTATTGAAAAGATAGGGCTTTTACTAGATATATTTGTACCTTTTTTAACTAGTTTAATTATTCCTTCTTTTAGATTCATTTGAATAAACCCAGCTTTTTCCAGTTCTTGTAAATGGTACTTAGCGGTCTGTGGCTTGCCTTCAGCACCTACTTCTTTCGCTATTGATCTTAAGCTTAGCTTTCCGAAATTTGGATTAGTCGCTATTAGGTCTATTAGTTGTTTTTGAATTAAATGCATTTTACTATTATAGTAAAGTGTAATTAGAAAAGCAAGTTACTATCAACAATCGTTTGACATTATACACCACCCATGGAATAATATAAGTATGGATTACCAAATTAATGTAAAACCAACAGAAATGCGTGATGGTATGAAGTATAGAGTTATTGAATTAACCGATATAAAGTTACATCTTTCTAATAAAAAGCCTACGCTTTCTATTGGTGAAAAAATAAGGAATGCTTTTAGATTTGGTAAACCAGGTAGAATTTACTCTTCTATCAAAACAGTTTCCCCTCCAGTAGGTAACACTGTTGCTTTTCAAATACCTCTACCTAGTGACTCAAAGTTGATGTCACTTATTGGTGAATATGAAAAAGCAGGAGAAAAAGTAATAATCCAATTACCAAAAGGAGGTATTCCTATTTATGCGGGTGATGATCTAACTCATTTTCTACAAGGTAAAAATGGTGGCAGGTTAACTCGTGGCATGAAAAAGGGTAACTGACAATAGTTTATTCATGCGTAGTAAAAAGTTGAATAGTGTACCGTCCTAGACCGTGCCTATTTCGCGCAAGAGATAATTGAAGTTTTTTAGACTTCTGTTATTTCGTGTGTGAAATAGGCATTTTCTATTTCATACATTTTATTTAGAAATTAATTAAATAAAATGCTTATGCAAAAAATTCAATGGCGTGTAGAAAATCGAGAAGTCAAAGATCTTATTCCTTGGAAAGAAAACCCACGGAAAATAACAAAGGTTGCACTTGAGAAGTTAAAAGATAAAATCATTCAAAGTGGTTTTCATAGTGTGATTGTTGTTGATACCGACAATACAATTTTGTCAGGTAATCAAAGAAAAACAGCACTCACTCAATTAGCAATTAAGGAAGTGTCTGTTCTTATTCCAGATCGTGCGCTCACAGATGATGAGCGTACCAAGATTGCACTCGAAAGCAATGTAAATGATGGTGAGTGGGATTTTGAAAAGTTGAGATCATTTAATCTTGATCTCATAAAGTTTGCAGGATTTTCTGATATGGAAATTGCGAAGTTTTGGGATGAAGATAGAGACACTAAAGACGATAAGTTCAATGTAGATCAAGAATTAAAGAAAATAAAAACCCCTGTTGTGCAAAAGGGTGATCTCATAATTATGGGTGATCACAAATTACTCTGTGCTAGTTCAACAAACATACATGCAGTGCAAAAACTATTCGGTGAACATAAAGCGACCTCTATCTACAGTGACCCGCCATTTAATATTGGGCTTTCGTATGATAAAGGTGTAGGAAATACTCGCAATTATGGAGGAACCTTTGATGACAATCAATCACCAAAAGAATATGTGGAATTTATTCGACAAGTCTTGAATTCTGCTCTTGCTGTATCTATAGAAGACCTGCATGTAGCATTCTGGTGCGATGAAGCGTGGGTATGGGTTTTTCAAACGCTATACATAGAACTGGGTATTAAGAATAGAAGACTCAATGTTTGGGTTAAAAACAACTCATCACCGACCCCAGCTGTTGCATTTAACAAGTGTACAGAGTTTTGTGTTTATGGAAGTAAAGGGTCACCATACTTATCTGATTTAGTTAAAAATCTTAACGAGATACAGAACAAAGATTTAAGTACAGGTAACCAGTTACTTGAAGAAATATCAAACCTCTGGGCAACCAAGCGACTTCCATCAAATCAGATGGAACACCCTACAAGTAAGAATCCAGAATTACATCATAAATTCATTATGCGCTGTACTAAACCAGGTGACATTATTTTTGACGCCTTTTCAGGATCTGCAAGCACTATGATCTGTGCAGAACAACTTGGTCGCAGGGTGTACTCACTAGAAATTGAACCTGTATTTTGTGATTTGGCAATTCGTCGTTACGAAAAACTGACTGGCAATAAAGCAGAGATAATCAAAAACTTCTATGAAAAAGAATAAGATACAAGATCAATTTTTAGAAGAGCTTACAAAAGTGCCGATAGTACAGGTTGCATGTGAGAAGACAGGGCTATCTCGCAACTCTGTCTATCGTTGGAGAAAGGAAGATAAAACATTTGAGAAGAAAATGGATGAAGCACTTACAAGTGGGGTGGCTTTTGTTAATGACATGAGTGAATCACAGTTACTTACTCTGATCAAAGAGAAGAACTACTCGGCTATCTCTTTTTGGTTGCGTCATAGAAATGATAACTACAAAGACAGGATTGAAATAACGACAAAAGAAGACAACGAAGCACTTTCACCGTCTCAAGCAAAAGTGGTAAGACACGCTCTTAAACTGGCTTCAATTACAAAACAAAAGTCTATTAGAAAAATTAATAAATAACAAATATGAAAAATAACAACATTGATAAATCATTACTAAACAAAATGATGAAAGATAGATTGGTTAGAACCACCATTACTAAAGATAGTTTTTTCTACTTCTTTCATTTCTATTATGCTCACTATGTAAAGTACGAAACGGCTGATTTCCAGAAAGAGATAATCCACCTCCTAGAGAAAGGTAATAACGAAAACTTATATGTCGTTGCTTTTCGTGGATCAGGTAAATCAACGATGGCGACAACTGCTTATCCGATATGGGCGATACTTGGAAAACAACAGAAAAAGTTTTGTGTAATTTTCTGTCACACAAGAGCACAAGCGAAACAGCACATGATGAACATTAAACAAGAGTTAGAGAATAATGATCTTCTCAAGAAAGACCTCGGTCCTTTCCAAGAGGAATCTGACGAGTGGGGATCATATTCATTGGTATTTAAAAAACATGGAGCAAGAATTAGTGTTGCTTCTACTGAACAAAGTATTCGTGGTATTCGTCATAATGAACATAGACCTGATCTTATAATCTGCGACGATGTGGAAGATGTGCAATCTGCTAAAACAAGAGAAGGAAGAAACAAAACATATAACTGGCTACGCGGTGAAGTAATTCCTACAGGAGACAGAAATACACGACTTATTCTTATAGGTAACTTACTTCATGAAGATTCTCTACTTATGAGAATAAAAGAAGAAATTAAGGATGGAAAGGCAAAAGGAACATTCAAACAGTATCCATTACTTGATGAAAACGATATATGTTTGTGGTCAGGTAAATATCCAAATAAAGAAGCTATCGAGGAAGAGAAACTAAAAGTTGCTAGTGAGGTATCATGGCAACGAGAATACTTACTTCGTATTATTCCAAGTGATGACCAAGTTATTTACCCAGAGTGGTTAAAGTTTTACGATGAATTACCTCCTGCTACACATAAGGCATATCGTGGAACTTATGCGGGTGTTGATCTTGCAATATCTGCAAGTGATTCAGCCGACTTTACTGCTGTTGTTATGGCTCGTATATACGGAAGAAGAGATAAATTACGAATCTATATCTTACCTAATCCTATAACCAAGAAACTAAACTTTCCCGCACAAGTTGAACTCATGAAAAACATCAAGATTACTCAAATGCCAAAGAGTACTGATAAGTTATTCGTTGAAAGTGTTGCATATCAAGAAGCATTACCACAAATGTTACAAATGCAAGGAATTCAAGCAGAAGCAATAAAACCAAAGGGTGATAAAAGAACAAGACTAGCACTTACTTCTACCTCTATTAAGTCAGGAATTATTAAGTTTCCACGACAAGGGTGTGAAGATTTAATTAGAGAATTAGTTGGCTTTGGTGTAGAAAAACATGATGACTTGGCGGATGCTTTTTCTCTACTTGTTAACGCAACACTCGAAAAACACTCAAACGAAGGAACTATACTTATTGCTTGGATTGGCCCTGGAACAAGTAATGACGATATAATTCGTCATTCAGATTATGTAGATGTTGACTAAAAGATATCAACAGTTCAATTTCTAAAATATTGTGATACATTAAAACCTTTATTTTGCTACGAGTTTCAAGTATCACAATGCGACGCTTTTTAAGTCTTGCATAGACTTAGCAAAACTAGTGATTTCTGTCATTAATATAATATGGAAACAAACACAATTGGACGAATTGAAAGCAATATAACAATTTCACCAATAAGAGTTAAATATTGTCTATATGCTAGAAAATCAACTGAGTCAGATGAAATGCAAGCATTGTCGATTGATTCACAAATTAAAGAAATGAGTGCGATAGCAGAGCGTTTAGGATTGTATGTGGTAGAAGTAAAACGAGAATCACATAGTGCTAAAGCTTCAGGTCAACGACCAGTATATAAACAATTATTACAAGAAATAGATCAAGGAAAATTTAACGGTGTGCTGACATGGGCGCCAGATAGATTAAGTAGAAATGCAGGCGACCTCGGGTCGCTTGTTGATTTGATGGATCAACGAAAATTAATTCATATACAGACATATGGACAAACTTTTTCTAACTCTCCTAACGAAAAATTTTTATTGATGATTTTATGTTCTCAAGCAAAACTTGAAAATGATAACAAGAGTATCAATGTAAAGCGTGGACTAAGAGCAAGAGTAGAGATGGGGTTATGGCCATGTCGCCCACCGACAGGATATACAAAATTTAAAAGAATGGATCAAAAATGTGAATTAGTTATTGATCAAGATCGTGCACCTTTCATTAAGCAAATGTTTGAAAAGATTGCTTACGATGGCTGGTCTGGAAAGAAAGTTTGGCACTGGCTTAGATATGATATTGATTTTAAATCGGAGTATGGAATACATCTAAGTTTAGGAAACTTTTATAGGCTCCTCCAAAATCCTATATATTATGGTCGGTTTGAATTTCCTGCTAAATCTGGGAAATGGTATAACGGATCACATAAACCAATTATCACAAAAGAACTCTTTGATTTAGTTCAAGAGAATGTAAAGAGTCAAACTTTACAACCAAAATCAGGACAAAAAGAATTTGCTTTTACTAAAATCATGACTTGCGGACTTTGTGGGTCAGGTATAACAGCAGACGAGAAATTCAAACATCAACAAAATGGAAATGTTCATAGATATGTTTATTATAAGTGTACAAAAACCAGAGACCAGAATTGTACTTGTGGGTTTATTAACGAGGAAGATTTGCTTGAACAATTAAAAAACCTAATGGACGATATTGATATTAAAACAGTACCCATGAGAGAAAAGATCGCTAGTGAAGTTAAAAGATTTAAGTTATTTCAACAGACACTTTTAGGCACAAAAGCCCAAGTTACAGTAAAAGATATTGATATAAGAAACTATGCGAAGTTTATTTTGGTTGAAGGAGACATAGAAGAAAAGAGAGAATTCTTAAGATGTTTAAACTCTAAAATTACACTTAAAAATAAGGTCATTACTATTTTGTGATGACCTATAAAAATTATTAATTAAGTGATATAATCATACAGTCTACCCATAGGTTTCTCTTTTGATAATAGAGTCGCGAGGCTACTTCGTTTTACCAATCGTGGGTAAAAACGGGTAGCTGAGTTCCATGATTGGACTCCTCGCGACTCCAACCTATGGGTAGACACTCGGCTACCCATTTTTAATGTTATAGCCGATACATAGATGTCTACCCTATGTCTCAATATAAAACACAACAAGAGTTAACAGCTCGTATTAAAGAATTAGAGGTTGAGAATAATAATCTTAAATCTAGAAAAAAGTTTGGACTTGTCTGGGAAAGAAAACCAGAGGATGTTGTTTTTTCTTGTAAAGAAAATATTCCAGTACTTAAAGAAGTTAAAAGTAAGAAGATTATAGATGGTGAAAGTAATTTAAATAATTTACTCATTGAAGGAGATAACTACCACACTCTTTCTGTTTTGAATTATACACACAAAGGTAAGATTGATGTCATTTACATTGATCCACCATACAATACTGGGTCTAGTGATTGGAGATATAATAATGATTATGTAGACTCAAATGATCAGTGGAGACATAGTAAATGGATATCTTTCATGGAAAATAGGTTGATACTTGCAAGAAACCTCTTATCAGAGAAAGGTTTTATAATAATAGCAATTGACCATTATGAATTATTTTATTTAGGTACATTGTGTGATGAAATATTTGGAGAAAATAACAGAACTGGAGTTGTTACGGTTGTACATAAACCAGAAGGTCGCCAATTCTCAAAATCTATTAATCCAACCAATGAATACTATTTATTTTATTCAAAAAATGATTTAGTTGGAAAAATTAAAAATATACCCCTTGACGAAGATGATGCAGAAAAGTTTAATTTAGTGGACGATATTGGTAAGTATAGACTAGAGGAATATCTTAGAAGAGGTGGTGGGGATGTTAGTTTAAAAATAAATAAGCCAAATGGTTGGTATCCAATTTATGTAGACCTTAAAACAAAAGATATAAGTTTAGATAAGAAAAATGGATATGTAGAAGTATTACCAATAACCGAAAGCGGGCAAGAGAGAACATGGAATACTAGTAAGGATACTTTTGAAGAAAATCTTAAAAATGGTGATGTGGTCATCTTAGTTGAAAATAACAAACCTACTATCTATAGAAAATATAGAGAACAGCAGATTATTAAAACACATTGGATAAAACCTAAATATAATGCTACGAGGTATGGTACACAATTATTGGATAAAATTTTAGATAAAAATAGTTTTAGTTTTCCTAAGTCTGTTTATGCTGTACAAGATGCATTAAAAATAACATCAGATAAAAATTCGACCGTTCTTGATTTCTTCGCAGGATCAGGAACAACAGGTCATGCAGTTCTTGAACTTAATAAGCAAGATGGTGGTAATCGTAAATTTATTCTTTGTACTAATAATGAAAATAAAATTTGTGAAGAGGTTACTTATGAAAGAATTAAACGAGTAATTAAGGGGTATAAGAATAAGAAGGAAGAAAAAATTGAAGGGCTTAATGGTAATTTGTCATATTACAAAACTGATCTTGTAGATATTGAAAAGTTACACAAAATATCTGATGAAGCAAAAATTAAAGTAACTTATCAAGCTGGTGAAATGATAGCCGTTAAAGAAAATACTTTAAACGAAATTGAGAAAACAGAATGGTGGCAGATTTTTGAGGGTGACAATAAAGTTACTGCAATTTACTTCAAAGAAAACAAAGAGAAACTAAAGGAACTAATTACATTACTTGAGAAAAAGAAACTTCAGATAGTTTTGTATATTTTTGGTTGGGGTAAAAACGAATACCGAAATGAATATAGCACTAAACATATAAGGATTGAGGATATTCCTGAACCAATACTAGAAGTTTATAAAGAAATTAATCGACTATAATTATATGTTTACACTTAAACCATTTCAAGAGACCGCAATATCCCAGTTAAAAGAAAAATTTTTAACTCTTTGGAAACTTGGTGATCACAATATCAATCTAACTTTCAAATCTCCAACAGGATCAGGTAAAACAATAATGATGGCTCAGTTCTTGCGGGACATTGTATCTGACCCAAGATTTTCTCATGCTGATGTTGGCTTTGTTTGGATTACTAACTCTGACTCTTTGGCAATGCAATCGAAAGAAAAACTATTTGCGTACTATGGAGGAGCAAGTGAAAACCCTATTATTGATATGAATAATTTGAGAGACGGGGTAATTCCTAGAAATGGAATATTTTTTATTAATTGGCAAAAATTAGTTTCTAAAGCAAAAGACAATAGAAAGTTAAGAACTGAAGGAGAATCAAATACAACCTTTGATGAGTATCTTAATAATACTCACAATGTTAAACGAGAGGTAATACTTATTATCGATGAGGAACATATTGCTTCATCTACTATTCTAGCAAGCGACTTAATTAATAATGTTATTAAACCTAGAATTATTATAGGTGTTTCTGCTACTCCTCAAAATACAGGTTTTGCAACAGTAGAAGTAAATCGTGAAGTGGTTATAAGTGCGGGTCTTATAAAAGAAAAAATAATATTTCAAACAGAAGAAGATCTCGAATCACGAGACTATAAAGGTGTAGATCAAGATGAAATACTTGTTTCTCTTGCTTTTAACAAAAGAAATGAAATTATATCCCTTTACAAGGAGTTAAATATAGAAATCAATCCTCTTGTTCTAATTCAACTTCCTAATGACGATAAAGCAGACAAAACTACAAGTGGTAGCACTAAACAAGATTTTATTATTAACTCTCTAAAAGAAAAAGGTGTATTTGATCATGAAATTGCTATTTGGTTATCAGAAGACAAAGTAAATCTTGAAGATATCACCAATAATACTTCACCTGTTTCGTTTTTGTTATTCAAACAAGCCGCCGCAACAGGTTGGGACTGTCCACGAGCAAGTGTTCTTGTAATGTTTCGTGAGATTAAGAATCCAACTTTTGCAATTCAAACAGTTGGAAGAATTTTGCGTATGCCACTAGGGACACATTTTGCGAAACCTGAACTTAATCTTGGGTATCTCTATACAAATTACAAAAGAAATGAAGTTTTAACTGGTTATGCAAAGACACCAGGAGGTAATCGCCCTGCGATATTTCCAAGTCACAGAAAATCTGAAATTACACCAATTGATCTTGAATCTGTTTTTATGAGCAGGTCGGATTATAACGACTTAGGTGACAGTTTCCAAAATACATTTAAGGAAATAGCAAACGAGTATTTTGATATCAAAGAAAAAGACAATACATCTACAATTTCTAAAAAATTATTACAAAAGAATCTTGATACTAACCCATCTGTGACAAATGGTCTTATTGTTGGTGTTGAAATTGACGATTATGATAACTTTAAAGAGGAGTTGCTTTCCGAAGGAAGTAGTCATGATCAGGAAATCTCTCAAAATGATTTAGAAAAACTTTATAATCTTTATTGTTTCAGTCTAATTTCAAAACAGATTGATGAAAATAAGAAGTTTGCACCTGAGCGTTCTTGGGGTAAATTAAAAACTGCCCTTAATGTTTGGTTTATGGAGTCATTAAGTATTAGTAGACAAAATGCATATAGGGTTATCGTTAATGATTTTATTAAGACATCAAGTATATTGTCACCTATTATTGGAAAAGCATTAGAAAAATATAGACCAATTCGTGAACTTGAAGTAAACAAGAAGTCTGAGCGTGCTAAGCGTATCGAGACAATACAAATACCACGAGATACATTATTCTTTACTGATCAATATGAAGAGATGAAAGTGAAGAAAAGTGCCATGAGTCCATTTTATATTGAAAAAGAATATAAAGGAGAAGATAATGAAAAAGATTTTATTAAGTTTTTAGAAGAACATAAAAATGTCTTATGGTGGTATAAAAACGGAGACTCAGGTAGTGAATATTTTTCAATTTCATATTACAACAAAGATGAAAACAGAGAGAAATTATTTTATCCTGACTGGATAATACAAACAAAAAATAATATATTAATCATAGATACCAAAAAAGGAACGACTGCGGAAATCAATGATACAAAATATAAAGCGGAAGCACTGCAAGAATGGTTAAAAGGAAAAAAAGGTTTTACTGGTGGCATTGCAGTACAGGATGGTCCTAATGGGTGGAAAATAAATAGTAACAAAACATATTCATATTCTCAATCTTTTCATGGGTGGGATTCACTTTCTGAAAGGTTATAGAGTAACTAGAAAATATAGTAATCAAATTATATGTATTCATTATCTAATTACCGTTAGCAGATAAAAAGTATTCATTTTTTATCTGCTCAGAAAACCTGTAAGTGTTTGCGTGAGAAAGAACCCCTAAATATGACATAAGAGTGGCGTCCAGTTTTGTTTTATCAATCTTATCTGCTCTGTATAACTTCACCTTAATATCCAACTTTCTCCTTACTCTCCTTAGTGTTCTCTTGCGAACCTGCGTATGATAAGGGAAAACCACATAACCAAGAAAATCAATACCTTGAGAATATTTACGGATCTCAATCTTTTTAGGATGTATCGTGAGCTTTAACTCATGACTCAGAAAAAGTGAAATGGTTGTAATTAGTGATAATAAGTAATCTTTATTATCACTAATTACAACAAAATCGTCTGTATATCGAGCATAGTATTTAACTTTAAGTACATGCTTCACATATTGATCAAATTTGTCCATGTAAACATTTGCAAAGAGTTGAGAAGTAAGATTGCCAATTGGAAGACCTTTTCTTTCAAAAAGATTCGATTGACTACCATCAAAACTGTCGATCACCTCAATAAGAAGATTCATAAGTTTTTCGTCTTTAATTCTTTCACGAAGAATACGAATTAAGATATTATGATCAACTGAATCAAAAAACTTCTGTATATCGCACTTCAAAATAAATACATTTTTCGTATTGTTATTACTTGCTTTTAAAAGCATGGATCTCATAGCATCAACACCTTTATGTGTACCTTTGCCCACTCGACAAGAAAAAGAGTTATGAATAAAAATCTTATCGTAAAGGGGATAAAGAATATTCATGACTGCATGATGTAAAATACGATCTCGAACAATTGCTTTATGTATATGTCTTCGTTTTGGATCAGATATATAAAATCCAATATACCCACTATGTCGATAGGTGTAAGATATTAGTTCTCTATGAAGTTTAAAGATCTCAGTTTCCATAATTTTCTCAAACTCTAAAATATCTTCTTTTTTCTTCTTGTCTTTTTTAAACCCTTCCCATGCAAAAAACAGGTTTTCTATATTAACCAAATTAGAAAATAGATTAGTAAAAACTCGCATATGAATGATAATGATGTACCTATACTTAGAAAGATTCACGAACTCTATAAACTATTCCACGAATATAGATTATTAGTCCCAAAACACGAAAGGTTTTCGATATATGAACGATCAGAAAATATAATCATCGAAATCTTAGAACTTATTTTGGAAGCGAGCTATTCTTACAAAGAAAAGAAGAATAATCTACTTGAGAGGGCAAGCATAAGACTTAATATATTAAGATTTTTTATTCGTCTTATGAAAGAAAATAAAAGTCTTGATATGAAGAAATATACTTTACTTCAAGGAATAATTGATGAGATTGGTCGAATGCTTGGTGGGTGGATAAAATCAAGTATGTCTAAGTAAGTTAAAAGGTATCCTAAACAGGATACCTTTTACTTTGCTAATCGATACTTCGGAAGAAACCCCGAGGCGGAACCGTAGTTGTCGTTCGCATTCGACACATCGTTGGTGTTGAACTTGAGCTTGTCGTCATTGAAGTTGAAGATCGGGGCGTTCCAGAACTTGCCATCCGCATCCGGAGTTTTACTACTTTCCATCTATGTCACAAACCACGAAACATGATATTGCACATGAATCATGATTCTGTATTTTATCTGACAACATGATTACTCATTTGTCTTGAAGAGTAGTAAGCAGTATCTCTAGAGCAACAACACTGTTATAGTAACCGTAATCACTATAAATCTGATTGTGATTTCTCATAGGAGAAAGAGTTCGGTGATAGCAATCCGTGAACTACTATACACTAACCTAGACTCGTTAATAAGTATATCAAATATATAAAATATGCGGAGGCCTTCGGCCAAAAGAAAAACGGCTCGCAAGCGAGCCGTTCAAGGATTCAAGAATCAAGGGAACAAAAGAATCAAGTCCCCAAGATCCAAGGATCACAGCGGAAGAAACCCCGAGGCGGAACCGCAGTAGCCGCACGCATACGACACATCGTCGGTGCCGAACTCGAGCTTGCCGTCACTGAAGCTGAAGATCGGGGCGCCCCAGAACTCGCCAACCGCACCCGGAGCGAACTCGTCACCTGCGCAGTCGGTGTGGAGCTGTTCCCAACGAACGAAGCGTTCGGGATGGGTAAGCACCATGGAGCCGACAGCGAGAGCGCCGAGACCGAACTCGTTTGCCTTGAAGCATTCACGAGCACGGCGAACGGAGCGACCACGGTGACCCATTCCAAACTGAGCAGGCACGATCAGGATGTCACCCTTCTGCTGTTCGACGATGATGTCGAGAGCGTGGATGGTCCGTGCGTGCTGACGCAGTTGACGGGGCGTGATTTCGCCTTCACGATAGTTGTAGAACGACCGTGACTTGCCGAGCTTTTCGAGGATGAGCTCGACAGCACGGCAATAGCGATCCACAGGATCCGTCACTTCGGGGAAGTGGCGTTTTGCGATCGCTTCAACCGAGGGGATGGCAAACCAGCCTTCTGCTCCTTCGGGGAGCGTCAAGGTCGGCAAGACCTTTTCGATCCAGTTGCTCGTGTAACCGAGTGACAGACCGAAAGCCTGTGCCAAGATGTCCACCTGCGCGCCGATCGGCTTCACACCACGGTACTCTTTCGGGTACACGTAGCTCGAGCTGATTTCTTCGTCTGCGAACTTGTCGGTGACCGTGATCTCGTCGTACATGGCGAAGACCTTGTCACGCAGGCCAGCAACGATGTTGTTGCCGTTTGCGTGAAGTGCTTGAGCACCATCCTTCGTCAGTGTCCGCTTCGTGAAGTATTCGGCTACTGCCTTGCGGACAGCGTCGACAGCAACACGGGTGATTTGCTCTTGCTGACCTTCGGTTGCGTTTTCTTGCTGAGTAAGCATCGTCATGATGTTAGCTCTCCATTGTAAAAGTTCAACTCGGTTTACATTGCCGAAACAATTGTGCCACGGATTGTGACTACTTAATAATAGCATAAAAGCAGTAAAAAGTCAAGGTAAAAAAGCATAGTAAAAACAGCGTTTTTTAGACGCTGTTTTTACTTTCTAGCACCCTTCTCGTGCTAGCTGTTGAAGGTGACCCTACAGAGAGTCGAACTCTGCTTTTATCCTTGAGAAGGATACGTCCTAACCGATAGACGATAGGGCCATGATATTTAAAGTGATCTAATTATACGTTCTTTTTCAATTCTCTTCATCTTTATTTCCTTTTCTCGCGCTCTTGCTTCGTCAATCGTTAGAAAGGTTTCAGTATAAATCAGTGTAAAAGGTCTATGTCCTTTTGTTGATTTTACTTCACCTTTATTATGTTGCTCTAGTCGTTTTTCCAGGTTGGAAGTAGAGCCAACGTAAATCCAATCATTCTTGATTTCACTTTTAATAAAATAAACGTGATTCATAGTTGATTGTCCTAACCGATACCTGCCTGCGCAGGCAGGGACGATAGGGCCAAAGGCATATTGGTCTCATTTCTTCAATTTCTTCAAAAGATTCAATATTTGACTATTCTAGCATTTTTGGGTGCTTTGGCAAGAAATCCTTATAAAATAAGGCTTTTTGGAGACTATTTTTTGACAAATAGGGCAAAATCGTTGTATTTTACTTGACAAGTCGTTTCAGGTATGCTACAATTGCAACATAAGAGTGAAGTAGTCAATACCGAGTAAATATAGTCTTTTATTAGTAAATATTTGCTTGGTATTTATTTTTACCCACTTCTTTTTCCAGACCACGTACTGTTGGCAGAGCATAACTGCCGAAATTATGATCAAAAACATTTATAAGGTTAGCCAGATCCTCGCGTTTGTTCCATTTATGGCCATCCCGAGTGTCTCACTAGCTTCACATATTGGCTCACTCGATACGACACCTGTAACAAAGGTAGAAATATCGGTTGAAGATTTACGACAGCAGAAGGCAGATGCAATTAATACATACTTTAAGGAGCGTTCAATGCCCCTTCACGGTACAGGAATGACATTCGTTCTTGTGGCTGAAAAGTACGGTCTTGATTGGAGACTTCTTCCTGCAATCGGAATTCGCGAATCATCTGGGGGTAAAGCAGCTTGTGGATATAACCCATTCGGTTGGGGATCTTGTAAGCTAAGTAACTTCTCAAGTTACGAACAGGCTATTGAAGCGCTCGGTAAAAACCTTGGAGGTGGAAACCCTAAGACCGCGCGTTACTATGCCGGAAACACTACAAAAGAGAAGTTGTATTATTACAACGGAACTGTGCTTCCATCGTATCCAGACGAAGTGCTCGCTATCATGAAAAAAATTGAGACTGATATGGATTAAAAAACATCACTCGTCTCATACTCAATACCAGAGTAAACAAAACCGTCACGCAAGTGACGGTTTTGTTATTTTTGGGCAGATATTTATTCTTCCTTTTTCTTATCAAGTTTTGAAAGAATAGGAGTCTTCATAAAGACAAAGTACACAACAGCTACGATTGCTATGAAATCAATAAGTGAAGAAAGAAAGGCTCCCCATTTAAAGATAATACTTGTGTAGGGAACAGTGTAGGACATGTCGCTTAAGTTTCCTGCAGCTCCTGTGATTGCTCCAACGAAAGGATTGATAAGATTCTCTACGATTGAATTCACAAGCTTAGTAATTGCACCTCCCATGATAATACCTACTGCGAGTCCGAGTACTCCTTTCTCGCGAACAAACTCAATAAACTCTCTTGTATTTTTTCGTATCATAATGCCCCTAGTATATACCACACCCATAAACGTTCCTCTGTTGTTTCATGCTGCGTTTCAGCGTGACACAGGTGTTACCAGCTCACACCAACAGTTGAAGTTCCTGTAGAGTTTGGTTCTGTTAGCTTAAGGCTTGCGATAAGTTTTGTGAAAGCTTCACGTTTTTCTAAATCTGTTTCACCGTCATATGTTACTGAAAACATGAGTACGTTTCCTTTGTGGAGAGTTACAACAGTTGTACCAAGGTAGAGTCCGTCCCATGTGTAGAGTCGGGCGCTTTGGTCAGCCACAGCTGTTACACCAGGGGTTGTTTGTTTTGCAATCGTCCAATTTGAGTATGGAGAATTCTTAATCCATGCATCAAGGGTATTTTCTTTTGCAGCAGGGGTTGCGGTACCTTCATAAAATCCGATTGAGATAGATGTTGGTCCTTCGCCAGCCTCTGGAACGTCAGCTCCTTTTTCAAGGATGGTTACCATTGTTCCTTTCTGTCCTTCAGTAAGAGTGGTTTCAGTAAGTTGATAGTCCTTTGGGTATTCAAAAGAAACACCGTACGTAACGTTTGTGTACGTCTTCATTTTAGCTGGAGCATTTCGCACGTAAAAGAGGTACCCTGCAGTACCAATTAAAATAGCGATAAATGTAATAATCGCGATGTTCTGTATATTTGTTCTTTTCATATAATGTATGACGTATAAGAGTACAGTATATTTCAGATTTTTATAATAAACTACTGCATGTCAGTACTTGGTAGTTTGTCTGTAAATATGACAATTCTATTAGAATAGCTTTTCTTTTCAGCATTCCAGGTTCCATTGCATGTAATTAAATTAAGATGGGGGATACCGTCAGATGAAGTGAATACAGAGATAGTATCGGCGTTCTCGTCATAGATTCTCATTTCTCGTACAACAAAAGTATGTATTATTTTTTCAGTATTTTCGACGTATACAAGATCACCCACTTGTAAGTCTGAAAGTGAATCAAATACTACAGGCTTATTATTTTTCCAACCAGAGTGTCCTGCCATAGTAGCTGTGCCTATTTCTCCTGGGCGAGATCCAAACATGAACCAGCCGACGTTACTTGTTTCTTTGGGTGTGTCCATTGCACCATCTGCTGTGAGTCCGATTTGCTCAATGTGGGCATCAATGTGTATGTTCGGAATAATAAGACGTGTGGGTGTCCCAGGACGTGTTGTCATCGATACGGGCGAGGGTGGAGAGATAACATGTATAACAAAGAGAGCAGAGAGAAAGAGTATTCCGATAAGGGCTACTGGAAGTATCTTTTTTGTAGTCATACACGACTTAGCGAAGCAGCTGTCTTTTTTGGAGGTGTGTAATTACTAGTGAAGCTGAGAATAACGATACAACGAGACTGAGGATGCCCCAGTACCGAGACGTTTCTTCAGGAGACATTCCTGCATTTGGGAATTGTGGAGAAATGGTGAACGTTGGGCTAGTTATTGTAGGTGTGATTGTTGGAGGAACGAAAACAACTGTTGTGGTTGCAAATACGATAGGGGTACTTGTGGCTGTAGTGGTCACCACTGGACTAGTTGTGGTAGCTGTTGTTGTTGTGGCAACAGTGGATGTCGCTACTACTACTGGAGTAACGACTGGTGGTACAGCGGCAACACATACTGGTTTTGTAACCGTGCTTGAATCTACGGTAACAGCTCCATTACGTGCAAGCACTCGCCCTTCAACATTTGCTCCTGTGGTAATCGTAGTAGATGTTAAAGAAACAATGGTACCTTTGAAAATAGAATTTGTTCCAAGTGTCGCAGAGCTTCCAACTTGCCAGATGACGTTACAGGCCTGTGCGCCATTAAGAAGAACAATGGAACTTGCCCCGGCGGTAGTGAGTGTAGAAGCTGATTTAAATATAAAGACAGCATCAGGATCATTTTGTGCATCAAGAGTAAGTGTTCCTGTTATCGCAAATGAGCCATCTACGGATTCGTAGGTGCCTGTTGTTTTTGTTGTTCCTCCAAGTTCTGCAGGTACTACAGAAACTGGTGTTTGGTTGGCAGCATTAAATGCTGTAACTAAATCATTCTGTGCCTGTATAACCGTAGCATCATTGATATGCTGCGTTCCGTTTAAGGTTCCAGGTGGAAACCCTGTGATAGAGGTGCCAGGACTTAATCCCATGTCTCCGTTAATCACACTTGACCCTGTGTTGGTTATGGTTGAACCTGCAAGAATGGCGAAGTTAGTTGCTGATAAAAGATTTACTGGCGTTGGGCCTGCTGCAAAAAGGGACAATCCTGTTAAGCTGATAGTTGAGGAGAGAGCAAGTCCGAGCACGAGAGAATGTTTAGTAAATTTTTTCATGCAAATGTCTGTTAGTATGGTTAATTGATGATTGTTAGCAGCGCAAAGTTGCTCGACAAAGAAAACACTTCTTGTGGTCGTTTCATATCAGTAGAGACGTTCAGGAAGGAGGATTCTTACAGATGCGAAGAGACCCTCAATATGGTAGTATAGAAATCACTTGGAAACTTGGTACACCATAGTTTACAAGGCGTTAGGAGACGTGTCAGAGTGGTCTAACGTACCTCTTTGCTAAAGAGGCAGGGAGTTAAATCCCTCGCGAGTTCGAATCTCGCCGTCTCCGCAAAATCGCGAGTGCGGAGCACGACCAGATTTTGCGCAGTGCAGAATGGCAAGTGTACCCACGACCACATTCTGCCTCCGCAAAGGAAATAAAAAAGAAACCAATATGGAGAATTGGGTGAGTGGTTTAAACCAACGGTTTACTAAACCGTCGACCTTTTATTAGGTCCGTGAGTTCGAATCTCACATTCTCCGCAAATTAGCCTCTCGGGTTACCGAGGGCATAATTTGCGCAGTGCATTTCAAGGAGCGAAGAGCGACTATGAATATGCCTCCGCAAAGATACCAACGACACCTTTTAGTTTAGTGTTAAGATTGAGATAAGAAGCATATGGAAAAGAAGAAAAAAACAGCAGTTGAAGAAATTATGGAGAAGAGTGGGAACGGCTTCCATTCGCGTGTAGTAAAGCTACTTCGTGGCGAAAAATGGACAGCCGTCGTTAGTCCATACTACAGTGATAACTTTACAGACAAGCCGAGAGAGCTCGACATCATTGCTGAGAAGAAATTTGATGTAACTGCTTTTGTATCCAACTGGTTAGGCACACTTAATGTGAGACTTTTCGTTGAGTGTAAATACATCACAGCCCCAACAGTTTTTTGGTTTGATAAAAAAGACAAAGCAAGAGCCACAGATCGCATTATGACTGACACGGGGATGGCTCATCCGAATGACAATATTAATATTCAAGGTCTTCACTATTTTGAAGATGTACCTGTGGCAAAACTCTTCTCGTCAGAGAAAAGTAGGAGCGAAGAAAACGAACTAATAAGTAAAGCAATAAACCAGAATCTTAACGCTCTAATTTATTATCGAAATAAAAGTGACTTAATACCGCCTGAAGCTAACCGTCGAGAAAGAGTTCTACAATATGTTCCTTATCCGATTATTGTTGTAAATTCATTTGAGCACTTTTATAGAACAGATATGGCAGACGACACTGGTAAAACTGAACGAATCACAGAACCATTTCAACTAGAAGTAAATTATGCCCACATTGATAAAGATAGAAATACTCGTAATGAATATTTCTTAATTGATGTTGTGAGTATAGATATGCTCGCAGCATTTCTTGCGAAACTTGAAGAAACAGACGTGACAGCAGTTCGAGGAAAACTTTCTTGGGAAGAACGCACCTCTGACAGAGATGATACTCCTCGAATCAATCACGCGAGATAGTTTATAAAACAAGAAATAAAGCTATTTTATTTGCTTACTTATTTTCCTTCAGCTGCTTCTTCCAGCTTTTTAATATCAAACTTTTTCATCTGAAGAAACGCTTGGGTAACTCGTGCAATCTTTTCTGTATCTTTATTTGCCACCATTTCCCTGTTTAGGGGAATAAAAAATATTTCTTTAAATTTACCCACTAAACTCTGATCTGTTCCTACTTTAAAACTTTTGAATTATTCATAAAAATTGAATAAATATAAATGAAGGCAAACAGTAAACTTATTGTTATTGGTCCTAAGAAAATACCAATTGGCCCAAATAGTGTGATACCGCCCAAAACAGATAGCAGTACAAATAATGGATGTAACTGTAAACTATTACCAACTAATTTTGGATATAACGTGTTATCAATAAGACCGACGGCAAGTGATCCCCACACAATAAGGCCAATAGCTGAAAGAGGACTTCCTACAACAAACAGAAAGATAACCCCAGGTAGTAGTACAAGTGAGGTGCCTATACCAGGAATAAGAGCTGCAATAACAGCAACTGTTCCCCACAATACAGCATTTGGAATACCAAAAATAGTAAAACCAATAGCTGTCAAAATTCCTTGTATAAGAGCGATGAGGAGGCTTCCTTTAACAACTGAGTTAATGGCAGAACTGAGGCGGTTAAAAACAATTTTGTCATCTTCGTCATTAAGTGGACTTAGTTTAATGATTGCTTGCTCTAAGCTTGGTCCGTCTAAGAGTAAATAATAAAATGAAATCAAGAAAATAAATAAACCTAACAGTAAAGAAGAAATACTTGATAGCGCTACACCCAAATGATTGATAAGCCAAGTAAGTCCTTGCTTAATATAAAAATCAAGATTATCAGAAAGGTTTACAAAGAAACTACCAGTTCCAGGTAAAACGTTTTCAAAAAATTTACCAGCACTGTCTATTACTATAAGAATAAGATTTTGCTTGTTATTTTCTTGTGTGAAAGAACCGTATAGTTGAACTGCTTCATTAAATATCTGACTTCCTAAGAATATAAATGGAATAAGGATACAAACAAAACTTAAAAAGACGGTAATTGCCGCAGCTAAAGCTTTTCTATTACCGACGCTACTTACTATTTTTCTATATATTGGATGAAGTACAACCGCAAATACAACCGCAAGCACAAGTGGTGCCAGGAAAGGGCTTAGGATAAAGAGAGACAAAAGAAGTGTTCCAGAAAGAATTATTACAAGAAACTGTAATTGTATTTTGTTGTTCACCATATGTGTTAATTATATAAAGTATGGGAACTATACACAATGGTAGCTACATTCAAGAAAAAGTAATTGTTGTACATTTTTGATCATCTTTTTGTAATAAATAGTAGACATACTAAAAAGCACCTTACCTGTAGGTGCTTTTTAGTATGTGGAACTTCTGTTATTTATTGAGCAGAAGTTTTTGTGTTTGCTCCGCGTGGTCCGTGAGTTGGATGTAATGGATTACCATCTGCGTCCTTAGGGCGAGAGGCTTCCATCTTTGCCATCACTGCTTCTTTTGTAAGTCCAAGAGATGTGGTTATTTCATCAATCGTTTTACCAGAAGTAAGTGCTGCTTGAAGATTTGTCGTTGTCATACCAAGTGCAGTAGCTAATGCTTCTGTGTGCTTAGTGTCTCCAAGTCCTCCTTTGTGTTCACGCATTTCTTTGCCATGAGCAGCTGTCATGCGTGTAAGCATTTCATCTGCCTGTGCCTGAGTGATTGTTCCTGCTGCAACTTTTTCAGCAAGCTTTGCTTTCATTGCAGTATCGCGAGCAGTTTTCATTGCTGCCATAACAGTGTCTTTTGAAATGCCAGTTGCTGTGATGATTTGATCTGGAGTTTGTCCAGTGTCAATCTTTGCTTGTACATCAGCAACAGTAAGTCCAAGTGCTGTGGCGAGGTCTTGCGTGAAGATCGTGTTGTTCATCATACCGTGTCCATCCTTGAATGGGCGCGATACTGAATGAGTAGAAGGTGTTGATGTCGATTCACTTGCTGCGAATACTGAACCCGCGAGGGCTGCGACACCAAGTGTCGGGATGAGGGCAATTGCTGCCATTTTCTTTTTATTCATATTGGTAGTTGTTCAAATGTAATTAAGCTAAGTAATGTGTCGTTGGTAAGGCGTCCCTTACATACACTAGTACAGGTGCAAAAGTATCTTATTTCAAAGTGTAAGAAAAAAGTCTCTTTGTTGTAGTATGTAAGAAGTGACAGCCACCTACACAGATATAGATATAGTGCGAAAGGTACAACAAGGTGATACCGAAGCCTTTGGTGAGCTTATGAATCGTTATGAGGCAAAGCTTACACGATACCTAGGGCGATTTTTGCATGACGATGACGCTGTTACAGATGTTCTTCAGGATGTCCTTGTCAAAGCCTACATAAATATTCAAAGCTTTGATGAGAACTACACATTTTCTTCGTGGGTGTATCGTATTGCTCACAATGAAGCATTGAACGCTTTGAAGAAGAAAAAGTCTACTCCGTTCTCATGGTTTGACCCTGAGGCTCTTGTTCCATATTTTGCATATCACGATAAGACAGAAGAAAAGATTGATTTGGAAGTTTTGAAAAAAGATATTGAACAGGTGCTTATCAAGCTTCCTGAAAGCTACAGAGAAATTCTTGTGCTGTATTTTTTTGAAGAGCTTTCATATAAAGAAATTTCTCTTGTGCTCAAGATTCCTATATCGTCAGTTGGTGTGCGTATTAACCGTGCGAAGAAAAAAGCGTACGAGTTAGTGAAACTAGAAACTACAACTATCCATGAATACCATTAACAATATACACAATCTCATATTGAAGAAAATCGAAAGCGGGGCAATACGACAAAAACCAAAGTGGCACTTTGTCTTGATGACGCTTGGTATCGTGTTCGGCGTGATTGCGCTTTTCCTAGTGCTCTTGTATTTGGTAAGTTTTGTTGCGTTCTTCCTTCGCGAGCATTTATTGTTTGAAGCACTTTCGTTCGGGCCACGGACAGTGTTTGAAATTATCTACACACTACCGTTTCTACTTATCATATTGGTAACGACAGTATTTCTTATTCTGCATGTACTGGTGCGTCATTTCGCATTTGCATATATGAAGCCAGTCGCCGCAACGCTTGGGCTTGGATTACTTTTTACACTGTTTCTTTTCGCACTCGTTTTGATTGCTGATAAGGAATCAAAGATTGCACGCTTTGGACAAACACAGAGATTCCCAGGAATTGAAGCAATGCATATGCAGCTTAAAAAACGTGCACCACCACTTATTCTCACTGCAACACTTCTTGGAATAGAAGGAAACGTGTATAAACTTACACTTACAAATGGAGATGAGGTTACGCTTATGATCTCTGACAGAACAAGAAAAGATAGACCAGTATACGAAGTGGGGGATTCGTTGGTCTTCTTTCTTCAGAAACAAGAATCAGGCCTCTTCGTCATTGCTATTAGATTGTATGACGAGAATCAAGAAACTGCTCCACGCATAGGATATCCACGAGAGATGATGAAGCCGTAGCTGTGCGGGCAGGTAAGGTTCATTTTGAACAGTAACAGCGCTATACTGTATAGAGATACTTACTAAGTTAATCACCCGTAATGAAACATATTTTTGTAGTTGCATTTTTTTTGGTTTCTCTATTCAGTTTTGCAAATTTTGCGCAAGCAGCAACTACGCCATCTCTGGGCGCAGCAGACCCATTCAGTGTTCTTTCGTATACATTTACAAATGCAAACATTTCTAATGGCACTTCTCTTTTTGGAGATGTTGGGTATACAGTATTTGGAGGACAGCCTGCGTATATAAGTGGAGCGACGCATATGAATAACGCGACCTACTTACAGGCGGGAACTGATCAGCATATTGCACTTTCTGCACTCAATAGTCAGGCGTGTACCTTTACGTTCAGTGGTGCCGTTGATCTCGCCACTGATATTTCGCACGGCGCCCTCGGTGTTTATACACCTGGAGTATATTGCTCTCCCGGAAATATGAGTATAGGTGGTGGTAAAACGATTGAGCTTGATGGGGTTGGAACTTTTATCTTTCGCCCATCTGGGACACTAACTACCTCTAATCTATCGGTTGTTACGGCTAAAAACGGAGCATCTGCCTGCGATGTTTTTTGGACACCAAAGTTGGCACCGCCAGCTTCTGCTTATACTACTCTCGGTTCGGATACGAAGTTTATCGGAACAGTTATTCAACCAATAGGTCCTGTAAACTTTGATATTACCGTTGGTGGCGGTACCAAGTGGGTTGGTAGAGCTCTGGCTTATGATTGGGCAGTTAAAACAAATCCAGGCATTATGAAATATGTGACTATAACAGCACCAACGTGTTCTGTGCCAGATGTACCTCCACCTCCTTTGACTTCAACTCTTCACGTTGTGAAGCATGTTGTTAATGACAACGGTGGCACTACCACAGCCTCTTCCTTTACTTTGCATGTTAAAGGTTCTACTGGAATGGGTATTGCGGACGTTGTTGGAAGCCCAGCAGCTGGCGCCGAAGCCCCAGGTACTTCGTATGTTCTTAAACCAGCTGTCTATGTTGTGAGTGAAGATGTGTTCCTAGGGTACACTGCAACATTTGGCGGAGATTGTGATGAAAATGGTAAGGTGGTTTTAGAAAAGGGTGATGATAAAACGTGTACGATTACGAATGATGACGTTGGAAAAATTGTCACTCCCAATGATACTTCGACCACAACTACTCCGACGCCATCTGCTACATCATCAACACTTCGTATTATAAAACATGTCATAAACGACAACGGAGGAACTGCCACAGCGTATCTTTTTACTATGCACGTTAAAAGTTCTTCATTTTTTAAAACGACTGATGTTGCAGGCAGTCCTGCGGTTGGGGTTGAAGCGCCTGGAACTTTGTACACTCTTTCTTCAGGCACATACAAAGTAAGCGAAGACCTTTCTGGAGGGTACACTGCAACATTTGGCGGAGATTGTGATGAAAATGGTAAGGTGGTTTTAGAAAAGGGTGATGATAAAACGTGTACGATTACGAATGATGATACGAAGAAGAATGATACAATTCCAAAATTACCAAATACGGGAATCATATCTTGGTTTGGCAGTCTTTGGCAGGGAGTGGTTAGTATTTTTAATGCTGCACCAGAAGATATGTTTAATGTAACTATGCTTCCGTCATTACAGGCGACAGAGAAGAATGAATCCCCTGAGACGAGAGATTCAACCGTTAACAATAGCCAGTCAAGCACCCCAACAGAATCAACCAGAATGGTTGTACATGGAGAAACAAAAAAGGATACGAAAAATATCGGATTCCCTGTACGTCTACAAATACCAGCCATTAAAGTCGATACTAAGTTTCAATATACTGGACGTAAGTTGGATGGAGAAATGGAGGGGCCTACTGGTCTTGCTGATGTGGGGTGGTTTAAGGAGAGTGAACGTCCTGGTGAGCGCGGTGATGCTGTTATCTCTGGGCACGTTGCTCAGATTCGTGGAGGAAAAGTCATTAAGCCTGGAGTGTTTAAAGATTTGAATAAACTAGTCGTAGGAGATTCAATTTTTGTTGAAGATAACAGAGGAGTAATAACCACGTTTGTTGTTCGGGAAAGCCGTCAGTATGATCCAGATACTGTTGCCACTGAGGTTTTTACATCTAATGACGGTAATCATCTTAACCTCATTACATGTGATGGAGTCTGGAACCCATCTAAGAAAAGCTATTCCAAGCGATTAGTGGTATTTGCTGATAAAGAAGTAGAGTAAAAACTAAGAAAATTGTACAGAGTCACTTTCTTCTGGAAGTGGCTCTGTATTTTGTGAAATTCTTATTTGCACTACTAAATCCAATCTATATGTATATCACTGTGTGTATAAATCTCTTTCTGTCTATATATGGTTGTATACTAAAGAAAGACACTTATAAATTAATTATACGTATATGAAGAAAATATTCACTACAACAATAATCGCTTTCTCAGCTCTCTCGTTTGCGAGTGCTCAAGATGTTTCAGTAACAGCAAGTGCGCAAGCGACAGCTGCACGTCCTGTGACAGTAACAGGAGATACATCTATTGATGCACAGGTAAAAGCACTTCGTCAGGAGATGGAAGTAAAAATAAGAGCTATTCAAGCGGAGTATGAAGTTAAGATTAAAGCAATTGTCGGAAATATGAAGCCGATGATTGTAAGGCCAGATGGATCTACAACTACCGTAAAGGAAGTTCGTAAGGAAATCAAAGAAGAACGAAAGGAATATATGGAAGAGCGCAGAGAAGCGAGGGTGGAAGGTTCTGCAACAGGAACCGTAGAAACTCCTCGTTTTGAAAATCAGAAGTTGATGAATTTCTTCAGAAATCTTTTTGGAGGACAGAAAAACTAAATAAGAGGATATAAAATAAAAACACCCGTAATGGGTGTTTTTATTTTTAATGAGCGAGTGTGTAAGCGATGACAGATTGCACACCATTTGTAAGAAGAACGTTTCTGGCTTCTTCGAGTGTTGCTCCTGTTGTTGTTACATCGTCAATCAAGATGATGTGTGTACTGTGTATTTCGCCATCAACACCAAAACTCCCATGTTGGTTTTTTATTCGCTCGCTTCTTGTTTTTGTCACTGCTTGGCGAAGAGGTGTTTTAGTACGTATAAGTATTGAAGTTGAAACAGAGATAGATAGAAGTTTAGAAAGTTGTTGCGCAATAAGTTCTGATTGATTGTACCCGCGAAGTAGTTTTCGTATACGTGGCATTGGAATGGGAACTAACGTATAGAGATGTAGGTCTGGAACACTTTTCATCTCTTGTGCGAGTTCAAAAACAAGAGGAGGCAGTAAGTCTTTGCGGTGGTAGTACTTACTGGCGTGAATGACTCGCTTAATGAGTGGGTCTTTGAAGTCAAAGATAGAAGTGATGTACGGATAGGGAGATGAAAGAGATTTTCTGGTGAGTCGTATGCAACGAGGGCAAAGAGGTGTGTTGTTTTTTCTGCAGCCAAAGCACTGCGAGGGAAAAAGTATTTGAAAAAATGAGGGAATCATCCACATATCTTCAAGTGTATACATAATCTCTGCGATACAAGAGTGTATACTACACATATGTTCAACATCTTTAAAAAAGAAGACGTTGGTCAAGCAATTGGGCTTGATATTGGAAGTGCTTCCGTTAAGGTTGTGCAACTTCGTCGTGAGAAAGAAAAAATAATTCTTGACACCTATGGAGAGATAGCACTTGGTCCATATGGTGGCATGGTTGCTGGACAAGCTGTTCATCTCGGCGAAGAAAAACTTGTGGAAGCGATACAGGATGTTATGAAGGAGGCAAAAATTACAGCGCGAGATGCAGTTGTGTCTATCGATTCATCCGCTGCCTTTGTGTCACTCGTAAAAGTTCCTAAGGTTGACGATAATGAGCTTCGCAGTATGATGCCGTTTGAAGCTCGTAAATATATTCCGATACCATTGTCAGAAGTACAGATGGATTGGTGGCATATTCCTACAACAGTAAATATTGGTGCGAACGAACGCATGATTAACGTTGTACTCGCTGCGGTGAAAAATGAAACACTCACTACGTATGATCGTGTTATTAAAAAACTTTCTCTCACTAACGTTGAGTATGAGATTCAAGGGTACTCTATGATGCGAAGTGTGTCTCCGAAAAGTGCTGGAATGGTTCTGTATGTAGATATTGGTGCGCAATATACAACACTTTCTTTGATTCACAACAACACGGTACTCGACATGCACGTGATAAGTCGCGGCTCACAAGATGGAACTATTCAGTTATCAAAAGCACTTTCAATTCCAATTGATACCGCAGAAGAAACAAAACGTACATTTGGATATAAAGGAGACGCAACGAATCCGTATGTAAAAGATGTGATGCAACTTTCTAGTTATCCACTGTTTGGAGAGGTCGCACGTCTATCTCTTATGTACGAAAGAAAGTATAATCAAACTATTGAAGGGATAATTTTATCAGGTGGTGGAGCTCGTCTCCCTGGAGTGATTGAATCATATAATGAGACGGTACACATTCCAGGAAGAATCGCGACACCATTTGAACAGGTAGATGTGCCACCGTTTCTTCATGAGATGATTGAACGAATTGGTCCATCATACTCTGTTGCCGTTGGATGCGCGCTTAAGAAATTAATTCCCTAAGATTCACCACACACTTTACGTATGCCGTTTTCATTCAAACCAGAGATATCACAAACTACCCCAAGTGGAGACGCTCCGCTCCCTGTACCTACTCCAGTAGCTTCTTTTGGTGGAACTGCGGTATCGAGTCTTATGGCACGAGAAGGGGAACATGGTAAATCACTCGTTCAACTTGTTCTGATGGCAGTGTTTGGTGTTGCAGTGTTAATTGCTGTCGGACTTTTCGGGTATCAGTATTATCTCTCATCTCAAATTGATGCGAAGAAAGCATTACTTGCGGACTATGAATCACGCCTTGCAACACTTCCACTTGAAGACATGCGTAAGCTTTCTAATAGAATTAAAATAATTAATCAATTAGTTAAAGAGCACCCATCGGCAAACGTTGCCTTTCGTATTGTTGAAGATAGTATTGAAAATCAGGTAACGTATGAACGTTTTGAGTTGCGATACAATACACAAACAAAAGGGTACGCTCTCCAGCTAGGTGGTATTGCTCCTAACTACAAGAGTATCGCCCAACAAGTAGACACACTTAAGCGTAAGCCGTACACAACCTATATTCAGGAGATAGGCGTTGAAGGACTTCAGCCTAATGAGACGGGGAATATTGGCTTTACACTTAAGATGCCTATTATGATTGCTGGACTTCTTCCAGAGGGCATTAATCTTTCTGATGGTGCAGCGGCACGAGTTGCTTCAACCTCTCCAATTATGGGGACAAGTTCATCAACTATGCCGACTCTTCCTACTACAGGGACAACAACTTCCTCAGTAAAGGCAACTTCAACAGGAACAACTACCCCACCAAAAAGGTAACACTACTATGTCAAAAAATCTCCTAAACTTATTGCTCATCGTTGGAACATTCGCAGTGTATTATTTGTTGATTGGTCCAGTGTATAAAGGTGTTGGTGGTGTATGGCAGCCAGCAGAAAGTGTTCAGTCGCTTCGAGAACTAAAGAATCAGTATAATGAGACGCTTAACCAAGCAGACAATCTCTTTACACAAGCAGAGACGCTTCGCTCACAGTATTCTCGTGTTACCGATGAACAAAAGGCAAAGATGAAGGTGATGGTGCCTGACAGTATTGATAAAGTAAGACTGCTTAGTGAGGTGTATAACATTTCTGTACTAGCTGGGATTCCATTTAACGAACTTGCGTACTCAGAGGGACCATCAACCGCTAACGGTCGCGGGTCAGCAGGTATTTCTTTTACCGTTAAAACAACATACCCAAAATTTAAAGTTCTTATGGATACGTTTGAAAAAAGTCTAAGACTTTTTTCTATACAATCTGTTACCTTTGCAGCTCCTGAGCGCGAAGGTGATCCTACTGCATACCAGGTAAGACTCGAGACCTACTTCATAAAATAATTCACGTATATGCAATCATTTTTCGTACAAAAAAAGACAGTTATCATAGAAGGAGCAATTCTCATTCTTTTCCTATTTGGAGCATATTACCTGTATACAAGTTTCAGTGAAGATTCAGCTTCTGTTTCTGAAACTAAAATTAACGAACAATTACTTGGACAGAATTTTGTACTTTTCCTTAAAGTCGTAAATCAGGATCGTATTTCGTTCACTGATGCGAATTTCATGGACTCTGCGCTTGTGCGACAGCTTCGTGATTTTTCAGAAATCATTTCAACTAACGATACACGTGGTCGCGTAGACCCGTTTGTACCATATGCTTCTACTCGACCTCTTCGTTAGTCAAAATAAGTTAACAGAACTCGAAGCAAAGGATATTGAGTCTGATATTTCGGTGCGCGACGATGTTCTCGTTGATGACTTGTTGAAAGCAAAACAAATTACAGGGGAGGATATTATGCAGGTTCGCTCTGTGCTGTATGGGCTTCCAATATACGGAAAGGAAATTGGAGAAGATAAAGAACTTACTCGCTATATTAATGTTGTTCAATCAAAACAATTTCTCGCAGTACCACTAGAAATGGTTGAGGGAGTATTGTTGGTTGGAGTTGTTGATCCAGAACATGGAAATGTGCTGGACAGTCTTCAATTTCTTTTCGGTACAGATCATCAAGCGTACAAGGTGTATCTTATTCCGTACGATTCGTATAAGAGACATTTTGGACTCACTGTGGACACTCCTGATCCAAAAGCTTCTCTTACTGACAAAGTGAGTGAAGAGAAACTTTCGTATGTTTCAAAAGATGAACCAGAAAAAGAAGTTGAAAATCTTGGAGAAGATATAGATCTCTCAGATGTGTCACAAATTTTAGATAAAGATCTTGCGAAGCTCACTATTCCTGAAGTGTTTAGTATTATCTTGCGCTATGCGATTGATAATGGAGCATCTGATATTCACATTGAACATATCGGTACTGCGGTGCGAGCTCGTGTGAGATTAGACGGTCAACTTGAAACCATTACAACACTTCCTGTAAAAATGCATCCAATGCTTATTGCTCGTGTGAAGATTTTATGTACGATGAAACTTGATGAGAAACGAAAGCCTCAGGATGGACGTTTTAGTACAAAACTAGGAGACCACAATATCGACTATCGTGTGTCGACATTCCCTGGTTACTATGGAGAGAAGGTGGTGATTCGTATCCTTGATAGCTATAAAGGAGTTCGTCCTGTGGACACACTTGGATTCGATGAGCGTCAGATGACAGCAATTCGAGAAGCTCTTGCGCGTCCGTACGGTATCATTCTTATTTCTGGTCCAACGGGATCTGGAAAAACAACAACGCTCTACGCCATGTTGAACGAACTGGATCGTGAACACAGAAACGTGGTGTCTCTCGAAGATCCAATCGAATACAACGTTCCTTCGATGAACCAATCTCAGGTGTTTCCAGAAATTGGGTACACGTTTGCCTCAGGACTTCGTTCTATTTTGCGTCAAGATCCTGACGTGATTATGGTGGGAGAAATTCGAGATGCAGAAACTGCAGGTCTTGCGATTCAAGCTGCTCTTACTGGTCACTTGGTATTTTCGACCATTCACACCAACACAGCTATCGGTGTGGTTACACGATTGATGGACATGGGTATTGAATCGTATCTTATTGCTCCGACTATTATCGCAACGATTGGTCAGCGTTTGTCGCGTCAAATTGCAGAAGGGTGTGCAGAAGAGATTCCAGAAACGGACAGTATGAGAACTATGATTCAGGAACAGTTTAAAGACATGCCAGAAGAATATAGAAAGTTGCTACCTCTTGATAAACCACTTCATCAAGCAAAAGCAGACGCGACACATCCAACAGGAATGAAAGGCCGTGTCCCTGTGTTTGAGGTGTTAACGTTTACAGATGATGTTCAGGAGGCGGTGCTCCACAGTAAGGGTGAGGAAGAGATTTGGAAACTTGCTCGTTCTCATGGAATGATGACAATGAAAGAGGATGCGATTATAAAATCAATCAAGGGGCTTATTCCATTTACTGAAATTAACGAACTATAATCATAGAAATATACTTTCTGTGAGTTATACAATTGTTTGCTTTGCATACACTGCTATACTTCAACTATGAACTACGAAACGGAGCTCGCAGACCTTATTATGTCGCTGGTAAAAGAGGGAGGGTCTGATCTGCATATGACAGTTGGGTCTTTCCCTACACTTCGTGTTAATCGTGACTTGATTCCTCTTACTCGAAAGCGAGAATTAACTGCGGAAGATACTCTCGGATTTTTACGCGTGATGGTTGGAGAGAAAGCCCTTACTTCGTTTGTTGTAAATCAAGAAATAGATTTCTCCTATGAATACGCAAAAGAATATCGACTTCGTGGTAACGCATCGTTTCAGCGTGGCGTTATTTCTATCGCCCTTCGTCTTGTTACGAAGGTAAAAACTATTTCTGAACTTAATCTACCAGAGCAGATTATTCAGATCGCTCGCGAACGCCAGGGGTTCTTTCTTGTAGTGGGTCCTGTCGGGCAAGGGAAGTCAACGACACTTGCTGCTATGATTGGACTTATTAACAGCGAAGCAAAGCGCCACATCGTGACCATTGAAGATCCAATTGAATTTCGTTTTGATCAAGATAAATCTCTTATTGAGCAGCGAGAGGTTGGAGTTGATACGAAAGATTTCCATACAGCCCTTACGCATGTATTCCGTCAGGATGCTGATGTGATTATGATTGGTGAAATGCGAGACAAAGAAACTATTTCTGCTGCCGTTACTGCTGCCGAGACTGGGCACCTTGTACTTTCGACACTTCATGCAAACTCAGCCGCACAAACGGTTGATCGTATCATTGATACATTTCCAGCAGATCAACAAGATCAAATTCGTTTACAGCTTGCATCATCATTGATTGGTATTTTGTCACAGCGCCTCGTTCCACGTGTATCGGGTGGTCTTATTCCTGCGTTTGAACTTCTTCTTAATACACCAGCGATATCAAATCTTATTCGAGAACGACGAACACATGAAATTGATGTGCTTATTGAAACAGGATCTCAAGACGGCATGATAGACCTCGATCGTAATCTCGCTGAACTTGTGCGTCGTGGAGATGTAACGAAAGATGATGCCATGTCGTTTGCTCGACGACAGAACATATTCGAACGTCTACTATAAACTTATGATTTTTCACTACACCGCCATTAACCAAGAGGGAACAAAGACAGAAGCTGAAATAGAAGCTTCTTCACAAGATGCGGCTATTGTTCTTTTGCAAAAGCGAGGATTAAGTGTTGTTACTATAAAAGATAAGAGTGAAGATGCTAGTTTGAGTTTCTCTTTTTTTAAAGCAAAAATTAAACCAAAAGATGTCGTTATCTTCTCGCGCCAGATTGCAACCTTGTTTGAGGCGGGAGTGTCTGCTCTAAAGGCATTTCGTTTGCTTGCTGCTGAAAATGACAACAAAGAGCTCCAGCGTCAGCTCACTGGAGTGGCAGATGATATTGAGTCTGGTGTGTCTCTTTCAGACGCACTCTCTAAGCGACCAGATTTATTTTCACCATTTTATGTGAACATGGTGAAAGCAGGAGAAGAGAGCGGAAAGCTCAATGAGTCGTTCTTGTACTTGGCTGATTACCTTGACCGCGATTATGAATTGCGTCAAAAAGTAAAGAAAGCTCTTACCTATCCGATGTTTGTGGTCGGAACATTTATCGTCATTATGGTTGGTATGTTCGTATTCGTTATTCCAAAAATGGCCGCGATGTTTGCAGATCAAGGAGCTGAATTGCCGATGATTACAAAAATTGTACTTGGAACTTCTGAGATATTCGTAAAATACTGGCTTATTGTGTTTCCTGCAATGATTATTGGAGGTTGGCTTTTCTATCGATGGATGCAAACAGAAGAAGGACAGCGTAAGGTGGATGAGATTAAAACAAAAACTCCTGTGTTTAAAAATCTCTATCAAAGAATCTTTCTTACTCGACTTGCTGACAACATGAATACCATGCTCTCAAGTGGAGTTCCTATCGTACGATCTATCGATATCACTTCCGCCGTGGTGGATAACGTAATCTATAAAGAGTTACTTAAACGAGTGTCAGCAAAAGTGCAGTCTGGAGTAGCTTTTTCTAAAGCCCTCTATGAAGAGCCACTTGTTCCAAACATTCTTGTGCAAATGGTGCGTATCGGTGAGGAAACAGGAGAGCTCGGGTATATTCTCAAGAATCTTGCAACGTTCTACAAACGTGAACTTGATACTGCTATTGATAATGTTATCGGACTGATTGAACCAGCCATGATCGTGGGCTTGGGCTTGGGCGTTGGAGTGCTTGTGTCTTCTGTTCTTCTCCCGATGTACTCACTTTCCGCAGCTATTTCATAGTTTTTATCCACAGCTAGTGTTCACTTTTGCACTACTATTCCTTGCGCTTTAAGCGAAGGGTACTATACTTAAGATATCTACAAAGATAGAAAAAAAATATGCTACAAACACTTACAAAAAAGGGTCTACGAGGGTTTACATTGATTGAACTCCTCGTTGTTATCGCGATTATCGGTCTTTTATCAACTGTTATTGCGGCTCCAATTACTGAGGCTCGAAAGAAAGGACGAGATGCAAAAAAGATTGCAGATCTTCGTTCAATTGTAACGGCGATCGGTATTTACGCTGATGACCACGGAGGAATATATCCTGGTGCTATCGAAGATCTTGTTCCTCGCTATATTCCAAACATGCCTTCAAACGCAGCGACTTCAACTATTGGGCGTGACAAGTATATGTATGCTGCTTTCCTAGATTCAGGAACAGCTAATTATATGGGATATCACATTGGGGTAAAGCTTGAAGCTGGAAACCAAGGATTGAACGATGACGCTGACTGTGGAGGTGTCCAAACTGCTTCAGGAAGTAGTCCTCGCCCATGTATGGGAGACTCAACAACAAATGCAGCAGTTCCTGTGTGTACATCATCTAGTGCTTGTACTGTTGTACGAAGTAACTTTGCTGCAGGGGATGCAGGAAACCCAGTTGGGTCAGCGACTGCTGATTTCGGTAACGGTGCTGCAGACACTGGTCTAACAACATGTACTGGTGCGCTGACAAACTGTATCTACGATCTTACTAACTAGTTTCTTGTAGTGTTCTATTTTCTATCATTCTTATACGGTGCTGCGATAGGGAGTTTTGTTCAAGTAGTAGCTACTCGTCTTAATGTTGCTCCAATCATACGGTCACGTAGCAAGTGCCTCTCCTGCGGAGAGGCACTTCGCGTTTCAGATTTGATTCCTATCTTCTCCTACTTATTTCTTAAGGGAAAGTGTAAATACTGCAAAATCCCTTACGGGATTGAGACACTTGTTACCGAGATAGGTTTTGGAATTGTGTTTATGCTTACGTATCACTTTATACTTGCTTCCTCAGCCCCAGTTGTTGCGATCTGGTGGCTCGTCTATTACACACTTATATTTATTTCACTTGGCGTAGTGGCGCTGTATGATTACAAACATTCGTATGTGCCAATTGTTTTTCTCGGACTTTTCTCTTTCCTTTCTATCATCATGCTCGGCATTAGATATATGCACGATGGAGGAAGCGCTGTACTTTTAGGTCCTCTAGTTGTAGCACTCCCATTTCTTCTTATTTGGTTGCTGACAAAAGGTCGAGCGCTTGGGTTTGGGGACGTTCTCTTATACTTAGCGGTGGGAGCATTCTTTGGAATTGAACAAGGGCTTGCCGTACTTCTTATTTCTGTATGGCTAGGTGCAGCGCTCGGCATCATTATCTATCTTCAAAGGAGAAAGAAACATAACACAAACACAGCAATACCATTTGTGCCATTCATCGTAGCTGCGTTCCTCATCGTTTTGTTCACAGATATAGGAATCTTTTCCATCGCCTCACTCTTTGCTTAGTGGTATTATATGAATATGAAATCCTCCAAAGTATTTTTTCCTTTGCGCGGCTTTACGCTTGTTGAATTGAGTATAAGTATGGCGGTTATTGTTACTCTTACAGCTGTTCTTTTGAGTAAATATCCAGAAACAGCGGTGCGTCTTACGCTTGCAAACACTTCTCATACAACATCTCTCCTTCTTCGTGAAGCGCAAGTGAGAGGAAGTGCTATCGACTCAGTTAATAGCTCTCTCGGTGGATATGGAGTATATATATCTTTAGCTTCATCAACTCAACTTGTCCTTTTTGGTGATACGGTAGACGCGAGCGTTCCAAAGCCATACGGTATTGCGATAGGGAATAGCCTTTTTGAAAATGGAACTCTTTTCAATGAAACAAAAACAATAACAACGCTTCCTGATAGATATTTCGTTAATAGGTTGTGCGTTGGAACAGGATTTCCTTTTACATGTAATGAGGCAAATATACCTCCAATTGAATCTCTCACTGTTTCTTTTACTCGACCCAATCCAGTGCCTTCTATCTATATCAATAACGCGACAACTACAAGTTACGGGGCGGCGTGCATTGAGTTATTTTCCCCACGAGCACCACTTTTGGGACACATTAGAAACGTTCAAATATTTAGCTCAGGTATGATTAGAAACGACATCGGTAGATGTGACAACCTTACACCATGATACATAGAAATAGAACTTCACTTCGTGGATTTACTCTTATCGAACTACTTGTTACGATGGCGATTTTTATTAGCGTGATGACCATTGCTACAGGAGCTCTCTTTTCAGCGCAGGTGGTGAACACTCGACTAGAACAAACGCAATCTATTCTTGATGGGGTAAACTTAGCAACGGAGGTGATTATACGTGACATACGCTATGGTTCACGTTTTTATTGTGATACAGCTATCCCAACCCCAATGACGACCCTTAGAAAAGGATGTGACTACCCAAGTGGAGGTACAGTACTTATCTTTAGGCCAACAGTAGCTTTGAATGGTACAACAAACCTTAACCTCGACCGCGTGGCGTATTACCTCTCAAATGGAATTTTGTACAAGGATGAGTATCCATACGGCGGGACAGTAAAAACATTTCAAATCACCTCAAGTGATGTGAATATAACAACCCTTTCTTTTTATGGTGATGGATTACACAGCACAACAGGAACAGCTGACTATGCTGGTGCTTCTGATAACAATCAGCCGCTTATCACTATGGTCATATCGGGTGTGACCATTCCAAGAAAGAAGACAATCCCAGCTGTAACGTTTAGTGTTCAAACGAGTGGATCATCTCGCGCTTTAGATAATTAACAGTATGATATTTTTCAATTCTTTTTTCAAAAAAACAGTACGCTCTCCACGCGGATTCACCCTTGTTGAAACATTGGTGTCTACCATGATTATTACGATGGTGATTCTGGGGCCTCTTACGGTTGCGTCGAACGCTTCAACATATGCGCGACTTACAAAAGATACGCTTATTGCAACATACCTTGCGCAAGAGGCGATAGAGCTTTTACGTCACCAGCAAGACTCTGTGTATATACGTTGTATTCAAGCAACCACAGCCGCATGTACTCCTATTAACGCAGAAACTTCTGCTCAAGCAGCATGGCGTGTGTTTCGTACGCGACTAGCTTCTAATGCACAAGGTGCTTCATGTTATGAGGTAGACAACCCTACAGGGTGTGCGTATGATTTTATCGACATGACGAGTAATGAGGATTTTGATCCAACAAAATATGTAAGTAATCAATCGGATTGTAATACTCTTTCTTTAGAAGACTCAACGAGTATTTACGTGTGTACAGGGGCCCGTGGAAGCGGAGCGGGGTATACACTCACTAACTTTAGTAGAGCGATCTCTATAACATCCATGCCAACATTTACTGGTCCAGATCAAAATTACAACGATGACCTTCGTGTAACAGTTACTATAACGTTTAAGCGCCAGAACGGATATCTACATCAGGTTAAAATTGTAGACTTCCTTCACGCACGAGCATAAGTATGAAACTACCTACTCTTAAAAAAATAACACAGATGCGCACTCGAGGATTTGTGCTCCCGCTTACACTTATTATTTGTGTGATTATCTTAACCATTGCTACGAGTATTTCTATTATCCTCAGTAAGGAATTGTATTTTTCTAGGCTCTCTCGTTTAAGCCAGATTGCGTACTATGCTGCTGACAACGGACTTATGTGTGCAACAGTGATTGACGATCAATACTATGATCAAGAAACAGGTCTTGGTATTTTTCAATATAATAATTTAGTAACCAGTCAGATGGTGTTAGATAAAGTAAACGTGCAACGTGTTGCAGGGGGATTAACTTCTCTTTCGCTCAATGATATAAAGTGTGCGGCATCAAGTATTTTCGATACTTCAGTGAGTAACTATGCTGTTACTCCTTTTTCGCGCATTGATTCTGCTGGAAATCCTGATACTGGGCAAACATCTACATTTAATATGCGGATGGATTTGGGCAGTGGAGAGTATCGATGTGCTACTGTGCTTGTTAATAAAACACCTACCTACCGACAGATTATTTCCCGTGGTTTTGCTTCATGTGGTTCTGTGTATGCATACCCAATTGAGCGAGCGATTGTAAGTACATCAGAGAGTGCAATACAGTAGTATCTTTTGAAGGCTAGCATAAATAAGCTATATTTTACAAGTGTTTTATGTTAGAATTGCTATATGAATAAGGAGAAAGCTTTGCATCGAATAGAAGAACTGCGAGCCGTTTTAGAGGGGCATCGTATTTTGTACCATGTGCACGACACTCCAAAGATAACGGACGAAGTCTATGATTCCTTAATGCGTGAGTTAAGTCTTCTTGAAAAAAAGTATCCAGAATTTGATACGCCGCTTTCTCCTACCCACAGAGTGGGAGGTGATCCACTTCCAAAGTTTGTAAAAGTTACTCACGAGATAAAACAATGGAGTTTTGACAATGCTTTTTCATATGAGGAATTACTTGCATGGGAGGAACGAAATGCTGCATTGCTTAAGAAAGCTGGAGTAGAACAAACACCAACATATATTGCTGAGATGAAAGTTGATGGATTGAAAGTTGTACTCACCTACGTTGATGGAGTATTTGTTCGCGCGGCCACTCGAGGGAATGGGGAAGTCGGAGAAGATATTACTGAGAATATTAAAACAGTTAAATCAATTCCACTCACCCTTCCAGAGAGGGTATCTTTTACAGTCATTGGTGAAGCATGGATGAAGAAAAAAGATTTAGAGAAGATAAATCGTGCTCGAGAAAAAGAGGAGTTACCTTTGTATGCTAACACTCGCAACTTAGCCGCAGGGACACTTCGTCAGCTTGATCCCAAAATTGTTGCAACAAGAAATATTCAAATCTATGCCTATGATATAGAAGGTGGAAGCTATACAACACAAGAAGATGAGCTTATAACACTTGATAGGTTTGGTTTTTTAGTAAACTCAGAGAGAAAACTTTGCCGCACCCTCAAAGAGGCTCAGGCATTTTATGACAGATGGATTACTAGACGTCAGACAGAAGATTATGGTATCGATGGATTGGTTATTAAAGTGAATGAAAGAATATTGTGGGACACGCTTGGGTATACTGCGAAGTCACCGCGCGCAGGTATTGCATATAAATTTCCAGCACAAGAGGTTTCAACTAAATTACTCTCTATTACATGCCAAGTTGGACGCACAGGAGCTGTAACTCCAGTTGCTGAACTAGAACCAGTGTTACTAGCTGGGTCAACGGTTGCGCGAGCCACGCTCCATAATGCTGATGAGATAGAAAGACTAGATGTGAGAGTTGGCGATACGGTTCTTCTTAGGAAAGCGGGAGATGTTATTCCAGAAATATTTGACGTTGTTACAGACCTTCGCCCAAAAGACGCCTTGGCGTTCGTTATGCCAAAGTATTGTCCAGAGTGTAGCTCTCCTCTTTCGAAGATCTCTATTGGAAAAGAACTCTCAGCCGCAGTGTATTGTCGTAATAAAGAATGTCCCGCACAGCATTTGGAAGGGCTTATCCATTTTGCTAGCAAAAAGGGAATGGGTATTGAAGGGTTGGGTGAAAAAATTATTGAAATATTCCACGATATTGGACTTATTACTGATGCTGCATCACTATACGACCTTAAGAAAGAAGACATTGAAGGACTCGAAGGGTTTGGTGAAAAATCAGCTGATAACATTATTGCTTCGATACAAGGGTCACGCACTGTGTTACTTCATAAATTAGTGTACTCACTCGGTATTCGTCACGTTGGTGAACAGACTGCAAAAGATATTGCAAAGCACTTCAATTCATTTGATGAACTGCGTACGAAAAATACAGAAGAGCTTTCTCGTATAGAGGGTGTTGGCGAAAAAGTTGCAGAGGCGCTCGTTTCTTATTTCAAGGACTCAGCTAATCAAAAACTATTAGCACGATTGCTTCCACATCTGACAGTGATTGCGGAAAAGAGTACGTCCGAGGGAAAACTGTTTAATACAACATTTGTTATTACAGGAACGCTTCCAACACTATCTCGAGATGAAGCAAAGGAGTTGATAGAAAAAAACGGCGGGAAGGTGTCCGCTAGTGTCTCGAGTAAAACATCGTATCTCTTGGCGGGGGAAAATGGAGGAAGTAAAAGGCTTGATGCAGAAAAACTAGGTACTCCTATCATAGGGGAGCAGGACCTCCTTAATATGATATAATCGCACTATGTCATTTACGTTAGAGGAATTAGACAATCTTTCGCAGCTTGCGAGGATTTCAATCAAAGAAGAGGAAAAAGAGAAAATGCTCCATGATATGCAAGCTATTTTAGGCTATGTATCTGAAATAAACGAAGTCGGAGGAACTACAGCACAAGCAAAAGAGACGCATTATAATATTTTACGTGAGGATGTTATTACTCACCTCCCTGGTTCAAATACTGAAGCCATTATGCACGAATCACCAGATAGTGAAGATGGGTATGTAAAAGTTGAACAAGTACTTAAGTAGATATGCGAAAAACATTACAGCAAATTCAAGAAGAGCTAAAGAATGGAACCACTACTGTTAGTGCGCTTGTTGAAGAGGCACACACAGTAATAAGTGAAAAAGATGAAAGCATCCATGCTATTTTAGGTATGTATTCAAATGATCTTATTGAAAGCCAAATTGCCCGTGCTGAGCAAATGTTGAAAGATGGCACAGCAACAGCCCTCACCGGTGTTCCGATTGTCCTCAAAGATAATATTGTCGTCAAAGGGGAGCGTGCTACTGCAGCTTCAAAGATTCTTGCTGACTACACAGCGGTCTATGATGCTACTGTTGTAAAGAAATTAAAAGAAGCAGGAGCTATTTTACTGGGAAGAGCAAACATGGATGAATTTGCCATGGGAGGGTCAACTGAAAATTCTGCATTTGGGGTAACAAAGAATCCTCATGACATAACACGTGTTGCAGGTGGATCATCGGGCGGATCATCAGCAGTCGTAGCGTACGGTGGAGTTCCTGTGTCGCTTGGATCTGATACTGGTGGTTCAATCCGTCAGCCAGCTTCATTTTGTGGCATTGTGGGACTTAAGCCAACATACGGAGCTGTATCTCGTTACGGGTTAATGGCTATGGGTTCATCGCTTGATCAAATCGGACCATTTGCTACGTGTGTTGATGATGTTGAAGCTGTTTTTAACATCATTAAGGGGGCGGATGATTTAGATGCAACTTCTATAAAAGACATTCCTGCTGTTCCAGTAAATTCACGGAAGAAAATTGGCGTACCGCGATCATTCGTCGAACGCGAAGGAATTGATCCTGAGGTTCTTGAAAATTTCAATGCGTCCTTAGAAAAATTAAAAAGTAATGGATACGAAATTGTAGATATACAACTTGAGCATTTAGAAAAAGCCCTCTCTGTATATTATGTTGTAGTGTTTGCAGAAATTTCATCAAACATGTCACGGTATGATGGTATTCGGTATGGGCTCTCACTTAAAGATGAGAATGCTTCAAACTCTATGCTTGGTGTGTACTTTAAAACACGAACAGATGGATTAGGAGATGAAGTGCGCCGTAGAATCTTGCTCGGAACGTATGTGCTTTCGTCGGGGTACTATGATGCGTATTACAACAAAGCAAATATCGTGCGTGCAATGTTACGTGAAGAGTTTGCTTCTGTATTTAAAGATGTTGATGCAATTGCTATGCCAACTTCTCCAATACCAGCTTTCAAGATTGGAGAAAAATCTCACGATCCACTCGCTATGTATTTAGCGGACATATTTACTGTTCCAATTAACATCGTTGGAGTGCCTGCTATTTCGCTTCCTTCTGGAGTAACAAAAAACAATCTTCCTCTTTCCTTGCAACTCATTGCTCCGCATTTCGGAGAGTCTACGCTTTTTAGTATAGGAAGAGATTTTGAAAAGATTTCTTAAGAGTTTATTTGAGTAGTTTTTGCTTTCATACACAAAAGACATACCTGTTTCGTGGTATTATACGGTAGTAATTAGCACCACTTATTGTCCATGCAATCGATTTCTATCGACTACCTTTTCAATCGTATATATGACGTACTTCTATGGATTAAGTACGTGTGGCTCTTCGTCCTCTTGAGGAAAAACCCAGACGAATATTTAGTTGAACACACGTACCGTGAATTTGATGGACTGCGTGATCGTGGATGGTTTACAGACTATCTTGCACAAAAAGATGCTGTGGTTCCACAAGCCGATATTCATGTATCTCTTTGGGGACGGATGCTTGAGTCTCTTGGTATTAATCTTCCTGATTCTGATAAAGATGGACAACCAGACGTAACAGATAGTAGTCCATACGACGCAAGTAATCTTACTGATGCACAGCTTAAAGAACGCTTTCAGGCTGACTACACGTTTACCGATCATATGCGTGATGTATTTGGAATAGGTCCAAAAGATTCTGATAAAGATGGCGTGCCAAATAGCTATGAGCTAGCTCATGGCATGGATAAAAATAATGGAGATTCAGACAGAGACGGTGTGTTTGATGGACAAGAACTTAATCAAGGTACCGATCCGCTTAATAGTGATACCGACGGAGATCTTGTGTTAGACGGACGTGATGAGGCTCCGCTTGATGGAACTATTTCTGCCCGCACCACTGACACAGATGGCGATGGGGTAAGTGACAAAGTGGAAGGGATTATAGGGTCTGATGTCTATAAAAAAGATACTGATGGTGACGGCATTCTTGATAATATGGATACGTATCCGCTTGATGCGACTAACACAAGTCAGCTTACACCTTTTGATATTAACGGAGCAACAAGTGGGCTTCATTTTTCTGTACAAAATCCTGTGCTCTCACTTTTCACAGACTTGCTTTCTATTTTAGCTCTGGCAACGATACTCGTGTTTGTGTACGTGGTGTTTAGGTGGTTCCTAACCTTCCTTGAAGGCTTACATCATTATGAACATCACTTCGGACATGGAGATCATCACGGACATACAGACTCGCACGTTATTGAGGATACTCACCATGACGATACGTTTGTAGCAGGTATCCCCGGTCTTCCAATTCACGAAGAAGCTCCCGCGACTCCTCCTACTATCAATGATTTTGAAGATCACCCACGGTTTGCAATCGTCCAAGGATACATGAGTAGTACCAGTGAAGCGCTATGGAGAATAGGAATTCTTGAAGCAGATAATATGCTCGCTCATGTGTTGCGAGATAAAGGATACGTTGGGGAGACCGTTGCAGATATGCTTAAGGTCTCAAACTTTAAAACAGTGCAATTAGCATGGGATGCTCATGGGATACGAAACAGAATCGCTCATGAAGGATCTGATTTCCAATTGACTGAACGAGAAGCGAAGCGAGCATTTAACCTCTATGAGTCAGTGTTTAGAGAGTTGAAGGTTATTCGGTAGTTTATCTCCGCTTACTTTTTTATAGCACCTCTCTCCACTAGATAGTTAATGACTTCTATGTGATTGTTTTCTAGGGCGATATCAAGAGCAGTAAAACCGTCCGAATCTTTAATATTTATATCAGGATTCTCCAGTAGTGCACTCTTTACCTGTTCTAGATTTCCAAGACTTGCCCAGTATATAATTTTCGGCACCTCTGTTGCAGATATCGATTTAAATAACTCATCGTGAGTTTGTTTGTCGTTCATGTCATGATTATAGCAGTGATGGGAATTGTCACAAAACTTCTCGTCGTAAACTCCTCGATAAAGTTTCGCGACCCCCATTCAAATCCCGACATATCACGCAGGTGATATATCTTGGTCATTACGCCCAGAAATAAAAACACTAAGGCAAGAAGCCTTAGTGTTTTTATTTTGCGCGGTCGATGGGATTTGAACCCACGACCCCCGCCGTGACAGGGCGGTGCTCTAACCAGCTGAGCTACGACCGCATATTGAACTTACCCATACTACCATATTTAGTAGAAGATTCAAGAGTTAATTTGTGTCGGTGGCGGGAATTGAACCTGCGACCTTCTCTTTATGAGTGAGATGCTCTAACCAACTGAGCTACACCGACAAGTAAGACAATACTACTATGAAAAGGCTCTTTTTTCAACTCACAAAGGTCGGACTAACTCAATCATGGACAACCAGGTATCTATGAGCTTAGATGATTTTTTAACTCGTATATGAAGTACTCCGTGGTAAGTTTCTTCCTTGAAAACTTTTTTCTGTTTTGAATGAACAACAATTGTTCTCGAGAAAGATTCTCTCGGTATAGAAAGCTTTTTAGACCACCAAGTAACCATTTCTTTTTCCTTTTCCAGCCAAGCGTCATTAAGAAATAATCTAGGGGAAAATAGTGCTCTGTCTATATCCATGCCTACAAGTGTATCCATCCATATTCTAAGTATGTCAGGGTCACTATTCACTAAACCAAACGTTCGTCCTGTTTTATGTCCTTCCGCCCAATAGAGACCGAGACTGAGCATAAAAATATCCCGTTTAGACACCTTCGAGATAATTACCTTTGCCTCTTCCTTGCTCTGTACAAGAGAAGCTTCTCGTTTTCTTTTATTTGTAAGACCTCCAAGAAGTCTTCCTTTATAAGATCCTCTCATCTTATTATTTTCCAACTTTATAATTTGTTCTTCAGAAAGAACTATATCTCGACACCATATCGATGCTGTGCTCCTAGAAATTCCTAAAAGCTTAGCAACATCACGTACGCTCGTACCTTTTTTTCGCAAAGATTCCGCTTTATGACGAAGTATTGTTTTAGGCATATGTATATAGTATATACGATTCTTGGTTCGAATATTCTAGTCTATCCACAAAAACAAAATCGCACCATTTGGTGCGATTTTGTTTTTTACTTGTTGCGGAGACCAGAATCGAACTGGTGTCCCGAGGTTATGAGCCTCGTGAGTTACCTCTACTCTACTCCGCTAAATCAACTCTTTTTTAGAGTGTGCGTATAATACCATATCTAAGCCTTACACACAAGAACAGTTTTCTACTTTTCAAGCAGTACAAAGCCTTTATAAACCCCTGCATTCTTTAGAATTTGCTTCGTGTACCGTTCGTATTCAAAGAGTGGACACAAAGAGGCTTTCATCCCAGAAATTGAGCAGGTAACGTTTATGGCTTTATCTTGTTTTTCTCTATTTTGGAACATGAATTTAAATGACATGTTAACAATATCAAAAGAACCCCATCTTGATCCAAGTCCTAGTTCCTCGAGAGTCTCTGAAAGTGCCTGCATCCCACTATGTTCACGAGTTCCAGGAAGCATAAGGCGAAGTTTCTTTTTTCCTTCAGCGTATGAAATAGTAACAGAGCTTATACTCGCCTTAATAAAAGGAGTGCCTTTATTGTATTGTGTAAAATCAAGTGAAAGATTTTTAAGAGGAGTAAAATCAAATTGCTCTACTTTCTCTTCGTATCCACTCGCACATACAATTCGTAGGAAGGTATCCATAAAAATCATCTTCTGTGGTTTTGAAACATTTCCAGCGATAAGAATCATTTCTTCTTCTGGTAGGTACGCAATACGAACTTTTTCAATTTTTCGAGTTACATGCTTTCTTGTTATTTCTCCTGTTGTTGCGTCTAGTTTACTTTCTACATCGTATGATCCTTGGAACTTTGATTCTACGTACAAAATATTTTCTAAGTAAAGGTGCTCCATTTCCTGTTCTGTTGCATTGTCATCTTTATTGGCGAGGCGAGTAAATTCACGTGACAATTCCGTTAGTTTTGTTTCTGATTCTACCTTACCAACATTTTTAGCTTCGTATGAAATATAACTCTTTGATGCATAGAATGGAAAAAGAAAGGCAAGCTTGTCTGCAATTGTTTCATGACGAAGGAAAAGATAGAGGACGGTATCATGATCGCTTGTGCATTCAATTTCTGGTTCAAACTCCGTACCAACTTCTTCTTTGAAAAGTTTTTTTCCTAGAGAAGCAGTATGCGCGCTCGTAATGGATGAAATGTAGGAAAGGTCTTTTAATACTTCAAGTCTCACTGCTGTATCGAGGGATTTAATTGAGTCTTCCATCAACTGCACGGCAAGTTTTCGTGGAGTCTGGTCATTTATTTCAAAGAAAGCTTGCGTCCCGTGATTTGCTATGAGTTCTGAGACGAGTGTGTGTGAAAAAATTTTTGAAAAGTACTTTTTTGTTGAGAACGATTGAGCCATAGCGGAAAGATAATCTGAAAATTGAAGAAATAATGTACTTGAGTGTACCACAGCCAAAATTAATTCCGTGCAGGGTTTCCGTATGGTACTATAGTTGCTTATGTTTTCTCATCTTAAGGAATCTACAAGCATTGCGTTCTCTGGAATAAAAGTTTTTTGTACATTTTTCTTCTTCGGAGTTGTTGCACTTTCTGGTTGGCTTAAAGGGTTCGCACTCATCAATCAATGGATCTTCGTATTTCTTATACCAAAAATACTTATTATTACGGTTGGGTATCTTGTGACTTCTTTTCCTCTTTGGTTTCTTATTCCACTCTCATTTCTTCCTATACGCATAATACTTCTAATATTTTTTCTAGCATTTATTTTTGCACTGGCTCATTTCTAAATACTTATATTTCTGCTAGAATCATAGTAATCTAATAACTAAGGAACTTGGATGAAATTCAAGGCGAAACAAGTGTTTGAGCGAAATGTACGAGTAGTACTTTGAGTGAAAAACACGAGGTTTAAACGAAGAAGTTCGCCAAGTTCGTGAGTTATTTTAAGCTATGAAGTATCAAGTACTATTATTCTACAAATACGTGACCATTGAAAACCCAAAGGAACTTATGGGTGTGTACCGTACGCTTTGTGACAAATACCAATTAAAAGGGCGCACGATTATTGCGGAAGAAGGTATCAATTCCACACTTGAAGGAACAGTAGAAAATACTGAAGCATTTCTCGTGGAGCTCCTTAGTGGTAGTCGATTCTCTGATATGCAAATCAAGCGCAGTGCGGGAAATGGAGCTTCTTTCCCACGGTGTATGATTAAGGTTCGTAATGAAATAGTTGGAACACGCTTTGGAAAAGAGATTGACCCACGTGTGCAAACGGCTCCGTATATGTCTGCTGACGAACTTCACGCGCTCTATGAAAATAAAGAGGACTTCGTTGTCGTAGATATGCGTAACTCATATGAATTTGAATCGGGGCATTTTGCAAATTCAATAGACCCTGGCATGGACGCATCACGCGAACTTCCAAAAATAGTTGAAGCGCTGAACGTGGAAGAAGGAAAGAAAATTGTTACCGTTTGTACAGGTGGAGTTCGTTGCGAAAAGATGTCGGCATACCTTCTCCATAAAGGATTTAAAGACGTACATCAATTGGATGGCGGTATGCATTCATACATGGAGAAATATCCAGAAGGGCATTTTAAAGGAACACTCTTTACGTTCGACGATCGTCTTGTGATGGATTTTGGTGGAAACAGAGAGATTGTTGGAAAGTGTAAACGATGCGACGCTCCTAATGAACAATATCAAAATTGTGCCAATGCAGAATGTAACATGCTGTTTCTTATCTGTAACAACTGTATGTCTGCTGAGGGTCCAGGATTTTGTGGTGAGAAATGTGAGAAGTCGACTGTGCGAGTAGTACAAAGAGTGCGTGGCTAAATGAAAGAACCTACATCACTACTTGGTATTTTTGATTCTGGGGTTGGTGGATTTTCAGTGTTACAAGAACTCCGCAAGGTAACTGATGCAGACATTGTATATTTTGGAGATTGCGCTCGCGCGCCGTACGGTAACCGCGGAGAAGCCGAGATAGCACTTTTTGTGAGTGAGATATTAGAACAATTACAATCACAAGGTGTTACTCATTTTGTTAGCGCCTGTAATAGCATGTCGGTAAATACAACAGAAAAGCTCTTACAAGAAAGCGGTATTCCGAAGGAACAGTATATCGACATGATTGATGCGGTGAAGTTGATTCCATTTGAACATAATTCGCATGTGTTAATCGTCGCAACACATACAACAATTGCATCCCAGGTGTATCAGAGCATTTTAGATGAGAAAGGGATCACGGCCTCAACGCATGTTCCTTCTAGTCTCGCTGGAGAAATTGAGACACAAGATTCTGGGGCTATAGAAATATCCATTAATGAAAGTATAGATGCTGCGATATCTGTCGGCGCAACGCATATTTTGTATGGGTGTACACATTATCCGCTCGTTGATACATATTTTAAAACTGCCGCAGAAATGAAGGGATGGAAGGGATCATTTATCGATCCAAGTATCTACGTAGCTCAACTGGTGTCACAGTGGAAGTTGGACGGCACAAGGGGCCTGCGCATAGAAACCAGTAAGGAGACTCCTTTGTTTACGAGCTATTCTACAAAGGTGTGGTAGTATCCTAGTATAAAAGTCATATGAAATTCGAAGACAAAGTTGCGCGCTTGCGTAAAGAAAAATATAAGGGAATTGAAACTCCAGAACTTCTTGAAGACATAAAGAGAATGACTGATGGTGAAGCATTTGAATATCTCCTAGGTGAGATAGTATTTGCTGGAGCTAAGGTGGATTTATCATTACGTCCAATGATTCCTCGTCCTGAGACAGAGTTTTGGGTCAAGCAAGCAATAGAAGACATCATGAAAACAAAACGCCTTTTTGTGTTGCGAGTGCTTGACCTCTTTGCTGGTTCTGGAAATGTTGGACTTGCAGTTGCAAGAAATATTCCTGAGGCAACGGTTGATTTTATTGAACTTGATCCAAAGCTAAAACCAGGGATTGAGCATTCAATTATTAGGAATAATATTAAGAAGCTTCGTGCTCGAGTTCTTGTGGGAGACACATGGACGGGAGCGGGAGGGACATATGATGTGATCTTTGCAGTGCCCCCATATGTGCCTCAGAGTATGAAAGAAGAAGTGATGAAGGAACTTCACGCAGAAGCACCACTTTCATTTTTTGATAAAGAAGAAGGTTTTTATTTCCATACACAAGTATTGTCTCGTGCGAAAGAGTTTATGAAAGAAGACGGCGTATTATATTTGGAATTTGATATCACTCAACGTGAAAAAATTGAAGAACTGGCAAAGGAGCACGGCTTCACCAGCTACTCATTCCTCAAAGACCCATATGGGCACGAGTGTACTATTTGCCTCTCAAAATCCCTTTAAATAAAGGCTTTTTAACTTGACTTTTGTATAAATATGTGCTATCTTATAAGAGATGTGGTCTTGAATCACAGCCCTTTACAAAATCGGTCAACCTACGAGGAGAAGACCATGACAATTCTACAAATCGACCGCACTAAGCCTTTCGATCCCGTCGCCTTCATAGGTGTCGGCTGGTCTATTGTGAAGCAGGATAAACGTTCTCTCGCCCTCACAGAAGTAGATGTGACGAAACTCAGTCTCCAGCTTAAGCGTCGGAAAGACACTGGGCACATTCGTCTCGACGCGCAGGTGTTCAAGACTCTCTGGTACAACCAAAGCCTTATTCCTGCGAGCTGGAAGGAGCTCACCAACGGCAAAATCACCTACACGCACTTCGATGGAACTATCCTTCGGAGTTCGACTGGTAAGAGTTTTCTTTTGTTTTTTTGCTGGGTTGACGGTGAGTGGCACTGGGACTGCAATTTTATTTCCAGTCGGCGGCAGTGGGCTAATGAGCCGTTTGCTGTTCTTGCAAGCTAAACAAAATCCGCTGACATGCGAAAAAATTCGCGTAGTCTGGCGGATTTTTTCTTTTGTATTTTAATAACCCATCTTTTTTGCCTTAAAGGACTCTCGGAAGCGGGTAGCTGAGAGGGAAGGATTTTTCTAGCAAGAAAAATACCTGCGCCTTTAAAGCAGAAAAAATAAAAAGAAAGGAATTTTGTATTTGAACAGAATCATGGAGTTTATTGAAAACATTGACAAATTGTGGCAAGTCTGCTACAATTGATATATTATTTCCTTATGGATATCTCGTGTAGTCAGGTTTTATTTGACGCGTTGCGATAACCATACATCTGTCCTCAACAGATAGAAGAGGTTTCATCGAAAGAAATCGAGCGCAAATAATCAATTAACCAAATTAAGGTTTACAGAACTGAGCGAGATTCGAGGCGAAACAAAGATTTTGACTGAGACGTACGAGTAGTACGTTGATGGAGAAATGTGTAGTTTCAACAAAGAAGCTCTCCAGTTATGGAAGCCGTAAACAACTATATATGTACACTATAACAACAGGTGGTTCGTCTTCTTCTGATGCACGACCACACAACCGTTCTTCGTCACGTTTCTCATCTGAGACTCGTGCACCACGTGGAGGCTCTCGTTCAAACGACGGAGGCTATTCTCGTGGAGGTTCATCAAGAGGTCCAGCACGTGGAGGATTTGGACGTGGTCCAGCTCAAGGTGGCGCTCGATCATTTAATCCAAAGCGTGGATTCAGAAAGGATTATATTGATGAAAAACTTTTTATTAACAAAGAAGCTGGTGTTACTGAAACAGATAACTATACTGCAAAGCATAAGTTTACTGACTTCGGTATCGCAGAACTTCTATCTGCAAACCTAACAGCAAAAGGACTTATCACTCCATCTCCAATTCAGGACCAGGCTATCCCTGTTGTTCTTGAAGGTAAAGATGTGATCGGTATTGCTTCAACTGGAACAGGAAAGACTGCGGCCTTTCTTATTCCTCTTATCAACAAGCTTGTTGCAGACAATAATCATAAGATGATGATTCTTACACCAACACGAGAGCTTGCTCTTCAGGTGGAAGCAGAATTTATCGCGTTTACTCGTGGTATGAAGCTTTTCTCTGTACCGTGTGTGGGAGGTGCACCAATTATGCGACAGATTCGTGAACTCGAACTTGGAGTGAACGCCGTTATCGGTACTCCAGGACGTGTGATGGATCTTATCGAACGTGGAAAGATCAAGATGGATTACTTTGACAGTATCGTACTTGACGAAGCGGATCGTATGCTTGATATGGGATTCATCGACGACATGCGTTCTATTCTAGGTGCTATGCCAAAAACAAAGCAGGGACTATTCTTCTCAGCTACATTTTCTCCAGAAATTAAGAGACTCTGTACTGACTTCCTTAAGGATCCAGTTACTATCTCTATCAAGAGTCGCGACACAGCATCATCTGTTATGCAGGACGTTGTGCGCGTTAATGGGGACGCTGGAAAGGTTGAAGCTCTTCATGAGATTCTTCTTAAGCCAGAGTACTCAAAGGTACTTATCTTCCGAGAAATGAAGCGTCACGTGGATGGTCTTGCAGAAGAACTTTCAAAGCGCGGGTTTAAGGCACTTGCTCTTCACGGAGACATGCATAACCGCGAGCGAGAGCGAGCTGTTAAGGCGCTTGGATCAGGTAAGGTGCAGGTAGTGATTGCAACTGACGTTGCAGCACGAGGACTTGATATCAATGATATTAACCTTGTTGTTAACTACGATGTGCCTAACAACTACGAAACATACGTTCACCGTATTGGTCGTACAGGCCGTGGAACTAAGCTTGGTCACGCACTCACCTTCGTCCCTAACAGGTAATTTCAGCGAACTACTGCGTTACGCTATCAGTTTTGTCAGTCGTCGTAGCATTTAACTACGCCTTCTTCCAAAACTTCTGCGCGTCTTGTATTTCATCTGAAATAACCAGTAAATTAAATACATAAAACAGCAAAAGTCGCATCGTAGATGCGGCTTTTGCTGTTTTGCATCTTTGTATTGCCTGCGTTATAGTTAATGTATCCTGATAACGCAGTATTGAATTGTGTTTCGATTAAAAATAAAAAACTAGAAATTAAAAATTATTGACTATGTCACATATAACCGAAGGAAACCCAGTGCCGCAGGTAACATTTAAGACTCGTGTTCGTGATGATTCAATCGGTGGAGAGAATCCATTCCGTTGGCAAGACGTTACAACAGACGAAATATTCAAAGGAAAGAAGGTTGTAATATTCTCACTTCCTGGTGCCTTTACTCCAACATGTTCTTCTACACACGCTCCAGGATATGAAGCAAAGTATGATGAATTTAAAGGTGTAGGAGTTGATGAGGTGTACTGTCTCTCAGTGAATGACGCTTTCGTTATGTACCAGTGGAAGCTCAAGCTTGGACTTGAAAAAGTTTCTATGCTTCCAGATGGAAATGCAGACTTCACTCGTGGTATGGGAATGCTCGTGAAGAAAACAAATCTAGGATTTGGAGAGCGTTCATGGAGATACTCAATGGTTGTTGTTGATGGTGTTATTGAAAAAATGTTTATCGAACCAGGGTTCGAAGATAACTGCCCAACTGATCCATTTGAAGTTTCTGATGCAGATACAATCTTGAATTATTTAAAGTCAAAATAAATCCATTTGATGTAGATAGAAAAACGAAAAGTCGCTAGCTGGCGACTTTTCGTTTTGAGTGGTAGAGTTTGTCTAAATAACACAGGAGATTTCCATGTTCAAAGTTCTTTATGCGCCGTTTGACGGCAGGGTTAAGACCGAAATTGATCGTTTCACTTCAAAACCTCACTCTGCTCTTATTTGGCAAAGCGAGAAGCGGGTGAAGGTGCTAACCGCCAACATAGCAACCATGCCCGAAACGCGAGCAAAACTTGATAGTCGCATGGCGACCACCTGCGAATGTCTCAATGTTTTGACCTCGTCTGAACTGGTGAGGGAAATGCTTCGCTCGATCTACTACACCAATGAGATGGGTGCAGAAATCCGTGCAGAAGAACAACGGAGGCACCTACGTCCGAAGCCCTTCTTTCCAAGTTTTTCTGGTCACGGCGGAACAGGGGCCGATGGAATCTGGTAATGAAATACTTCAGCCCATATGATCCAGAGCCTACGCCGCCGCTTGAACGCGAAGTTAAACTGCGACTGTTCGAGCAGTTGCATCAATCTCCCGACGACGAAGCCATGATCTACGCAGAAATTTCCTATCGTGCCAATTGGTTCCTTCTGTGCGAGTATTGTCGGTTGCCATACGGAGCCCGCAATATAAGGAGTTCATTGTGTACGGAGAGCTGACCGACCACCGCCTGTGCAGTGGTGATGTGATTCACCCATGAGACGCGAATACCGAAAGGTAATCGCGTTTTCTTTTGCTATGGCGGTTTCAAAAATCTAATGCAACTAACTCCGAGAATACTGTAACTGGATACCTCCAGTCAAGACACTTCCTCGGTCTACCATTTAATAAGTCTTGAGCTCTCTGCAACTCTTCTCT
>JAHFMX010000032.1 GCA_023267635.1 bacterium | reverse complement strand
AGTACTATCACGACAACTTGGGCTAGTGAGACTAGGACATGGGATGATTGCATTTCACTTATAGATAATACAAGTAAACCCTCAACGAGCATTACAAATGTAAGTAAACCAACATAATATGGCAACCATAACTAATATAAATGCAGGTGACACCATAACAAGTTCTAGAACGGTTATAAATACCAATGCACAAAACTTAAACACCGACAAAATCGAGACAAGCACACTCGACACTGACACCGCCCTCACCGCGAACAGTGATGCAAAGATACCTACGCAGAAAGCCGTCAAGGCGTATGTTGATGCAGGAGGGAATGTGAATGCAAGTACGACTACAAAGGGAATTGTGGAGGAGGCTACTGATGCTGAGGTGGCGGTAGGTACGGCAGCAGGCGGGACGAGCGCCCGACTTTTTGTAAATCCAAGTTCTTTCATTGCATTATTCACAGGTTTGATTTGCCCATATGCTGGTAGAACTGCCCCTACGGGGTGGCTTTTATGTGATGGTACAGCCGTCTCGAGGTCAACATACGCGAACCTAAAGGCAGTGATGGCTCCGGCACAGACATTTACAGTCTCCATCGCTTCTCCAGCAGTTTTTTCCGCAACAGGTCATGGGTTAGTTGCAGGGGATAAAATCTCATTTACAACGACTGGGGCATTACCAACAGGACTCGCCACCAATACTGACTATTTCATAATTACAGCGGGACTCACGGCAAATGCTTTCGAGGTGTCTACCTCTCGCGGAGGTGCAGCAGTAAATACGAGTGGTTCACAAAGTGGCACGCATACGCTCCACGCTACCGCGCATGGAAAAGGGGATGGTGCGACAACATTTAATCTGCCTGATTTTCGTGGCTATACTCCGTATGGGTATAAATCATCCGATGCGAACTTTGATGCATTGAATGTGCCGAATACATACGTTGGTGAAAAGACTCATGTACTTACGGTTGCGGAATTGGCAGCGCATACTCACGCGATTACTGTTGCTGATGCCGGTGGTGCTGGAACATCTGCCGCGGAAGGCGATCTTAATACCCATTCGAGTGGTGCTGCCACTGACTCGACAGGAAGTGATACAGCTCACAACAACATGCCGCCGTATGTGGTTGTTAATTTCGTAATTAAAATATGAGCAAAATAGTCGAACAAAAAATAAATAACTTCTCTGGCGGTATATCAGATAGCCCACGAGAAGACAACGCTACCAAGTTCCAGGTTGCGAAGCATTTTGATATTTTCTCAAACCCAACTCGCCTCACTCCCTACCGTTCACTAGAAGCTGACCATGCAACAAGCGTATCTGCAACTGACTTAAAGCAGTACGTTGTAAAAGACTTCCTCTACCATTCATCAAGTGCAAAACTCTTTGGACTAGGGCAAACAGGTGCAGGACTCACTAAAATAGTACAAAAATCAGACGCAACTACGGGACTGTGGACTACCCCTGCAACCTCAGAAGGCAATGGAGCCGTTCTAAACGGATGCTTAGTCGAATACAAAGACTATCTCTGGGGCTTCCAAGGAACTACACAGGTATGGCGATGGGGACTTCTTTCAGGTACGCCTGCTATAACCAACTCACAAGGAACGGTAGGCACTATCACCTCAGTAGCACAAGGGGTTATTGCAAAAGACGATAACCTCTATCTTCCGTATAACAACAAACTAGCCCGTGTTACATCAGGCGGTACAGTAAATGACGCTGTTTTAACACTACCAACTAACTTCAAAATCACCTCTATTTGTAACTACGGTAACTACCTTGCTATTGGATGTGCACCTATTTCAACATTTAATGGAACGTCAAAGGTATTTCTATGGAACCTCACCTCTACCGATGTTCAGGAAGCTATTGACTGGGGCGAGGGTGAGCTTCGTATTCTTGAAACTATCGAGGGTTACTTAGTAGGTGTCACTGACCGTTATTTAAACAATGCAACAGGAGCAGGACGTGGCTCAATGATTATTCAAACCTACTCAGGAGGTGTACCACAGGTAGTCAAGGAAGTATTTACACAAGCCCTTACAGGCAAGACAATACCACTGACAAAGTTCGTAAAAAACAACCGACTCTTCTTTGCCTGCAAGATTATGAGCAATTCTTCAGGAACTGAATATTTAGAAGGAATTTGGAGTTTTGGCAGGAAAAACATCAATTATCCTTTCGCTCTAAACTGCGATATCGTATGTGAAGAATCAGATACTGATGGATTTCAAGCAATCGGTAGTGCAGGAAATTTTGTATTTGTCACACATTCTGGTGATGGCAGTATCTCAAAAACCAATGATTCAGCAGTGTATACTTACACTAGCGCATATGAGAGCCAAATCTTTGACTTTGGCGATATTGACTCAGACAAGACTCTACTTTCTTTGAAAGTTTCATTTAGAAAGTTAGCCACGGGTGAATCCGTGACAGCCAAATATAAATGGGACGGTGCAACAAGTTTTACAACAATAGGGACATTTAGTACGGTTGGAGAGTTGTCACGCACATTTCTGAACATAGAAAGTACGGGTGGCGCTTTTGCATCGGGTAGGGAACTACAAGTAAGGATAGAGTCACTTGGCGGACTAGAGCTAACTGGCTTCAAGGCAATTGCAAGGGTAAATGATAACGCATAACATGGCTTTCACTAAAGGACACAAAATAAATGTAGGTAGAAAATATAAACGGTCTGTACCTGTGTGGAATCATGGTCTCAAAAAAGATACAGAGGTTAGATTAAATTACGAAAGACCCACTTCTTTTAAGAAGGGTTTGACTCCGTGGAATAAAGGTAAAAAGGGGTCACAGGTTGCTTGGAATAAGGGCATGAAATTGACAGAGGAACATCTCACCAAACTTAGAAAACCACATCCTTCTGCTAGGAGAGAAAACAACCATAACTGGAAAGGGGGCATGTCGTCTGAAAACAAAATGATACGAGAGTCTTTTGAATATAGACTATGGCGCACTTCTGTTTTCGAGCGTGATGACTATACGTGTATTTGGTGTGGACTACACAGTGGAAAGGGCAAAGCAGTAACTCTCCACGCAGACCATATAAAGCCTTTTGCATTTTATCCAGAACTACGTTTTGCCATAGATAATGGGCGTACCCTTTGTGTTGACTGTCACAGAACCACAGACACTTGGGGTAGATCAAAAAAATAATATGCCACAAGATTTTCAAAAACAGTTGGATCAGCTTAGACGCGACTTTGATAGTCTTAATTCGGAATACTACCTCAATAACTTTTCATCAAGTAAGGATGAAAACAAATATGTACGTTTCAATACACGCGTGAAAGTACCAACTGTTACCGCAGTAGCAACCGTGTGTGAAATAGGAGAATTGTGTGTCGTATCGAGTACAGGGAAATTATATGTGTGTTCGGCTGCAAATACTTGGACGATTGTAGGAACACAAACGTAAAATATGGTATAATACTTACAAATTATATGGCTCAGACATCCGTAAGCTCACTACAAAAACAGGCAATAAGTTTAACTAACAAACTTGGTGGTTTGATAAAGACAAAAAGTGCACAAGGTGTCGATACTTCCGCTGCACAAAAAGTATACAACAAGTCTGTTTCAATGAACACCCAAGGGAAAGCAGAGGGTTCTAAGGCATATAAAGGTTCTTCATACGAGCAAGCCTATAACAATTCTGTAATCCCAGTCACTGCACTCAACACCACTACAACGCCTGTGACGTTGCCTAATATTCCTAAAGTCACTGATCCAGGTGCTATCAATCTCACAGGAAGTCCTGACCTCACAAGTCTTGGTTACTCAACAAAAGACAACCAATTTGTATACGACCCAAAAGCGTCTGAATCTGAAAACGCAGTCAATCAGAGTACTCAAAACCAAATGCAGTTACTCTTGCAATCTTTTGGACTACAAGGAGAACAAGGAAGTAAAGCAGGCTTGTATGAAGATACTTATGGAGTGAGTGATAGACAGGCAAAACGTGACTATGAAGCAGGACGTAGAGATGTATCAAATTACACGTCTCAACTGAACAACATTGTTGCAAAAGCACAAGCTGAATCTCTAGGACTTGAAGGACAGGGACGGGGAATAACGGAAAGTATAATCGGAGGTCAACAAGCCCAAATAAACCGTGAGGCGGCAATTCAAGCACTCCCTATTCAAGCGCAATTAGCAAGCTCACAAGCAAATCTTGAAGAAGCAACACGACATCTTGATAATCTCTTCAAATTAAAATCAGAAGATGCAGACGCTAAATACAAACGACAGAGTGACATGGTGCAAGCAGTTCTAGGTGTCGCAAGTAAAGGACAGCAAAACTTACTCACAGCAAAACTTGCAGATATAGGAGAACGAAAGAAAACCGCAGACGCTAATAGAGCATTAGTGAATGAATACGCAAAGATGGCAATACAGTCTGGTCAAAGCAACCTCATAACTGGCTTCACCTCTTTGGATGTAAATGCACCAGATTTTGCACAGAAATTCGGAGCAATGCAGGCAAAAGTAATAGACACTACATCAGCGTTACAGCGTGAATCGTTACGAGCGCAAATTGCAAGCTCAAATCGTGCGAATCAAGCGTCAGCAAAGAAAGATACTCAGTTTGATAAAGATGGAAATCTTGTGGACATGCAAACAGGGGAGATTATTTCAAGTGCGGGTGGTCAAAATAGTCAAGAGGGTGTACAGAAATCACTCGACCAAATATCTTTCTTGCAAACAACCATTAACGATGCTAAAGGTCTAGTGGATGCTTCAGGCCCAAACATGATAAGTCAAGGTTTTGGTAATTTCTTTATCGGTAACACCAGAGCAAAACAACTTGCTAATAAATTAGACACACTCAAGACAAATCTATTGACATTAAACTCTGACCCAGCACTCAAAAAGTTCTTTGGCCCTCAAATGACAGAAAAAGATACACAGCTACTTATGTCAGCAGGTTCTACTTTGAATGCCTACAGCGCATCAGAAGCGGATAACAGAGCAGAACTTACACGATACTCAGAGTTGCTCAATCGTATGCAGACCGCTATACAAAATAGTGGAAAGACATTCGGACTTACACTTACAGGAGCGGATGGGCTCCAATATACAATTACAGACTAATATATGCCTCCAATTCAAATCACCAGAGCAGAATATGAAAGAAAGTTCGGGGTTAAACCGTTTGCTTCTTCCACATCTACCCTTGAAGATGAGAAACCAGCACCAATCCGCATAACACGGGCTGAATGGAACGCACTACAAGAACAATGGAATCCACAACCTCAAACGTATGCACAAGATGCTAAGAGTGACATAGCAGAAACAAAACAGGCAGTTCTCGCTACGGCAGACAGGGGAGCGACAGTATCAGGTGGTATTTCTCAGAGAGTTGCTTCTGGGGAGACTTCAAAAGCAAAAGGTATGTTCCAAAAGTTTGGAAACGCTCTTCTTTCAACAGGGGATATGGTGCTTGACGTTGGAATAGGAGCGGCAAAAGCTGTCCTTCCACAGAAAGCAGAGGATAGTGTAAAAAAATTCTTTGAGGGTTTTGGGAATAAAATCACAGAATACAATAAAGACTTTTACGAAAAAAAGGTATTGCCCGACCTACAATCAACCGACCCAGACAAGCAAGGTGCAGCAAAACTTATCGTAGAAACACTCGATGCGTATAAAAATGACGCAGACTTCCGTGATACCGTTAATGCTGCAGGTGGTATTGCTTCTTCACTTTTTGCTACAAAAGTAAAAGACGGAGTTTCAAATACGCTGGATACCGCAATCGACACGAGCAAAACAGCTATCAATACTGCAAAGGAAGTAGTCGACCCACTCGTAACCAAATTTAAGGAACGTGGAGTAAATAACGTAGTCAAGGAAATAGACCAAATCGAGAATAAATACGTCAAAACACGCAACGCAAACACCTACTCAAAAGATATAGAAGCATCACAACGCAGAATTGCAGAGTCAAACGTACTTGATGGAGCAGTTGATAACAACGGACTGATACAGACTAAAGTAGCTGGTGGAGCGATAGACCAGTACCGAGCACAGACCATAGACGGGTACGAGGACATCGTGAGGAAGAAACTTGCAGACACAAAAGAAACTATGCCATTTGCAGATGTAGGAAAAGCTCTCAAGATTGAAATAGGAAGAAGTGGACTTGAAGGTGCTGACCTCGTAACAGCACTCAAAAAGATAGAAAACGAACTCAAAGGACTCGCTGTTCGCACTAAGGGAAGTAGCATCATTGACCTCACCTACCTACAGGACGCTAAAATAGCTACCACACGAAACATCAACTATTTAACACCACCTGAGAAAGCAACGTACCGAAAAGCAGTAGCACGAGCATACAAACTTCTTATAGAGAAGAACAGTACAAAGTTTGATGTGAAAGCGGTAAACGAAGGTCCACTTGCACGGGCATACGAAGACATCGCTCGCTTAGAGCGTCTTGATGGTGCTAGAGCAGAAGGGGGGAGACTTGGTAAGTACACAGCTTCACTTGCAGGAACAGCAATAGGAATGGCTGCTGGGTCTATAGGTGGACCATTAGGTGCGGCAGTGGGTGGAGCTATTGGCGGGGAAGCAGCACAAGCGATGAAAGGTGCGGGTATGTCTCGTACATTCAAAGGCGGGGGAAAAGGACTCACACCAGACCCACTTCTTGTAAAGACAAAACTCAGTATCCCTGATAAACCAGTGAAAGCAAAAGCAGGTATCAAAAAGACAAAGGAAATAACTGAACTTGAGAGTCAAATTGCAAAGAACGTAGCCGATCAAAAGAAAGCGATAAAGAAAGGCGACTTTGCACTCGTACAGGCATTAAAGGAAATATATCAGGTG
>JAHFMX010000031.1:0-2500 GCA_023267635.1 bacterium | reverse complement strand
TTGAAAAAGTGTAAGAAGTTATTGTGATTGCAAGAAACGAAACTGTTTCCGGTGGTGTCGTTGTTGAAAGTGTTTTACTACTCTCTGCAACTAGCCACATCCATATAGCCCTCTTTAAGTTCTCCTGGTGTGACTTCCGCTAAACACCTGTGGGAAATGAATCCCCAGGGTTTAACATGGCCAACCATGGAGGGAGTTACGCTTGAGAAATCACAGAAATTGCTTCCGGCTATTTAACAAGGCAGACCCCCGAGTGGTTTTAGATGAACACTTGCTATCAGCTAGTAATCCACTAAATCCGTCAGTGCTTACACACGAAATCGTTAGATATCCGGTGTAAGACTGTTCAGGCTTGTTTCCCATAAGGAAACTCGCCCATGTTATTGTAGCGTATAGAGCAGTTTGTGATTGTGCATCACTTACAGACTCTCTCCACTCAATAACGTGGCCTTAAACAACTGGAAATGTCTTGACTAGTTGTCAAGACTGTTTTCCAAATTGTCTTTTCTGCTTTCGCATAAATATCCTTTCGCTCAAATGTTGTGTGTGAAAAAAATGCGTAACCTACTCTTACATTTCTACATGCTAAAAATGGCTCTTTTTTTGGGTTTTTTTTTCCCCAGGAGAAAATTCGCATTTTTTGAAAAAACGAAAAAACACATACAAAAAAAGTGAGAAATTGCAAAAAATTGAAGATTTTTGTAAAAAAAGGGTAAAACTATGGTAGCGCAGGAGAAAAACTAAAGCTCTAGCACGGAGATAGTGTGGAGCCCTACAAGAGCTAGAACGCGCACTTGGTGGAGAAAAAAAGGATTTAGTGCAGACACCGTGCTAGAGCGTCGTTGTAAGAAGATAAATATCGACGTAGAGGGTCAACCGATTTAGGTCGAAAATAGGTCGAGACAAAGAAAACAAAACTTACAAACTTAAAAGCATCATAGATGTATTTGGGGAGGTAGGTTGTCGTGACGAACGCTTGCTCTTTTGGTGAAAATGTTGTTTGTGTGTTGTTGATGATGATGTTAACATGGGTGTTGGTGGCATCAGGGAAGAACTAGCGCGGAGAGTGGTCGCACATATCATAATCTTGTGCAAGTCTCGCCTAACATAAAAGAAAGAAGAGTAAAAAGAAAAGGAAAATTTTTGTTGCCTTTGATCTTCTGATATGTGGTGTTATGCTCTGGTAAAAAAAGAAAAATTTCACTCCCGCAAAATGAGGTCACGTTACCTGTCACTACCCACCATAGGCACCTCAAAATGAGAGTATTTCGGTTGCGGCCATATCTAGCAGAAAGCACCGTTTCCCGTCCGATCAACAGTAGTTAAGCTGCTAAGAGCGAGACCGAGTAGTGTAGTGGGAGACCATACGCGAAACTCTCGTGCTGCAATCTTTTTTTTTCTTTTTTCTTTTTACCTTTTTCCTTTTTCTTTTTTTTTTCGCTAAGAGTGTGTGTAGAGTAAGTGAAAACAAAAAGGTGGATGCTCAGAGTCGTAAGCATGTGAGAGAAGCATATGGATTTACTTGGTATGGCATACTTAAGTTGATTTATGTTATGGTGTATCATAAGGGAGCACGAGCACATGAGGTAGGTGTACTATTCGTTTTTATTGATATGGCATAACTAAGTCTATCTACTACAGTGTACTTTGCACTTTGACCACCTGGGAAAAAACCCCGATGCTCTTACATGATATGTGATGGAATACCCCTAAGGTTCATTTATGTTATGGCATAGCTAAAGAAAGCATGCCAGGTGTATTTTATCTATCTTTATCATTATGGCTTACCCCCCTGTTGAATTTTGGTATGGCATATATATCTAACAAGACATCGCCATGGTCCTCTATCAATTTACCCGGCACTCTTCCATTGAAAAACCACAACCTCCTACAACCTCCTCCCACTCAACCCTGGCAACGCTTACCCGGCACTCCCCCACATAAAACGTCTACAAACTCGCAAGCTCTCGCCCGCAAACTCGTAGACAAATCAGACAACTGAAGCTTAATCTCAGCAGATCGTAACAACAAGGCTACTCTACTGCTTACAATACTCCGTTGTACATCTAAGTCGTATACAAAGGATTTATCCCCGCGCATGTCGACATTGCTATTCGCCGGCAAGCACACAAAGCCTTTCCGCTAAGCGCACCGTTGCCAGCCTGCTATGGTCTAGCGACTAAAAAGTCTTATTCTTATCCATCTAAAATGTGCAGGGCAAAAATCATCGCTTTCTAGCATGGATTCTGACTTAGAGGCGTTCAGCCATAATCCAGCAGATGGTAGCTTCGCGGCGTTGCCTGATCAGACAGCCGCAAAAACCAATTATCTGAATGAACGGTTCCTCTCGTACTAAGTTCAATTACTATTGCGATAACATTCATCAGTAGGGTAAAACTAACCTGTCTCACGACGGTCTAAACCCAGCTCACGTTCCCTATTAGTGGGTGAACAATCCAACGCTTACCGAATTCTGCTTCGGTATGATAGGAAGAGCCGA
>JAHFMX010000056.1 GCA_023267635.1 bacterium | reverse complement strand
TACTGCTATCTCACTTTCTTCACGCCAATCATTTGCGGGGGTTGTGTTCAACATATCCATATTAATTATTCATTATCCCCTCAATAAACTGTGCCAGTACATTGAATGTATTTTCTACTCCCGCTAGGAGTGTGAAGCCGATTATTGTTCCCACGATAACGATAGGGACAATGTACCAGTCGTTAGCGATAATTTTTGTTTCTAGGTTTTCTCTCCATGCGTCATTTATGATTGTGTTTTTCATGTTGCTTACTCATCATTATTTGTAATTCTTTGACTGATCTTTCCCATGCGTTAGTCCTTTTTACTGGTGTGTTTATGTCCCACATTACCTGCTCTCGTGGATCACTTGTTACGTTGTTTGCCCCGTTAGGGTTTGATTTACTCATACGCCAACTCTATGCCTAATCCTTTGCCAAAACCTCTAGATAATTTGATCTCGTTTGTATCTAGGATTTCTACGTCTTTTAAGAAAGAGGTTATCAGTGCAGTTGCTGCCTGTTCTCCGTATTTTTGCCTATAACTGTTGAAAAACATATAAGTCGATTCCATCATATCTTCTGTTGTTACTTTATTTTTATCAAATCTGCAATTTTTACACGTTGCTCCAAATCCATAAATAGAGAAGGTGTGTTTGTTGTAAAAGTCGCACCAGTCTTCACATTTCTGGTTTGTACAAATATCACGGGTATTGGGTTCACCTGTTTCTTTATCGAAAGAACCCCTAACTGTTGCTTCGTGCGTTTTTGAACCGCATTTGTCACAGAACTTTCTTCGTATGTATTGGTTGCTCATTTTCCTTTCTTTAATTATGGTGTGTGGGTAATGGGTTAGTTAGTTACCGTCTCCTAGTAAGTTGAATGGTTTTTGTTCACCGCTTTCTATACTTTTTTTATACTGAGGTAGTAGCGTCTGTCCCATTGTTGTAGAGTTTCCTGTCTTGTCCATGATTACCAAATGGGGCATAAACTCTTCCATAAATTCGGTCACACCATTTTCAATAGCAACAAATTTTGCCTTGATATGATTGAGTAAAACTCTATGTAGACGATTAAGCTCAATTTCTCGTCCCCGTTGGCTTGGATTATTTCCTAAGTGAAAAGGTACAACAACCCTTACTGTAATTCCTTTGTTTATTCCAATACCCAAAAACACTTTTTTACTTTCCTTAACTCTAAACTCAAGTACAAACTTATCTTCAAGGTTTGTAAACCTACTTTCGTATATGTCTCGTTCATTAAGTAATTTAACAATCTGCGTTTGTGTCTTTGCCCAGCTGACTTTTGTCCCTTGGTATGTTTTTTTCATTTTTATTTATTATTCTTAATGATGATTGGTGTGTGGGGAAGTTGTAGGCGTGTACCGACGCCTCGTTGCGATTCTCTCCAGTGTCAATTCACGACCTTGGCTAAAATCTGTCACCCCTCCCAGCAAGTTACTGTTTGGTTTATGCCCTTCGGCATTGGTGGGTCTTCCCCAGCGGCAACCTGAGAATCTCTCCTCCCCCAGACACCAACCATCGTGTGTGTTACGTTCCTGTAATTACTCCTCCAATAAACTGTGCCAGTACATTAAAGGTATTTTCCACTCCTGCGAACGCAGTGAATGCTATGAGTGTTCCGATGATTACGATAGGGACGATGTACCAGTCGTTCTCGATAGGGCTTCGCTTAAATGCGTTGTATATTTCATAGCCTTGATTGTGTTGTTTTCTCATATTTGTTTACTTATCTTGTATATGTACATAGTACACTATTTATCCTTTTTGTACAACGGGGGTGTGTATAACTTTGTAGTGTCCTTTTGGCTCAGGTTTGACCTTCTCTAAGTAGTTTTTGGCTACAAGTTGATTGATGGTTTGTTGTACTGCTTGGAAACTCACCTTAAAGTGCTTTTCTATGTTCCTTGTACTTGGTACATACCCGTATTTCTTCTCAAATGAGAGGATGTAGTTGTATGTTTTTTGTTGAGTTGGTGTCATATTGTTGGTGCACCGTGGTATTCGGGGTAGTTATTGTTTGATA
>JAHFMX010000055.1 GCA_023267635.1 bacterium | reverse complement strand
GGTCTGCTTCGTTCTTTTGTGCTACGCGGTTATTTTTGTAGTCGGCAAAAAACGCAGTATCCATTCCGAGTATCTCATCATCAGTAACTTCCACACCGTCACCAATGGCATCTAGTTGCTCTCTGCGAATAGGCAAAAGAGCAACACGCTCCTCTCGTTGTTTTTTTTCTTTCACTTCATCCTCGATAGCTTCAAGACGTATCTCCTCTGGTTCAATAATTGCAATAAGCTCCTTTTCCTTAGCGATAACAGCTTTCTGAAAAACAATAGCTTCTTCACGCATCTCTTTCCCTTTTTTGGTGATAGCAACACGAGCAGTCTTTAATTCAATGCGTGTCTTTCGCACCACTTCAATTTGTTCTTTATCGTTTATATCAGTAACCTTTATCTTTTTAGATGCAACGACCATTTTAGTAAGTTGTTCTGTGGTCGGGTCAAACTTTTCAATATTCAGTTCCATAAATTAAAATGTTAAAGCGTTTATAATTTCTTCTGCGTTCTTCAACGTAATGATTTGCTGTTCTAGGTATGCAATAACTTTCCCCTCTACGTCTTTACGATTAAGAGTAATGTAGAAAAAGTCTACGGGCATACGGGGGTCATAGAATACGAAGTACAGAGTTTCAAGCTTGTCGTTTACACAGAATGGCTGTATCGCCTGCTCCTCGTATTCTTTTGGTATTTCCTTTGTCCACCAAGCCTTTACATGCAACGCAGATTTCAGGCACTTGACTTCAACCGTAGCCGTTTCGCCTATTGTCCCGTCTGGGGAATATGCAATGCTTGGATAATCTTCTCGTGATATGAGTTGTAAGTCTGTATTTACTTGTATTCCAGTCTCTTGAACGAAACGCTGTACTGCATCATCTTCAAGTCTTTGACCTCGACTCATTGGATTTTCGTTATCTGCGGGTATTGCAACTCGTTCTGCAATAATTTCCCAAAAACCCATCTTTGGTTCTGTACCACGCTTGACTATAATATCTCCAAGGCGTGTGCCTGTAATTCTGCCTTTGCGAGCTTCCAACCACTCCTCACGACCCTCCTCTGTCCTATTGAATGTTTGAATTATCATAAGACTCTTTTTCAGCTACTAATACTTCAAGGCGTGTCAATATTTCTTTACGATTTAATTCTGTCGGTTCTAACTGTGTCAATTCTTGTATCTTTGCAACAACGTCAGCAGTCTTGATTGTAGGACTAATTCTTCGGAGCAAAAACATAATCTTTGCTTTGTCGTCTTTCGGCTCAGCTTCCTTTTTAACATCTGATGCGTCTGTATCTTCTTCTCCTGTCGAGATACCAAGTGCGTTACAAAGTGCGTATCGTTTTGCAAACGTCTGCGCACTTGCATATTTCTGTGGAGCTGTCATATATCCCTCCATATCAATAGGTATGGTGAATGAGCTTGACTCGCTATGTCCCATACTATGCGTGACCTTACAATGAGCAGTCATTGTTCCGCTTTGATTTTCGACTGTCCATGTATACGCAAGTCCGTTGTCCGCAAGTGGCTTTTTGATTTGTTCTACGATTGAGTCAAGTGGTGCAAACTTGTAGCGTATTGATCGCCCATCTTTATTCATCACAATTTTAGTTTTTTCAATAACGGGACATTGTGATTGGAAGCGTGCATGTGCTTCCACAAATGCAGATTTTGCTTGTTCTGCCTTTACATCTTTTTGTAGGGCAAATAACTTTTCTAATGTTTCGATTGGTGCTTTTTTTGTGAGAGCAAGTGTGATAAATGAGTCTACTTCTGATAGTTGCTTCACTTCTGCAACGGTTTGATTTTGTACAATTATTTCTTTTTTCGCCATGATGTTTTAACCTAGTTTATTAAATGCAATCTTTTGCTCCTCCTTGTAGTGTGTGTCTGCCAATTCTTGGACAGACGTCTCACCCTCCTCCCCGCGACTCACTTCCTCCTCATACTCATCCCACTCTTCTTTTTCAAGTCCTTCTTGTATGTCTTTTTTTAGCTGTATTGATGCCTTTCTTAAATCATCAACATTTATTCTTTTTTCCTCCATGATATTTTTACATTACTTTTAA
>JAHFMX010000054.1 GCA_023267635.1 bacterium | reverse complement strand
CATTTTAGTAATCCTCTAGGTTTGGTGTATCATCATGAGCCAAATCGAGTGGTGACACTGCGACTGCTAGATTTTGTTCATTTTGGCTTACCCAATCTTGAATCTTTTGAATTTCTTTTGCTGAATCCATGCCGAATTCAAGAGTGAGTTTACCGCCACCCTCTTTATTGAAGCTCAGTCGATCAAATTGACACACTAAATGTGATATTTTTTTCATTTACACTCCACTCTCAAAAAGATGCGACAATGTAAGTATACGATCTTCATTTTTAATGTATTCATTAATTCGAGGATAAAACATTTTGCTAAGAGCTATGCTCATGTCTCTCATTGACTGTTCCATTACAGCCCAACTTTCTTTTCTTTTTAAAGCTCGATGAAACGCTTTTTTACGAATGGGTCTTAGTGAGACACCTGCTTTTGGCTGTACAGATCCATCAGCTCTTATCTCATTAACCATCTGCTTTGGCTCCAAGACTAAAAATAGTTCTAAAGTTGTTTGAAAATAGTGTCGATGAGTAATTAAAGGCGGTCAATATGAATCCATATGTAAGATTATTCATTCTGATTTTTTGCTATTATCTTGGTTATTGCGCAAACGGTTTCGGGGGGATTTAGAATCCTCACAAAAGAACCTGTTACCTGTGAACCAAAATAAGGCATGGCCACAATCGGGACAATCTATAGCGTACTTAGACGCTTTCTTCTTATGTGTGCCATGTTTGTAGTCTAAAGCATTGTGGCTGTTCTTAGGCTCGAAGCATTTAAACGAGCTGCAATAGGCTTTAGGCAAGTGATTGGGTTTTTGAGGGTCATTGAGTGTTAGGTCGACATAACTCTCAACCTGATTGAGCGTGGGCAGTTGCATAGGCGTCTCCGTTTGATACACAAGCTTTGATTATGGGAGATCCTCTTGCAATAACTAACGCCGCGAGTTAAGATATTTATGTAACAAGGAGCGGTCAAATGAAGGTTAAGTCGGTAATCAAATCGGAGCTAGATAGGCTCTCGATAAAAATAGAAAAGTTAAACGAGAAATTAAGGCTTGCGAGTTCTCAGCAAGAGGTCCAGATACAGATAGCTATTAAAAACGCTAACTCTGAACTCTCTTCTTTAAGGAGGCTTTTAAATGAAACTAAATAAATCATGCTCTTGTAATCCTGATATTGGTGTGAACACAAAGAATCTAAAAAAGATCGGTAAAACATTTGACGATGGTGTGAAACGTCTTTGGGTGAACTGCAAACTCTGTGGATCAACCATGGTACTGTCTTGTAAAAAAATCACTCTTCAGATGTTAGAAGAGATTTTATACAACAATTTCTCTCATTATCAGAACATTCATCACTCTCAATTAGATGAGCAGATGTCTAAGGGTTACAGAATGAGAGAGAGAATTCACAATCGTAGATCGGGTAAAATATGATATTCCCTTCCCCATTCATCAGTCTAAGGTTTGACCGCTTCATTCTATGTTTGGGGTTAGGGATTTTTTTAAGTGCGTGTGGCACAAAAAGTAGTGTACATACATTAGATTCTCATCCTGTATCGTCTAGTTACCCATCGCTTATTGCTTATTCAAACTCGTATTGTCAGACAAAAACAGTTCAAGAATGTCACGATGATTATTGGTACGGCTTTGACCAATTATTACATGTGAAATACGGAGATAAAGACCCATCTTTTTACAAAGAGTGTTCTTTGTATCCGAATGCATGTGAAGACAAAGAATCATTTGAGGATTTGTATAGATCGTTTACTCAGTAGTGGATGATCTCGGAATACAGACAAAAACTTCGTGAAATAAAACAATTATATTATAGCTATTAATCTCATCATAGATTTCATATTCTCTCGACAGCTCTCCTATACGAACGGCTATCGCAAATATGGTATAGGTATAAATAATGAGTATCAGTGTTCTAATCATGCAGTGTTCAACATATGTTTATCTGTTTTTGCGTGAGAGCTTGTTCCACAATCTATGCATCTATAACGAAGAAATGTATTTGTTTTAGTATTTCTAAATCCATTTCGATGCACTCTTGAGCTTCCGCAATTAGGACATAGATTTTTTTCTATTGGAGAATATCTATTATGATTAGGTAAATTATTTATAAATGGCATGAGTTTCTTA
>JAHFMX010000030.1 GCA_023267635.1 bacterium | reverse complement strand
TCTCATCCATCAAATCAACAAGTGATCCTAAGTCTCCTGCGTTACGACTTAATCTATCAGGTGCCCAAGTTAATATTCCATTGAATCTTTTTCTTCTGATGTCTTCCAGTAATTCTTTAAAAACTGGTCTTTGTCCTGAATCTTTAGCCGAATGAGATTCACGACGGATATCAATTATTTCTAAGTTTTCTCTTTCGGCTATATTTAGCATTTCCTTTACCTGACTATCTATACTCAATGCTTGCTTCTCGTCAGATTCAGTAGATTTTCTAGCATACAAGCAATACTTAATTTTAATGGTTGGTAATATTACTTCTTTACCTATTAATCCTGTCGACTGAATATGTGTTTCCATACATATATTAATGACAGAACCACCATCCCTGCATAGCTATGCAGACTAGCTGATTCGTCGCATGGTCGTAACAATCCTTAGCAAAAAGAGTGATTTGCGATAGGGTTGGAATAGAGAGGAAAATAGAATATAATGTTCATTAACAACTAAATAGTAAAGTGTGCCTAAACCACTGAGAAATCACTGGCATGGCATCAAATCGTCGTAAACAGAAAACCTATCATTAGGCTCGTTTACGACGTCATATCGGGAAACCGGTATGGGCCCTCGGGCCACCTAGTGGTAGGTTTTTTGTACCACTAGATTATTAATTAACAAAAATCTAGATGGAAAATCAGCCTAAGAAAAAGTTCTATAAAAAGTGGTGGTTCTGGGGTATCGTCGTAATAGTCATATTATCAATCATTGGTTCAGATGGTAGTAATCCTCAAAAAGTTGGAGAAACAACTACAAGCAATCAAGTCGAAAAAAGTACAACATTTAAAGTTGGAGATCAGATTAAATTAGGTAACTCAATTGTAACGGTTAACAAAGTTGAGTATTCACAAGGTGGTCAATATTCAAAACCAGCAGACGGTAATGAATGGGTTAATTTAAATGTAACAATAGAAAATACTGGTTCATCACAACAGTATGTGACAACTTTAGGACAGATGTTTATTCGTGATTCAGAGAAAAATAGCTATCAAGTTTCTGTAACAAACAAAGCTATGGAAAATCCTGGATTCGGGTTGGATGGTTCAGTCATCGCTCAAAGTAAACGAACTGGTTGGGTGGGTTTTGAAATTAAGAAAGGAGCCACTGGATTACAATTCCAATATAACGGAAGTATGTTTGGTGGAAAGTCAGCTTTGGTTGATCTAGGGAGATAATCAAATTGCATCAAATTTTGGAGCATTCCGTACAGCGTTTCTCTTCTCAATGATTCCTAATTTCTCTCTACTACTTAAGTGATTAAGGTCACTGTCATCTCTCGGTGGGAATATTCCAAATGATACCGATCTGTGATTATTCTCTATGACCTTAGAAAGTAAAATAGAAAAAGCATCAGCTAAGTCATCATGTCTTTCTGAACCAAAACCAGTCAGTTGGTTAATTAATTGATCAGCTCCAGTTTTAGGAAACAATACTTGACCACTTTCTATCAGAAAACTAACAGCACTCAGTCTGTCATATTTATCACCAATAGAACGAACACCAACCACATTACAGTTTTCTTTTTTGAGATGTTCTATTATCGATGCTTGGTAACCATTAGTTTCAACAAATAACTTTGGTCTATTAAGTATTGATGATATCAATTTAGCTTGTTCGATAGTCTCAAGAGATGTCAGTCGTTTGTTAATAATATTAGGCAAGATGTATATCCTCAGATTCTGTCCTCTACCTTGCACAATAGCAGGTACCATAGCAGTGTAATCCGCACTATCTTTTAGTGATATAGCTAGATCAATACCAACTGCTCTGTATGTGTGAAAGTTATCAGGTGGAAGTACATCATAGTATTGCATCCACTCTCTATGAATAACTTGATCTTCTCGCTCAACAATTTTGAGTAAGTACTCCCTCTGCCAAGCTAAAAGATTAAAGCATTTAGCCTTTTCCATTTGTATATCATCATCACTCTGAAATTTACCAGACCAGAGTGGTACATTGTTTTCATCAACAATTGGATACTCTCTGAAAACACTTCTTGAGTTGTTACTTTCAAAGATACCTTTAAGTCGCATGAGTAAGGAGTCTTGATGCAGTGGTGTACCAATGAAAATCATTCTTGTGTCTTTGTCTCCTGCAGGTAGGACATCACTTGTCAGCCACTCAAACAGCTTATCTCTACTCTCTTGTGTTTTAACTGATTCAGAATCCTCTAAGTCATCACAAACAATGACATCTGGTCTGTGTTGGTTGTGTCGTATACCTCTAACACTTTGCTCCACAGATCCGATAGATATTCTTGCTCCATATTGTAGGAGGATTAAGGATTGAGCACCCCACTGATTATTTTCTTCTTTAAACGGACCTAGGTCACGACGTAGTTCATCGTTCTGTTCTAACTCTTTCTTAATGTTCATTAAGTGATTCTGAGCTTTGGTTTGAGTCTTTCCGAGAATCAGAGGAAACTTCTTCTGTTGTTCTCCAAGGATAGACCAGATAACATATGACATAGTCACAATGGTACTTTTGGCACTTCCTCTAAAGGCAGTAATGACAAGATTTTGTATATCTTTGTTCTCAGTCAACTGGAATATCTCTCTTTGAAAATCAGCAGTTCTGTATTTAACATAATGTCTACCAAAATAGTAATGGAAAAACCAGTAATGGCTTTTGCGTACCATCGCTACTCTAAATGCCTTATCCTTTATCATCCTTTCTATTATCTTCTCCTCATCAGGATTTAGATTTGTCATTGTTTTGTGGTGGCATTGCCAAAAGCAGTGCTTTCTTGATCAAGTCTTCCTGTTCTGGAGAGAGTGGAGTATTCTGATTTTCCAGTTTTACTGTTGCCTCGACCTTTTCTCTGAATTTAGGATTCCTGTGTCTTAACCAAAAACTGATAGCGTTCCAGTTTCTATCCTTAATGAGAGATAGGAGTTGATTTTCACTCATGTCATTAACTAGAGCTTCACCTTCAGACAAGGCAAGTTCCATTTCGTCTAGAAACTTTGGATCTTCTTTACGCCACCGATATATGCTGTTTCTTGAGATATTGGTTTTCTCGCATGCTACCTGAACTATGGGAATTTTACGGAGTTGTTCTAGGAAAGAATCTTTGATTTTATTCTTCTTCATATTTGTGAATTATCTTAGCTTTCTTTCCTGTTAAAAGTTCGTATCGCTTGATGGCTAAATCACAAAACCTAGGTTCAAGTTCAATTGCATACACTCTTCGCTTTAACTGTTCCGCACATATCATGGTACTGGACGACCCAGCAAATGAGTCGAGGATGATGTCTCCTGGTTTAGTACAACGTCTTATGGCTTTCTCGTGTAACTTTGGAGGTTTACTTGTTGCATGCTCGTACTCTTTACCTGACAATCGTTTTACAAACCACAAATCTAAATGATCTAAAGCTTCCGTTAGAAGATTGTTTCCAGTTGTGATTTCCTTGTTCATTACCTCATTGAGATTTTGAATGTTTTTGGTAATGAAAGGTCTGCCTCGTACTCCATATGTACAGGGTTCATAGCATTTATTGAATGCCACACTTGGTACTGGGTTCTGTGAGTTCTTAACCCACAAACAGACTCGTTTGTTTTCAATACCAAGTTCACGATATAAGTCCTGCACGAATCCAATGTAGACTTGATCTGACCAATAGAAGATATGAATATCTGGTTTAGAGACTGACAGCGCATTAACCATACTTTTTCTCAAGAACTCTCTGTACTCAATATCTGTTCTATTATCGTTTACATTTCCACCGTAGTTTTGTTTACCGCCAATACCACCGTTGTAGTTAATTTTGATATTGTAAACAGGATCCGAATAAATCATTGATGCTTTCTCTTTACCGAACAATTTCTTAAGAGATGTGGGGTCTAAGGAGTCTCCACAGTAAAGCCTGTGACCTCCCATGATAATGAGGTCTCCAAGTCTAGTCTTTGGTTTCGTAATTTTTGCTAACTCCTTATCAACATCAAATCGATCATCTTCTGCCTCAAGATTCTCTGACCAAATATCTTGAAGTTCATTCTTATCAAAACCAATATCAGTCAGCGTAGCCATATCAAAGGACTTTAGTCCTTCAAAATCCCACTCTCCATCATTAGTGTTACTTTCAAGTGCGATTTTATTTCTCTCGTCCTTAGAAAGTTTACGATTAGGGATGAGAACAGTAACTTCTTTTATACCTAGTTCAGTTAATGCTTTTTTCCTTTGATTTCCAGAAAGTACTGTACCATCTGTATCAATTTTAATGACGTCATGAAAACCACGCTGTTTAATACGATCTTTCAGTTTATCAAATGCTCCTTTAGTAATTTTCCTTGGATTGAGTTTCCAAGCTTTTAGAGACTTAACGCTCCGTTTTTCGGAACGCCATATTAATTTTGTCATGTTGTTTTAATTAGAAATGTTAAAACAATTTAGGTGACAATTTAGTTTCAGTTTTAGTGCAAATAAAAACACCCCTAAAAAGGCGAGGAGAGATATGTAATCGACCAATCTCAACTCGTACAATTTAGGGGCTGTTTAAGTTCCAGTTAGTTTCTTGTTTCCAAGTACACTCATTGTAGCACCATGCAAAAAATATGGTCAACTACAATCTGTTCATAACTTTCATATTATCCTCTTTTCTTGTTTGGTCTTTGTGACAAGGCGCTTCCAGCAGGGATTTTGACTCTTTTCGATAGTCTGTTATCAAGTAATACTTTGGAAGCGATTCTTGCGACCCTCTTACTCGTTACTTTATTTTTTGCCATTGGATATAAAAATTGCAATTATTAAATTCGACCTCACTTATACAATACTCCTTGTATACTAGAGGTGTCAAGTGTGTAAAATTACTTTACAAGTAAAGTTGCAAATGAAACTCTTTTGTGATATGATGGATACATATGAATAAAATACAAGCTATGTTATTGGGTCTAGCCAAGAATCAAGATTTGGGAATTTTGAGTTTAAGGCAAATTGCCAAACTTGTGGGTGTTGAAAATAAGCCTCAGATTGTAAAACACCACTTGCTACAGCTTGAAAAGATAGGATTGATACAACTTAACCTTGAAAATGGCGTCATAAAGCCAATAAGTAGAGGATTTCATCAAACAGCCATAAAAAGCCCCTTTTACTCTCTTCCGATTGTGGGAATGGCAAACTGTGGACCTGCAACTATATTTGCTAATGAAAGAATCGAGGGTTATTTAAAGGTTTCTTCAAAAATGCTTCCTCGTAAGAAACAGGATTTGTATATTCTCGTTGCAGATGGACCATCAATGAACCTTGCAGAAGTCCGCGATGGTCTAACAATTGAATCTGGTGATTATGTGGTGGTAGATAGCACATACAAAAATCCGAAAAATGCTGATATCATAGTCGCTGTTATAGATGGTATGGCCACAATAAAGCGATATAAGGAAGACAAAAAAAACGAGCGGATTGTACTTGAGGCGGAATCTACTGATAAGTTTTTGCCGATTTTTGTGCACGAGGGAGATGATTTTGTGATAAGTGGTAAAGTTGTGGATATTATTAAAAAAGCTAAATAAAATTATATGCCTTGGGAAGAAACTTTTAAATCTTGGGGGTCTGCACCAGGAATAACAGAACAGGAAAAAATGGAAAATGCTGAAAATGCTATTAAAAAAGCTATACGAGCAGATAATAAGCTTTCGACCATGGACATTTCTATTATTTCTCAAGGTTCATATAAATCTAAAACCAATGTAAAAAACGACAGTGATGTTGATATCTGTGTCTGTTTAAATTCAACCTTTTTTCCTAGGTATCCTCAAGGTAAAACAAAAGAGGATTACGGAAATATCGATGGAAGCATCAGTTTCTCAGAGTTTAAAGGTCTAGTTCAAAAGGCCCTTGAAGATTACTTCGGTAAAATAAATGTCACTCGTGGTAACAAAGCTTTTGATATTCATTCGAATAGTTACAGAGTCGATGCAGATGTTTTACCCACTCTTGCCTACAGGTATTACTATGACATCGGATACGACTGGCACCAAAAAGAAGGGGCTTGTTTTCTTGCGGACGATGGTACAAAAATTATAAATTGGCCACATCAAACCTATGAAAATTGTAAAAATAAACATGACATGACTGGTCAGAGGTATCGTAAGGTAACTCGGATAATAAAAAGACTGAGAAATAAGATGCAAGAAGAAAATATTGCAGCTGCTATGGACATACCATCTTTTTTGGTTCAAAGTATGGTATGGTCTGCGCCCGATGATCATTTCAACCGTAGTACATATTCCGACGATGTTCGTGCAGTTCTCGCTCACTGTTTTAATGAGACTCTATTAACTGGGAAGCATGCAACATTACGTGAGGTAAATAATATTAAAAATATCTACGGATTACACCAGCCATGCACAAGAGAAAAAGCACATAACTTTTTTTCTGCTGCTTGGGATTACCTTGGATTTGAATAAAAACGTTATGGAAAAAGTAAATAACACAATTAAAATACATTCACAAATAATCACCTTTCTGATTATTTGGAGTATTGTTTTGTTAATTTCAAAGACATACACTACAGTTAATTTGTGGTCGGCTATAAAACAAATACCGCAAGCAATTTCGATATATGCAATTATAGGAATTATTTTTACAAAATGGTTGTGGCGCTGGAGACTTCTTCAGGGTTGGCTTATAAAAATCCCAGATTTACAAGGAACATGGAAGGGTGAACTAAAAAGTGATTGGGTTAACCCAGAAACAGGAAAGAGGACAGGTTCTATTCCAATGATTTTAGTTATACGGCAAACATTCTCAAGTATTAAGTGTACTTTAATGACAAAAGAATCTACAAGTTACAGCACCACAGCAGATGTAAATGTTGTTCCTGGTGGTGAAGATTTGTTTTTGACATATAACTATACAAATAGATCAAAGGCTATTGTGAGAGATAGAAGCGAAATACATGATGGGGCTTCAATATTGAAAATAATAAAAAAACCAGAGATGCGATTGGAGGGAGAATACTGGACTAGTAGAAAAACTATAGGTGACATATCCTTAAAATTCGAATCTAAAGATCTAGTGGAAAAATTCTAAAATATGTCCAAACTAATCAATCTTTCAGTTATAACTGCTTATTTATACATTTTAACAGTGTTGAGTTATTACGGGTATAATTCTTACTTCAATATTCCATACGATTCGGTCCATTTTTCACCTCAAGCCCCAGTTATATTTTTCTTCGATTTTTCTCGTTTGATATTTGATGTGATAAAACATTTTACATTATCACTTTGGATTATGATCTTTGTGAGTTTTCTTGTAGTCCTTGCAATTTTCTTTTACCATAAAATTGGCAGATGGATTATAACTCTAGGCTTTATTATAGCTGTAGTCTATACATTCTTTGCTTTTTATAATTTTGGTAATTTTTTAGCAGCATCTACAACTAATTTTTACACTACTAATTCTAAATGTATTCCTGGTGCTACAGAAAATTTATATATCGCTCCAACATTATCTGAGGGGATGGTCGTTTTTGTTCCAATTGATTCTAATACTTATAAACTCAAGAACGGTCTGTTGTTCAGAGAATCTACGAGTTTAACCTGTCAGCTTGAGAAAAAAGAAATTGGTAAGATTGTTAAATAGTGACAGTGTACTGTAACTATTATACTCAATCCTGTGTCACTTTTGTCACTTTTTAAAAATATAAGGTGCTCGAGTGCCGTCGACAATGATTTTTAAAAAGTGCTAAAATAGCATTACAGGGCAATGCCGGCCACAGTTCTAGCTCGAGTCGGCC
>JAHFMX010000029.1 GCA_023267635.1 bacterium | reverse complement strand
TGGATGTTCAGTAACCCAGGAACAGAACGAGATGAGCTCGACATTCAGTGGAACAAATCAGACCAAAAAGAATGGACCATTGAATGTCCTCATTGTAAAGATCAGCACTTCCTTCAGTGGCCTGAGAGTTTAGATCTTGAGAAAAAGATATATGTTTGTCGAGCTTGCAGAGAGCCAATCTCGGATGATGTTCGTAGACAAGGTAAGTGGGTCCCTCAAAATCCAGGATCAAAGATTAGTGGATACCACATTTCTCACTTGATGTGTCCCTGGATCAGTCCTGAAGAAATCATTGAGGACTCAGAAGGAGATCCAGCCTACTTCAACAACTTTGTTCTTGGGAAAAGCTACAGTCCTGGTGATCTTTCCGTCACAAAAACAACCATTCTTGATCTATGGACTCCAAGAGACCTCAATACGACTGGCAATATTTTCCTTGGAATTGACGTTGGAAACATCAAGCATTACGTCTTGAGGTCTGAATTGGGCCCATTCAAGATCGGAAGGATCACCAAAGACTCTGAGATTGACGATATTATCGATTTTTGGAAGCCTACCGCTGGTGTAATTGACGCAATGCCAGACAACACTCTATCAAAATATCTGATTGAGAAGTATCCATTCATGCGGATGTCTTTCTTTCAAGAAAATAACAACAATCCTCAAACAATTGTCTGGTGGGGAGAAGGCGATAAGAGAGGAATTGTCTACTCTCATCGCGACAGAATACTCGATCGACACCTGACAAACATGATTGAAGCAAGACACTCTATTGGTTTGAAGACTGACAAGGAGTTTCTTCTTTATATTAAGCACTATGAGACGCTGAGACGGACCAAGGTCGTCAATAACAAAGGGATTGAGCGATATGTTTGGGATTCGACTACTGGAGAAGATCACTATGTTTTTGCTGATTTGTATGCATATCTAGCTCTTCTTGGTAGTGGAGCGGGAACATTCTTTGGACAAGCAACCAAGTCAGACATTCCTTCAGTCCTTGGAGCCGATAATGTCTATGATGTTACACGAGCATTTACAGAAAATAATCAATAGATATGGAAAAAATAGCCGTCTTTATACCCGACCAAGAAGCTCAACAATTTCTACTATTTCAGCAACATTTTGAGCCGTTTTCCATAATGATTGAAGCTAATTTGTTCTCAATTCGTAATGGATCCGCAACACTTCATTTTGATTCAAGTGGGACCCTTCAAACAATCAATCGATCAGATGTTCTTTATTCACGAAGGCATCAGTTATGAACAGGTTGGGCACTTGCTATCTTTTCTTTTCCATGCTAGACTTACCGTAAGAGCCAAACATCTTCCAAACCCAAACAACGGGCGGAGACTCACAAGAGTTTCTGCCTATTTTTTATTATGAAAATCGACATTTCATCATTCTCAGATCAAGAAAAGAAAGAATTGGTCAACAACCGATGGATGTCCTCGTCTGAGGTCTGGGATGTGGTAGATAGAATCTACAAACAAAATACAGCAATTTATAGCAATCAGTCATCTTGGCTTGAGAATATCAACTATGTTCGAAAGAAGTGGGTTATTCAAGCAAACAGAATCTTCGTAAATATGGAGGCGGTAATTAATTCCCTAATTGCCAACCCTCCTGGCATCAACATTCTTCCTTCCCGTGACGGAGAGGTGGCTCAAGATTTTGCTCAAAAGCTTGAAAGATTCTTTCAGAAGAAATATCTCGATCTCAATACTAAGGAGGTTATGCGTATGGCTCTTCGAAATCTTTACTTTGCTCGTCTTCTGGTAATTAAGCCTTTCTGGAACCCTCTGATCAACGACTTCGACTTCCGAGCAATCGATCCGAGAAAAATACGAGTTGGTAAATATGCTCGTAAAGAAATTGACTCCGAGTTTATTATTGAGGAAATTGAAGACAATCTTTGTTCTGTCTGTGATCGTTTTCCAAAGAAAAAAGATGAGCTGATGAAGAAGTTTGGAATAGCAGACGAAGCACAGCTCTACATTAAAAATCCTGATGTTCAATACAAAGAAGCTTGGATCCAAGACTATGTCATCTTCAAGCTCGACAATATTATCCTTGGATGCATAAAGAACCCATACTGGGACTGGGACGGAATTTTGATTACCGAAGAAGAGGAGAAAGATCTTTCAACACTCGAAGGAGAAGGAAGGCGAAATAGACTCCAACAAATCAAAGCTGAGCAGGGTACACGAAAACAAGAAATGGTCCCGCCTCCTGAAAAAGGTCTCCTTGAGAAGGGAATTGATGCTGTCAAATCATTCGTTGGAATGGATTCAAACAATCCCGAAGATGCCGAGATGACTGAAGACAAAGTTCAATACAAACCATTCTACTTCAACTACTTCGACTTCCCACGAAAGCCATACATCTTTGCAACAATTTTCAACAACATAAGTAGCCCTATTGGTAGAACTGACATGATTACTCTGTCGGCTGAACTTCAACGAGGAATTGATAAAAGAAAGATGGATATTGATGAGAACTGTGAGTTGGCTAATGGTATTGTTAAAGTCGATGCAGAAGTGATGTCAAAATCTGATGCTCAAAGGATTCGGTGGGAGACCAAAGGAATTATTTGGGGTAAAGGAGTTGTCAATGGAGTCCAACGAGAAACAGGAGGAACTCTTCCTCAAATGGTCTTTGATGACATGATTGACTCACGATCTGAGATTGATAACATCATGGCAGCATCATCAGCATTCAGAGGAGAGAGACAAGGACAAGAAACAAAGGCTGGTCGTCTTGCTTTAATCCAGCAGTCCTACCTTCGCCTTAATGAGTTGGTTCAAGTTGTCGACTTTGCCTACCACGAAATGTTCTCTTGGGGCATGCAACTTGCAAAGACTCGATATACCGAATATCACTATGCAAAATGGATGGGCAAAGAGGGAGCTCGTGAGATCATTGAGTTGATTCAAGATGACTTCGAGACAGGATCAGAACTGACTGTTATTGCAGGAAAGACACTTCCAAGAGATGATGAATTTAAGTTTGAACAAGCTCAGAATGATGTTGAGAAGGGCTACATTAGTCCTGTTGACTACCTCGAGATTGCTCAATATGACAACTCAAAAGAGCTTGCCAAGAATGCCGTTCTATATCAACAAAACCCAATGGAGGCTGTTGGGATTGGACAAGAAGAAATGCCAGTCCCGTTTGTTCCAGGACAACTAACTCCTGAGCAGGTCATGGCATCGACTCCAATACCCCCAATGCCAGGAGGACAATCAGCAACAATGCCTACACAATAAAATATATGGGGCGAGCGCATCCTACACGTTCATTAACCAATAACTTGACCAAGCAATTCTTCCTCAGTCGAAAGACCAAGTCGAAGAAGGGGCAGTCGTAAAATTATGCCAGAGGAAACAATCGAAGTGGCTCCCAGTGAAGAGAATGGAAATGTTCCTGCCGAAGCACCAAGTCAGCCAACCGACCCAGCACCGGCTCCCGCTGAACCAACGGAGCCAGAGACACCAAGCGTACCAACTGAGACAGAGCTTTATGATCTCCCAGATGGACGAAAGGTGGACGCAGCAACTCTCGCAACAGAATTCAAAGAGAATTTTCTTCCGGAGTTTACGCGAAAGTCCCAAGAATTAGCAGCGCTAAGGAATGGGCAACAACCAACAGATCCTCAACCTCCAAAGAGTCCTTACGCTGATCCTGAATACGTTCCTCAATCATATGAGGAAATCATTAAGGCAGCTGAAGAACGAGCTTTGCAGACACTTGCTCAACGTGAATCAGAAAGAGTTGCCCAAGAACAAGCGATTGAAACAGCAGTTGCAACCCAACTGTCTGAAGTAAAGAAACTTGATCCCAACGTCAATGAAAATCAGCTATTCCTTCACGCAAACAAGTATGGATTTCGAGATTTGACCGTTGCATACCAGAATATGAAAGACATGTCCGCAATCGTTAAGACTGTTCAAAAGCAAACCGCTGAGAATATTCAAAAGCGACAAGATCCTGTCTCAGTATCTCCAGGAGCAATCGGAACAACTTCTGATCCTTCAGCATTTGCAACTGCTCGTGACTACCTACGGAGTCTGAAAACTTAGTAGCCAATTAATATTAATCATTATGATTTTCAACACAGCAGTCACGACCACAACTCGTGAATACATTATCAAAAAAGTGTTCGACCAAGTAACAACTGGAACTCCAGGTCTTATGACCTTCCTCCAGAAGCCAAAGGAGTGGACATCAGGAACAACTTATGAATTCCCAATCAAGTATGCAGATACTACGAATGGTGGAAACATGGGTATTGCAGATCGTCTTGACACAGATCGACAGAACGTACGTGTACGCGCTTCTTTCAACCTCAAGGCTGCAAACAAGCCTGTAGTAGTAGCAATCGCTGAAACTACAGCAAATATGGGAGATGAGAAGATTGTTGATCTCCTCAACACTGAGTTTGATTCACAAGGTCAATCACTCATGACTCTCATGGCTCAAAACCTCTATACTGGAAACGGTACTGGAAATGATTGGGATTCACTTGCAAACGCAGCGTCAGATTCGACTCTCTTTGCAACATACGGATCACTCTCACGTTCAACCTACACAGCGTGGAGTGGCTACTACCTCGCATCGACTGGTGCCCTCACCCTTGCAAAACTTGCAACTGCTGATGATGCCGTAACGATCGGTGTAGACAGTCCAGATCTCGCCCTTACTACTAAGGCACTTTGGTCTTCTTACGAGGCCCTTCTTACCCCAACAGTACGAGCAAACTTCTCAACAGCTGGATACCCACGTATGAATGCATGGGGAGGCGTACCTGCAACACCAGGACTTGGTGCACAGCAAGGTTTCGTCTACCTCACCTTCCGTGGCACTCCAATTGCGAAGGATGAGCAGGTTCCATCTGGAAAGTATTTCCTCGTCAACACTAAAGGATTCGGATTCGTAGGCTTCAACTACGAAGATGAGAACATTATGACTGCAAACTTCAAGCAGACCTCTGATGCAGTTCCTTCTGGTGTTCCTGGAAACGTAAAGTCGACTCGTGGATTCCAATTCCGCAAGATGATGAGTCCAGTTGATCAGCTCACAAAGGTTGGTTACTTGATCTACGCTGGAAACTTCGTAGCAACAACGCCACGACTTAATGGAACACTTGCAGGAGCAACTTAATAGAATCATAACGCCTTTGACCTCGGATCCTGAGCTTCGGTTCAGGATTACGGGAGAGGGCCAACAAGATTATGTATATCGAAGATTCAATACCAGAAGTAAAATACAACAACTTCAAGACGCAGAAAGCTGCAACTTTTGAAAGTACCGTTGCCGTAACAGGAGCGTCTACCTTCACAGGAGTTGCGACTTTCAGTGCTGCTCCAGTCTTTAGTTCTGGAACAACACGTGCCGTCAACCTCAACGCTCTCGTAGGAGCAACAATTGTTCTTACGGCAGCTGATTCAGGTAGTGTAAATATCAATCGCTCTACGTCAGGAACTCCATCTTGGACTCTTCCTACAAACGTAGCTGGATTGAACTACACATTTGTTGTTGCAAGTACAACTGCTGGCTTCACCGTCACAGGTGGAACCATCAAGGCCAAGACGAGTGCAACAGGCACAGCAATCTCTGGAACTACTTTGACCAACACTCAAGGTACGGCAGTGGTTGGAGACACCATTACTCTTGTTGCAGACGGAACTAACTGGGTGACAACATCACAGTCAGGAATCTTTGCAGCAACATAACATTAATAAGAATTGCTAATTCAAATAGCTAAAGGCTAAGAACCTAAGGCTGAAAAACTTATGAACACTATATCATTTCAAAACGCCTACCAAACCATTACACAACGAGGTGAATTCAAGCTTGGACAACGAGCTTCTACACCAGACGGTCGTGAATGGCGATTTGTAACCGCAACAACTCTTGCAAATGGCAGCATTGCTGTTCCAGCAGCTGTTGCAAGCTCAGATCTTTATTCATCCTCAACTGACTCACAAAGCCGAATCGTCTATGCAACACGGGCAGCAAACTCGCTGACTGTTGGTGCATTCGAGGATGCTATCGGAGTAGTCGATGATGGTACAGGAGTTGGGCAGACGTTCAAGATTCGAACGAACTCAGCGACAACTTTCACACTTTATCCAGAAACAGCTCTAACAACCGCTCTTGCAGTTGCAGACTCCGACCTTACCTACATTGGTATGGCAAACGTAGTCAAAGCTGCGGTAACCGACAAGGTTCAAATGACTCAGGGTGGTGCTCAAGTAGCATTCACTTCAGGTGATTATGGATGGCTTCTCCAACGAGGAGATGGTCGTGTTCTTGCTGGTGAAGTGCTTGTTGTTGGGAAAAGCTTCGTCTCAGGAGATGACACAACTGGACAAGTTCTCAAAGGCACTACTGCAAAGGGTGAATTTGATGAGCAAACTCTTGGTTATGCCATTGTTGCAAACGCAGCTGCTGATCAAAACACACTCGTTCGCTACAACGTAGCATAACGCTTCTGTCTCTCAAGAAATTGGGAGACGGGATGCGGGATACTACCGCGAGAGGAATGACAAAGCCTCTTTTATTAAATAACGAATTATAATGAATCCAATTCAAAATAATCCAAATGACTACAAAGTCGTCACCTTTATAAACAAGGAGGCCTTTGCATTCACTCCTGATCTGGGCTGCATGTATGACAGTCGCCCCATCTTTGGTACCTCAGGAGCATCAGGTATTCAGCCTGGTGAAAGTGTCATGCTTCCTTATCATGTTGGTAATCTTCTTGCCCTCAATCTTGCCAAAGCGGCAATGACAAGGCGAGCTCCTGCAGTTGACCAAGCAGGGATCCCAACAGGCGTTCCTCTATGGGATGAAGTTAAGCTTGGTGCCCTCAAAGCATCATACGTAACCGAACTCTACGTAGAAGAGAAGCCGGCTATGGTTACTGAGACAGATCGTCTTATGGCCAAAGTTGAAGAATATAAAGCGATGGTTGAGAAGTTGATACCAAAGCAGGAAGAGACTGCTCCATCAGATCCAACCAAGGAACCTGAAAAAGAACCAGAAAAGACTGATCCAGCTACAACTGGCGATACTGCTCCAAAAGCATATCAGGACAAAGCAGAGATCATTGCTGAACTGACCAAACGAGGTATTAAACACGACCCTCGCTCAACTCGAGACATCTTGAAAAAATTGCTTGTAGACTAACGAAAGTTGGTGTGCATAGACAATTTAATGAGGGTGCAAGCCCCTCCACCAATTATTATGGAAATTATAGAAGTAGAACAAAAGAAAATGGACGCCTTGAGGGTTCTTTCTGATGTCAATATGAAAATCAGTCAGGCTCGAGAGGAGCTTTCAACAGTTGACTCTAAGAAAGATCAGTATTTCGAAGAGAGAGAGAAGGAAGCTATTGAAAGAATATCAAGTCTTCTAAAAGAAAGTCAATATATTCTTAAGGAAGCGGGTGTAAATTTCGATGAAATTCATCTGTTTGCTCAGTCAATTAACAGCTTTGCTGGAACTGTCACCTCTTTCTACGAGAGATTGCTCGAGATTGAAGATCTATTTAAGGAAAGAGCAAAAGAATTTAATCAAATAATAGGAGTAGAGGAGGAAAAAGCAAAAGAAATAAAGAATCAAATCAAGATTGATCGGATTCAGATCGAAGGCGACAGGAGAGTCCTTGTTGAGAGAGAAAAAGAGCTTGTCAAGCGAGAAACCAAAGTCAAAGATCTTGCCGAGATGACAAATCGAGACATTATTCGACTTAAGCAAGGAAGAATCTAATATGACACAAGTATCAGCAGCACTAACAACTGACGGGAACAATAGAGGTGAGTTGTG
>JAHFMX010000028.1:3603-8020 GCA_023267635.1 bacterium | reverse complement strand
TTCTTTGGTGGGTTGGCATGCATGAGCATATTCCACTTTCTACATAGCTCGTACCATGAGCCACGGTAGAACTTCTGCATAGACACGGAGCGTTCCATAGCCTTTCCTACAAGTATTTCTACTTCTCCAAGTGTCTGTGTGCCTCCCTCTGCTACTCCCTTGTCTATTGCTACTGCCCCACTTCCACGCTCAATGATACGAGTTACATAATCAAGTGCAGTCAGGGTTTCATCAAGTCCGTTTATTTGTACGGGCATAATCACCTTGTTGGGGTCTCCTGGTGCAGGAAGCATACGCCCTGGACCTGGTTCGTATGTCTGTGGTGTATAACCTTCTATTGAAGAATCGTACCAGTGCATCTGAAAGTTTTGGAGTGTTCGATTTTCAATAAGTTGCGAGTACCACACATTTACTACCTTATTTGGAGTACGCACTAAATCTGCTACACCATCAGGGTATATGTCGTTTGTCTCAGGGTCTTCATACCACACCACAAAGGGGAGTTCATCTACACCAATAAGTTCTTCTAGCGGTTCGTCTAGTAGTTCACACCACTCATCCGCATAAACAACAACGTGACGTACAAACTTATTCTGTTTTGCATCCCAGAATTGTGTATAGTGTTCTGATATATTTACTACCACATCACCCCCTGCAAATGTTGGGAAGTCTGCGTGATTTACTCCCATTGCCTTTGCTCGTTCCATTTTCTTTTCCCACTCTTTTAGGTTTTCGGAAGATTGAATGAGTGCCGTTGGAGTGTCTGCCCAAATTTTAAGTGCTTCCTTTCCTTCATCTGAGTACCTTTCATCGGCAATAATTTCGCGTAATGTCCTAAATATATTTTGACGGATGACGAAGCGTGCCGTTTCAGTGTCCATTGGGTTCATCAGCGGGTCAAAAACTACATCATACACATCTAGGACATTTACTTTTACACCGTCATCTTCTGGGTTAAGGAACTTTGTCGAGAGTCCATAGAGGAGTACATTCTTTTTATCAAGTACATCAAGCCACTCCATCTTTTGGTTCTTGTATTGTTCATTCCATATCTCTTGGTAGATGAGTTCTTTCATCTCATCACTACTCTTCTCTTTCCAGTCTACTTGTGGTGGGTCGTCTATCTTTGAGAGAATAGTTTTAATAGTCTCCTTCATCAAAGGAAGATTGACCGCTTGTCGTTGTGTTAGACGATTGGTGCGTACTTTATTTCGGTACAGTTCATAGTTGTCATTCCAATCGGTATGTTTCCGCTCTTGATGGTCACGTGCAGTTTTCACCTCACGCTTGAGCTTCATCATTTTGTCCGATAAATTGTCTTGTGATTGCATAAAAAAAAGTGAGCGCAAATGACTGCGCCCACCATTGTAAGGTTAGGGATATTTAGCTGTATTATACTATAACCTACCTACGTTCGTCAAACTTCTTACTTCTTCGTACCCACGGAAAGTATTTAAGTTCAATCTTTTGGAACATTCCCTCTGCGTCAAAGTGAATGATTGTTTGACCTCCCTTTACTCCTGTGAGTCCACCAGAAGTTACTAACGCTTCAAGTATGTCAGTTATTTCTCCTATTTGATATGACGAGAGACGAGATACATTCTCGGTATTTGTAATGTTCAGCTTAATCTCCATGTTTTCGAGCGGGATTACCCACCCAGGTTTCGCCAGGTGGTATATCTTTAGTAACTACTGCTCCTGCACCAATCTTGCAACCATCACCGAGCGTTATGCCAGGAAGAATGACTGCACCTGCACCGATTGATACGTGATTGCCAACCGTAGTAATGAGCCATTCATTTGACGGTGGATATTTGTCATTTGTAAATGTCACCCGTGGACCAAGGAATACATCATCACCAATACGTACTCCTGTGGGGATGAATGTAAATGCCTGTATCTTGCATCGCTCACCTATTTTAACTCTATCCCCAATCCATACATGGGAATGAATGACCGAGTTATCACCGATAGTACAGTCACCAATATTCGACAGCTCTTTGTTCCAATACTTAATCATGCTCATTCTCCTTAAACATATCGTTTAAACCAACTTCAAAGGTATATTCAGGTTCAAAACCAAGCATTACTTTACTCTTTGTCATATCGTAAAAGAACCGTTGTGGGTCAACTTCTCGACCTGCTACTGTATCTATTTTACCACTATACCCTGCGAATTTACACACAATATCCCCAGCGTCTTTTGCGGTGAGTTCTTCACCTGTTCCCACATTATACACTTGGTTCTGTGCATCCCACGGTGCGGTGAGAGCTATGTAATTAAACCGTGCTACATCCTTAATGTACGTAAAATCATTGGACTGGTTTCCCCCGTATAGTGTAGGTGCAAGTCCCCTGTTGATCCTATCCATGAAACCTCCGATAAGTCCATGGTGTCGCTTTTCCCTACCGTATAGGTGAGCGTATCGTAGGATGATGTATGGGTTGCAGTATTCTCGAATGTATTCTTCACCCATGTACTTTGTGCATCCGTATACTGAGTTACCCTTGCCTTGCATACCTTCGTGGATGCCCGTGAGTGGTGGCATTTCTGAGATAGGCATGTACACTGAACCCGTAGACGCATAGACAACGGGGATGTGATGTTTACCTGCAACGAGTGCAACATTGCGTGTGCCGAGTACATTCGTTTCAAACGCAAGATACGGGTCTTTATCTGCTTCGGCGAAACGTGCAATCGCCGCCAAGTGTAGAATGCGGTCTGGTTTAGTCTGTTGTACCACGCTTTCAAGTTGTTGAGCATCACGTATATCATATCCATCCATTATATCGTAGCCAATAATGTCTGCTTTGTTTCCTATATACTTTTTGGTCTCTGTTCCTACAAATCCTTTGTCTCCTGAAATCAATATCTTCATGTTTTATGGTTAGACTATCTACTAAAATAATACATTATAACTGAGTTTCCTATTACCATGACTGAGAACATGGGGATAGCAGTTACTAATGAGCCTGTGAAATACAGTGAGGTGGCAAATCCCCACAGAAGCGTCCCTATACGAATTTTCCAAAATCTACTCATAACCCAATCTCTGGATAATAACTTAATAACGGTTCAGTTGCCTTTGGTTGTACTAACTGTGGTGCTTTTGCTATTTGTACCTGATACGCAGCGGAGTCCAATACGTCATCATGTGCACCTTTTGGAAAACGTACCGCTTCTTCTACTAAGTCTGAACACTTTCCTTCAATATGATATATTGTACCACTTGAATAGTATGGTATAAGTCCTCGGATGCGTAATTCCTTTGATTGCTGAGCATGTTTAAGTTCTATTACTTCAAAGTAGTGGTTGCGTGCTCGCATTTCTTTGTCCAAGAACGGTTTTATGACCTGTTGGTATGATCCTTCTTCTATCCCGACCTTCTCAAATTGATAGTCTGTATGCATCTTAAAAAGAAAATCAATGAGTTCTGGTGCGTTCATGCGTAGTTTCCAGCACATGAAGTTCCACTTCCCCTCTCTATCTACTAAGTTGAGTGTCACACCTATGTTATCCGAATCGCCACGCATTGCAGATGCTGGGTCTATGGTGAGCCATCTCCTTGTAGTAAGTCGTTCTATTTCATGCATTGACCTGTCTTTAAACCAGAACGATTTAAACTCCTGACTTTCTTCATCCACAGGATTTTGTTGGTAAAGAGCTGAGAATTTATACGGTCCTAATACTGCCTTAGTTTTATTGAGATGTTCGATACTGAATTTCTGTGGCCATAGTGGTTCTCCTCGTTTCCTATACTCATCGTCATGCTCTGCTATTGCGGTAAAGTTTATGATTTCCCATTTATCGTAGTCTTTTTCACCAGCTTCTTGTGCATCCTTTTGTTGTTTAATGAGTCTGCCAGCTAGGTCGTCATCGTGCCAACGTGTTTGGATGACGATAATCGCGGCGTTTCCTTCTTGACGAGTATAGAACGTAGTCGTGTACCAGTTCCATACATTATCTCTGATTATCTCACTTTCAGCTTCCTCATCATTCTTTACGGGGTCATCTATTATTCCTATCTTAAATCCCTTACCTGTGATAGCTCCACCCACTCCTACCGCTTCATAACCTCCTCCATCACTTGTCATCCACGATGCTTTTGCTTTGCTATCTTGTCTGAGTCTAGTTTTAAAAATAGCTTGATAATTCTTGCTATTCATAATGTCCCTTGTACCTTGCCCAAACTTTGTAGATAGGTCTTGTGAGTAGGTCGAGACAATGATAGGAAACTCTGGGCTTTTACCTAATACCCAAGATGGATATTTCTTTGTAGCTTGTTCTGATTTACCGTGTCTTGGCGGTACAGTAATCATTACTCGTGGACTTTCTCCTTTAAGAACACGCTCATACACATCTTGTAGTTTGTCTGCCAAGATATCATGAAACCATTGTGGGTCATAGTTCTTATCG
>JAHFMX010000028.1:0-3503 GCA_023267635.1 bacterium | reverse complement strand
GCTAATGCGTCTTGTGCTTGGTCATATTGTCTACGAATAACCTCACGCTCATTAAGTGCGGTGTATTTCTTAAATTCTAAGTCCCAGATTACCTTATCGGCATCTTTAAGCATTTCTTCAAAGTATCTTTTTTTCTTGTTAAACATTATCCATGTATTAGTTTATAAATGTTTTGGTAGATTTTCTCCCCAAAGATGTACCGAAGTTTCCTTTGTACTCTGTACGGGAGTTTCTTCATGATCTGTTTGCGTATACTATAGCATATTTTTATTGGTTTTACTAATAATAAGCCAAACTGTGCCAGTATTTCTCTGTCCACAGGTTCACCTGCATACGGTATATTGAAGTGTGTGCTTATGTTCTGCCCGTGAGTCCCTACAAGAAAACCACGTTTAGGGATTTGTAGGTATTTCATACATTCTCCATAGTATTCATGACTAGGGCATGGTGTTCCTTTCTTGTATTTGCCTGAGTCTTGTTTGAGGGCTGTGAATTGTGCGTGTTTAAATGGGTCAATGAATAAATCTTTTGGCATCCTAATAGAGACAAATGGTGGATTGGTAAGAGGATTGTATTCTTTAATCTCTAATGTCTGGTAGTTCATTATGTACCCATGTTTGTATCCTATGCACTGAAAGTCAGTATTTTTAAAGAGTGTTTGTATTTCGTCCACCATACCTGAATAATAGCAATCGTCAGACGGTTGAATGGTATACACAACATCCTTTACATCGCCTATATAGTTTATAAGCTCATTCATTGAGCCGTGAAGTGCTGAAAGAAGTCGTGGTCGAGCTTCTTCATCGGGGTATTTATCATCCCAAAAACATATCCCAGAATAGGTGAATACTACACGGTCATAGCTGAATATGCCTTTGAGGTAAAGTTCTAAGAGTTGTATATCTTTATTCCCCCTATCTTCCTTACGCCATGAAAGCCATAGTGTAAAGTTTTGGTTAGTTTGAGCTTGTAGACTTGGTACTACAAACTGTTTGAAGATTGCAATACGGTCACGAAGCCACGAGTTTCCTCTACTTCCGCCATATAAGCCTAATCCTGTGAATGGTGTGTATAGAAAATGTCTCATGGTAATTTCGCGGTAATAATGCTTCTAAACTCTGTGTTCTTGTCTGTTCCAGGCCAGTATTGCTCTGGTATGTGCTGTACCATAATGTCATAGTAGCCAAGTTTTTCTAGGCGTTTCTTATAATTATATATGTGATACCCACCGAGTCTAGCTCGTTGACGTTTCCACCATGAGTTAGAGTGAAACTCACAGAGGACGATATAATTGCGGGCAACTCTTTTAAATTCATTAAGGTACTTATCTATCTTGACTGGGTCTACATAAATCAAGCACATATCTGAAAGTATTATATCAACACTTTTATCTGACATCATCAAATTATCCCCTGATTCTACATGGAATAAGCCACCTTGGAATGTTTCTCGGCAAAGTTTAATAGCATCTTCATTTATATCAGAGCCACCAAGCTGTTTGCCTTTTAATTCGTTTGTTATCTTTATGAGATTAGCACCGCCACCACACCCTACTTCCCATAGGGAAATAAAAGGTATTGACTTTATCATCCACACGATAAGAGAGCGATGGGGGTGGTCCCATGTAGACTGATAGGATTCTTGCCAGTTGATTTTCCTATCTTTCCAATACTTCGTATGTTTGTTAGTTGAGGTTAGCATTCCAGGGGTATTTGTTTACATTCTTGAGTAACCATTCTCGACCTTCCCTATTGGGGTGCTTATTGTCCCAAAGGGTGTGAATGTCTTGTGGTTCTATCGTGTATGGATAGGGTATAGTTGAAACAGGATATTGCCCCCAGAGAAGTGAGCGAGCAACGATTTCTGAAAAGCCATCAAATTTAGTAAGTCGTAATGCTCCTGTCATTTTCTTTGTTTCTGCTATAAGTTGTTCTTGTGGTACTCTCCCATGAACTATAACATTCTTGTGAGGTGATTTCCATTTTGTTTTGTTTCCGTAAAGATGAAAGGTTACTTTGGGATTTTCCTTTGCTAGTTTGTTTATTTTGTCCCATCCATAGAGTTTAAAATCATCTCCTGAGACTGATGTGTACAGTTCTACATTGTTTAGTTGGTATTCTATTTTATATTTTGTTACATCTCCAAGGAATGAGGGGACTATTTTAGATTCTATGCCCACCTTTTTCAGTGCGTTATATTCTACTTTGTTTTCCACATAGTTTTCTAGTGAATTAAGATAAGATGCTAGTGCTTCAGGTGATATTCTATACTTTCCCTCTCTATCAAGCCAATAACCATTTATGTAGTGGCGAATGTCCGAGCCACACCATAAAATAGCTTTGTGTCCTTCATGTGTCATCAGTTCGTGAAAGTCCTTCATACCATAGAGTCCAAAGAATACACAGTTTCCTGCCCAATTATGTCTATCTTTAATACCCCATGCTTCGTGTGGTGTCCTTTCAAATCCACCTCCAAGTGAGGGTGCTACTCTAATTTGCCAACTTTGCATATTTCAAGAAGTCTACTAATAAAAGGTGTGGACGTTCTTTACTACTGTTGTATTCTGGGTGGAATTGGCAAGTAATGAAGTTGTCCTCTTTCTTCCAAAGTTCATCAAATCCTTCTTTCACTTCGTAATGATTCCAGTATGATTCACCTCCATAGAGTCCTACTTTCAGTTCGTTTAACTTGATGACTACTTCTGTACCGTTTCCCCACTCTTCTGAGCAAGCATCTTGTATGCCGAGTACATGGCGAGCGTATTCAATGGCGGCGAGCTGGTGTCCGTGACATATTCCCAAAAAGGGGAGTTTCTTTTCTCTCGCTTCACGAATAGCGGTTATTTCTTCTTCTACATTTTTAGGTGAGTGAGTGCCACAGACTATTAAACCGTTATACTTCTCCCATTTTGGGTCTATCTCAGAGAGTGCTCTCCGTACTGAGGTATCAAATTCAGAAAGAACGCGCATATTTTATTACTTTACTTAGGAACTTCCACAGTTTTTCATCAGTTGGATAGTCTGTGTACTCATGTTTTGGGTACTTCATTACTCGTCCCTCTACTCCTAGTTCGGGGTAAATTGGGCGTTCATCTAAGACTTTAAGTGCTTCTTTGCGGGTGATTTGCCCTGAGATAATTTCAGAGGATAGGTGTGCTTTCCTTTTGTCGATGCCCCACTTTTCATAGAGGTAGAAGTTTTGGAACCAGCGCGTGAAGATGTTTTCGTGATGCTTTTCCCCGTAGCTTTGGTAACCATATTCTTTTTCGAGAGTTTTGATTGCTTCTGTGCGGTTGTACTCGAAGTAGTCGAGCAAATTGACCGTGCGTATTCGCTTAACCCACTTATAGAAGTTGTACTTAATAATTCCACAAGTCGGGAGACCACTGAGAGTACGTTTCGTGAATTTACGGTAAATCGCTTTGATGTGCGTAAGATCGCGGGGTTGGTATCCCCAACTCTCTGGCATAATTGACTCCGTTGCCCAGTTCCCCCCTGAGATGA